>CAZEOI010000088.1:0-15384 GCA_964513775.1 uncultured Sangeribacter sp. | reverse complement strand
CGCAGCGATTTAACCTCTCCAACATGCAGGCCTACGCATATCTGCGCCGTTTCACGGGCATAGATTTCCTTCTCGATTGCTATGCTGCCGAGCATACCCTCTCCATCGATGATGCAGTCTCAGATCTCCAAGTAATTTGGCGACGGGAAGGAGGCAAGATATGATTCGACTATATCACGGTTCAAACTGAGAGTCAATGTGGAAGCTTTCGAAGCCTAGCAAAAGAAACTCCGACAGAAATAAAATGCAGAAAGCACAGAAAATGCAACCCTAAGATGAATGATTGATAACCTCCCAAAAGCCTCCACGATCTGCACCCACACGTCTAATAATACCTTCTTCTTGCAATTTCTTGAGATGTTTGGATACGGCTCTATCAGATATGGAAAGCATTGTCGCAAGTTCATTAATTGTCACTGACTGATTCTCCTTCATTTCGCTGACTATCCTGTCACGTGATTTCTCTGAACCTTTCTCTGAACCTTTCTCTGAACCTTTCTGGGTAGTTGATTCGGTTTGTATCGGTTTTCTATCGGTTTTGGTTCGGTTTTGGTTCGGGTACTGATCGCCCCTTACGGACATGAAAATCTCACGATATATTACAGCTGTAACTCCACCTTGCTCGACGATAAATTCTGGCCTTTTGAGATTGGCTTTGTCGAAAGCCTTCATAATCTTTTCATAGCCGCGTCCCCATGCCTCGATGAATCCTGCACGATAGAAGACCTGTGCCATTTTGGGATTTCGAGGTTTGGATGTATGCTTACTCATAAGAGTTTCTACGGTGTAATCGTCTGGCAATACGCCTTCATTCCATAAACGTATATGGTCATCATAAATGCTCATCTGATTCCATGTGCCGAATTGCAATTTGTGGACAATACTGTTGAAGATAATTTCACGAAGAGCATCTTCAGGAATTTCCAGAGGTTCCTTACGTAGTAACCCCTCATAATGTATCGGACGGATAAGATACTTGCTGCTTAATACCTGCATTATCTTATCTGTCATTTGAATAAGATTTCCTTCTATTTGATCTTGGCTTAGCAAGTCTGCATCATCCGCACCAAACCTGCCAATCTTAAAACTGGATGTCACAAATCTGCGTTGAGGATATTTCCCAAACAATAGAACTGCACCGTTTGTAGGAATGCCATCCTTAATAAGACCTAAATTGTATAGGACTTCTTCTTTAGAGGATTTACGCGATTCAGGATCCATACGTCCCTCCTCAATAGCACGATTCAAGAAATAATCAATAGCACCGTCATCAATATCATCCAAAGTGATTCCATCGCAAGGAATGTCCTCCCAATTCAATCCCATCTTTTTCAAGAGAGACTGATGAAGAGCAGCCCCGCGAAATTCTTGTTTTGTCGCGCCACTACGATAGTAATAAACGCCGCGATAAGAAATAGGCATTCCACAGGGTTCTATGACAATCTCAATAATGTCCTTGCCCTCCATAACAAGATGATTAGTCTCTGGAAATACTCCGGTATTATTGATAATCTTGTTTGGAATTTCCTCCAACTGCTTATGGAGATTTTCTATGCCAACAACGGTCAAGTCATCGTCAATACCTATATAAATCTTTCCACCTTGAGCGTTAGCGAAGCCGGATACCCATTTTAGGTATTCGTCTTTCCAAATGCGTTTATGCTCAACGTTTTGATTTTCTTGATTCATATTGCAAAATTAACGAAAAATCCTGACATTGGCAAGGATATGATATTCAATTACAGGAGATAGGTACCATATTTTGTGATATTTGTAATAACACCTCCAGAATATTATTTTATGGAATTAATTTGGTGGATTGGAGGAATTGGATTACTTTTGCGCTGACAAAACATACTACGGGGTGCCAGGTCATGAAGACCGGCTGAGATTATACCCATTGAACGTGGGCAGGTAATGCTGCCGATCGGATTACAGTGATGCAACTGGTGTATCGTTCGTTGTGGATTATTCTACCCCGCATCGAACGATTTTTTATGCAGAAATTTAAGACAGTCCTTTCTATCGCAGGTTCCGACTCCATTGCTGGAGCCGGAATCCAGGCTGACATACGCACAGGTTCAGCCCTCGGAGTGTATGTGATGAGCGTTGTGACGGCTGTGACCGCACAGAATTCGGCAGGGGTCATAGGCTACGAAGCAGTGTCGCCTGAAATGCTCCGGATGCAACTGACCGCTGTGATAGAGGATATTGTGCCTGATGCGGTGAAGATCGGTATGATCCCTACAGCGGAGCATGCCGAAGTGATTGCTGAGTTTATTAAAAACCACGGATTGAAAAACGTTGTGCTTGATCCTGTGATGACATCCACTTCCGGCAGGGCACTTAACGGTCATTCTACTTTACACGTAATGCTGGAGCAACTGATGCCTTCGGCTACTCTTATCACTCCGAATATCCCGGAGGCAGTGAGAATATTGGGTGAGAATATACTATCCTATGAAGATCGTAAAGCTGCCTGTCGTCGACTTTTGGAGAGAGTAGGGTGTGGAGGGGTTTTATTGAAAGCCGGACATGCTGATGATGAGATACTTTCAGACATACTCACTATAGCGGAGGCAGGATTGATTAAGGAGTATGAATTCTCTCATCTAAGAATTGAGACTGTGAATACTCATGGCACCGGTTGTACCCTCTCATCGGCTATCGCTTCATATCTCGCTCTCGGTGAGGAATTGGTATCGGCTGTAGAGAAGGGGATTATCTATCTTCAAGGTGCGCTTAAAGCCGGACGGGAGTATTCGTTCGGCCGATTGGGAGGACACGGACCGGTGGATCATTTCTTTGCCCGAAAACAAGTGGCACAACGGTAGCTTTTTTAACAATCAAAAATCTAACATATGAAAATAAAATTGAATTCCGAAGAAAAGGTAGTTCCGGAAAACACCACTATTGCCGGACTAATTGAACTTATCTCTGCCCCAAAAGGTATGACAGCTTTTGCTGTCAATGGGCGAATGGTGAAAAGAGCTGACTATGCCTCGCATATAATCAATGAGGGTGATGAGGTGCTGATGATTTCTGCAGCTTATGGAGGATAAGTTTAAAATACATCTCTTTACCCCGGAAACGACTGATACCAAAAGTCTGCGGGAGGAGTGCGCTTGGCTTAACCGGTTCCTTGCTGCCGGACTTGATATACTTCATATTCGTAAACCTTCAAATGGAAGAGAGGATACGGAGGAAATTCTCAAAAAAATTGACAGCCGGTTTTATAATCGCATAGTGATGCACGACTATCCGGAATTTGCGATGAAGTATGGCTGCGGCTTTCAATTTAACAGCCGTAATCCAATTCAGAGTGGTAGTACGGTGCAGGGTTGTGAGCGATTCCCTGATGAGCAACCGGGTTCGCTACATGATTTCTCTGTGAGAGCTCTCAGTTGCCATACATTGGAGGAATGTAGGAATGCATCCGGTGTGGATTTTGTAACCTTATCTCCCATATTCGATTCAATATCCAAGAAAGGATATAAAGGTATTTTGGATGTGGCGGAGATGAAGGGTGAAGATTTAGCCGGAATCATAGCTTTGGGGGGTGTGACTCTGGATAGCATCGACTTTTTAAAAGAAACTGGTTTCAGCGGTGCCGCTTTGTTGGGTGATGTATGGAATAAGTCTGACGGAAAGCAATTGTTTCTGAAATTTCTGCGGATGAGAAATTTTCCGTTGCAGTTTATTACAGATGGCAAGGATGTGGCTGAGACCGTCACGCAGGCTCTCAAAGTGATAGATGGCGGCGGAAGATGGATTCAGGTGAGGATGAAAGATGCCGATAAAGCAGAAGTAAAGGAGGCACTTCAGGAACTATATCCCTATTGTGAGGAAAATGGAGTGACTCTCCTCGTGGATGATCATTACGACCTGACTGATTTTTGCCACGGTGTCCATTTAGGTCAGGAGGATGAATCGGTAGCAGCGGTTCGCTCTTTGGTGTCGCCCGAAAAGATTATCGGACTAACGGTGAACAACGTGGAGCAGATTCATGAGAGTATGGAGGCTTTACCCGATTATTATGGTGTGGGACCCTTCCGAATGACCACCACGAAAAAGAGACTTGCCCCGGTGCTCGGAGTGGAGGGTTATCGACGGTTGGCTCCGGAGATTAAACGTCCTTTCGTGGCTATCGGGGGGATAAAGCCGGATGATATACAGTCGCTTTTGGATGCCGGAGCTGCCGGTATAGCGTTAAGCTCCTGCATCACAAGAGCTGAGAATCCAAGTGAAGAAACAACTAAAATATTGAATATCATATATGGAAAATGATGTGTTGAAAATTGGTGGCAGGGAATTCAAATCCCGGTTGTTTGTGGGCACCGGTAAATTCTCTTCACCGGAGATAATGCTTGAGGCTGTGTTGGCATCACGTTCGGAGATGATTACGGTTGCCATGAAGCGGGTGAACCTTCTCAACGAGGCAACCGACGATATGCTCACCCATATCAATAGGGAGAATGTTCAGCTACTTCCAAATACCTCCGGAGTGCGCAATGCAAAGGAGGCGGTGCTTTCAGCAGAGATGAGTCGCGAGATATTTCAGACAGACTTCATTAAGCTGGAGATACATCCCGATCCGAAATACCTGTTGCCGGATCCGGTGGAGACATTGAAAGCTACTGAGGAGTTGGCCAAGCTCGGTTTTGTGGTTTTACCCTATATTCAGGCGGATCCGGTGCTCTGCAAACGTCTTGAAGAGGTGGGAGCGGCGGCTGTGATGCCTTTGGGTGCCCCGATCGGCACAAACCGTGGTCTTCTGACGCGAGATTTTCTCGAGATAATCATAGAGCAGAGCAATGTGCCTGTGGTAATAGATGCCGGACTCGGTGTGCCCTCACATGCCGCCGCGGCTATGGAGATGGGAGCGGATGCTGTGCTCGTCAACACGGCAATCGCAGTTGCCGGAGATCCCATAAGGATGGCAGATGCTTTCCGTCAGGCGGTTGAGGCCGGACGCAATGCCTATCTCGCAGGCCCGGGTGGACAGTCGGTGACAGCCGTAGCCACCAGTGAACTGACCTCTTTTCTTGAAAACTTATAATGATCCTTGATATGAAACTACAAAATATTGACCTGACCGGATATCCCAATTCGGAGAAGATATATAAGGAGGGTGAGATTTATCCCGACCTTAGAGTGGCTATGCGTAAAATTAATCTTTATCCTACAGTAAAGATTGAGAATGGTGTGAGAGTGGAATATCCCAATCGGCCGGTGGTGGTGTATGACACCAGCGGACTTTACACCGATCCTTCATACAAGGTGGACATCAACCAAGGCCTTCCGCGTATGAGGGAGAGATGGGTGACAGAGAGAAACGACACAGATCTTCTTCCGGATATAACTTCTGAATATGGAAAAGCCCGCAGGGATGATTCGGGTCTTGACAATATCCGTTTTCCGAAACAGAATCTTCCGAGAGTGGCCAAGGATGGGAAGATAGTCACTCAGATGGCTTATGCCAAGGAGGGGATAATCACCCGGGAGATGGAATATGTGGCTATCCGCGAGAATTTGAACAATAGCGAGTTGGGAATAGATTCCTATATCACTCCCGAGTTCGTGCGTCAGGAAGTGGCAGCCGGTAGGGCAGTCATACCGGGAAATATCAATCATCCGGAGGCAGAACCGATGATTATAGGTGAGCGGTTCGCTGTGAAGCTGAACACAAATATAGGCAACTCCGCGCTTTCGTCAGGCATTGGTGAGGAGGTGGCTAAAGCCGTGTGGAGTTGTTACTGGGGTGGCGACACGCTGATGGATCTCTCTACCGGCGACAATATCCATGAAACCCGTGAGTGGATAATACGCAATTGCCCGGTGCCGATGGGAACGGTGCCAATCTATCAGGCGCTTGAGAAGGTCAACGGCAGGGTGGCCGATCTGACGTGGGAGATTTATCGCGACACATTGATAGAACAATGTGAGCAAGGAGTGGATTATTTCACCATTCATGCCGGTGTACTCAAGGCTCACGCGCCACTCATTGCGAAACGTCTCACCGGTTGCGTGTCGCGTGGAGGATCAATCATGTCACAATGGACTGTTATTCATGATGAAGAGAGTTTTCTCTACACCCATTTCGACGAAATCTGTGAGATCCTAAGTAAATATGATGTTGCGGTTTCCTTGGGCGACGGTATGAGACCCGGTTCTATCCATGATGCCAACGATGAGGCGCAATTCCTTGAGCTGGACGTGCTCGGTGAACTTACAGAGAAGGCATGGGCACACGATGTGCAGGTGCTCATAGAGGGTCCGGGGCATGTGCCGATGCATAAGATAGCTGAGAATATGAGACGTCAGAAGGAGAAGTGTCATGGCGCACCTTTCTATACACTCGGCCCGTTGACCACGGATATTGCACCCGCTTACGACCATATCACCTCAGCTATAGGTGCGGCACAGATAGCATGGCTCGGCACCGCTATGATCTGCTACGTTACCCCTAAAGAACATCTTTCGCTTCCCACGCTTGATGATGTGCGCGAAGGGGTGATTACCTATAAGATAGCCGCACATGCCGCTGACTTGGCCAAGGGTTTGCCCGGAGCAGACGTGAGAGACAATGCGTTGAGTAAAGCCCGTTTTGACTTCCGCTGGAAAGACCAGTTTAATCTGTCGCTCGATCCGGAGAAGTCGAAGAGATTCTATATGGAGAATAAGAAGTATGGCGACGGCGAGGATGAGAAATTCTGCACGATGTGCGGACCGAATTTCTGCGCTATGCGTATATCGCGCAATATCAATTCAGAATGCGAGAAATTATGATGGGTTCTGAGGAAAAGGTATCTGTTTGCTCAATGCCGGCTAAGGATATCCCCTCTACGAGTCACGGGTTTGCCGACGTGATAAAGCAATGGGACTGGGAGGAGACAGGCAGGCATATAATGGCTGCTACTACTGACGATGTGAAGAGGGTGCTGGCTAAGGCTGAACGCAACACGGAGGCTCTCACTCCGGAGGAGTTCGGGGTTCTGATCTCTCCGGCGGCCACTCCCTTCATCGAGAATATGGCACGTCTCAGCAGACGTTTCACTCTCGAACGCTATGGCAAGACAATCTCACTGTATATACCGATGTATGTCTCCAATGCTTGTGCCAACGCCTGTGTGTATTGCGGGTTCAACCACAGTAATCCCTTTGAGCGCACAATTCTGTCGCAGGAGCGTATCGAAGAGGAATGCAGGGCAATAAAACGACTCGGAGATTTTGACAATCTTTTGATTGTCAGCGGTGAGTTTCCGGCATTATGCGGTGTGGATTATTTCCGCATGGCAATAAAGACAGGGTTGAAATATTTCAATAATATCTCCCTTGAGGTGCAGCCATTGAAGATGAGGGAGTATGCGGCTTTGGCTGATGCCGGACTTTATGGTGTGGTATGCTTTCAGGAAACCTACAACCGAAGCAACTACAAGAAATATCATCCTAAGGGTATGAAATCGCTGTATGAATGGCGACTCAACGGTTATGACCGTATGGGTGAGGCCGGTATTCATAAGATTGGCATGGGTGTGTTGTTAGGGCTTGAAGACTGGCGCACCGACCTCCTGATGATGGCCCGACATCTCAGATATCTTCAGAAGAGATATTGGAAGACCCGCTACAGTGTGAATTTTCCGCGACTGTGCAGTTCTGAAAGCGGATATCAGCCGAATCATCCGGTCTCGGATCGAGAGCTTGTGCAACTTACGTTGGCATTCCGCATATTCGATCACGATGTAGATATCTCTTACTCTACAAGGGAGTCTCCATATCTCCGTGACCATATGATGCATCTTGGAGTAACTTCGATGAGTGCCGGCAGTCGCACAGAGCCGGGCGGATATGCTGAGGCAGACGAGGCGCTCAAGCAGTTCGATGTTACTGATGAGCGCTCACCCGAAGCTGTCGTGGCCTCAATCCGCGCGAGAGGATATTATCCTGTCTGGAAAGATTGGGAGATTGGATTAGTAGGCACTTGTTGATAGTCCGAGTCTTGAGTAGTTTTTGTATTTAGTATTTCCATTGTAACTTTCTTTGCAATGGAAATACTAAATATATGTTACTAAGTAATTTATTTCTTATTAATGGCACATGTCCATATGACTGAAATTTGGTAGCCTATGAATGATAATGATTCTGTAAAGATAGATGCGGAGTTCGAAATGATTGATACCGAAAGGTATGCACGAAATCTGATGCTTGAGGGATTTGACGCCTCTTCACAGTTGCGCTTGCAAGAGAGTGCGGTGTGTATAGTTGGTGCCGGTGCTCTCGGTTCTGTTGTAGCTATGTATTTGGCAGGGGCCGGGGTCGGAAAGCTCAGGATTGCAGACTTCGACACAGTTGCAATCAGTAATCTACAGCGCCAGGTGTTTTTCACAGAAAGAGAAATTGGAAAGCCTAAATGTGAGATGTTGAGAGATAGGATTGTAAATCTGAACTCAAATGCCATTGTGGAATGTTTCACCTCGGCTGTGAATACAGACAATATCTGCGAATTTACTTCCGGGTGTGATGTCGTTGTCGAGTGTACGGATAAAATTGCCACCAAGGCTATGCTTGTTGACGCTGTAGGTAAAGTCGGTTTACCAATAGTTTTGGGAGGTGTAAGAGAGTTTCAGGGACAGTTATGTGTATTTACCGGAGATTCGACGGTGGGTTATACTGATATGTTTCCTGTGCAACCGGACACTGTCCTTGCGCCTCCCGGGGTGTTCAGTCCTGTGCCTGGAATTGTAGGGTCATTGCAAGCTGCCGAAGTATTGAAACTACTCACCGGAATCGGCCGTCCGTTAAAGGATACGCTTCTGAATTTCGACGTCAGAACTATGACATTCCAAAAATTCGAATTCTAATTTTTGCAATTTTATCAGGGATAATTCCATTTATAGGATTTGGTTATAGTCATTCTTGATATTCTTGTGCAATTGTGTCAGTCTGCCGTAATAATATAGACCTTGTAGTCTTTAAGATACTCGTATGGGTTTGTATAGCTTTTGTATAGCTCAGATTCGAGATGATTCTATGGTCATGTCTCGTTCAGTAGGTTTTTGAGTTTTATGAACTGGTCGTAAACTTTCAGTTCAAATTCAGATTCTGGCGTGGGCATAAGGGATTGCGCAGTTGCAAGGGTGGCTTTACATGTATCAAAATCATTTGCGTAGAAAGCATGGTAAGCCTTTTCGAGCAGTTCAATTACAGAAATCATCAACTCCTTATAGTAGTAGTCATTTGTCTTTTTGTTTTTGTCGAGACGATCAGATATTTCTTCTAATTTCTCGAGATATCTATTTTTAAATTTTTTGGATGCCTGATGAAACTGCGGTATAAGATTATCTTTGATATGTTTACAAAGACTTTTTATATTGTCTGTATTGGCCGTATCATCAATCTTATGCTCTATATCATTGATAATTGTGTCGATCGTATGTGCGATCTCGTAATTATTGATGCTGATATTTTTGGGGAGTTTCTTTTCCTCTTCCGAGAGTGAGTCCAAGTATTCCTTACGCTTCGTATGATTGTCGGCATAAAGCAAGATAAGTGCATAGGTTTTATGTAATTTTGCTATCTTATCATATAACTTATCCAATTCCTTTACATCTATACCGAATTCTATACTTTTTGTTTTAAGTTCATAAGTGAGAAGATTAAGTTTGTCAGTGCAAGAGGATATTATTTGAAGATCAGGTGTATGAATACGTATATTTAGTTTTTGAATCAATAATTTGATCTGTTCAACCAACGCTATGAGAATACAACCTTCATTTGTGTATGGAATTCTCTTCCTTTTCTGTATGGGTGTGGTGACTATTCCCGACTCAGCGGGCTGTGGTTGAGGAGTGTTGGTGGTTGAGGCTTTCTTAATCCTAATTGAATTGTAACGTTTTATTTTCTTCCACAGCTGTTCATCTCTTTTATCTTTCTCTATAGCCATATCTTGATCTGTGATGCTCGTGAGATGCCACGCACAACAGAAAGTGCAATAGTAACTACGGCTGGGTGCTTTACCGGTTTCAAGAGCGATCTCCTCGCTATTGAATTTAATAAAGTTATCAGCTTTATGTTTCGATTCAAATACCATTTTATGATGGTGGCATCCGATACAAAATACTTTATTTTTTATTGGTTTCATCTTGGCAGTTTAATATGATGACTGGCAATATATCTAAGGGAAAGGGAATCTTGATACAACAATTAGTTGGTAAATCTCAAAGAACGATAATTCGCAAAGTTAATTATTTTTTCGTGAGATTGAAAGTTCTGGGAAAGTAAATTTCTTTCCAGGTATTAAGTTATCTGGAAGATTGAGTTATAAAGATTGGCAAGATACGAAAGAATAGGCAACTTCAACAGAAGAACCCTGATTAATATATTTTTCGGTGACAAAATTCCTCAGACTCTCAAGTTTGAGGAAATTTTGTTAATTTTGCCGAAATTTTGATATTCATGAATCATTATATGTGAAATTTTTAAGGTAAATAAATCAGGATAGTGATAGGTAAGGGGTTAACAGTTAAATAAATGTTATGGAGCTAACAGGTAAAATCGGAAGTTTTAAGGTTAAGTTAAGAGAGTTGATGGCAATGCCGGCATTCCCGGTTCTTTTAGCGTTGTGTGCGGCACATTCACTCAACGATCTTCTTCAGTCGGTGATAACGGCAGTCTATCCCATGTTGAAAGAGGATCTTAATCTCGATTTCGCACAGATAGGTGTCATCACGCTTGTCTATCAGATTTCAGCATCAATTTTTCAGCCGGTTGTAGGCTTTGCGTTCGATAAGCGCCCGGTGGTCAATTCATTGCCAATCGGTATGGTTTCCACAACGATTGGAATAGCGATGTTCTCTTATTGTTCCACTATGGCAGGCATATTGGTGGCGGTGTTCCTGGTAGGTCTCGGTTCAGCCACGTTGCATCCGGAGGCTTCCCGAATCACCTCGCTTGCAGGAAGGGCACGGCGAGGATTCGCACAGTCGATCTTCCAGGTGGGAGGTAATTTCGGTGGCTCGATCGGTCCGTTGCTCGTGGCTCTGATTGTGGCGCCCCACAACAGGCATTATGTATTGTGGTTCCTTGTGTTCTCTACACTTGCATTTGCAGTGATGCGTCCGATTGTGAAGTGGTATAGGGGCTACTTGAACGATGTAAAGAGTCATCCGGAATCGCATACAAAGAGCCTTAAGCTCCCATTGTCGAAAGGGAAGACTATTTTCGTGATATGCGTTATCATGGTGCTTATTTTCTCGAAATATGTTTACATGGCATCCCTTTCAAGCTACTATACTTTTTACCTGATGGAGAAATTCGGAATATCGGTAAAAATGTCGCAGATTTTCCTTTTCATTTTCGTAGTGTCGACAGCGGCAGGTACGCTTGTGGGTGGACCGATCGGCGACAGGTATGGACGAAAGCTTGTGATATGGGTATCTATATTAGGCACTGCTCCCTTCTCTCTTTTGCTTCCGCATGTATCATTGCCGCTCACGGCTGTGCTCAGTTTTTGTGCCGGGTTCATGCTTTCATCGGCGTTTCCGGCTATTCTTCTGTATGCACAGGAACTACTGCCTACTAAGTTAGGAATGATATCCGGATTATTTTTCGGTTTTGCATTCGGAGTAGGAGGCATAGCATCGGCTGTGCTTGGTAACTTTGCTGACACTTATGGCATAGAGGCCATCTATAGGGTGTGTGCATACATGCCTCTTTTAGGCATAGTGGCTTGCCTGCTTCCGAATTTGAAAAACAAGGAATTGCCTAAATAGAGTTTTCTGTGTAAGGAAGAGTGGGGAAGATAGGACGGGAGCCTACGATTGTGTTAGGGAAGAGAGATTAAAAAGAGAAGAATAGATGGAGAAGTATAGCAGGGTTGTGGTGGCGATGGATTCGATGAAAGGATGCCTGGATTCTTATCAGGCATCCTTAGCCATTAAGCAAGGGTTGCAAGAGGTATTTCCGGGAATAGAGGTTACGCTTCGGCCGGTATCTGACGGGGGAGAGGGGATGACGGCAATGATCGCTTATGGGAGGAGTGATTTTAACGAGTCATCTTGTGTGGTGACCGGCCCTGTATGCGAGTGTGTCACGGCAAAATGGATTATGCAAGCTTCGGAGGCGTATATCGATTTCGCATCTGCGGCAGGCCTGACACTTGTGGATGAGATGAGGAGGAATCCGCTTCAGACCTCAAGTTATGGGGTGGGAGAGATGATTGATGCTGCTCTCAAATCAGGGAATTATAGCGTTAACCTTGGTTTGGGAGGATCGGGAACGGTTGATGGTGGATTAGGTGCGCTCCAGGCGTTGGGTTTGCGACTTCTGGATAAGAATGGAGGGGAGTTGCCTAAGCCTTTTAAGGGTGGAATGCTTCGGGAATTAGATGATTTTGAATTGACTGATCTTTTTAAGGAGAAGGTAGGACGACTGAAACTTACGCTGCTCTGCGATGTAGAGGCTCCGTTTACGGGAATTAATGGTGCGGCCCGGGTGTTTGGACCTCAAAAGGGGGCTGATGAAGCCGGTGTAGAGCAACTGGAGGCCGGACTGGAGAAGTTGCGCCGACTTATATTGAAAAAGACAGGTATCAATCTTAACGAGTATCCGGGCACGGGAGCTGCCGGTGGGGCGGCCGGAGGGCTTCTGGCATTAGCCGGAGGAGTAATCAGAAAGGGGGCATCGACACTTCTCGACCTCACCGGTTTTGAGGGAGAAATTGCCGGAGCAGATCTCATAATTACAGGAGAGGGTGGATCAGACCGTCAGACATTGATGGGGAAGATTCCCTATGAAATTCTTCAGCGAGGAAAACGAAAAGGGATTCCGGTATGGCTTGTCGCCGGTAGGGTGAGTGACAGAGAGCAACTTGAGACAGCCGGTTTCGAGAGGGTAATTTCCATCAATAGCTCTGAAATTGTTGAGCGAAGCGGCACAATTGGTCAAAATCCGCTGGATCCCTCTGTGGCTTCACAAAGGTTGAGGAGTTTATTTTGTAACAGAAGATTTGATAATTGATTTCTTCAGAAACTCAATGGTGTGTGTATAGTCGGATTGCCCGTATATCAAAGGGGAGGAATCAAAATTCTGAATTTTGATTCCTCCCCTTTGATATTAACAAATGTATTATTTCTTATCGGAGTCAGTAGACTCTGTTTTTTGTGAGTGGCAATGATGGCACGGGTGGAAACGGCTTGAACCATCGAAACAGTGGGTGCAAAGGCGCTCCTTCGGCAATCCGATAGACTCTACCAACGTCTCAATGGGATTGAACTTTAGTGAAGAGAGACCGAAACGTGCCCTGATCTTCTCCACCAAGGCATTGTATTCCGGAGAATTGGTTGTGGCGTATTTGTCGAGATTCTTGTTGGGATCGCCTTCGAGCTCACCGATGATGCGTCGGGTTATCAATTCCATGTCGCTCTTTGAAGAGGTGAACCCGATAAATGGGCAGCTATAGATGAGCGGGGGGCAGGCGATACGGATGTGTACCTCCTTCGCACCGAGATCGTAGAGGTCTTGAACATTGTCGGTGAGCTGGGTGCCACGCACGATAGAGTCGTCGCATAGAAGCGCACGCTGATCGTAGAGCATCGCACCGTTGGGCACAAGTTTCATCTTGGCTACAAGATTACGACGGCTTTGATCTGACGGGGTGAAGCTGCGTGGCCATGTAGGAGTGTATTTAGAGATACAGCGACGATAGGGTACACCTTTTCCGGCAGCGTAGCCGAGCGCCATGCCAACACCTGAATCGGGTATTCCGGCGGCACAATCAACTTCGCTTTCATCCGTTTGTCCCATCTTATATCCCGATTTGAAACGCATGTCTTCTACATTGGTGCCTTCATAAGTAGATGTGGGGAATCCATAATATACCCAAAGGAAAGAACATATCTGCATTTCGTCGCCGGCAGCTTTGAGCACCTTCACATCGTCTGCCGTGAACTCCACAATCTCGCCTGGGCCGAGATCGCGATAGTGTTCGTAGCCGAGATTGGGGAAAGATGTGGACTCCGAGGCAGCGGCAAAACCTGATCCGTCGACTTTCTTACCGAGGATTACCGGAGTGCGTCCGAGTTGGTCACGTGCCGCTATGATGGAATGTTCGGTGAGGATAAGTAGAGAGCACGATCCGTCGATACGCTTGAACATATGCTCGATTCCCTCAGTGAAGTTGCCTCCTTTATTAATAAGGAGAGCGATAAGCTCGGTAGGGTTGGTGCGCCCCGAGCTCAATTCTCCGAAATGAGCTCCCTCTTCGAGGAGTTCTTTCTCAAGGCGTTCGATATTGCAAATCTTGGCAACAGTTACAATAGCGAATTTGCCTAAGTGAGAGTTGAATACGATTGGTTGCGGGTCGTTGTCGCTTATGACACCGATTCCGATGTTTCCCTTGAACTTATCGAGTTCATCTTCGAATTTTGTTCTGAAATAGGTGTTTTCGATACTGTGGATGCTTCGGCAGAACCGATTGTCATCGGCGTCATAAGTAGCCATTCCCGCTCTGCGGGTTCCAAGGTGCGAGTTGTAGTCAACCCCATAAAATAGTTCATTCCGGCAGGCACCCTTAGATGCTGCTCCGAAAAAACCTCCCATAGAAACTAAATTTTGATTAATATGGCTACAAAATTACAAAAAATCTTAAAATTGACAAATAAAGAGTGAATCTTTTAGCGGCAAAATATAAGTATGTATGTAAATAATTTGCTTATATTATTATAATATAATAGTTTATATCGTCATGTAACACGACAGGAATTATCAAAAGGGATTATCCGCCAGACTTATGACAGGCTGATGGATTTATACAAGAAGTCTCCGAAAGAAAGATACTTATATCTGATAAAGAGCTGCCCGGATATACTTAAGCAGATAACCTTAAAAGAACTTGCTTCTTATCTGAAAATTCACCGACTTACCTTAGTCGTATTCGTAAAAGTCTTATCACTTAACAATTTAATCTATAATAAATGAAAGTGTCCCGAAAGTTTTATCATCACTTTCGGGACACTTTATTGTTGAATGTTATCGGCGTTGCTTATTTTCCCAAAGGATCGCCTATGACATTGTTCATGATAGGAATCTGATTGACGTTCAGACCAAGCAGTTCCTTTACGTCATCACGGCTCCTTTCCATTTACAGATACTATCTTTGACTGCTTGACAAGAACAAAATCATACTCATCGGCATAGCCTCTTACTTCGCCTTTCATTGTGACTTTATCGCCTTTACTTACATGACGCAGTTTCAGGTAATCGGTGAATGGTAATACACATAATATGCGAGTCTTACCACCTTTTGTATCTGAAAGTTCTACTGACGGCAATCCGTAAACATCCGGACCGACCTTGACTGCGTAACCGCTGATATTAACTTTAGGA
>CAZEOI010000087.1:0-15436 GCA_964513775.1 uncultured Sangeribacter sp. | reverse complement strand
CAGACCCTCTGCTTGTAAGGCAGACGCTCTAAACCAGCTGAGCTAATCGCCCGATCGAGATTTTATCATCACAAGCATGAATCTTATGATGGGGAAGCTATCTCTGAGCTTTGAATCGGTGGGCGATTACGGATTCGAACCGCAGACCCTCTGCTTGTAAGGCAGACGCTCTAAACCAGCTGAGCTAATCGCCCGATTGCGAGTGCAAAGTTAGGCTTTATTTTCCAAACTACCAATTTTTTTTGCTAAATTTGTAAAAAAATTTTTCACCTCTTAATGCCATAATTATATATAGCATTAAGAATCAGATTATTATAAAAATTATTAATTCTGAAAAATTTTTATCATTTATCGTCAATAGCCACCTTTAAAATGGTAAAAGATATAAAAATAGAGGATTTTGATTACGATCTCCCCGACGAGCGCATTCCTCGTCATCCTCTCGCGCAACGTGACGCATGCAGACTGTTGCTTCTTCGTCCTGACGGAGAAATGTCTCACAGAGTGTTTTCCCAACTCCCGGGACTACTCCCTCCCGGCACAATGCTTGTATGCAACGACACCCGTGTGATCAACGCCCGAATATCGTTTTATAAGACCACAGGCTCCCGTATCGAGATATTCCTCCTCGAACCGATCGATCCCTCCGACTATGTGCTCACTTTCCAGACACATGGCCGGTGTGTATGGAACTGTCTTGTCGGAAATCTGAAACGATGGAAGTCGGGACCGCTAAATCTTGAGATTAAGCCTGAAGGTTTCGAAAAGCCCTTCACACTCTCAGCCACACGCCTTCATCCAACCGATGGCAACGGCCAGGCTATAGAATTCACCTGGGATAATCCGGAGGCTACATTCGCCACAGTGGTGGAGGCTGCCGGGTTCATACCTATTCCTCCCTATCTGAAACGCGATTCAGAGCAAAGCGATCTCTCCGACTATCAGACGGTATATGCCGATGTGAAAGGATCGGTTGCCGCCCCTACAGCCGGACTGCACTTCACGCCTGAAGTGTTTCAAGACCTCGATGCACACAATATACCTGTGGGCAAACTTACGCTCCATGTGGGCGCCGGAACATTCCAGCCGGTGAAAGCCGACAATATCGGCGACCATCCTATGCACACGGAGACCTTCTCCATATCGCGCGCCCTGCTTACACGACTCATCTCGCAAAAGGAGCGTAATTTACCGTTGGCTGCCGTAGGCACCACATCAGTGCGCACTCTTGAGTCGCTACCTGTGTTAGGAGCACTCATCATGAATGGCGACACCGGTCTGCACGTAGGCCAATGGACAGCTTATTCCCCGGAAATAACGAAGATCGACACCATTTCCGCCCTCAATGCCCTCCTCGACTATATGACGGCACACAGCATTGACGACCTCACCGCTTCAACCGCCATAATGATTGCACCGGGGTTCAAATGGAGAATGGTAGAGATCATGGTCACCAATTTCCATCAGCCGCAATCCACACTGCTTCTGCTCGTATCCTCCTTCATAGGCGACACCGACTACGACACACCTCTTCCTCTCTGGCGCAGGATTTATGCTGAGGCGATGGAGCATGACTACCGCTTCCTCTCCTACGGTGACGCCTGTCTCCTTTTCCGCAACAAGGCAAATTCCCTTTAATTCCTCTCTTTCACCATAACATCCCTCATAATGAGCATAATCAACCTCCCCGCATCAAAAAGCATAGGCGCACGTTTCCTCGTGGCCTCCTACTTCGCCGACACTCTCCCGGAGTGCCGGAGCTTCGACGACTGCGATGACCTGAAGGTGATCCAGAAAGCCCTCCTTGATCTCTACCGTTCATCAAAAGAGCCGACAGACACTCCCCTCACTCTTGACATACACGCATCAGGCACAGCATTCCGGTTCATGGCCGCCACTGTGGCCTCAACACCCGGAACCGACGTGGTGCTCACAGGCACCAAGCGCTTATGCTCACGCCCGATGACTCCGTTGCTTGAGGTGCTCCGGCAGGCAGGTGCGTCGATCGAGGCGCTCGGTGAAAATGGCTCCGGACCATATCATATCAAGGGCACTCATCTTAAAGGTGGCGACTTCGAGATTCGAGGCGACGTAAGCTCCCAATTTATCTCCGCCCTCATGCTTGCCGCTCCTGTCTGGGAAGGAGGGATGCGACTACGATTCACCACTCCACTCGTGTCGCGACCTTATGCGGAGATGACCGCCAAGGTGATGCGCGACTTCGGAATCGATGTCGAGTTTTCCGAGGAGGGTGTTTCCGTGAAAGAGGGTCGCTACGTAGCCCCGGCAGATTACACAGTCGAAGCTGACTGGAGTGCCGCCGGCTTCATCTACGAGGCTGCCACATTCAAGCTAAGACCCATATACATCGCTGATCTTATCTCTCCCACGAAGTCAATGCAAGGTGACAGCGCCACTGCTGAAATATTCCGCTACTTAGGAATGGTATCCGAATTCCATAGCAAAGAGGGCACCATCGAGACAAAGGATCATCAGCTGATGATTCCCTACGGCTATCAGACGGATTGTTCCGGAGACTATGCTATTATACAACGTTATTTCGAACTTCCTGACGAAGTAAAGTTCGACATGACCCACTGCCCTGACCTTGTTCCGGCTCTCGCCCTGAGCTGCGCATTCAACGGCATTCGCTTCCGTTTTACCGGAGTGCGTAATCTTCGTCTGAAAGAATCCGACCGTCTGGAAGCCATAAGGGCAGAGTTAGAGAAATTCGGTTATCATCTGAAAGTGGAGGATGATGCCATTTCCTGGTGTGGCGGAGTCTGGGGCCGTATCGACAACCCCCTGATAGAAACCTACGACGACCACCGTATTGCCATGGCTTTCGCCATAGGTGCTCTTCGTAAAGGGGAATTGAGGATATCCAATCCGGATGTCGTGGATAAATCCTTCTCCGATTTCTGGAACCAGCTCCCCAAGCTTGGTCTCACCTGTCGTCGCGAAGGTAATGTGATGGTTGTAACCAATAACGAAAACAGTTGGCTATGAGAGGAGCGTTAGTAATATTCATCGCTATGGTGGCAATAGGGATCGTGCTCTACCTCATTGATCTCCTCTACTACCGCAAGAAAAAAGGTCTACCACCTGTAAATCTGACCACCAAACCATCATCCCCGACGGCAGATTCAGCCACTAACCCAACCACTTCCGAGACATCAGCTCCATCAGGGGTTCGCTCCGGAGCAGTAGCCACCGAATCACCTGCTACTGAATCACCTTCAGGCTCCGATGAGCCGGAAGTCTGCTGTGGCATGCACATGGTGTGTGAGAAAACCAATCTCTCTCCCCTCTCTGCCGATATAATCTACTATGATGATGAGGAACTCGACCGCTTCCGCGGACGCGATCCCAAGACATACACACCGGAAGAAACCGAGGAATTCCGCGACGTGTTGATGACGCTCCTCCCTCAGGATGTAGCCGGTTGGAGCCGTAGCATACAGCTTCGTGAGATCTCCCTTCCCATCGATGTCCGCGATGAACTCCTCCTCATCGTCTCCGAGCTCCGCCAGACCTCCAGCTAATTGAAAACAGCCGGAATCTTTGGATATTAGATGATAATGGATTATCTTTGAGGAATTATTCACCACGTCGGCAAAGGATAGTTTCCACCCCGGACTTCAAACAACTTCAAGATGGCTAAAAGAATCGAATACCCCGTAGGAATACAGACCTTCTCCGAAATAATAGAGAAGAAATATCTTTACGTTGACAAGACCGCACTGATCTACCGACTTGTAAAAGGTGGTAAGTATCTATTCCTCAGTCGTCCGCGACGCTTCGGGAAGAGCCTCCTCATGTCGACACTCGAAGCCTATTTCAAAGGGCGCAAGGAGCTGTTTCGTGGCCTTGCCATCGAGAAGCTTGAGGAGGACTGGACAGAATATCCCGTGTTCCGATTCGATCTCAGCGGCGAGAACTTCAACGATGTGAAACGTCTTCATAGCAGAATCAACCGTTGTCTTTCTGATATTGAGGATGAATATTCCATCCATGACGATAGAGAATCTCCTGCTGACAGATTCTATTCGCTTATTCGCCAGGCTTATAAAAAGTATGAACGGCCTGTTGTTGTGCTTATTGACGAGTATGACAAACCATTGCTTGACTGCCTGCACGACGATCCTCTTCATACTGCAATAAAAGATGAACTGCGTGGATTCTACTCCGTACTTAAGATGAGCGATGAATACATAAGATTTGCCATGCTGACAGGAGTCACCAAATTCGGCAAGGTATCCATCTTCAGCGGTCTCAACAATCTCAAGGATATATCCATGTGGCCGGAATACAACGCACTCTGCGGTATCAGCGAAACGGAGTTCCGACAATATTTTGCCGATTCCATACAAAACTTCGCCGCCAGACACAAGGCATCCGAAGAGAAGACATGGGCAGACTTCAAGACACTTTATGACGGTTACCGATTCGCCTCCGAGGGGGAGAATATCTATAACCCATTCAGTGTGCTGAGTGCCTTCGACAGCAACCGGACCGGTTTCTATTGGTATGCCAGCGGCTCCCCCTCCTACCTGATAAGACTTATAAAGAGTCATCGTTTCCTCCTCTCCAACCTTGAAGGAGAGAGACGGAGTGAAGAGGAACTTAGCGATATCTCAGATATAAGCCATGATATAGTGCCACTACTTTACCAGTCGGGCTACCTGACTATCAAGGGTGTTGAGAATTACACCGACGAACCGGGAGAGGAGGAGTATATATTAGGATTTCCAAACCGAGAAGTCAACAGATGTTTCTGGCGCTCTCTCTCAAACAACTTCTTCAGGGGTTATGGCGAACAATCCACATTCCATATGCATAGTTTCCTCGACGACATCAATCATGGTCGTGTGGAGGATTTCATGCTACGCTTGAAAAGTCTCTTCGCTGACACCAACTCCGAGCATGAACCTGACAAGGAGATACATTTCCAGAATATGATGGCGATCGCCTGCAAGATGATGGGGCTCTCGGTGCGCACCGAGATACACGCCCATCGCGGACGATGCGACATGCAGATTGAAACTCCGGTATACATCTACATCTTCGAGTTCAAGATAAACGGTTCTGCCGAAGAAGCCCTCCGGCAAATCCGCGACCGAGGCTATGCCGACCGTTTCGCAGCTGACCAACGGACAGTCTACCTCATCGGCGCCAACTTCTCCACCCAAACCCGCACCCTCACCGACTGGCTCATAGACCAACTCTAATCAACAAATCTATTTTATGTAAGAAGTAGCCTTAAGGATGAAGCAAGGGCATGCCGTGATTCACGACATGCCCCTCCTATTGAAAAGTAATGAGTGGAATTGAAAAAGTAATAAGTGGAATTTATTTTCTGAATTTCTTATCTATTTTACCTAAATTTCTTACCTAATCAGGAGCGACCGGATTATTTCACTGCGTCGCTCCAGGTGATTGTCTCCTTAACATCAACAGGCACCTTTGCAGTGATGTTATCTGAAGCGTTACCGATCAGGATCTCGAAACGCCCCGGCTCTACAGTCCAGAGCTTAGTGTCGGGATTATAGTAGGCGAAAGCCGACTTATCGAAATCCAAGACCACATTCTCCGTGGCACCCGGCTTCACACTGACCTTGCCGAATGCCTTCAGCTCCTTCTCGGGACGCGCCACGCTACTCTTCACATCGCGGACGTAAGCCTGAACCACTTCCGCTCCCTCAAGAGCACCGGTGTTGGTGACAGGCACTGTCACTGTCAGAATATCATTTCCTGCAAGCTGATTGGAAGAGGCGGCAGGTTTGCCGATATTGAAATCAGTGTAGCTAAGACCATGGCCGAACGCGAAATTCACGTTCCCCTTCTTGAGCTTATCAGTGTGGCGGTAGCCTACGTTCAGACCCTCCTTATACACAACGTCGCCATTCACACCGGGATATACCAATGAGTCGCCATATGCGTGGGGAGCATATGTCACGAGTTCCTTCGCAAAAGTCATTGGAAGCTTTCCGGAGGGGTTGACCTCGCCGAAGAGCACATCGGCGATTATATGGCCCGACTCTGAACCGCCATACCAACCCTGCACCACAGCGGGCACATTCTTGATCCAGGGCATCGCATAGGCATTGCCGGTGAGACCTACAACCACTGTGTTGGGATTAGCTTTAACAAGAGCCTCGATCACTTCGTTCTGTCCGTAAGGGAGCGCAAAATCCTGACGGTCGGCACCCTCGGCATCCTGATGGTCGGATTTATTGAGACCGCCGATGAAGATCACGGCATCAGCCTCCTGCGCAGCCTTCACGGCGTCGGCGATAAGCTGATCGGCGCTTCTTGACTCGCTGAGGTCCTGACCGGTGGTGACACCATTGTATTCACCTGTCACATCACCCACATAACCACGCTCATACACAATCTCTATGCCGTTGGCATCGGCAAATTCCCTGATACCCTCCAACGGAAGGAGCTCTCTCTGCACTTTCAGTGAGGAGGAACCGCCGCCTACAGTCATCATCTTTATGGCATTCTCACCCACCACAAGGATTTTCCTCTTGTCGGGACCGAGGGGAAGGAGATTCCCCTCATTCTTAAGGAGCACTACACCCTCACCGCCTATCTTGCGGGCGGCTGCATAATGCTCGTCACTATTGAGCGAGCCATAGGGACGGTTGCGATCCATCTCAGTGCGCATGATGAGACGCAACACACGCTCAGCCTTGTCGTCGAGATCCTTCATCGGGAGCTTACCTTCAAGGATAAGTTTCTCATAGGGCTTGGCCAGATAATAGTCATCATAAGCGTTGCTCGCACCCCAATTGAGACCATTTGTCCAGGAGCCGAACTCCATGTCGAGACCATTGCTCGCCACCTTCTCAGTATTATGAACGGCACCCCAGTCGCTTATGGCCACACCATCGAATCCCCAGTCATTCTTGAGAATATCTATAAGAAGAGTCTGATTCTCGCAAGCGTGGTCGCCGTTATACTTATTGTAGCCGGGCATGATAGACCAGGCGCCGCCGTCTACCACAGCCGCCTTGAACGCCGGAAGATAGATCTCGTGGAGAGTGCGGTCATCGACCAGCACGTTCACATGGTCGCGGTCTACCTCCTGATTGTTCAGGGCATAATGCTTCACACAGGCAGCCACACCATTATTCTGCACTCCCTTGATGTAAGGCACCACCATCTGCGCGGCAAGATAGGGATCCTCACCCATATACTCGAAGTTACGTCCGTTGAGCGGGGTGCGGTAGATGTTGACACCGGGGCCGAGGAGCACATTCTTGTTTCTATATCTCGCCTCCTCTCCAATCGACTTACCGTATAGGAGCGACATCTCCGGATTCCATGTGGCGGCAAGTGCGGTCAGCGCGGGGAAAGCCACGCATGAGTCGTTGGTGGCTCCTGCCTGTTGCCATTCATCCCAAAGCACATCGGGACGTATGCCGTGGGGGCCGTCGGTACACCATATTCCCGGTATGCCGAGACGCTGCACACCCGGAGAACTAAACTTACTTTGTGCATGTATGATGCCGATCTTTTCAGCAGTTGTCATTCGAGAGAGAGCATCTTTCACGCGCTCCTCAAGAGGTTTCGAATCGTCGAGATAGATGGGCTGCGGGGTTTCCGCGTAGGCCAATGAAGAACCAAGGGCCAGAACCGCGGTCAATAATTCCAATCTGAAAGTCATATCATGATATAAGGCCGGTTTGTAGCCTTTGTTGCAAAATTAAGCATCATTCCCCTCCATTTCCCCATTGGAATGTAATCAGTAAACCAAGTAAACCGCCATTCCAGCTTATATAAATAATTATCAATTATTTGCCCACTGCCATAAATAAGATAAAAGTAAAACGGAATTAATCTCATGATTCCTAACCACACCCGACAGTATAGTCTTAACACTAAAGATATTTAAACTAAGTTGGTGTCAACGATCAATTAGGCGACTACGTACAATAAATGATCATATGCGTGTTACATTCTACGGCGATCCCGACCTTAAGTTTTCAGTCATAGGAGTCGGCAAGTCTTTTCGTTGCTTATATCAAGGACACTTAATAGAGATGATCACGCCGGAATCTACGATCAACAATATATTAATAAATGTTAAATATTATAATATCGTTCACGAAATGTTATAATTACGTGTAAATTTGTATAAAAGTTATCTAAGCTTTTTCTTAGTCAGCTTTCAGACACATCTAAGAACTGTCTGAACACTCACAGAGAGGATTCCATATGGAGAAATTCATATGAAAATCTACAAGCCCGTGAAAAAAGTTTAGACAACCTCGTAACTAATATTTCTCAGATCATAGCCTATATTTAATGCGCAGACTCAACCTTACATATCTACTTCTATTGATAGCCTCATTTTATGTTTCGTCAAGTGCAAAGGCCGAAAACAACCCTTTAGTTACCAACGAAACACTTCTCGCACGCCTTGATTCCATCATAATAGGCCACGAAAGCCTTGTGAAAGAGAAAGAGATCCGAGTAACGGGTCTGCGTAACACCCTCTCGAAAGCCATCAACGACAATGAACGGCTCGGACTCACACGCCAGCTTTACGATGAATATCTGGTGTTTGACTCCGACTCCGCGCTACATTATGCCACAGCAGCCCGTAGGCTTGTGGAGCGTACAAATCCAGATGACTACGACATGCTATCTTACTGGAAGCTAAACGAAGCTTTCATAAACACCGTGCAGGGTCTGCACGACACTGCCCTCCATCTCCTGATGTCTATCGATTCCTCCCGACTCTCCCCGGAGATGCGGTCGGCTTATTTTGGAGCAAGGGAATATCTACATTCAATGAGAGCTGTCTACGTGCAGCAGAATCAGGAAATGTGGAAAAACGATATCACCAAAGCCAATGCCTATCGCGACTCCATACAGGCCCTCAACCTTCCTCCGGCTTCCGAATGGCTATGGGTGCCGGTAGCCACAGTGCTCGATGAACAACGCGACGATATTCGCTCGGTGGATATCACCCTCCTGAAAAGTATGGTTGACAACACAAATGTGCCTTCGCGCCAGAACGCCATCAACGCCTACTGGCTCTCACGCTATTACGAAGCACTCGGAGATGAAGACAATATGCTCCGCTATAAAACAATCGCAGCAATTTACGATGCCCTCATTCTCAACCGTGAGATTGCCGCCCTGCAGGAGATCGCAAGCTATCTCTTTGAGAAAGGAGAGCTGAACCGGGCATACAACTATCTGATCTATACCGTAAATCAGGCTAACCTTTATCACAACCGCTACCGTATGGTGAGCCTCTCCGATGTGCTCCCCACCGTCAGGGATGCCTACCGCATGGAGCTTGAGAAGCGTGATGCCAGACTGCGCCTCCTTGTAGTGATACTTGCGTTGGTGTCTATTGTGTTATTAGGAAGCGTAATCTTTATAATCATCGAGTTCCGCCGGATCAAAAAGGTGCGTAATCTCCTGAAGACTGCCAACGAGGAGCTGAGCCATTCCATAGAGGAACGCGACAAGGCTATCTCCTCTTTGGAAAACGCCAACACCGCGCTCAACGCAGCCAACACACAGAAACTCGGACTACTCGCATATGCCTTCAAACTGACCGCTCAGTATATAAACGCTTTGGAAGATTACCGCAAGAAGCTTCTCAAGAAATACAAAGGCAGGAAAATCGACGACCTCGGGGTGCTTATCAATGATCCGGAGCTTATAAAAGACCAGTATCAAGGTTTCTATGAGGGCTTCGATAAAACGGTGTTATCAATATTCCCTGATTTCATAGAGGAATACAATCTCTCCGTGGCTCCCGAGAGCCATATATCACCGGAGTCAATAGCAAGAACAAAATCGCTCAACACAAAACTCCGCATATATGCCCTGCGTCGGCTCGGAATAACAAAAAGCGCCGACATAGCCAGCATGCTCAACGTGTCGATCCGCACAGTCTACAACAACAGGAGCGGCTCAATGCCCGGCGATGAGGAGCAAACTGAATAAAATCCGGTTCGTTTTCTACTCTTAACACGCACTCATATTTACTTACTTTACACCAATATCTACTTAACTATCAATATATTCCATCCTTAAAATTTTACCTTTAACCGACATATCGCGCCAACTTGGCAGTTTCTCACTAATTTTGCGACAATCAAGTTTAAAAACCCCCATAACCATCTCCCCGTTGGTTACTTTGACTCTAACATTTTTAACAGAACCGGACCATGACTCACATAAACATGAAAAAATCCGCTCTCATCTCATTTATCCTATACATTGCAGGACTTCTACCTCTTATGGCATCCTGCGGCAACGACAACAACGACGGCCCCTCGTCGCCAAACCAATCAGTCAACATATCAGTGTCGCCGGAAGCCATCACAGCCTCCCCGGAAGCAGATACTTATGAATTTACCGTCACAGCCGATACCGACTGGGGAATCCGCACCGATGCCGACTGGGTGAAAATCTCCCCTTCCGGCGGCAGCAAGAATATCCCCGTCACCGTAAAAGCTACAGTGGGAGCCAACACAGAATTCGACTCCCGCGATGCCACACTCAATATAGTAGTGTCAGGAAAGACCGTCAAGACTATCACCCTTACTCAAGGCTATGTGACCAAGGCTTCAGTATCCTCCACATCTCTTACAATGGGTGCTCAGGAATCAGCCACCACAGTCACTGTCACTGCAAACGCCGAATGGCAACTCTCCACCGAGGCCGACTGGATCTCTGTGAATCCCGACAAAGGAGGGAAAGGCGACACTCAGGTTACAATCACCGCAAAAGCCAATGAATCAGATGCCCTCCGCGAGGCAACCGTAGCACTCACCTGCGGCGCTGTCTCCTCCGAAATCAAGGTGAGCCAGCTCAGCGATGTGGTGGTGGCTCCCGAGGGTTATTCGCTCGTCTGGAGCGACGAGTTTAACGAAGGCACCGTGCCGGGACCCGATTGGGTGCTTGAAAACTGGCCTGCCGGATATGTCAACAATGAGCTGCAGACCTATACATCCAAGGAGGTCGACGGCAAGCGCACTGCCGAGATCAAAGATGGCTTCCTACTCATCAACTGTTTCAAGGGTTCCGACGGCAAAATCTATTCCGCAAGATTGAATGCCCTCCCCAACACAGGCTGGACCTACGGATATTTCGAGGCCCGCATAAACCTCCCCTCAGGTAAAGGAACATGGCCCGCATTCTGGATGATGCCCAGCAACGTAAACTGGTCAACAAATCCCTGGCCCAAATGTGGCGAGATCGATATCATGGAGGAGGTAGGTGCCAATCCAAACTACGTTTCCTCCTCACTCCACACAGAAAACTACAACCATACCAAGGGAACTCAGAAGACTCACGAGATGTTTTGCTCTGGTGCTGAAGGCAGCTTCCATATATATGCCTGCGAATGGACCGAAGATGCCATTACGACCTATGTCGACGGTAAAGTGCAACTTAGTGTGACAAAGGCAGCTATGGGCGCCGACCATGACAGCTGGCCCTTCCACTATGCATTCTACCCCATTCTCAATCTCGCCTGGGGTGGCGACTGGGGCGGCTACAAAGGCGTGGACGACAATGCCCTCCCCGTGACCATGAAAGTTGACTATGTGAGAATCTTCCAGAAAAGCAAGTAATTATCTTTCTATATGCAAATGGCTCCCGAAGGATCATAAAGATCTCTTCGGGGTGCCTTTCACATCTCATTAAAATCAAACAATCCTCATATCTAACTAACTTAACCCAATTTCCAGATGAAAAAATTAATCCTTTTTCTCATCGCGATCATGACATCTTTGGGCATGCGAGCCCAGAATGTCAATGTCTCCGGAGAGGTGGTATCCGCCTTGGATGGAGAGCCTCTGATCGGAGTGACAGTAATGGTGAAAAACTCATCAACGGGCACAACCACCGACATCGACGGACGGTTTATAATCAGTGCCCCGACAGGTTCTACACTGTTTTTCAACTACATCGGTTATACACCGCAGGAGGTGAAAGTGACTGCCAACATGCCATCACTCAGAATCCAGCTCATCGAAGACACTCAGATGCTTGACGACGTTGTTGTAGTGGGTTATGGTGTGCAGAAGAAGAGCGTCGTGACCGCCGCCATCTCAAGTGTGGGCGAGGAGACACTCTCTCAGACCGCTCCTACCAACGTGCAGAACGCACTCAAGGGTGTCACATCCGGTGTGACCGCCACCACAGCCAACGGCCAGCCGGGTGCAGCCGCCCAGATCCGTGTGCGCGGTGTCGGCACAATCAACGACTCCAACCCTCTCTACATCGTAGACGGCATGCCTATCGACGGTGGTATCGACTATCTTAACCCTTCCGATATCAAGAGTATCGAGGTGCTTAAGGATGCCGCTTCCGGTGCGGTGTATGGTGCTCGTGCAGCCAACGGCGTTATCCTCGTCACCACCAAGAATGGTGTGGAGGGACGTGCTAAAGTCACCTACGACTTCACCTACGGCTGGCAGTCGAAGTTGAAATCTATCGACGTTCTCAACGCAACCCAGTATGCTCTTCTGAAGAACGAGGCATATCTCAACACCAATCAGCCGGCTCCCTACGCCGATCCCTACAGCTACGGCAAAGGTTATGACTGGCAGGCTGCTATCTTCAACGACAACGCTCCCGTGATGAACCATCAAGTGTCGGTGTCCGGAGCAAGCGAGAAGGTGAACTACTTCCTCTCTTTCGGCTACTACAAGCAGGAGGGTATCATCGGCGGCAACTACAACCAGTCGAACTACGACCGTCTCACTCTCCGCGCCAACAATATCTACACATTGTTTGATGACTCCAAGAAGCGCAACTATCTCAACAAGCTTGTGCTCACCACCAATATCTCTTATGCCCGCATCCACTCCAAAGGCTTCGGCGGTGGTGGCGGCTACTACGGTGGTGCAATCACCAATGCTCTCGGTATGTCGCCTATGCTGACTCCGACACTTGCTCCCGGCTCTGCCGAATATCAGCATCAGATGGATTATTATGCAGGCAACGATAAATATGTGCCCCGCTACGACTCAGCAGGCAATCTCTACACTGTACCCGAGGCGTTCGGCGGCGGTTATCAGGAGCTTACCAACCCCTTCTACGGATGGTCGTTCCCGGCCGGCAAGAACTGGAGCCATAAGATCGTGACCAACTTCATCGGCGAGCTCCAGATCTGGGATGCAATCAAATATCGCATCAGCTTCGGCGGCGACCTCGCTTTCTGGGGCGGTGAGAGCCATTCAGAGCCTAACTACTACAGCAACCTCTCAAACACAGACGCTATTCACGCCACTGCCTATGCCAACATGCAACGCGGATGGACCTGGCAGCTTGAGAATATCCTTACCTACGATAAAAACTTCGGCGAGCACCATGTGAATGTCGTGCTCGGCCAGTCGGCCAAAGAGGGCACCGGTTGGTGGATCAACGCCGAGGCCAACAAGCTCTACAACTTCAGCAAGCCTTGGGTGACTGTGGCTCAGGGTGCTCCCGGTGAGGAGGATGGCGGCAACCGCACAGGTAACGCCGGTCCTAACTCAGCATGGCCGCGTATGCTCTCCTACTTCGGACGTATCTCTTACGACTTCGGTAGCCGCTACATGATTCAGGCCACTGTACGTCGCGACGGTTCCTCCCGCTTCGGTGCCAACAACAAATGGGCTACCTTCCCCTCATTCTCCGCAGGTTGGAACATCACAAACGAGCCCTTCCTCGAGACCCGTCCCACTTGGTGGAGCAACACCAAGATCCGTGCATCATGGGGTAAGAACGGTAATGAATCGATCGGTGATTTCAGATACACCGTGCTCACCGATGGCAACAACAACTACTACTTCGGTCCCGAGGGTTCGAGCCAGACTTACGGTTCAAAGGCATCCGGCCTTGCAAACCCCGATCTCAAATGGGAGGAATCGTCTCAGACCGACATAGGTCTTGACCTCGGCTTCCTCGACAATTCACTCCAGTTTACATTCGACTGGTATAAGAAGCGCACCACCGGTATGCTCATGACCATGATGATCCCGACCTACGTAGGTGAGACCGCACCTATCGGCAACGTCGGCACAATGGACAACACCGGTGTGGAGATGGAGCTCCGTTGGGCACGTAGCTTCGGTGAATTTGAGGTGAACTTAGGTGCCAACCTCTCTTATGTGAAGAATAAACTCGTGAACCTCGGAAACTCCGACGGTTGGAGAACTGAGATTTCAAACGGCACAGCCGGTGATATCGCCCGCTCTATGAACGGTGAGGTGTTCCCCTTCTTCTACGGTTACAAGACTGCAGGTATCTTCCAGAATCAGGCAGAGGCTGACGCATACAACACCAAGTATGGTCTCACTTCAGGTCAGACTTCATGGTATGCACAGCCCGGCGACGTGGTATTCGTCGACACCAACGGCGACGGCACCATCAACGCTGATGACCGTACCAAACTTGGTAAGGGTCTTCCCGACTGGTCGTATGGTTTCAACGTCGGTCTCGGATGGAGAGGCTTCCAGCTCACCGCCTACTTCCAGGGCGTATGGGGCAACAATATCTATGACGCTTCTCTCCGTGGCGACACTCCCGCAAAGAATATGCCGTCATGGATGCTCAACCGCTGGACAGGTGAAGGCACCTCCAACAAAATTCCTATCTACCGTCTCGGCGATGCACGCAACTGGCAGAGCTCTGACATCTACATCCACGATGGCGCTTACCTCCGCTGCTCCAACCTCACCCTCTCCTACACTCTTCCTTTCAACTTCGTCAAGAAGATCGGATTCGACAACATCCGCGTGTTTGTGATGGGCGAGAACCTCTTCACCGCTACCAAATATTACGGTTTCACACCTGAGGTTGGCGATGGCACCAGTATCGGTATCGACTATGGCAACTATCCGGAAGCCCGCACATTCTCCATCGGATTCAATGTGTCTATCTAATCTTATAATCCATAATCAACAGACTATATAGTAATGAAACTCAATAAATATATTCTGACTACGGCGATCGCCTCCCTCGGCCTCGGACTCTCTTCCTGTGGCTCCGACTGGCTGGAGATCACCAATAATACTCAGGAGACTGTAGAAGATTACTACAAGAGCGAGGATAATATCAAGCAGGCTGTAGTGGCAGCTTACGACCCTCTGCACTGGTTTGACTACGCCAACAACTACTGCGGCATCAACATCTATCCCGAGGTGCTTGCCGATCAGGTGTTCCCCGGTGGCGGCGATGTCAACGATATGAACCAGTGGAAGACAGTCTTCAACTTCAACACCACCCCTAACGTGGTGCTCGACACCAACTATTCCAATGCCTATTCAGGAGTGAAGCGTTGCATCGACGCCCTCTACTATATGGACAACTATTGGAAGCCCGCTACTGAGCAGGAGCTCGCCAACCGCGAATACTACAGATCGCAGGTGATCGCTCTCCGCGCTTTCTTCTACAACTATCTCTGGCA
>CAZEOI010000086.1:0-15468 GCA_964513775.1 uncultured Sangeribacter sp. | reverse complement strand
AACCCTAATCGTCGGAACCGGAATCCGATATTCTATCCATTGAACTATGGAGACAACTATGCTACGAAGCAGCGTAATCTATAGCTTTTGTATTGCAAAGTTAATTATTTTTTGCGAACTTTGCAAATGTTCACCTATTTAAGTTATCTCACAAGGTCTGTATGATATAGGCAGAGCCTTCAACATTCGCTTTATCCGTTTTCAAAAAGCATATCACGCTTCTGTGAATGTCTTGAAAGCAGACTTAGGCCAAACACTGGATAACTTCATCTTTAAGCTCTTATTACATGGATGTGAAAATTGAAGAGGGTTGGAAAAAATATCTCTCCCCTGAATTTGAGAAACCTTATTTCAAGGCTCTTACCGAGCGTGTACGCCACGATTACGCCGACCCTTCTGTAAACGTATATCCTCCCGGTCGTGAAATATTCGCCGCTTTCGACGCCTCCTCTTTCGATAATACAAAAGTTGTGATCATTGGTCAGGATCCATATCACGGCCCCGGTCAGGCCAATGGCCTTTGTTTCTCCGTTGCTCCCGGAGTGCCGTTTCCTCCATCACTTCTGAATATTTTCAAGGAGGTAAACGCCGATACCGGGGCCCCTATACCATCTGATGGCGACCTCTCAAGATGGGCTCGTCAAGGTGTCCTGCTGCTCAACTCATCTCTTACTGTGAAGGAACACCAGCCTAAATCTCACTCGGGAATAGGATGGGAAACTTTTACCGATGCGGCTGTGAATGCACTCTCGGAACATCGCGATAATCTCGTGTTTCTCCTTTGGGGGAGCGATGCGATAAGAAAAGGTGCCAAGATTGACCGAAATCGACACCTTGTGCTCACATCTCCCCATCCGTCTCCCCTTTCTGCTCATCGTGGCTTCTTCGGAAACCATCATTTCTCTAAAGCGAATGAATATTTGGTTGCCCACGGTAAATCTCCGATAGTATGGTAGGCCGCACCCATAACCGACTCTGCTTTTTGTGGAGAATATTCATCACCACCACAATCCTCTCTGCTCCCGGCTTGACATTTGCCGATATTGATACACGTGAGGGTATTTTCGATCCGGATATTCGTTCGGTGACTATGCGTAATCCGGATAATCTTATGGCTCCTGCGGTTATCAGACTTGGCACGAACGACAGGCTGTCTCTTAATTTCGACATTATAGGCGACGCGCATGAATATCTGCGCTATCGTCTTCTCCATTGTAACGCTGACTGGACACCTTCACGGCTTCTCGAATCGGAATATGTGGATGGATTCAACGAAGACAATGTGGAAGATTATGCATATTCTTCCAACACCTACATTCATTACGTCAATTACAACATCTCTCTCCCAAATGAACATATGCCGATAATCGCAAGCGGCAACTACCTTCTGCAAGTCTTCCCGGAGGATAATCCTGAAACAATCCTTCTTCAGACAAGGTTTGCTGTCACGGAAAATACCTCAGCCATCATTCCGAAGGTTTCAACACATACCGACCGTGGATTCAACACCGATTGGCAACAACTTGACATTACCGTAGACCTTGGAAATCTATCGGCCGTAAATCCATATCAGGATCTTGTGGTGACGGTTACTCAGAACAATCGTCCTGAAACGACGAGCACCACATCCCATCCCTTGCAGGCCGATGGAGGGAAAGTGCATTTCAGTCATGATCAGAATCTGATTTTCCCGGCAGGAAATGAATATAGAAGGTTTGAGACTGTCCGTGTAGATTATCCCGGCATGTCGGTCGATTCTGTCGTATTCGGTCCGGGCAACTGGCATGCATGGCTATCTACAGATCAACCGCGTTACGACAAAAGTTATATTTACGACAGCACGCAACATGGCAGATTTGTAATAGATGAATATAATTCAACTGATCCTGACCTGGGGGCTGATTACGTCAGCGTGCATTTTACGCTCGACATGCCTGAGATTCCGGGAGCTGACATATATGTTGATGGCGATTTCAATCTGCATCGTTTTGACCGACGCAATAAAATGGAATATGATCACAACACAGGCACCTACACGGCCACTATCCCTTTGAAACAGGGTAGTTACAATTACCAGTATATCACTCTTCCCAAATACAACACACCACTTCCACAAGGAGAATCACTCAACCCTTCCGATAAACGTGAAGCCTCCGATACCGGGGCATTGAAAGCTGACGCATCTGTGGTAGAAGGTAATTTCCATGAAACTATCAACGAGTATCTTGTGAAAGTTTTTCTCCGGTTGCCGGGAGCTCGGGCCGACCGGCTCATAGGCTCTGCAATCTGTACAAAATGAGGATAAATCCATAATTAACATGATTTAACACAATTTGTATGAACAATTTTGGCTACATGAAAAATAAGTGGTAAATTTGTAACATATTTAGGTTTCTATAAATCCTAACATGTAAGAATTTATTTAGTTAAGCAAAAAGGATAGGTGGACTGATTGTGAAATTAGTTCACTTTTTCTATTTCCCCCTATCCTGATAAGTATCAAAACACCATTTCCTATGCTCGTTATAAAAGACACTCTCGTATCTCTCGATCTTATCGAACGTTTTTTTGTATGTGATCTCGATGTTTGCTTAGGTCAGTGCTGCATCGACGGAGATGCAGGCGCGCCCTTGCTTGAAGAGGAGCGTGAAGCAATCGACGCTCATATGGAGGAGATACTTCCTCTGCTCAATCCGGCCGCCCAACGTGCCATCAAGGATGAGGGCAGCTCTTATTTTGATCCTGATGGAGATCTCGTAACTCAGATTGTGGAGGGAAAAGATTGTGTCTATACCTGCTATGCCGAGGGTGGGAAATGCCTTTGCGCTCTCGAAAAGGCATTTCGTGAGAAGCGTCTTCCTCATCTCAAGCCGTCATCATGCCATCTCTATCCCGTGCGCCTGAAGCCATTAGGCGGGGGCATGACGGCAGTAAATCTTCACAGATGGAAAATATGTAAATGTGCGGAAATAAAGGGACGCAAAGAGGGCGTAAGAGCATATCAATTCCTCAAGGAACCTCTTATCCGGAAATTCGGACAGGAATGGTATGATGAATTGGTGCTTACAGCTGAGCAATGGCTGGCTCAGAAATAATTACAGACCCTCCGGGTTATAGTGTTACAATATCGGCGACACCAGACGCAATATGGATTCAAGGAGGCGCTGAGTGATCCGACGCTTCTTCCAATCGGAAAGTGTCACTTTCCTGCAATGTCTGAGATCTTCGAAAAAAATATCACGCATCCTGCTGTTTATCTCCTTGTCATAGATAAGAAGATTAGCCTCGAAATTATTCTCAAAACTACGGAAATCAAAATTTGTGGATCCGGCTGTCACAAAACTCTCATCCACGATCATAGTCTTTGCATGCAACATCCCCGGCTGATATAAATATACCTTTATCCCGGCTTTAAGGCATTGCGTGATATAAGAGAACGAGGCATAATGCAGGAGCACACTGTCCGTATGCTGTGGAAGCATAATCCTCACGTCTATCTTGGCTAAGGCGGCAGCCTGCAGAGCGGTGAATAGTCCATCTGTCGGGAGAAAATAGGGAGTCTGAATGTAGATTGACTTTCTTGCCGAGGAAATGGCACGGAGAAACACCAAAGTGAGATTATTCCATCCCTCTGTTGGCCCTCCGGTCACGAGCTGCACACCGGCTCTTCCATGGTTGCTGCTATCGGGACGTGAGTAGTGTTTCGGAAGCTCGGGCTGTTTCTTTAGAAAATTCCAGTCTATCGCAAAAGAATACATGAGCGATTCCACAATATCACCCTTTACTCTGAAATGAGTGTCACGCCACACCTCCCCGTCAGTAAGCCCGGAGAGATATCTGTCGGCGATATTCATGCCCCCTATATAACCGATGCATGAATCTATCACCACAATCTTTCTATGATTACGCCAGTTGATGCGGTTGGCCAGTTGGGGAAAGGTAACTCTGAAAAATGGATGGGTATCTACCCCTCCCTTATTCATTCTCTTGAAAAACTTATTGTTTGCCGAGAAACTACCCACATGGTCATATATCACCTTCACCGTCACTCCCTCTCCGGCTTTTCTTATCAGTATATCTGCAATCTCATTTCCAAGCTTGTCGTCAAGAAAAATATAATACTGTATAAGAATAGATATCTTAGCATCCTCAAGATCACGTTTCAGAGCATCAAACTTACTCTTTCCATCGGTAAATATATCTATCTCATTATTCGTTGAAAATGGCGCGCGGCATAGATTATGAGCGAGCTTTACGAGTGCCCTGTGTTCCGGTTGCAACTGCTGGGAATTGATATCCACCTTTCGAGGAGTCTGATCGTTCATGAGCTTCCTCTTGTTATGTCGGGTGATCATGTGCAATCCCTTGAGACTACGTCCGAAAAAGAGATAGAAAATCAATCCTATACCCGGCAGAAAAATAAGAGCTATAACCCACGCCATGGCCCTGATAGGATTACGGTTCTCTCTTAGCACCACCACCACCGACGCTATGATCATGGTGGCATAAAGAGCGATTATTAGTATGGCTATCCAAGTGCTTAGGTGAATGGTTTGAGGAAACATTATGATACTGATTTATTCGGTCATTTACAAATATTCATTGAAGTTGCTCAACATCATCTTCATTCGCTCAAAGTTAACTAAAAAAAATGAGATTACAAAAAAAGAGCGGTTGCCGTTATCGACAACCGCTCTCAACAATATAAATATATGGCTAAGATTATTCTGCCTTGGGAGCTTCCTCTGCAGGAGCTTCAGTTGCGGGAGCCTCTGCCACGGGAGCCTCAGCAGCTGCTGAACTCTTCTTGCGACGGCTTCTACGGGTAGATTTACCCTTCTTGGCACCCTGCTCTTCAAGCATATTCTCGTTGAAGTCTACGAGCTCGATCATTGCCATCTCAGCGTTATCACCGAGACGATGACCGGTCTTGAGAATACGACAGTAACCGCCGGGACGGTCTGCCACTTTATCGGCAACCACGCCGAAAAGCTCTTTCACGGCCTCCTTGTTCTGGAGGTAGCTGAATACAAGGTGACGGTTAGACATGTCGTCTTTCTTAGACATCGTGATGATGGGCTCTACGAAGACGCGCAATGCCTTTGCCTTGGCCAGAGTCGTGAAGATTATCTTATGCATCACAAGAGAGATCGAGAGATTCCTCAGAAGGGCATCACGATGACCCTTCTTACGACTGAGGTGGTTGAATTTTTTATTGTGTCTCATCGTTGTTTAGTCTTTATCCAGTTTATATTTTGAAATATCCATCCCAAAGGAGAGATTGAGGCTGGCGAGAAGTTCGTCAAGCTCTGTGAGCGACTTCTTTCCGAAGTTGCGGAACTTGAGAAGGTCATTCTTGTTGAATACCACGAGTTCTCCGAGTGTCTCAACCTCGGCGCTCTTAAGGCAGTTGAGGGCACGTACCGAAAGATCCATGTCGGTGAGTTTGCTCTTGAGAAGCTGGCGCATATGGAGCACCTCCTCATCAAATTCATCGACTTCATTCTCCTTCGGAGCTTCAAGTGCAATCTTCTCATCGCTGAAGAGCATGAAGTGGTAAATGAGAATTTTTGCTGCCTCCTTGAGGGCATCCTGAGGCTTGATCGAGCCATCGGTTGTCACCTCCAAAAGAAGCTTCTCATAGTCAGTCTTCTGCTCTACTCGATAGTTCTCAACCGCATACTTCACGTTCTTTACCGGAGTATAGATCGAGTCGATTGCTATCACGCTGGGATCGGCATCCACGAGAAGTTCGCGGTTCTCATCTGCCGGAACCCATCCGCGACCCTTGTTGATAGTGAATTCCATCTGGAATCCACTTGCGGGATCGAGTTCACAAATCAACAATTCGGGATTCAAGACCTCGAAGCCTGTCAATACCTTACCCAAGTCGCCTGCCTTAAACACATCTGTTCCCGACACATTTACTACAGCCTTCTCAGTCTCGATATCTTCGGAGAGCTGTTTGAATCTTACCTGCTTAAGGTTGAGGATAATGTTTGTCACATCTTGCTTTACACCCGGGATAGTGTCTAATTCGTGAGCCACCCCGTCTATTCTTATCGAACAGATAGCAAAGCCATTCAACGACGACAGAAGAATTCTACGCAAAGCGTTGCCGATGGTCTGGCCGTAGCCCGGCTCCAAGGGCCTGAATTCAAACTTGCCGAACTTGTTGTCGGCCTCAAGCATGATGACCTTGTCGGGTTTTTGAAATGCTAATATTGGCATGGGTTTCTACTGTTTATTATTTAGAATACAACTCAACGATCAACTGTTCCTTGATGGTCTCCGGAATGTCTTCACGCTGGGGGACATGGAGGAATTTACCACCCTTCTTGCTCTCATCCCACTCTATCCAGGGATATTTGCTGTGGTTGAAACCTGCGAGGCAGTCGGCAATAACCTCGAGAGATTTTGATTTCTCTCTTACGCCTACTACATCACCCGGCTTAACGTGGTAAGAAGGTATGTTGACCACTGCACCGTTTACGGTGATATGTTTGTGAAGCACGAGCTGGCGAGCTGCCGGACGGCTCGGTGCGATGCCAAGACGATATACTACGTTGTCAAGGCGGCTCTCGAGAAGCTGGAGAAGAACCTCACCGGTAATACCCTTGGTGCGAGCCGCTTTCTCAAACAGATTGCGGAACTGACGCTCCAGCACTCCATAAGTGTATTTAGCTTTCTGTTTCTCTTTGAGCTGGTTGCCATACTCCGAAGTCTTTCTTCTACGGTTGGCGCCATGCTGTCCCGGCGGATAGTTCTTTTTTGCTAAGACTTTATCTTCGCCATATATAGCCTCGCCGAATTTACGGGCGATCTTTGTCTTTGGGCCTGTATATCTTGCCATTTTTTCTGATTGTTTAATTAAAGTGGGCCTTGTGGCCTATACCCTTTAGCGCAGCCGCGACTACCGAGAGAAAGATACATAGGCAGTCTATTCGCATTCAGGGTATGGCGTGAGGGGCTTCCTGTTATACTCTACGTCTTTTAGGAGGACGACATCCGTTGTGCGGAAGCGGAGTTACGTCTACGATCTCTGTTACCTCAATGCCGGCACCATGTACGGTGCGGATTGCTGACTCGCGTCCGTTGCCGGGACCCTTCACATAGGCTTTCACCTTGCGCAGGCCAAGGTCGTATGCCACCTTGGCACAATCCTGTGCGGCCATCTGTGCAGCATAAGGGGTGTTCTTCTTGCTGCCTCTGAAGCCCATCTTGCCTGCGGAGCTCCAGGAAATAACCTGACCCTCGCTGTTGGCAAGGCAAACGATAATGTTGTTGAAAGAGCTATGTACGTGAAGCTGACCGTTGGCGTCAACCTTGACATTCCTCTTTTTAGCTGCGACTGTCTTCTTTGCCATACTTTAATTTTATTTAGTAGCTTTCTTCTTGTTAGCAACTGTTTTCTTGCGGCCCTTACGGGTGCGGGCGTTGTTCTTTGTGCTCTGGCCTCTTACCGGAAGACCGATACGATGACGGATGCCTCTGTAGCAACCGATATCCATGAGACGCTTGATGTTGAGCTGAATCTCTGAACGGAGGTCGCCCTCTACCTTATATTCTGTCTGGATCACCTCACGAACGGCGGCTGCCTGATCGTCTGTCCAGTCCTGAACCTTGATATCACGGTCAACTCCGGCTTTTGCAAGGATTGAGTTGGCTGCGCTACGACCGATGCCGTAGATGTATGTCAAGGCAATTTCTCCTCTTTTGTTTTGCGGCAAATCTACGCCGACAATTCTTACTGCCATATTATTGTTTTATGATTTTTTTGCAAAGATACAAAAATTATCCTTGACGCTGTTTAAATTTGGGGTTCTTCTTGTTGATTACGTATAATCTTCCTTTGCGGCGCACGATCTTGCTGTCGGCTGTGCGCTTCTTTACGGATGCTCTAACTTTCATATGGGGTGTTTTCTTTTTTATTTGTATCGGAATGCGATACGACCCTTGCTCAAATCATAGGGACTCATCTCTACCCTTACCTTGTCGCCGGGAAGTATCTTTATATAGTGCATTCTCATCTTGCCTGAGATGTGGGCTGTGATTTCATGCCCGTTCTCCAGCTCTACCTTGAACATTGCATTGCTCAAAGCCTCGAGAATCACACCGTCCTGTTCGATTGCAGCTTGTTTAGCCATAAGTCTGTATTTTCAGTTTTGATATTGTTTTATTCTTCAGCCTTTACCACCGGAACCGATCCAGGCTTGATGCCAAGCACCTCCTCGATATAATCGAAAGTAGTCAGAATCTCCGGCTCCTCCGGTGTGATCAGAATTGTGTGCTCATAGTGGGCAGATGGCTTCCTGTCTCTTGTGCGGCATTCCCAACCGTTATTCTCTATAACGATGTTCTTGCTTCCAAGATTGATCATAGGTTCTATGCAGATACACATTCCCGGCTTTAGGATCGGTCCGATTCCTCTGCGTCCGTAATTAGGAACCTCAGGATCCTCATGCATCCCTTTGCCGATGCCATGTCCGCACATCTCTCTCACAACACTATAGCCGTTATGCTCGCAAAACGTCTGTACGGCATTTGAGATATCACCTACTCTCTTACCCCCTCTCGCCACTTCGATTCCCTTATACAGGGACTCCTTGGTGATTTGAAGAAGACGGGCTGTCTTCTCGTCAATCTCGCCAACGGCAAAAGTATAACAAGTGTCGCCATTAAAACCGTCAAGCTCCACCACACAGTCGGTGCCTACGATATCGCCCTCGCGCAATTCATACCCGGAAGGGAATCCATGCACTACGGTTTCATTCACCTCTATGCAGAGAGTGCCGGGAAATCCGTGATAACCCAGGCAAGCGGGTTTACCCCCGTTATCGAGGATAAACTCTCTTGCTATGTTATCGAGTTTTCGGGTGGTGACTCCTGGTTTAATCCATTTCGCCACCTCGCCGAGCGTACGGCTCACGAGATCACTCGCTCTGCGCACTTTTTCTATCTCTTCAGCTGTCTTGATATAAATCATTATCTTCTTGAACCTGACTTATAATTAAAATGCTCCTTGTCCTGTGGTGCGACCCTTGATACGGCCGTCTTTCATAAGGCCGTCGTAGTGACGCATCAACAGATGACCTTCCACGATTCTCAACGTGTCAAGAATAACACCTACCATAATCAGAAGCGAGGTGCCTCCGAAGAATGCGGCAAACTGACGGTTGAGACCACATATATGTGCGATAGCCGGGAGGATAGCTACAATGCCAAGGAAGATTGAACCGGGAAGAGTGATTCTTGACATAATGGAGTCAAGATACTCGATAGTCGGTTTTCCTGGCTTGATGCCCGGAATGAAACCATTGTTACGCTTCATATCCTCTGCCATCTGTGCCGGACGCACAGTAATTGCGGTGTAGAAGTATGTGAAAGCCACGATCAGTATGAAATACACTAAGTTATACCAGAATCCGTAAAGATCTGTCAGTGCTCCGAAAAATCCGGTATGCTCGGGCGAGAAGCCGGCAAGTGTAACCGGAATAAACATGATAGCCTGTGCGAAGATGATAGGCATTACACCGGCTGCATTTACTTTCAGAGGTATATACTGGCGGGCACCGCCATACTGCTTGTTGCCCTGGATGCGCTTTGCATACTGTACAGGCACCTTACGTGTACCCTGCACAAGAAGTACTGCGCCGGCAATCACCGCTACAAGTATGATAAGTTCTACAAGGAAAATCACGAGACCTCCACCTGCTGAATTCATCAGACGTCCTGTAAACTCCTGGATGATGGCTTCCGGGAAGCGTGCCATGATACCGATAAGGATGATGAAGGAGATACCGTTGCCGACTCCCTTCTGGTCGATCCTCTCGCCAAGCCACATAATGAACATTGAGCCTGCGGCGAGAACTATGGTCATGAATACAACTGTCCAGAAACCCATCTCAACATATCCTCCGGCTGCTCTTACCTGATACTGCAGGTTCATAAGATAAGCGGGGCCCTGGAGCAAAAGGATGATGACTGTGAGATAGCGGGTGTACTGATTGAGCTTCATTCGTCCGCTCTCCCCCTCTCTCTGCATCTTCTGGAATACCGGAAGCACCATACCTAAAAGCTGTATCACGATTGATGCCGTGATGTAGGGCATGATACCAAGAGCAAAGATAGATGCCTGGGAGAAGGCGCCACCCGAGAACATATCGAGCAGCTGCATGAGACCATCGGAAGTGAAGTTCTTCAGTGCCATGAGTGCGTCGGGATTGATTCCCGGCAACACCACATAACATCCGAAGCGATAGATAATCACAAGAAGCAGCGTGATGCCTATCCTCTTGCGAAGATCCTCAACACTCCAGATATTTTTTATTGTCTGTGTAAATCCCATTTTAATCAGTTTTTGCTAACGGTTCCACCTGCGGCTGTGATAGCCTCCTCAGCTTTCTTTGAGAAAGCGTCAGCACTAACCTCAATGGCACGGGTCAAAGAACCGTTACCAAGGATTTTCACCAGCACTCTCTTTGGTACGAGGCCGGCGGCGCGAAGGTCGGATACCGTTATCTTTGTGAGGTCCTGGGCTGCTGCCAGAGCTTCGAGTGCATCAAGGTTGATTGCCTTGTACTCAACTCGGTTGATATTCTTGAAACCGAATTTCGGCACACGACGCTGGAGCGGCATCTGGCCACCCTCGAATCCCACTTTGTGGCTATAGCCTGAGCGTGACTTTGCACCCTTATGACCACGAGTTGATGTGCCACCGTAACCGGATCCCGGGCCACGGCCGATTCTCTTATTCTTCTTGTTGCTGCCGGGGGCAGGTTTAAGATTATGTAATTCCATGAATTGCTAAACAAATTAAATGTTTGTGACTTCTACAAGGTGATGAACGGCCTTTACCATACCACGGATTGACGGAGTGTCTTCCATTACTACAGTATGATTCATCTTTCTGAGTCCGAGTGCATCAAGTGTGCGCTTCTGTACTGCCGGACAGTTGATGCGGCTTTTGATCTGCTTGATTGCTATCTGTGCCATGTCTTTTCTTATTTGCCTGTGAACACTTTCTCTACTGAGACACCGCGGTTCTGTGCCACCTGGGCAGGGCTGCGGAGCTCATCAAGAGCGGCGATTGTAGCCTTTACAAGGTTATGGGGGTTGGATGAGCCCTTGCTCTTTGCAAGGATGTCGGTGATACCTACACTCTCAAGCACAGCACGCATAGCGCCACCGGCCTTTACGCCGGTACCTTCTGATGCAGGCTTAAGATAGATGCGAGAGCCACCAAACTTAGCACTCTGCTCGTGGGGGATTGTACCCTTGTGAACAGGAACCTTGATAAGGTTCTTCTTTGCTGTCTCAACCGCTTTGGCGATAGCTGCAGTCACCTCATTGGCCTTACCGAGGCCCCAGCCGATAATTCCGTCTTCATTGCCGACTACAACAATAGCCGCAAAGCTGAAAGCACGACCACCCTTTGTAACCTTAGTCACACGGTTGATGGCCACAAGACGGTCTTTCAGTTCCAAATCATTTGTAGATTTAACTCTATTATTTCTCTTTGCCATGATTCTCGCTTAAAATTTAAGACCGGCCTCGCGTGCTGCATCGGCCAATGATTTTACTCTGCCGTGGAAGAGATAGCCGTTACGGTCGAATACGACGGTTGTGATGCCATTCTCCATAGCTTTCTTAGCAATCTCAGCGCCTACCTTGGCAGCCACCTCAATCTTGGTGCCACCCTCAAGGCCCTTCGACGAAGCGGCTACAAGTGTGCGGCCTGCGAGATCGTCGATAAGCTGTACATAGATTCCCTTGTTGCTGCGGAACACGCTCATACGGGGACGCTCAGCTGTTCCGGAGATCTTACCGCGGATACGGGTCTTGATCTTGTTTCTTCTTGCTATCTTGGATACCATTTGTCTTCCTTAGTTTAATTATTTAGCGTTAGCAGACTTGCCACTCTTGCGGCGGATAATCTCGCCAACAAACTTGATACCTTTACCCTTGTAAGGTTCAGGCTTGCGGAGAGAGCGGATCTTGGCACATACCTGGCCGAGAAGCTGCTTGTCTGAGCTCTCGAGGATGATGAGCGGGTTCTTGTTACGCTCTGTCTTGGCCTCTACGCTCACCTCTTTGGGAAGCTTGATATATATAGCATGTGAGAAGCCCAACGACAGTTCCAATACGTTGTTGCTTGCCGACGCTCTGTAACCTACGCCGACGAGTTCCATCTCCTTCTTGTAGCCCTGTGATACACCTACCACCATGTTGTGGATCAGCGCACGGTAAAGACCATGCATGGCACGGTTCTGACGCTCGTCGTCCGGACGCTTGATGAGAAGGTGATTACCATCCTGCTCCACTGTGATGGCAGGATTGATCTCCTGTGAGAGCTCGCCCTTGGGGCCCTTCACGGTCACTACATTATCTTTTACCTGTACAGTTACTCCGGCAGGTATCTCAATGGGTGCTTTACCGATTCTTGACATTTCGATTACCTCCTTCTATTAATATACGTAACATAATACTTCACCGCCGATCTTACGATCTTTGGCCTCTTTGTTGGTCATTACACCGTGGCTGGTGCTGAGGATGGCGATGCCAAGTCCGTTCAATACACGGGGCATCTCTTTATAACCCGTATACTGACGAAGACCCGGACGCGACACACGGTGGAGGTTCTTGATAGCGCTCACCTTGTCGACCGGATCATACTTGAGGGCAATCTTGATTGTGCCCGAAGGAGTGGGACCCTCAACAAACTTGTAGTTGAGGATGTAGCCCTGCTCGAAAAGGATTTTGGTGATCTCCTTTTTCATTTTTGAAGACGGAATCTCCACCACACGGTGACCCGCATGGATGGCGTTTCTCAATCTCGTCAAATAATCTGCGATTGGATCAGTCATTGTTTTGATTGTTAAATTGATTCAGATTTTCCGAACAATATTTAATTTTCACTCTTTTTATCATGTGGTCCGTTGCCCTCCGGCTCCGGATTTTAAAATGATTGGAAGCTCCCCCGAAAAGATTTTTTCCTTCGGAGGGGCCACCAATTCATATAACGTGAAGTTTCCTGATTTATTGTTACCAGCTTGCTTTCTTTACGCCCGGAATGAGTCCAGCAGAGGCCATTTCACGGAACTGAATTCTGGAAATGCCGAACTGACGCATAAATCCTTTGGGACGGCCGGTGATCACGCAACGGTTGTGAAGACGCACTTTAGAAGCATTCTTCGGGAGCTTCTGAAGCTTAGTAAGTGCCTCATAATCAATATTGCCATCAGCATCTGCCAAGGCAGCTTTCTTAAGGGCGGCTTTCTTCTCTGCATATTTCTCAACCAGCTTCTGGCGCTTCACCTCGCGGGCTTTCATTGATTCTTTTGCCATTGCTAATTATTTTTCGTGTTTGAAGGGAAGACCGAATTTTTTCAGAAGTGCGAAGCCTTCTTCGTCTGTCGGGGCTGAAGTCACGAAAGTGATGTTCATACCCTGAAGCTTCGGTACGTTGTCAATATTGATCTCAGGGAAGATGATCTGCTCCTGAATGCCGAGAGTATAGTTGCCACGGCCATCAAGCTTTGAGTTGATACCCTTGAAGTCACGGATACGGGGAAGCGCAACTTTCACGAGTCTCTCAAGGAACTCATACATCTTCTCTCTACGGAGAGTCACCATTGCGCCGATAGGCATCTTCTTACGAAGTTTGAAGTTGGAGATATCCTTCTTCGAGAGTGTCGGCACTGCTTTCTGGCCTGTGATGGCTGTAAGCTCGTTGATAGCTGTCTCGATGAGTTTCTTGTCCTGAGTGGCTGCGCCGAGACCCTGATTGATCACGATCTTCTCAAGACGGGGCACCTGCATCGATGATGAATAGTTGAACTCTTTCTTGAGCTCGGGAGCTATTCTCTCTTTGTATTCTTTACCAAGTGTTGTTTCGCTCATTACTTAATCTCCTCTCCTGATTTCTTAGAATAACGCACTCTCTTGCCTGCCTCATCGAGACGACGGCCGATGCGGGTCGGTTTACCTGTCTTGGGATCGATCACATTCAGATTTGAGATGTGAACGGGAGCCTCTATTTTCACAATACCTCCCTGAGGATATTTAGCGTTGGGCTTCATGCTCTTGGAGACAATGTTGATTCCCTCCACGAGTGCACGCTGCTTGCTTACCTGCACTTCGAGCACACGGCCAGTCTTGCCTTTGTCGTCGCCGGCGTTGACATATACCGTGTCACCCTTCTTTATATGGAATTTTGCCATGTTTCTTTTCTTTTTTAAGTCTTGACATTAAAGCACCTCGGGCGCGAGCGACACAATCTTCATGTTTGTGTTGCGGAGCTCACGGGCAACGGGGCCGAAAATACGGGTGCCGCGGATCTCACCGGCATTGTTAAGCAATACACAGGCGTTGTCGTCGAAGCGGATATAGCTGCCGTCGGGACGACGGATCTCTTTCTTCGTACGTACTACCACAGCCTTTGACACTGTGCCCTTCTTCACATCAGAAGAGGGAATCGTGCTCTTCACGGTCACAACGATGATATCGCCAACCGATGCGTAGCGACGGCCTGTGCCGCCGAGCACGTGGATGCAGAGCGCCTCTTTGGCACCACTGTTGTCAGCTACTGTAAGACGTGATTCGGTCTGTATCATAATTACTTAACTTTTTCAATGATTTCCACAAGTCTCCATCTCTTCGTCTTGCTCAGAGGACGGGTCTCCATCAGACGTACGGTGTCGCCGATCGAGCACTCGTTGTTCTCATCATGAGCATGATACTTCTTTGTCTTGTTGACAAATTTTCCATAGATCGGGTGCTTCTCTTTCCACTTGATCTCGACCGTGATGGTCTTGTCACACTTGTTGCTCGAAACAACCCCAATTCTTTCTTTTCTCAAATGACGTTTTTCTTCCATTTTTCTTAAATACTTTTTGGGATCAGTTGTTTACTACTGGAGCAGAAAGCTCCTTCTGGCGCAACACAGTCTTCATGCGTGCGATCTCTCTGCGATCTTTTGTGATCTTTGAGGGATCTGCTACGGGAGATATCGCGTGCGCTACTTTCAATTCACGATAAGCCTTCTCTGCGGCCTCGATAGCGGCCTTCAGTTCCTGAACGCTTAATTCCTTGATTTCTTCCTTTTTCATATCGTTTATATTATCTTATTCCAGAGGATATACTCCAAGGGAGATCACCCCCCTTGAAGTATAACGTGAAAATTCTGATTTTATTAGACGTTCTGGCTGGGATCGTAGTCGCGGCGCACCACAAATTTTGTGATCACCGGAAGCTTCTGAGCAGCGAGACGGAGTGCCTCCTTCGCGATGTCGTAGCTTACGCCCTCAACCTCAATAAGAATACGTCCCGGAGTCACAGGCGCAACGAACCCCTCGGGGTTACCTTTACCTTTACCCATACGTACCTCGGCAGGCTTCTTTGTGATGGGCTTGTCGGGGAAAATACGGATCCAGATCTGACCCTGACGCTGCATGTAGCGGGTCACTG
>CAZEOI010000085.1:0-15476 GCA_964513775.1 uncultured Sangeribacter sp. | reverse complement strand
TTATGATAGCGTCGGTAATTACCTGTTGCTTTTCCTATTCAAACGCTAAACAGGATATCGCAAACGACCTTAATAATGCGATGATTGCTTTAGCACATGAGAATAGTGACCTGTGGACACGCCCCGACACTATCGCTGCCATACGCCATTTGCACGAAACCACCCATATTTCCGCTCTCTTGACACATACGCATTTGATAAGCAGGTATATCCCGCCGACAATCTGCAATTACTTATGCACCCTGTGAATATCGATGTTTCTGCGTTAAGTCTGTATCTTGTGTGGAGCCGGCCTATACGTTTTTGGACTCCCGGTGTTACAGTCGGGTTCTACCGACAGTGGCTCACTATTGATAATACGAGATACAACAAGCCTATATACTCGTACTATTTTGACAATACTTTCTCTTTGCCGCATGGGTGGTCTATTACAGCTAATATCAGCGGAAGTTCACAGGGCGATATGCACACAAACCGCTTCGGTGCTTCATACTTCACTATGGACGCGTCAGTGGGTAAGTCATTCCTGAATAAATCACTCACTCTCAAACTGTCTGCTACCGATATTTTCAACACGGCAAACAACGACTGGACGATGAACACCTATGGCGTTTTCGTCGATAAACGACAGAGTTATGACCGTAGAGGCATAGCCCTGAACATAATCTACAATTTTCAGCCTCGTAAAAGTAAATATAAAGGTTCGGCGGCAGCAGAGTCAGAGATGAATCGACTTTAATAGAAACAGCAACTCATACATAAGCATACGGTTAAGTACGTGTTTCAGTCCTTACAGAACTTTCCTAATTCCCGTCATCCACCCGGCCGCAAATCCGCAACAGCGAAGCGAAGCAACGCTCACCCCCCATCCGCACCACCACCAAAGCCAAAGTATCCATCAAAATTGTTAACTCAAAAAAATCCGCACCAATCCGCGCCCCGGCCATCGGGGCGAAGCCCCAAGCCGGATCCGCGTTTCCCCCCATCAAATTAAATCCAAACACACAGACCAAAAAAAATTGCAACAACCCCGGAATGCCGGGCAGGATATGACAAAGCGTGTCGACTCACGCCGACACGCTGCCAACTATGAATGTATATAATATAGTTCTCTCAAATGCTTACAGATTATCTGTTTTCATTACTTATACTATGGATACGAAAAAGGGCACAAAACGTAACCGCGCCCTCTAATTTTTTTCAAGATATGTCTGCGATTGAGAATTTCTCAATGAAGTTGTTTAAACTTATTTTTTTATTAAGATTTTGTCAGGTTTTTGAGTGGATTTTTCTTCATGAAGAAGGAGCGATGCGGGCATCGTGACTGATGAATGAAGGAAAATACGCCAAAAAGATGACGGAAGATTAATAAAAAGAATGTTTGGTTTAACTCTTCTTTATAATTTTAATAGTTCGTAAATAAGTTTCAACAACTTCAATAGGTCAACAGGTCAAAATAGTACATTCGTGTTCTCAATTCCTCAGATTCCTTAATGTCATAAAAAAACTTTTCATCAGAAACTCGCGGGAATAGAGGCTTGAAGCCGTTTCGCTCATAATAAGCTAAAGTGTGTGGGTCATTGACCGCATCAACAAGTATAAAACGGCATCCTGTCTTGTTGTCGGCACTTATGAACCAATCTTTTATAAAATCCATTATTTGAGCACCAATTCGAAATTGAGAGCTTTGATAGTCCTTGTCAACCCCTAATCGACCTATCAGAACTGCGGGATAAGTTCTTCCCTGTTTGTTATATGCAATACCTTTGTTCAAATGTCTCTTAGGATTATTTGGCAAATGGGTGGTTTGAATACCTGCATTGGCGAGGGTAATCATTGCAACGATTTTTCTATCGTTGGAATTGTCAAGCCAACAATATGTCTTACCCATTAGATCTTTTTCATAGGTAATAGCATCATTTGCGAAAAAATCGTTTAAGTCATCCATTCCACAATTGAAAGGGACACAATTATTAAGTATAAGTTCATTGAGCTTATACAAAGTACAATTGTTTCCGAGATTAAAGGATGAGTTTTCCATTATTTAAGCCAAGAAGGAACATACTCACGAGACCTTCGCATTATCTCAGCTATCTTTTTTTCCCTTTCTTCCGACAGAATACGGCGCGGCTTACGCTCATTTTCTTCAGCCTGACGTACAAAATCGTCTGCCAAAGTCCCGGTTAGAATAGGTACAGCTTTAATTGGAGTTGCCATATTAGATTATAATTAGAATACAAAGTTACAACATTACAACAAATTACACAAGGGTCTGACTGTTAAAAGCTCGAAAATCTATATCTCATGTACATACATAGATATCTAATGCCGATCAAAGCGGAACGAGGCTTTCGCCGCTGTCGCGGATTGCTACACTAGTCAGCAGACAGCAGCGATCTATGTAACAAAGATCCAAGAATCCTCTAGGAGACTCCGACCTCAAAAAAACAAAGGGCTCACCGACGAACACGGGAAAGACCGTTAGGTCTTTCCCGTGCCCGTAGCTCCCGCTTTGCGGGAGACCATACGGTCGCCATTGGCGACCCAACCTATCCCCTTTACCTGTAGGGATAATGTATTCAGATATGACACTCTCATATCAATCGAGAGTCTGGACGCCTCCACCGTTCACCATCAGCACCTGACCACTTACCCATGCAGAAACAGGCGATGCGAAGTAGAGCACGGCTCCGGCTATGTCAGACACTTCACCGAGACGTTTGATGGGTGTGTGGGCAAGCATTCGCTCCTCAATCTCGGGAGTGAGCACTGTGGAGAGGGCGTGAGTGCGTGTGGCACCCGGACCTACACAGTTGATTCTGATACCCATCGGTCCATAATCAAATGCTAAATTGGAGGCAAGATGATTGAGCGCAGCTTTCGACGAGCCGTAGATTGCCATGGCCGGACTGTTGTTTATGCTGCTCATTGACGTTATGTTGATAATGCTGCCGTAGCCTGAATCTTTCATATATGGAGCCGCCAACTTACACAGTTGCCAGGGAGCGAATACATTGATTGCATATATTCTTTCTACGTAAGCAAGGTCTATATCATAGGGATTTTCCCGTCCCCCTCCTCCCATGCCGGCATTGTTTACGAGTATGTTTATAGTACCGTAATTTTTTACGGCAAAAGCAATCAGATTATCAAGGTCTTCTTTCTGCAGGACATTACATCCTATGGCCACCGCTTTTCCACCGGCAGCCTCAATAGAATGTGCCACATCTTGAGCCTTCTCCAAAGAAAGATCACTAACCACCACCGACGCACCGGCGGCCGCTAAGATTTCACAACATCCCTTTCCAATGCCGTCTCCTCCACCGGTCACGACCGCTACCTTACCGGTAAGGTCAAATAATGAATCCATATCCATAACTACACTGTATAAATATTAATAAATTAGTTTCACCTATCCGCGAGTATTGAAGTTGTTTAAACAACTTCAATACTCGCGGATCTTCTTCATGTCTTATTCTCCGGCTTATTTTGATTTTTTACAAGTTCCGCTATTATCTGTGTGAAGTCTGTTATATCTCCATATACACTTGCCTTCTCCAAAGCTTTCAAATATTCCTCCCTCTTATTCAGAGGAACAATGGTCCAGGCATAACCTCCGGATGCCAGCATGGTATTTAACAAGAATCGTGCCATTCGTCCATTGCCGTCCATATAAGGATGTATAAACACAAAGATAAAATGTCCGAGTACGGCTCTTACACGAGCATCGGGTTCAGATTTCAATAAGTCGAAAAGTACAGTCATAGCATCAGGCACCGCTTCAGGATTAAGAGGAATATGCTTTGATCCTCTTATATATACCTGACTTCTACGATTACCAATAAGATCTGAAGGCTTTAGAATACCGGCGGTAACAAACGGCATCCACATTTGACGGTACCATGTACTATGGTCATCTTCAACCACCTCACCGGAGTTTTTACCTTTTAGGATTTCTATAATTGACCCTTTTACAGAATTAAAGGCCTGATAATAACCACGCGCTACAAGAGCACGTTTGTGTTCCTTATCATCGTCATCAGGTTTCCAGTTTCCGGAACGGACTTTATCAATCAGTTCTTTGGAAACTTTATAACCCTCAATAGACAATGAATGGTAAGCATCATCAATGTATTTTTCATCTACATTGGCAATATAGGAGTCAATATCCTCGATAGCGGTTGGCAGAATAGGAAAGTTAGCTATAACTTGTTCACGCATATTACTCCACATTTGCCTGATTCTTGCAGCATAGGGTGAAATCTCAATGCGAAATGGCGCTTTGGGAGTAGAGACAAATGGGTCTGATTCGGTCACTCTGTATCCGAACTCACGCATCACTTTAAGAATCTCATCTGCGATGATGCTTTGACCATTGTTTCTAAACGCTCCTGCCAATCTGCCAGCTCTTGTTGTTGCTCCGGGTTCTACTAACAACCGTTGTATTTCTGTAGAATTCTTTATCATCGACAGACAAATCCTCGCTGACATTTCCTCCCGTTCATAATAAATCGGGGAGGCTGAAATCAGAGCATTCTCTAATGAATACAGATTCAACCCATACAGGGGTTCGATATATTTATAGGTCGGCAACTCTCCCCGCAGAGGAAGGATTGAATGTCCGAATGGTAGATTGACTATTGTATTGCCTGCTTTAGGTGACTTAATAATTAATTGTTCCGGCACTGTGGTCTTTCCTGAAATAATATCAAGTGACTGATCCGGCATAATAATCCAATCATCTTTAAAACGAGATTGAAGATATACCTTGACAAAGTGCCAATATGAGGTGTACCACACTGTCGTATCTCCCTCACTTCCCGGTCGGGAAGGAATGTACCAACCTTTCATTACCTCAGTCAGCCAACCATTATCCAATAGTCTTTTAAGGTGTACGCGAGATAACTGCTCAGTTCCTTTTAAAATAAGATTTGGATTCTGCTGCTGCAAATCATGAAGTCGCTCCAATGATTCGGCCATGAGTTGTTCTATTGATGCCATGATATTACCGGTATGCTTACTACTGATACTCGTTTTTATTTAGATTGTATTACTCTTATTTGTTTTGCGTGTATTACTATTGTTTGGTGTGTTAGTAATACTCGTTTATTTTGCAAAGTTAGTAATAATCTTCAGATTGTACAAGTATTTGAAGTACTTGCTAAGGATAATATTCTTCAAATATTTTGCCACATTGTGCAATACGTGCTTCACCATATGCTTACCGAACAACAATGATGATAGTGGTTTAGTGGGAGACAAAATCGTTAATATTGTCGGCCCGGTTAATCCCGGAGTCCTTTACTAATACGTAAAGCCTATGAGAAAAATACTGTTGATTCTTTCGGCGATAGTGCCCGTATTGGTCACTTCGCCGGCATTCACCCGAAACGGAACATTATGGAACTGTCGCTTTTTGAACGTGCAGTTCTCATCATCAAGAAATTCGAGTCGATGCACAAGCCAAAACACTGGCAGTACATAGACTACGGACATCAGGTTCAACTCGGTGTGCCATACGTAAGGGTATCCAGCTTACCGAATCACAGGCAGACGCACTTCTTCGAAAAAGACCTTGCTAAATTTTATCTGGACTCTCTGCTTATGAATGATAATTGTCAGCCAATTTGAGAAATTAAATCTCGACAAATAGCGTATGAATTTTTTACCAGCCTTTTTTGTGAACAAAAAAACTGATACTGACCTGTTACAATTCCTACGTTCATGCGTTTCCTTCTGGCAATTGCATTAAGTATCTTTGCCGAAGCATAAGGATTTTCTATCTCAGAGAATAACATTTCTGGTGATTCATCACTCCACAGTGAGCAAGTTGCGTACTCATTTGCTTCTTCTTCAGGCTCATTAGTGTTCATAATAGCTCCATCGACATCTATATACTCAATATCGCTGTCTTTTTTAAGATGTAACTTGATATGTCCCAGTTCATGCATAATTGTAAAGGCGAAATTATCAATACGGTTCATTCTCTGAGTGGAAACTATTGTTGGATTCTCCCCAATCCAAAAGGAGTAACCATCCACAGGCACCTTGTCTAGCCGTTTTTCGCCATGTATGAATTTTATACCATACTCGTTCAAAATCTTTTCAGTCTTCTCTATGACTGATTTATTGTCATAAAAGATTTCATTGAGTTTTTTTATAAGTTCAGGAATCCTCTCCGTTCTAAAAGGAACACTGAGATTTTGTTGTTTACTTGCATGTTTTACAATTACTGTCCAAGAAAATAGATTTGATGGATCTGTCTGAACTTTATCAGATTTCTTAAAATAGCATTTGGAAGTCTCAAGTTTGTTTTTAAGTTCTGAGAGTGAAGATATACCGAGAGTATCCATCACCATTGAGATATTACTTACAAAATCATTTCCAAAATCAAGTCTGCGTCGTAGAGCGTTGAGATTAGAGTGCTCTCGTAGATAATTCCAGATTTCGATGGCAGTCTTTCTGGATTGAACCATCTTGTCTGATCGTTTTTTATCTAGATCATGTTCATTTTGAAGCCTAAGCCAATCATTTGCTTTCATTCCTCCGGGCAAAGCTGCTTCTAATAAGATGGCTATCTCAACTGTAATATCCTTGCTGCCATTCAAAATTCCATTCACCATTGGCGCAGATTTGCCTATAGCAGACGCAAGTTCCCTTTGGGAAAGTCCATGCTCTTCAATCTCTCCTTTTAAAATTTCACCGGGATGAGGAGAGAGAAAGTATTCGCTGGAGTTGTTCGTATTCATGCCATTGGTTGTATGATTGTAAAATTTTCTGCAAAGTTAGTTATAAATTCTCATACTTCCAAATCTAAATTTGATAACCTGTGGGTTTACATTTTCTTGAAAATAATTTCGCAAATACTTGACATCTCCAAAATAATTGCTTAACTTTGCAGTCACAAAATTTTAGATTTATGAACACGAGTTGATAATCATATACGACGAGAGTGGCACCGGATGCGACCAATGCCACTCTGATTAGGGTGGATCACTGTTGCGAACTTCCACATTGCGACAACAGAGATACTGTTACTTTTAATCTTGCAAAGATAGTCTTTGCTCGTCGAAAAAGCAAATTTGTCGCGTTAAAATTAATTATTAATTATTAAAAACTGAATAGATGTCAGCTTTTAACTACTCTTTGTCTCTTTTCGACGACGAGCTATTCGATCAGCCTATTTCAGGGTTGAATATAACCGAAGAAGAGCAGAGCATCATCCTTAATGAAGGATATAGAGACCAAAAGGAGTCTCTAAAAAGAAAAATGCGGATTCTCAACAAGCATCTGCTTCCATCAAATACTCCACTAGAGGGAGTGTTTCAGCTACCGAAAGTGTTGCCTTTTGTTGGAGATATCCCTGATGTATTTATCCCATATAGTGCAAAAGTTTGCTATAATTCCCGATTCAAAGGTGTTTACTGTCATATAGATGACAGTGGTTTCAACACGACTTGGACACGACCGATTCCAGCGTTAAGAAAAGTGCGGCATTATATGGTTGCCGTTGCCCCGGACAACACTTTGTGGGTGGATGGGACTGTATGTGAAAACATTGAGCAGTTACGCAGATCAAGAACGATTCAGCGATTCTGGCAGAATAATGGTGTCCATACTATTCAGACTGCCTCATGGGGAGATGCCGAAAGTATAAATTCTTATGCGTTTGATGGGCTTGCAGAGAATAGTTGGACCGCTATCGGTCACCAACGCATAGGAAATAAAGCTGAACAGCGACTGTTTAAATATGGCGTAACCACTCTTGTTGAAAAGAAATACCCTAAGGGTATAATAGTATTTGGTGCCCCTCTGGATTTCGATCCTGGTGTTCCAGTGATAATAAAGCCAAGTTTCATTTCTAAACTCAGAAAGCTATGAAACATAATTACACCCTAGAAGACTGGGAGTATATTGTAGATACTCCAGAAGAGTTTGATAACGCTATACAGAATGCCGAATCAGACAATGAAAGAAAATTCTTTAAGACCTTAATGTATAAGGTTGTCCACGAACCTGCTGCCAGCAATGATGTTTTGATGCACAACAAAGACAACGAGGATGGTATTTATATCCTTCGTGTGAGTGATGATTTCATGATTGGTAAGAAGGATAATAATGGAATGGACGCTTGTACTCCGTCTGAATATAGTGGTCTGTTCTTCTTCCTGTCAACAGATATGTACCCTTATTTGGGACATCACATTACAATCGGACAATGGCTTAAACGCCGCGATTATGCAGGAATTCGTTACGATGCCAATAACGATGAGAGATGATTATGGGAAGTCAGCGAATGTATAATCCGAATGGTGGATTTTCAGAATATCTTTATATTCAAAAGGGAGACATTATAAAAGCATCAAATGGTGTCGAAGGTAAGGTCGTTGAAAAGATTAATGGTACCTCTTTTGATGGATTACCAACTTTTTCTAACACTCGCGAGGTTTATCTTAAGGTAAATGATAAAGGGGAGGTTGTACAAGCTCGTGTATACAAAGACAGAAAACCTGTATGTGACTTCGACTTTGATCACGAACATACTAATCCTAAGAGTGGTGAGAAGTTTCAGCCTGGAGTTGTTCATGTTCAGGAATGGAAGCAGAGATCTAATGGAGACTATTATCGTGACTCAAAACATGCCCGTTACATGTCCAACGATGAAATTTCACGCTACGGAGAACTTATCAAGATTGTTAATTCAACTGTAAAGTTACGGCCTTAATGAATGAGAGAATGCCGCCTTTTGCGGCCAAAATTTTCCCAAAATCAAGCGGTGCGGCTTCATCATGAGGTCACACCGCTCTTGCTATATTACTGCTGTATTCATGCTGTCTGTCTTTCGGCTATCATCTTCTTATTGGAGTTGATGATGTTGGCTATCTACTCGGTATACTCGCAGACTTTGCTGGCGAAGGCACGAGACTAAACGACATTGGAATCTTCCAGACCCTGACTGGCCAAAACGCCAACAAACATCCTCAAAATAGCACGAAAAAGCCCGAACATCCCCAACGTTCGGGCTTCTTCGCGCCATTTTGCCCAATTGTGCAATACGTGCTTCACAATATGCTTTCAGTTTCCCTATTCCCCTTCAAAGTATCCTGAATCTACACGTTTGATGGTATAGGAGTGTTGAGATATAACACCAACATTGTATTTTATCATATACTTGGCAAGTTGCTTACCATCAATAAGCACCAATTTCAGACTTTTGTTTGATGCTACCACATCAAGGGCCGCTTTTGAGAACCCGGAGGTAGTAATATATACCCCTTTCGAAGCTCCGATTGACATGAGCGCACCCATGAATTTGTGAATATCTGGAGCTCCTACAATGTTACTTTCTTTCCAGCGTTTGGCCTGAAGATATACCTTATCAAGCCCAAGTGCATCTTCTTTTATAATTCCGTCAATCCCTCCGTCGTTTGAGAATTGGGTAACTTTTGCAGAATCCTCAAAATCACCACCATACCCCATTGCTACAAGTAAGTCTACAACAAGTTTCTCAAAAAATTTAGGATCCTGATCGCCAATATGCTGCAATAAATCGTCAATTAGTTTATTGTTAAGTTGGGCAAATGCATCTTCCATCTGATTAATAGGATCAGATGTTTCATGAGGCTCATCAACCGCTATTGTAGGTTTATCTTTCTTCTTTGGTCTGGCGAAAGTTGCGAAATCTGGATAATTCTCAATTAGAAATTTCTGAGTAATATTCGTTTCTCCCGACTTCAATAGTTCTCTACCCGGTTTGGCAATAACATAATGTCCACGTTTAGGAGATTCGATAATTCCGGCCTTCAGGTACCATGTTCGGGCCCAGCCACATCGTCCATGATGGCGGTTTTGTCCACTCGTTTCGTAAGTCTCGACAAGTTCCTCTTCTGAAAGATTCATCGACTTGCCAAGATCATCACACACCTGTGAAATGTTACGCATTTTACCATCTCCCATCAATTTGAGAAATGGATAAAGATATTTTTGGAAAGATGGTATCATAATAAAGATTCTACATGTAACTTTGACTGTATTTAATTATTTATACATCATAAAGTTACAAAAACATTTTGACATGGCAAAATCCCGGCTTGAGAAAGTTAGGAGTTTGTTTATGTTTTTCAGTATGTTAAAACAAGACTGCGTCTATTTTTACATAGCCTCACCCCCGAATAAAACACTGCTCAGCGCTTCAATTCTCAATGTCGAAACAAAGCACTACTCGATCACTCCACTTATCAACCTTACTTTGTTAGTGTAATAGTTATTGTGCAATCCTAAATATCGTCCAAATCTTTTTGGATATTAGATTCCAAATACTGAGAGTTTATATATCGAATGATTACATTGCCTTTTACCAGAGGAGCCTTCTCAATCCACATAATAATATCTCCTTCGGGTAAATTCCACTCTGCTTTATATTCGACTTTATCTTCATATAAAGCTAACATACGGGATGTATTTGAATCTAAATGTGAGGGATTGTTCTCCTTAGATATAGCTGGTTCACCATATTTTCTAGTATAGAGATCTTTATAATAATCATAGGTAGAAACAAGACTGTTCCATTCCTTGCTTGGGTCAAAAAGCACGACAACGGAGAACACATTCTTGCCATCCCCCGAAGCGCCAACGCCTATAGTCGCCTGTCTACCTGTAAAATCTCCGGTAAAAAGGGTAATGTTTTTATCTTTACCCATTTGGGTAAATCCCTTGGCTTTTAACTTCTGACAGAATGTAGTCATACTTCCTTCAATAGGTATGCCCTTGAAGGCCAGATGGTCTTGTGCATTTGTGTAGAAAGCTATGCATAGTAGCAGCGGAAGTAGAATATGTTTCATATATAGATTTTTTGATTTTTAAAATGTTCACACATTGTGTGTCAAGAATGAATATGCAAAATTACGAAATTTTTGCGATATTTTAGGGATAAAGGTAAAGAAAGATGGTCATGCCCAGCGGTTTTATCAAAATTAATTACTAACTTTGTGAATTAAAAACCTCAATTATCTACATTAAGGATGCCGATACAGAGCGAGGCTGCATTGGAACATGGTCTAATACAGACTCTCCAAAACATGAGTTACGAGTACGTGCAGATTGACGAAGAGACAAATCTGCGCGATAATTTCAAGCGTCAACTTGAAAAGCATAACATAAAGGAACTGTCGAAATTTGGCCGTTCCGAATTTACCGACAAGGAGTTTGAGAAGATTCTCATTCACCTTGAAGGTGGCTCACGTTTTGACAAAGCCAAGAAGCTTCGCGACCTTTATCCATTGGAAACTGAGGATAGTCAGAGAATTTGGGTAGAGTTTCTTAACAAAAACCAGTGGTGCCAGAATGAATTTCAGGTGTCGAATCAGATTACAGTTGAGGGAAGAAAGAAATGTCGATATGATGTTACAATCTTAATCAATGGTTTGCCATTGGTTCAGATTGAATTAAAACGTCGTGGTGTTGAATTGAAAGAGGCGTACAATCAGATTCAGCGTTATCACAAAACCTCGTTTCACGGATTGTTTGATTATATCCAACTATTTGTAATCTCGAACGGCGTTAACACTAGATATTTCGCCAACAATCCAAACTCCGGATATAAGTTCACGTTTAATTGGACTGATGCCGAAAATAATCCATTCAATGACTTGAGTCTTTTTGCCGCAACGTTCTTTGACAAATGCGTGCTGGGCAAAATGATTAGTAAGTACATCGTATTGCATGAGGGTGACAAGTGTCTGATGGTGCTTCGTCCTTACCAATACTATGCTGTTGAGCGTATTCTTGATCGAGTCGCTAATACTAATAAGAATGGATATGTTTGGCATACAACAGGTGCAGGTAAAACCTTGACCTCTTTTAAGACCGCGCAACTGGTTTCTGATATTGATGGTGTAGATAAAGTAATGTTTGTTGTTGACCGACATGACCTCGACACTCAGACTCAATCGGAATATGAGGCTTTTGAACCGGGCGCGGTTGACAACACCGACAATACAAACGAGCTTATCAAGCGACTTACAGGCAATAGTAAAATCATCATTACTACGATTCAGAAACTTAATGCAGCTGTAACAAAAGATTACTATAACAAGAAGTTGCAGGATATTCGAGATAAACGAGTTGTGATGATTTTCGACGAGTGCCATAGAAGTCACTTTGGCGCAAGTCATCGCAATATTGTTAGATTCTTTCGCAATAGCCAAGTTTTTGGTTTCACCGGCACTCCAATCTTTGAGGAGAATGCCAATCAAGATATGACCACAGCTGAGGTCTTCGGCGATTGTTTGCACAAGTATCTTATTAAGGATGCTATTGCTGATGATAATGTACTGGGATTCCTTGTAGAATACTATACCGGCAATTCCTCATTAGAGGCTATGTCCGAGGTCAGAATGAGGGAGATTGCTCAGTTCATTCTCAACAACTTTCCGAAATCTACATTTGACGGAGAGTTTGATGCTTTATTTGCAGTTCAATCTGTCCCAATGCTTCTAAAATATTATAAGATTTTTAAGGAGTTAAATCCTAAAATCAGGATAGGAGCAGTCTTTACCTACGCAGCTAATGCAAGTCAGGATGATGACCGAACCGGTATGAATCAAGGATTCACTACTGATAACGTAACCAGCGATGAGTTGCAGGAGATTATGGATGACTATAATGGCATGTATGGCACATCATTCTCAACTGATAATTTCAGCGCATACTATGATGATATAAATCTTCGCATGAAGAAAAAGCGTAAGGACATGAAACCGCTTGACTTGCTATTGGTGGTTGGTATGTTCCTTACAGGCTTCGATTCAAAGAAGTTGAATACTCTTTATGTCGATAAGAATTTGGAGTATCACGGATTATTACAGGCATTTAGCCGCACAAATCGTGTCTTGAACGAAAAGAAACGATTCGGCAAAGTGATTTGTTTCCGTGATATGAAGGAGAACGTTGACGCTGCGATAAAACTATTCTCATGCTCAGATAATATCGAACGTATTACTCGTCCTCCTTATAAGGAGATAAAAACGGAATACATTGAGATGACCGAAGATTTTCTCAAGAAGTATCCCAATCCGGCAGTAATCGACTCCATTCAAAGCGAGAATGAAAAGCGAGACTTTATCCTTGCTTTCCGTGATATTATCAAAAAGCATGCTGAGATGCAAATCTATGAGGATTATACTCCTGATGATATTACATTTGTGCTATCTGAGCAAGAATTTATGGACTTCCGTTCTAAGTATCTTGACATAGCCCAAAATTTTGGTGCTCAATCTCAGCCGTCAGCTCAAGCAGCCGAACCGGAAGTCCCATACGGCAATCAGCAGACTTTGGAAGACATAGACTTCTGTCTTGAATTGCTTCATAGCGATATTATCAATGTTGCGTATATTCTCGGACTAATCCATGATCTTAATCCTGAGAGTGACGATTACGAACAGAAACGTAAGGAAATCCTTGACACTATGATTCGTGACTCCGAAATGCGTAGCAAATCAAAACTGATTGATGGCTTTATTCGTCAGAATGTAGATAATGATCCGGAAAGTTTTGTTCGCAATAAAGCTGACGGTACTCTCGATCTTGAAACTCGTCTAACCGAATACATCAAAGCGGAACGCAGCAATGCTATTGTAGCTCTTGCTGAGCAAGAAGAACTGCCGGTAGAAGTACTCGACACTTATTTGAAAGAGTATGACTATCTGCAAAAATCGAAACCTGAGATAATCCAAAATGCTTTAAAGCCAAAGCGTTTGGGATTACTCAAAACTCGCAAAGCTGTGAAACGCATTATAGATGCTCTATATAACATTATCCAAACTTTTAACTGGGACTAAAACTTAACACTTAAATATCGTGAGCGAAGAACTTCAACAACAACTCCGTGCGCAACTTTGGAACGTTGCTAATACACTGCGCGGTAATATGTCAGCAGGAGAATTTATGTATTTTTCTCTTGGCTTTATCTTCTATAAATATCTGTCTGAAAAGATTGAAAAGTTTGTTGATAATGCTCTTGTTGATGACGGAGTTACATTCAAGGAACTTTGGGCGATGACCGATGAAGACGCCAATGAGTTAAAAGCAGAGGTCCGTAATCAGTGCCTCGAAAATATCGGTTACTTTGTTGAACCCGAATTCCTTTTCTCATCAGTAATTGCCGAAATAAATAAGAAGGAAAATATTCTTCCTCTTCTTGAACGCTCACTAAAGCAGATTGAAGACAGCACCCTCGGACAAGATAGCGAGGAAGATTTTGGCGGACTCTTCTCTGATATTGATTTAGCATCTCCAAAGCTGGGTAAAACAGCTGACGATAAGAACACCCTTATCTCTAACGTTCTTCTTGCTCTTGATGAGATTAAGTTTGGCACAGAGGCCACCGAAGAGATTGATATACTTGGTGACGCATACGAGTATATGATTTCACAGTTCGCTGCCGGAGCAGGCAAAAAAGCCGGTGAGTTCTACACTCCGCAGGAAGTAAGCCAAATACTTGCGGATATTGTCACAACAGGAAAAACTCGTTTGCGCAGTGTCTATGACCCGACATGCGGATCGGGTTCTCTGCTCATTCGTGCCGCTCGCAATGGTCGAGCCGAAGATATATACGGACAGGAAAAGAATCCTACTACCTACAATCTTTGCCGAATGAATATGCTTCTTCATGGCATTAAGTTCAGTAACTTTAAGATTGAAAATGGCGATACTCTTGAAGCAGATGCTTTCGACGACATGCAATTCGATGCAGTAGTCGCAAACCCTCCATTTTCCGCAACTTGGTCTGCCGCTCAGAAATTCCTGTCAGACGATCGTTTCAGCAAAGCCGGTGTATTAGCTCCAAAATCAAAAGCCGACTATGCTTTCATTCTCCACATGGTTCATCATCTTAATGAAGGTGGTACAATGGCTTGTGTCGCCCCTCATGGAGTGCTCTTTCGTGGAGCGGCAGAGGGCAAAATACGCCGTTACCTCATAGAGAATAAAAACTATATTGATGCAGTTATTGGTTTGCCCGCAAACATTTTCTACGGCACATCAATTCCAACTTGTATTCTTGTACTGAAAAAATGTCGAAAAGAAGACGACAATATCCTCTTTATCGATGCAAGCAAAGAGTTTGAGAAGGTCAAGACTCAGAATAAACTTCGCCCCGAGCACATCGAAAAGATTGTCAATACCTACCGCGAGCGTAAAGAGATCGAGAAATACAGCCACCTTGCTACTCTCGAAGAGATTAAAGAAAATGACTACAATCTCAATATCCCTCGCTATGTTGACACATTCGAGGAAGAAGAGCCTATCGACATCAAGGCTGTAATGGCAGAAATCAAAGAACTCGAAGCTAAACGAGCAGACCTTGATAAAGAAATCGAAGGTTACCTCCGTGAACTTGGAATTGTTGAATAATCCCCACAAAACTATCCTCATGGCACAAGATAAAGACCAAAAGACCCTTAATGTTCCACCTTTGC
>CAZEOI010000084.1:0-16304 GCA_964513775.1 uncultured Sangeribacter sp. | reverse complement strand
AATCGCCCCCTTAATCCGAAGGCATCCGAACAGGATGCCTTCTTTTTTTGTATTCGATAGTGATTGTTTCTTTGGGAAAGCGGGGGAGTAGGTAATCTCCCCCTTTGACGATGAGTCTCGACCGGCAATGGCCGAGACTTCTTTTTTGTGTTTTAAAATGAATTAATTATCTTTGCTATTACTTTCGGGGTGATGAGAGCATTATGGATTCCCTACTTTTATCATCTTTTGTTTTAGAATTCGTGGAATCCTTAGACTAACGTTATGAATCGGATTATTCTTACGGCAGCATTGGTTGCGTTTGCTTCCGGTGTAAAAGCCGATGAAGCTCGTCTTCTCAGATTCCCTTCTGTGAACGGTGATCAAATTGTCTTCTCATATGCCGGTGATCTTTATTCTGTACCGGTTACGGGTGGCGACGCTAAAAGATTGACTTCGCATCAGGGATACGAAATATTCCCAAGAATTTCACCGGATGGAAAACAGATCGCATTCACCGGCCAATATGATGGCAACACTGAAGTATATCTTATCCCAACTAAGGGTGGCGAGCCTCAGCGACTAACTTTCACTTCTACTAATTCAAGAGACGATCTGGGTGATAGAATGGGCCCGAACAATATGGTGCTTGCATGGTCGCCTGAAGGAGAGGTTGTATATCGAAACCGTATAGGCAGCAGTTTTCAGGGACAGTTGTGGAAAATAGGAGAGGAGGGTGGTATGCCTACTCAGATTCCACTTCCGGAGGGTGGCTTCTGCAGTTTCTCGCCTGATGGCAAAAAAATGGCCTACAATCGCGTGATGCGAGAGTTCCGCACATGGAAGTATTATCGCGGTGGTATGGCTGACGATATCTGGATTTACGACCCGGAGGCCGGAAGCGTGGAGAATATCACCTCTAACATAGCCCAGGATATCATTCCCATGTGGATCGGCGACGATATATACTTTATCTCCGACCGCGATAACACAATGAATCTTTTCGCCTACAATACCAAAGATAAGACCACACGAAAAGTAACCGACTACAGTGATTACGATATAAAATTCCCAAGCACGGATGGTAAGACTATCGTGTTTGAGAAAGGTGGCTACCTATATCATTTCAATCCGGCAAAGGGGACACCCGAGAAGATCAGCGTCAATCTTACCTCCGACAATACAGCAGCACGCAATGAACTGAAGAATGTAGGAAACAAGATCACTGCTTGGTCCCTTTCTCCCGGCGGCCATCGTTTGGCTGTCACTGCCCGCGGAGAGGTGTTTGATGTGCCTGTTGGGAAGGGTGTGACACGCGATATCACGCGCACTCCCGGATCAAACGATAGAAATGCACAGTGGAGTCCTGATGGCAGATGGATTGCTTATATCGGCGATGTTACAGGCGAGACCGAGATATATCTCCAGAATCCCCAGGGTGGAGATCCGGTGCAGCTAACCAAAGATACTGATACATATATCCGGAATTTCGAATTTACCCCGGATAGCAGGCAGATAATCTATAGCGACCGAAAGAATCGTCTTGTCGCGGTAGACATTACCACAAAGAACAAGAAAGTGCTTCAGCAGAATCCGGAGGGTGAGTTTCGTGGCTATGTTATCTCTCCCGACAGCAAATGGATTGCCTATACCAAATCCGGTTCGAATGATATCAGTGTGATATATATGATGAATCTCACAACCGGGAAGGAGTATGCAGTAACCGACAAATGGTATAATTCCGGTTCTCCACTCTTCAGTGCCGATGGAAAATATCTGTATTTCTCCTCCGACCGTGATTTTGAGCCTATCTACGGAAGTCTTGAATGGAATCATGTCTACACGCGTATGGGTGGTCTCTATGTTGCGCTCCTTAGTGCCGACGAGCCTTCTCCCGCTCTGCTGAGTGATGATGCAGATCCGGTAAAGGGAGGAGCTGATGTTTCCGATTTAAAGGGTAAGGGCAAAAAATCCGGAGCTTCCACTTTGAATACGACTTCCGGAGCCTCTCAGTCAGGAAGCGTAAGTTACGATCCCGAAGGTATAGAGAATCGTATTCTCAAGATATCCTCACAAGCCGGCTACTACCGTCCGCTCTATGGAGAGGGTAACAAGGTGTGGTATGCCGACGGAAGAGATATTATGGTGTATAATTTCTCTGAAGGCAAGTCGGATGTGGTTGCCGAGGGTGCTTCGATGGAAGTGGCGGCCGACGGAGAGAAAGCCGCCTTCTATCAGCGAGGAAGATTCTACGTTACGGATTTCCCGACTCAGAAGGCTAATCTTTCAGATCCGGTAGATCTCTCGCGTCTTGTGGCAGAGATTGACTATGCACAGGAATGGAATCAGATTTACGATGAAGTGTGGAGAGCGTTCCGAGATGGCTTCTATCTTGAAAATATGCATGGAGCCGATTGGAATGCCATCAAGGCAAAATATGCCGAGCTGCTCCCTTATGTAAAGACCCGTTATGATCTGAACTATGTGATAGGAGAGATGATTTCGGAGCTCGCATGCGGTCATGCATATGTGAATCCCGGGGAGGTGAAAGGGATTGACAGGATCTCAATGGGCCTTCTGGGAGCGGAGCTGACCCGCGACAAGAGCGGATATTTCAAGATAGAGAAGATCATCCCCGGGGCTGTCTACAGCAAGGATCTGCGTTCACCTCTGGAGGAGCCGGGACTCGGAGTGAAGGAGGGTGATTTCATAATCGCCATCGACGGAGTACCGGTGACGGAGACTACCAACATCTATTCTCTATTGGTGGGTAAGGCTGATGTGCCGGTAGAGCTTACTGTCAACACCTCTGCCAAGGAGCAAGGAGCCCGTAAGATCGTTATAGAGCCGATCTCTGACGAATCAGCACTACGCCATTACAATTGGGTTCAGAACAACATCAAACGCGTGGAGGAGGCCTCTGGAGGCAAGGTAGGCTATATCTACATCCCTGACATGGGCGTGGAGGGCCTGAATGAGTTCTCGCGCTACTTCTATCCTCAGCTTGATAAGGAGGCTCTGATTATCGACGACCGTGCAAACGGAGGTGGTAATGTGTCGCCTATGATAATAGAGCGTCTGCTAAGAACCCCCTATCGTATGACTATGAGCCGTACCTCTACAAAGACCGGAACTATCCCCGATGCAACCCATGTAGGTCCGAAGGTTCTTCTGATTAATAAATATTCGGCCTCCGATGGCGATCTCTTCCCCTGGAGTTTCAAGGCTAATAATCTCGGCACTGTGATCGGTACACGCACATGGGGAGGCATCATCGGCATCAGCGGTTCGCTTCCTTATATGGATGGAACAGATGTGAGAGTGCCGTTCTTCACAAATTATGATGCGAAGACAGGGCAGTGGATTGTGGAGAATCATGGCGTGGATCCGGATATCCTTATAGATAACGATCCCATAAAGGAACAGGCCGGAATCGACCAGCAGCTTGAGAAAGCGATCGAAGTGGCTCTGGAGCAATTGAAGGATCGTAAGCCTCTTCCGGGAGTGCCTGCTCCACGAACCTTCAAAGATCTCGGAGTGAACAAATAAGAAAATAAGAGAGAATAAAATCAAATCTCAACAATTGAATAAGGCTCCATGACCATCAGTGGTCATGGAGCCTTATTCAATTGTTGAATCTCTCAATGAGAATGTATTTGCCATTACATATCTTCACACATAGCGGGAGAAGTCTACCTTGCGCATATCGCCACATTCCTCATAGGTTTGATGCAGGGCAAAGGCTGCGCGAAGATTGTGAGGCATATGGCCTTTTGAAGCTATCTTAAGGTAATCCCACATTATCTCTTTATAATCGGGATGTACACAGTTCTCAATAATGTGTAAGGCCCGTTGGCGGGGATCCTTGCCACGAAGATCTGCCACACCCTGTTCGGTGACTATGACGCGCGCACAGTGATCAGTGTGATCAACGTGGCTCACCATTGGCACTATGGCCGATATACGTCCACCTTTCTGAATGGAGGGGCATAGGAATATCGATAACCATGCGTTACGGCAGAAATCGCCCGAGCCTCCTATGCCGTTCATCATATACGTGCCGTTGACATGGGTGGAATTTATAAATCCGAAGATGTCACACTCCAAGGCGGTGTTCATTGCAAGGAGTCCGAGACGGCGCACAATCTCAGGATGATTGGAGATCTCGCTTGGACGCATAAGTAGTTTGTCGCGATAGAAATCGATCTTATCCATGAAACTGAGCATGGCATTGTCGGAGAAGGCAAGCGCGCAGGTAGAGGCAAAGCTGCACTTACCCTGTTCCATAAGATCCATCACGGCATCCTGCACCACTTCTGTAAACATCCGGAACTCCGGTATGCCGGGATGATCGGCAAGGCCGTAGAGAGCCGCATTTGCCACGTTGCCGACACCACTCTGTATGGGAAGGAATTCTTTGGGAATACGGCCTGCTTTCAGTTCCGCCGCAAGAAAATCCGCCACATTATAGCCTATCGCCTTTGTTGTGTCGGTAAGTTCAGTGAAGGATTTTATACTTTCCGATTCGTTGCTCGGCACTACGCCTATAATCTTTTTCGGATCGATATGCAACACCGGATCGCCGATACGGTCGTCGGGCTTGTAGATCGGTATCTCACGACGGTGTGGAGGGTTGTCAGGTATATAGTTGTCGTGGAATCCACGGAAAGAGGTCTTGTAGTATGAACTATACTCAATTATCACTTTCTTAGCCATTTGGGCTATTGTGGGGCTCTGACCGAGTCCGGCTCCGAGAATTACGTCGCCTGAGGGATTCATCTCCGTAACCTCTATGATGGCTACGTCAAGATCACCGACAAAACCATACCGCATATCTTGTGAAACGTGACTGAGATGCGGATCGTAGTAGTTTATAGAGCCATCGTTGGCAGCCGTTCTTGTAACGGGTGTGCCCTGATAGGGCATACGTTGAGCTATCGCTTCTGCACGCGTAAGAGCTCCATCCACATAATCATTAGTGGATGCGCCGGTGTAGAGATTGATTTTGAACGGCTTCCCCTCCTCATGGCAGCGTCTGGCCTGTTCGGCCAAGGCTACCGTTACAAGTTTGGGTGTTCCCGATGCGGTGAAGCCGGAGGTCGCCACGTTGTCGCCATTTTTAATATGACTTGCTGCTTCTTCGGCTGAAATAAAAGGGAAACTCATTTGTAATGTAGGGATTTTAGTGGTAAATTTGCACAAAATTACTCACATTTTTCCATTTGATTGTTATATGGAACCATTTTTTTTACCAAATAAGGGGAAAAATAGCACAGATTTAAAAAAAGTGCGCATCGAGACCTACGGTTGCCAGATGAATGTGGCAGATTCAGAGGTTGTGGCAGCCATGATGGGAATGGCCGGTTACGAACCTACGGAGACCGATGAAGATGCGGCTGCAGTGCTTCTAAATACCTGCTCCATCCGCGAGAATGCCGAGCAAAAGATATATTCGCGAATAGCCTATTGGAACGCTCTCCGCCGTAAATTGGGGCGTAACATCATAATCGGGGTGATAGGTTGTATGGCCGAGCGCCTCAAACAGCGTCTTATAGAGGAATATGGAGTGGATGTGGTAGCAGGTCCGGATGCATATCTTGATCTCCCTAATCTTGTGGCGGCTGCCGAGACGGGCTCGAAGGCTATAAATATTGATCTCTCCACCACGGAAACCTATAAGGATGTGATGCCTCGGCGTCTCGGAGCTTCCTCTATCAGCGGATTTATCTCGATAATGAGAGGTTGCAATAATTTCTGCTCTTATTGTATCGTGCCCTACACAAGAGGGCGAGAGCGTAGCCGCGAACCGAAAAGCATACTTCATGAGCTCGCTGATCTGCGTAGCCGTGGATTCAAGGAGGTGACTCTCTTGGGACAGAATGTCAACAGCTACAATTATGTGGATGAAAATGGCAACGTCACTGATTTCCCGGCTCTTTTGGCTATGGTGGCCGAGGCTGCTCCCGATATGCGTGTGCGGTTCACCACATCTCATCCTAAGGATATGAGTGACAAGACGCTTGAGACGATGGCCTTATATCCCAACATCGCACGTCATATACATCTGCCGGTGCAGAGCGGAAGCAACGAGGTGTTGAAACTGATGAACCGCAAATACACCCGTGAATGGTATCTTGACCGGGTGGCGGCTATCCGTCGTATCCTTCCCGATGCCGGCCTGTCAACCGATCTTTTCACCGGATTCCATAATGAGACGGAGGAGAACTTTCAGGAGACACTTGAGCTGATGCGTGAGGCAGGCTTCGACTCAGCTTTCATGTTTAAATATTCCGAGCGCCCGGGTACGTATGCGTCGAAACATCTCCCCGACAATGTTGAGGAGGAGGTGAAGATTGACCGACTCAACCGTATGATAGCGCTTCAGAACGAGCTTTCGGCCGAGAGTAACCGCAGGGATATAGGCAGGGAGTTTGAGGTGCTTGTAGAGGGTCGTTCGAAGCGTAGTGCGGAGGAGTATATCGGCCGCACGAGTCAGAATAAGGTAGTGGTGTTCCCGAAGGGAGAGACAAAGCCGGGAGATTTCGTGACGGTCCGCATCACCGACTCCAGCAGTGCCACCCTCCGCGGCGAACTGCTGTAATCCGTTTCAGTTAGATAGTCGGGCTCAACCGCACCCTGGTGTAGCCACACACAAGCTCTGATTTATAGCATATCTTTGACTATCAAAAGAGTAAGGTGTGTCAAAACATTGGTTTTGACACACCTTCTCGATTTTAATATTTATGTTTTTTCTACAGGAGTCTTGACGGTGCTTGAAAGCTATAGGCAGTATATTTGTTAGTCGTTTACCCTCTTCACTCTATCGTCACAAGTCTGAGATACGACCGGATAAAATGCAAGCACCGGTGCTGATCTCCCTTATAAAGAAGTAGAAAGGTCGGTTCACCTTGACTGTATATTCCCCTCCGGGGATTATCTCAGGAGCATATGCAATCAGTTCTCCCGACGATACAGAGGCTCCTATGGCGCCTGTCTCATCAATATCAAGAGAAGAGGCTTGATTAAACTCAATCTGTCCTGTCTGGTGTGGCTCAAACATATTGAAGGCCATTGTTCCCTTTAATCCTGCCAATTGCCCCGCAGTAAGCACATTGTCCAATTTCAGTTTTGAATTGACTTTGAATTTCGGTAAATACACTTCCAGCTGGCAACGAACCGCTTCCTTCTGCAATTTCCGAATCTCTTGTGCAGTGAGCAATTCATTAGCGTCCGTAAGAGAAAGGTTTTCATTTGGGAGGACCACGGTAAAGTAGAAAGCGGAATTGCCGAAATCAAGATGAAAAAGTTCGAAATTATCATCGGCGGCATAATATCGGTCTTTGTGAGGAGAGTGCATCATCTCAACGTTGTTAACCCGACTTGCACCATGGAAAGTTTCCTTTATCGTATTCTCTTTAAGGAATGTCTTCTCTTCCCATACTCCTTTGAATTTCATTGCGTTCAGTAAGATGGCCAACTGGTCGGATGATAATTGTGTGGGCATCGTTTTAATCTGGCCGTTAGTTTTATCCGAACACCAATCATTTATTTTCTTGAGAAGTTTGGCATCATCGTTAAACTTCTCATATCTCACGTCTGCCATATAATCCGACTTCATGAGATTGGTATAGGCTGGTGTAAGGGTTGCGTAAGTGCTGTTGATCCATATGGAATTGGCCAAACCAAAATCAGCTTGATTATCCACTTTCGGAAGTTCCGTCAATAAAATATTAGACAGTGTGTTGAGAGCCGACAAGTCTGTTACCCCGAGATAATCGGTAATTTCCTTCTGTGTGTCGGCATCCACACCGTTTGCTATCATTGAGAGCAATATTGCGGCAGATACAGGAGAAACTATAACGTTGTCAATATCCGTTTGAGAAGCTGCATATTTTACGGCATCGGTTGTGAACTGCACATAAAAATCCTTCAGCTCATTAGCCGCTGATCTCGTGTCGGTGTTCAGTTCAATACTCTCACGCATGTTAGGTACAACCCGCTCCGGCTCGTTTTCAGAATTACATGCGCTCAATATCAGTCCCAAACCAAGTATGGCAAAGATGGCCATACGGAAAAACCTATTTTTTCTCATTCGAAAATATTTTAGTTGGGAAATGCTGATTATCAGCACTTCGTGTTTGTAATACGTTTTTAGACAAAACGAAAGATTAGCACGCGGCTTATGGCTACATACGACTATTGGGAGGTGTTTAGGTTTTGAAACAATCGGATGGCCAGGAAATTTCATTCGCGTGCTGGTAGCAACAATCTTCGCCTCTCAGTCGTTTTGGCCAGTTTCATATTCAGTTAAGAATACGTGTCTATTTTATATCAGATCTTTTATAGATATAATGGTTCAAATTAAAATTATGACCACCTGCATTCCATTCGCTATCAGACGGACTATAAAAAGTATTATTATAAGAGCTTGAGTATCCCCAATTCATTGAAATCGCAATATTAGAAGTGCTGGTAGTTATAATTTCATTAGTATATGCCCATGTTATTATATTTCCATCTTCATCTATCTCATTACTCTCATAAGGATCAATTTGATCTGAGGGCCACGGATCTCGAATCAATCCATAAGTAAGTTTAGTAGTTGATACGGTTTCTTTATAACAATCTATCAAAAACGCATGTGAACCTATTTCATCTTTTGGCTCCCCTGAAGATTTCTTATTGGAATCAGCTCTCGCTAATAAGGGATATTTATTGAGGATTGAAAATTTTATTGATGAATAATTTACTGGGGATAAGGTGAATGACACTCCGTATATCTCTTTTAGGAATTTTTCCATAACTGAGTAATAAACGGATGTCCCCTTTTCTTCATACTTAGCATTCAGTTCTCTGCCAATGTACCCGATAAACATCGCCGTCTCATCTAAACCGGAGTATGGATAACTATATGTTTTAGCCATCTTATCCCATAATGAACTACTATTCCCATTGAAAGAATAGTCATTGCCATTATTGATATCAATTGCATTTGTAATAGTTGTGGAAGGAATGTCATTTAAGTAATGCGTGTAGTACAAATATTGAGCTACTGCAATAGGGATACAGCCAGCATAGCCTCTGACCATTCCATTATTTGTCTCCACGAGTTTTGAATAAGTATTCCAAGGATACCCCTGAGTCCAATTCGTTTGAATCAATTTAGGAGATTGTTCTACTTCTGAGGAGACTAATTGACTTTCAATCAGAACCCATGTGCCGGAAGGAATTTCAGGATAAGTAATTGCCCGTGATGTTCCCTTGGTATTTAAAGTAGTTTTTCCATTCTCAAAATCCTTCTCATTCATTGCGGCCGCACCCCATGAAGGATGTACTGAGCTATCCTGATTGTTTATTGACGTTTTAATCACTTGGACATTATCTGCCAATATTGTTTTCAGAGCAGGAGGGAATGAGGTGTCTGATAAATCGAACTGTCCTTTCTCTGATGAGAGAATAATCATATTTGTAGCATGAGATCCGGAGTAAACTTCCCATCCATCGGAATACTGAACCACATATAACAGTGTATCACAATCTTCAATATAGGGAGTAATTGACACAGATTTTGCTGCACGTGTTGTAGGCTGTCCTTCTTTATAACCTCCGAATTTTGAGGAAAGGACATTTACCATTATGTCTCTTTGTATACCACTGAGATTGTCAATGTCTACAGTTTCTTCTTCCGGAAGTGGCTCATCAAAAACCTGATTCTGGCATGAGACTGCCATTAAAAGCAGTAAACCCATTGTAAGGAATAGTTTCTTCATGTTAGATTTGTATGAGATTCTTTTGTTGATAATGATAAAGAATTGAATCCCTTTTAATTCTTTATCAATAATTGATAGTCCAAGGCAAAAGCGAATATATCAAAAGCTATTTGAGATAAATCACAGTATTACTTAGTAACTACTTTAGTATTAAAATATATAATGAAGAACGATAAATATAGAATAATATTGTAATACTATTACGAAAAAGTTTCCAATAAGAAGTGTAACGACCATTTTCTCACTACTCCTCAGGGGGAAGGCTGCGTACCGAGGGAGGTGAGTGAGCTCTCGTTGAGCGCACCGTCGAAAAAGGAAATTTTACCGCAAATTGCTTGTGACACAGAATTGGATGGGTTCATACTTTTGGCATATTTTCAAAATGAGATCAATTTTATCTTAAGAGCTGGTCAAATTAAACGCAAAATCGCCAGAGCGGATGAGATGCGGGATTTGCTACTTGAAATTGTTACTGTCGCTAAATTACCGAATAAAATAACGCACAAAATCTCCTCATCGTAGGTAAAACTATTTCTTATAGTACATTAAATCAAAATACATAGCTCTTGTCGGCTCATTGACATCCTTGTCAGAAAGACAATGAAATCCACATTTCTCATAAAATGGAACAGCATTTGAATAAGCGTCCACTGTAATAAATCTGCACCCGCTTAATGTCATACGAGAAAAAATCATTTTAATCTGCATAAGAACCATTTGCCCTATGTGCTTATTGGCGTACTCCATTGACACTCCCAAACGTCCAATTTTGACTGCCGGATAAGCATGGTATCGTTTATTGTTTGGTATCTTCCGGTTAATCTTGTTCCACTTCGATTTTTCATCTGGGTCAAGTTCAATCTTGTCATTCAGCAGACAATAGTATGCAACGGTTCTATCTGCCTCGTTATCTTCCAGCAGATATGTCATGGCAAGCATGGCGTCAAGATAATTCTTGGCGTCATCAAAAAGAAAGGCGTTCAAATCGGAATCTCCACAATCAAACGGCTTTATCTCTGTGTCGGCTTCAATCTGCCGAAATGTGAACTTCTCAAAATCCATAATCACATCGGAAAGGTGCTGATAGCTTTGAAAGCTTCATAGGCTTTGCGAGCCTCCTCAATTTCTTTGGCGGAGGCACGTCCGACTGTAGCCATTCGTTCTGCGAATCGATCTGCATCCTTGCCCTTCAATACAGGGGTTTCTTTAATTGGTCTTGCCATATCTGAGGATTTTAGTCATTTGATTACAAATATACAACAATTATTTGACATGTAAGGATTAAACACTCTTATTTCCGATAATTTCAATGATAGAGAAAGGACACCGGGTTTCCCTCCCGATGTCCAACCACTAATCCACGTCAAAAATGAAACAAAAACATCATGACGTTGAATCTTATACTTTTCGGTTATCTTGATGCTCGCATGACCAGGCAACGAGGATGCGGTCTTGACTTCTGGTATAAATGCGCAAAACAATACAAAATAAAGAAACTCAATAGAATTTGCAATCCTCGTAATAAGTTGATATTCAATGAAAGATATGGCGTAGAATTATATCCGTTTTACCTATGAGAAAACATACATAGCTAAAGGCCATCATCAGAGGTCGGGGAGTTCGGAGAGCCAGTCGTCTTCAGAGCGGCCGGCTTTCTTTTCGCGTGCCCCTTTCTGAAGCGAGTGGAGATAATTTGCCACCTTCTCCGCTGTCTCTGCAGGTGTGCCCTCTATGGTAGTGGTGTCTTTCTCCTCAATCACCGGACGTGTTACATCTTCCGGACGTAATGTGACGCCGGGAGTTGGACCGCTCACATCATGTGAGGTGGCATCCGGATGAAAAGTTTCGTCAGGGTGAGAGTTGTGGATAGGATAAGTGTCCTTACGTGTAGACTCTGAAATAGGAGTGGAGGAAGAGGAGACTGTGGATTCTGTACGGTTGATAAAGCCGGGACGTGCCGGCTCGCGGCGTAAATTGGAGGGATGGGTCTTCACTCCGGAGGTGCCGGACTTTCCATACTGTTGACGACGTGTGAAACCATTAGGACGCAACTTAGGTGGACCAGCCGGAAAACGACGGGTATCCAACATATCGATTGGCTCCACAAGTTCACTGTCATCTGCCACGGCAAGACGTTTGCGGGCATCTCCAAGACGGGCTTCAAGTTCGGTGATGCGCTTCTCATACCCGCGTTTCAAATCCTCCACCTTCTCAAGCTCCTTCTCAAATTCGGCAAGCTTCTCATCTACACTTTTATGCTCGGCAAGCGAATCGAGGGCTTTCGTAAGCTTAAGGCGGGTCTCCTCAAGTTCGCGATGTTCATCGGCCAGACGCTTGTCGATTTCGGTGAGCTGACGAGAGAGCTCAGCGCCCCTGAATGTCTGGATTGCAGTTTCCTTACGCTGTTGCTCAAGCAGTTCGAGTGCCTCGTCAAGACGCTTCTGCAGATTGTCTTGCACACTGTCAGCCTCCTCCATATGGCGTTGGGCCTTATACGGATGCAACCATACGCGCCAGGCGGTCCATCTGAGACAATAACCTCCGGCCATTATTCCGCCGCATCGTAGAGCAGGGGATCGTTTTCTTCAGAAGAAGCGGAGGCCCCGGGATCTTCAGGTTTCACTACTATTCCCTCCCCCTTACGTCCGTTGATGGCAATTGTGAGAGGATTCTCAAACTCTACTATTCTTACAGCGTCCGACTCATAGACAGCCGGCATTGAGTCGAGATACTCGGAATCGAACACTCCGCGCCCATGCACGGGATCGATGGTGAAATATCCTACGCCGAAAGAGGTGAGATTCTGGAAGAAGTGGGTGCCCTGCGAAGGCTCGATATGATAGCCGGGGAGTGCTGACTCCACGATTAGACGCGCGCCTGCAATCTGAGGCCAGCGCACAGGAATACCGAGCGCGGAATCGGATGAGCCCCATCTGCCGGGACCAATCAGTATATATGGTTCCGATTCTTCGGTGAGTTTGCGGTTGATCTGTTCGATCTCACGGGCTACCTCAGGATTACGGGCACTGTTGAATGTCTTTGATTTTATGTAGACCACGGTGCGCACTCCATCCATCAGCCCATGACCGAGTGCTGTGTCGGAGCGAAGCAACAGTTTGGAGTCGTCAACGTCCATTACTGAATCGTCAAGCATCTCCTTTTTGTCGACGATCGGACGTATCTGTAGCCAATAGAGCATACCTTTCTTATCGGAAGATGTGGCATCCGGGCGAACAAGTCCGGCAAACTCTATCTCTACCGGGCGTCCCATGGCATACTGTCCTGTGGTGAGCATGAAATCGAGACACTCCGCCAATGGATAGACTTTCTGACGCAGGATGTTGGCGAACGTCACGAGCTTTCGTCCCGGACCGAAACCTGAATCACGGATCATGCGGTCGTTGAAATCGAAAGTGGAGACAAGGTATTTCAATGCTCCTGTCTTGAAGGCATCGGCCACCGGAATCTTTACGATGTTGAAGCCATCGTCGGTTTTGAAGTCTTCACTCTTGGGGGCAATGTCCGGGAGGGCATACAGTATGCGTTGGGTGTCGCGCAATGCAAGTTCCACAGTTGAGGTCTGGAGCACATGCTCGGGATGTCGTGGAGAGAAGCGTAGAGCCATACCTCCGTCTACTATATACTTGCCAAGGCCTGCAGCCACCTCTGCCACACCATCCTCCGCCACCTCATTATTGAGCGGATAATAGTTGATCGAGCGTCCCACACCGGAGAAGCTCGGATAATAATAGCCCTGATGGTCCTCACCTACCACTTCCTGAAGGATGATTGCCATCTTCTCCTGATCGATGACGTTGCTTGTGGCGTTCATATATGCTTTTGAATCGGCGAAGAATACAGAGGCATAGACGCTCTTCACTGCATCACAAAGCATACGGAGCATTACATCCACATCTTTGAGATGGGGAATCATATAGGTGGAGTAGATACCGGCAAATGGCTGATAATGTGAATCTTCAAGCAGAGAGGAGCTGCGCACGGCAAGGGGCTTGTCGATCACGTCGAAAAGAGCGATGAAATTTTCGATGAGCGACTCCGGAAGGCGTGCTGAAAGGAAACACTTGAGAATCTCATCGTCTGGACGGTCGGAGAGGGCTACCGGATACAGTGAGTTCATCTCCATGAACTGGTCGAATATATCGGTGCAAAGCACCACTGTACGCGGAATGGTGATCTGCACCCCCTCGAAGTTGTCGCACACCGGGTTGCGCTTGATGATCTGGTCGATAAACGCAAGGCCACGCCCTTTGCCTCCTAACGATCCTTCTCCTATGCGGGCGAAGTTGCTGTAGTGGTCGAAACGATCTTTCTTGAATATGGCTACGACTCCGCGATTTTTCATACGGCGATATTTCACGATACTCTCGAAAATGAGCTTCCTCACCTTCGGCACCTCATCAAGGCTTGTGGTGTGATGATTTTTCACCACATCGGCAATCGGGAATAGGGCGCGGGAATAGAGCCAGCGCGACACATCATTGCTGCTGCAATGATAGAAAAGTGAGTCGGCCGGAATATTATATATATTGTTCTGGAGTGCCTTCAGATCCTGAATACGCATTATCTCCATGCCTGTGGCGGGATCTTTCACAATGAAATCTCCGAATCCGAAATGTTTCTCCACGGCATCGCGGAGCTCTTGCGGGAGAGTCTTGGAGTTTTTGTCAAGAAAGACGAATCCGGCTTCGCGCACACGGCGACGGTTGTCGTCTTCCTGACTCTCGATGATGATAGGCATGAAGGGATCGCGTTTGCGCACCATGGCTGCGAACTTAAGTCCGGCATCCGGATCTTTATGCCCGTCTTTCGGGAAACGCACGTCGGAGATTATTCCAAGCATATTCTTTCCATACTTGTCGAAGAGCTTTTGCGCCTCCTCATAATCGCGGGCGAAAAGCACTTTCGGACGTCCTCTCATTCGTAGCATGGCCTCATGCTCGTTGAGAGCCTCTGTCGAGAAGTCCATGCTCTGCTTCAGAAGATATTTGAAGAGATGGGGGAGTATGGAGGAATAGAAACGGATTGAGTCTTCAATAAGCAAGACCGCCTGGACGCCGACATCGCAAATATCGTTGTCGGCGTTCATACGGTCTTCTATAAGTTTTATGATTGCAAGGATCAGATCTACGTTACCAAGCCATGAGAACACATAGTCTACGCCCGCGAGATCCTCGTTGGCTATACGGCGACGCACCTCTTTGGAGAACGGAGTCAGCACTACAAAGGGTATGTCGGGATAAAGCTCGTCGATTTTACGAGCTTCCCTGAAAGTCTCACTGACGTCGACTCCCGGCATCGCGATGATGAGGTCGAAACTTTTCTCGGCCAACTCCCGGTAGGCCTCCTCATAGTTGGCTGCTTTCACAAACCGCGGAGGCGAGGAGAGGTTGAGAGATACATACTCGAAATATATCTGCTCGTCGACACGTCCATCTTCCTCCATCATGAAAGCGTCATATGGTGTGGCTATGAGGAGCACATTGAATATGCGTTTCTGCATGAGCCTCTGGAAGGCGGTGTCTTTGAGATAGAGAGTGGAGAGAAGAGAGTCGTTTACGTTGGTCATCGTCGGGGAGTATAGTGTGTGGGGCCGGTGTGGAGATCAGTCGTTGCCGGCATTTTCAGTGAGGAATGCGTCGAGAGCCGCAGTCATCGAGGGAGTCTTCGGAGTGGGGGCCTCGATGTCGAGACGCAGTCCGGCGTCTTTTACAGCTTGCGCGGTGGCGGAACCGAATGTCCCGATCGCTACCGGCTGTTTGCCGTTTTTGCCGAAATCAGGGAAATTCTTCAGCAGGGAGTCAATGCCGGCCGGGCTGAAGAAGAGGAGCATGTCATAGTCGAAAGGCTCACCCTCCTGAAAGTCGTTGCTCACCGTGCGGTACATCATGGCCGGGGTGAAGTCGATTTTCGCGTCTTCAAGAGGCTTGAGACTGTCGGCCTGCACATCGCTGACAGGCAAGAGGAACTTCTCCTTGTGATTTTTCTGTATTGCGGCGAGCAGCTGCGGATCGGAGAGCTTGCCGGTCTGGCCGAAGGATATCTTGCGCTTGCGATATACAATATACTTCTGCAGGTAGAGGGCTATGGCCTCGGTTGTGCAGAAATAGCGCATGGTGTCGGGCACGTTCACCCGCATCTCTTCGCAAAGACGGAAAAAGTGGTCGACTGCGGTGCGCGCGGTGAATATAATGGCGGTATAGTCCGCCAGATTGATTTTCGACTGGCGGAACTCCCGTGCAGAGAGACCCTCTACCTTAATAAAAGGTCTGAACACAATTTCAACGTCGTGTCGCTTGGCTATGTCGTAATATGGCGACTTGTCGGAGGCCGGCTTCGGTTGCGAAACCAATATCTTTTTTATCTTCATCGTCATTTCTCGGAGCCGCCATGCTTGTGTGTACACATGGTGATACGTTTCTTATAGTCGTAATCTGCTTTTCCCTATAATAAACTGCACAGCAGGCACGCGGCCCAATAGGTAAGAATCAACGGAACTATTTCCAGACTGCAAAGGTAGTACAAAAAAAGCACCCA
>CAZEOI010000083.1:0-16674 GCA_964513775.1 uncultured Sangeribacter sp. | reverse complement strand
ATAAAACGAGATATTCTATGGTTGGCTCAATACCTTTAAGGGCATTACGATAGTTGGCTCTAACAAGTGCATTGCGGAAATACCAAGAATGTTCTTTAAACATATCATTGGTGGCTGGAATACCCATTGAACGGAGATACTTTATCAAGAATACGGCAGTGGTTCGGGTATTACCTTCGGGGAAGGGATGAATCTGCCATATCCCCGAAATAAAACGCGCGATATGTTCTATCATCTGAACTTGTGTCAATCCTTTATATCGGAAACTTCGTTCCTGTTCAAGATCGTATTCAATGGTACGCGTCAGATCCTCAAATGGACCGTAAAGCACAGTCTCTCCATCAAGTACCCATTCCTTCTTAGTAATGTTGTATTGACGGAAATCACCAGCATGTTTCATTACCCCTTTGAAAATTCGGCGATGTAGTCCTGCTAATCCCTGTACTGAGAAAGAGAATGAAGGCTCTGAAAGAACGCGGACAATATTCTTTGTCACCTCGTCAGCTTCCTTAATATCTTCCGGAATCTCACGCGCAGCCTCACTGCGATAATAAGTGGATATTAGTGCATCAACGTCATCAATAGAGACCTTACCCTCAATGTGCTTCTTGGCCGTTTCAATCAAATAGTCAGACACACTCAATCCATCAACCTTTTGTAAGCCGATAGCCGTCTGCCACAATTCAGCCCTCTCCTTAGGTTCAGATTCCGTGGCGCGTATATACTGTTCAAATTCCAGATATTTATCTTCGTATGCCATATTCTCTTATTTATTATCAACTACCGAGAAATCCTCGGAATTTGATTGATTCGGCTATTTCCATTTTGGAAACGGTTGAATCCTGTCGAAGTTCTCCCTCAGAAAAAATGTTATTAAGGTGTTTGCGTATTGCCGGAACACCCACATCAAACAGCTGCGTCATAGCCTTCTGGGTACACCAGATACTTTCATCCTAATATAAAACTTGCACACCGTCCTCCTTCCCCTCAATCTGAAAGATCAGGAACTCCGCCGTACTATTTCGTATCTCAAACTTCTTCGCCATTAGATTTCGTGATAAATTGCAATTGGTTCTATCACCACTTCATTAGACAATCTTCCGGTAAAAGTTTCCTCCATGTTACCGAGTTGAGAAATAACATTTTGAACTGAATATTTTAGCTTTTCGCTATCTTCAATTGACGGTATTGTATCCGCTGTACGTTGTCCGCACTGAGTAATGATTCCTATTAAAGAAAGTTCTATCTCCGTTTTGCGAGAGAAACGAGGAATTAGAATCTCCATTGGGTCTCTTAGGCATACCTTATTAAGATTTGCTAAAGCTACAATTCCAGATTCCGGTTGAATTATTCTAAAACCCATTTGTCCTCTAAAGCTAAAGCGTAAGAGCGTTAGAAGTGATTCGATTTTATCATCTTCTAATCTCAATCCTACGTTTTCCAACATTTCTTTCCACTTCTGTTGAATAACTTTCTGCGTCATCTTGGCTTTTGATTTGGCATTTCTGTCATTAGACTGAGATGAGGTGTTAAGCAATGTTTTCCGGTCTTGGCCATCAGAAACCATTGAACAATAGGCAATTGCTTCGCCTATAGAATTAAAATTTTTCAATGTGTCAATAATTGCCTGATAATCATCAAAGATGGCCTGACCAGTGACTTTAACAATTCTTTTTGAAGATAATGACTCTAATGTATCTACCTTGGTTATTTCATAGATCTTATTCCTTTCAAATAGTTCTTTTTCGAACATTGTATAAGCAAAATCATGAAGGTACTTCTTTTCTTCAGAAGCATTTCCCTCGGTAATTGCATCGCCCATCATAGATCCCTTCATTAAAGAACCCTTTTGAGTAGCATTTTCGGTATGGGTATCTACTGCACTCTTTAGCACATATTCTGTCATCCCTTCAAAAAGTTGAGAGGAAAGAGAGGCTAATTTATATTCATCAAGATAAATGAATGACTTAATTGTGTCTGCCATGTTTAATCTTATTTCGATTTTTGTTTTGACGTTGTTTGAAATCTTCGATGCTGTTATTTCTAATTTTCACAAATATTTTTACTGCAAAAACCATTCCAGAAATGAAAAGTATACAAACTAAAGTGAGGTAGATAATGTCAATTGTTCCCATGTTTTTGTAATTTTAAGACATTATACATCACAATAGAGCTAAATACCAGCGACAATACGCTAAGTACAATCGCTCCAACGAAAGCTGTTGTTTGATTTATTATAGTTTGGTCAGTCAGTTCTTCCATATAGAGAGCGCCTAAAGGAATGGCCAAAAATATAATAAGCAACGTTGAGAATGCTGAAAATGCATCCTTGTAATTGGATATTACATCTACTTCACCTTTCTTTGTTCTCTTTGGTTTAAGACTGTTTACCTCGTTTATATTAGATATATTAAGAGTGAGACCAAAGAAAACTATATCCACAGGACTGAAACACACGGCATTTGGGATGTGGTTACTTATGATATACATCAATATCCTCACCAATATAGGTAAGGCTCCGACTATTACCGTGTATATTAGCCAACGAATTATTCTCATGGTTTTTATTCTATTTCGCCTGTTAGGATAAAGTGACGTAGGATTTCATCGATCTTCATATTGAGTCTGGGTGGAGTGAGTGGAGTGCCTACTCGTTGCTGGAAATATGCTTTGGCGAGGACACGGTTCACCGATACCTTTAGCCCATCTACGTCCTGAAGACCGATTGCCGTTTGCCAAGCATCGGCCTTTTCCTTGTGTCCCGGGTCTCCGTGAACTATATATTCGTCAAATTCAGACATTGTTATTTATCTGTGGTAGAGGTTTGCAAAATGTTTTGTTTACTACTCGGTCTCGCATCATTTTCATATCCGTAAAATTTCGGTATATATTCTGCACGATTTCCATGTAATTATCCGACCCATCTTCTTTTTGATAATAGTATGGTTTAATTGAAACACAGTTTGGATGTTCAAATAATGTATTTAAAAGTGTCCTATCGGAATTACCACAAGAATGTCCCATAATATATACCTGATATGGTGCAGATTCAATATATTCCAACAATTTACGGTAATTACTCGATTCAAGATATCGAATAGATTTAATATTTTTCAAACATTCATTATTGGATGTTTTTAAGAGGTTTTTATATTCATCATCGAGTTCATCGCCATATCCAAATATCATACTTTCTGGAGAATTAAGTTTCCCATGAATATGAATCATTGTTGAAACTTTCTCTAATCCGTATTTATTTGCTACTTCGGTATAGTTAAAATTAAGAAACATAATATTTTCAGGAAGAATCAAATCACTTAAATATGAGTCTTTAATATCTTCGGGTTTAGAGAAATGCCCTAATCTCTTAATACCATCTGTTAGACAATGACGATCCGGAGTATCTATATTATACCTACATAATAATCTCTGATACTTATCCTCAGAATGCTTTATGAGATAATCTACATATTCATAATACTTTGAAAGCTGTGAAATACAGATATCGTCTTTCCGAATATCCTCATAAACATGCTGACGTATTCTATCGTCACAATTTATTGAAACATTTGTAACCTCAGAAAGGTATTGTGTTAACAGTTCCTGTGCATACCGTAAGTCCTCATTAAGTTTAAATAAGGTATATTCGCCATTATCTGGTTTGAAAACGACTTCATGTAATAAATCATAGTATTCTCGTTCGATATCTACCCATCCCTTAGATTCTATAGCTTTGCAAATGCGTGAGAAAAAGATACTGTGAACTTTGAATTCACAGATTGCGTTTTTTTTCTTTGCAATTTCTGCTAATTCCTTATCGCTATATTGTGTTAAAGGGACCGGGTAATTATATGACCAGTTAAGATACCATCCTGCAAGTCCAGTATTCTCTTTTAGAGTAAAGGAGCAGAAAGTATCTTGCACAACTTTACTGGAGGCAGATCTTAACTGTTTTCCACATTGTCCCCAATACCAGTTAATAAAATCTTCGTACCTGGTTGGAAGACCATGAGCTAAGTCAAAACCGTTGCCAATAAGTATTATTCTATTCATATTTTAGTAGACAGTAGTGTCATTAGATGAAAGATTGTCACCCATTTCACGATAATCTTGGTCGTCGATGATTTGACGGAGAAGATTACGGAAGTTGCCTTGGAATCCTTCATTCTGGTTATACTCACGATAGAGAGAATCATCGCTGCGGCGCATTCGGCGCATAACGGTATCGACGATACGGTTGAAAGCTGCATCAGCCTCATCTCTGTCGGGATTGCCCACAATCTGATTCTGATATTGCGGAGTATTGATTATCTCACGCGCCACACGATACATCTTCACCCGACGCTCATCTGCCGGAGCATCCCATCCGCTGAACCATCGCTCGTTGAAGTTGGCAATGATTGTGTCAAGTTGTGACCTCGTTGGGTCATCAGTTCCGGCCCCTGCCATATTGGGAGAATTAGGGTCAAGGACAGTCCCGGCTGCATCAAGCTCTATCTTTTCATTGGTGGCAGTGCGTCGGAGTGCGTAGGTATTCATGTCAACGCTCTCCATTAGTCCACTAAGGTCATCGTTGGGAACAGTTACTTTGAGCAGCGGAATGAGCTGACGCAGGAACCAGTAAAGCTTCTCCCACTTCACGTTCTCAAAAGGGATGATGGCAGCGACTCTCGAATACACCTTGACAAACTGCTTGCACTTGATTTTGAAGTCGGGTTTGCCGTTCTCGTCCCATTCAATTTCATTCTCAAAACGCTCTACGCATCGATCAAGTATCGGCGACAACTCGTGTGCTTCAGCTCCACGTTGGAATAGATTGTTGAACTCAGCAACTTCATCTTCCTCGGTAAACACCCCGGCATCAAGAATAGCTGCACGAAGGTCGTGGAGCACATTAATATTGGTAGGTTCTGAGAGGGAGGTGCAGGTGAAGAACGGATCAAACGCATTCTTCATATCTTCTATCTTGTTATAGAAGTCGAGTACAGCGAGGTCATCGGTGGTCTTACCTAATTTGGGCGATATACGGTTTAGGCGAGAAAGACCCTGAACTGCAAGAACTCCATCCAACGGTTTGTCAATATACATTGCGCATAACTTTTCTTGGTCAAAGCCGGTCAGATACTTATTGGCGACAACGAGTATCTGGTATTCATTGCTGTCAAGTTTATCCGGAGTCTGAGTGTCAGGGAAACCGTTCATGCCTGATTCTGTATAGGCTATGCCGTCAACAGTCTTTTCGCCCGAAAAAGCGATGATCGCCTTGTATGGTAATCTCTGAGCCTCGATAATTTCGCTGATAGCCTTATAGTAACGGATTGCGCACTCAATGTCGCGTGTAACTACCATAGCCTTAGCCTGACCTTTTAGACGACGGGCACGGAATATTTTGGCATCAAAGTGATTAATGATAACGTCAGATTTCTCACGGATCGTCTGCGGTTCGCGCTCAACTTTCCTGCGCAGTCTTTTCTGAGCCTTTGTCTCGTCATATTCCGGATTATCTTCGATAGACTTGGCCAGCTCATAGTAACTTGTATAAGTAGTGTAGTTGGAAAGCACATCAAGAATAAAGCCTTCTTCAATAGCCTGTTTCATCGAATAGAGATGGAACGGGTCATAACCTCCGTTGGCATTCTCAATACCGAAACGTTCAAGGGTATTGGGTTTCGGAGTTGCCGTAAACGCAAAATATGAGGTATTCGGACTCATTTTGCGCTCGGCTATAAGTTTTTCAATGATAGAATCGGTATCCTCGGTCTCAGCATCCCTGTCACGGTATGTAGTCGCGTTCAGTTTGTCGGCAGCAATACCGCTCTGGCTGCTGTGTGCTTCGTCTATAATAACCGCAAAGTTTCGGTTACTCATATCTGCGATCGTGCCGCAGATATAAGGGAACTTCTGAATCGTAGTAATGATTATTCGTTTACCTCCCTCAATTGCTTTACGCAACTGCTCACTGTTATCGGCATGGGCGATTATCTTGTCGCTTTTAGCAAAAGCCCATACGTTATAGAAAATCTGGCTGTCGAGCACTCGTCGGTCGGTTACGATAATCACTGATTGGAAAAGCTGCTTGTCAAGAGCCTCCGCACGGTTGGCATCCATAGTCTTCGGACAGGCTTTTATAAGGTCAAAAGCCAGCCATGTGATTGAGTTGGATTTACCCGATCCGGCAGAATGCTGGATGAGATATTTTCCACCAACTCCTTTTGTCGTTACCTCATCACTCAATCGATTGACAACATCCAGCTGATGAAAACGCGGGAATATAACTCCTTTGGCATTCTTCAACAAATGCGGAACTTTCTTATGCTTCTTTGCTTCGCCATAATCCACGAGGGCGAAGTTCTGTATAATGTCGGCAATAGTGTCAGGCGTTAATATCTTCTCCCAGAAATAGGCGGTTTTGTGACCATTGGGATTTATCGGATTTCCGGCACCTTGACCATTTGGCATACCTTGATTAAATGGCATGAAGAATGTATTCTTTCCCTCTAGTCGGGTAGTAAAGAATACTTCATCCTTGTCAAGAGTGAAATGAGCGAGACAACGGGCAAATTTCAGTAAAGTATCGCGTGGATCTCTATCCTCACGATATTGCTTTTGTCCGTCATAACGAGCTGTCTGATGAGTAGCCGGATTTTTAAGTTCGATAGTGAAGAGTGGCAATCCGTTAACAAATATTACCATATCAATCTCGTTACCCGGATGATATTTGCTATATCTCTGCTGTCGTGTTACTGACCACTCGTTAGCTTCAAAGTTCCGTTGACTCTGCAAGCTATCGCTTGGTGACGGTTTGGGATAATAAAGTGTCAGTTCGATATTATCCACTTCAAGCTTCTGGCGCAGAGTGTCAAGAATCCCCTTCGTATTTAGTTTACGATCAATCTCTTTTTCAACAGCAGTTTTCAAATCGCCACGACCGCGCCATTCAGCAAGTACCTCTTTCTGTGTCTTTTCGAGGAAAGACCAGAGACGAACAGTATTGATAGCCTTGTCGCGGTCCATTTCCTCCGATTCTCCGGGGAGAAAACCGTTGTATTCACCGTAATGCACAAGAGGTTCCGCCACACCACTTTCAATAGCCGACCGACGGTCTTCGAGTGTTGTACCGGTGAGCTTACGTTCAATAAGACGTTCCAACTCAACTTCAAGCATTGATGTATGTGTCATATTACTTTTACCTTTCCTGTTACCGTTTCATTGATAATAATATTCTTGCGCTCCCGAAGCAGCTCAATGAGTTTCTTTTGCTGAGCAATAGTTAAATCTATACCACTTGTATTATACTCTAAGAATTTCACAATTGCTTGCTGTTCCTCAATTGGAGGTAAAGGCACAATGAAATTTTTTACCTGAGTCATGTCCGCGTACTGAAATGTTGTGGTATTGGCAGTGTCTCTACAGAATCTACCTAAGACGTACATATAGTAAAAAATAAACATCGGTTCTGTCTTGACGGACAGCGATTTGCGAATCTTTAGATTCGCAAATTGCTGATTCGCAAGCGAATCAGCAATTAACATGGCGTGCTCTCCAATCGACGCCGTGCATATAGCAAGGATATATGAACCTGCTTCAAAAGCCCCTCCATTATTTAAAGCAGATGGCGTGACATACTGAATCGCTTTATCAAGAAAGCGACCGGATTTTCTTATGTCTTCCATTCTAAACCATGGAATAGTGCCGTTAGTCCAGAATGAAGGATTCGCCTTTGATGGTGTATAGCCGTTTCTAAAATCAAAGAAATGGCGAACTGGGTATGTTTCCCAGTGTGTTGGGATTTGACCGAGCCTGTCAATGCCGGAGTCTTTGAGCGGCGCGTCGGTGTAGATGCCGCGAGTCACGGCATGGGTTATGATAATCTTTCGACGCTCTTCAAGCGAGGCAATAATTCGCTCCTTGGCAGCAATAGCCTTGTCAATATCGGCAGTCACATTATCAAGATATGCAACAATCGCTTCCTGTTCCTCCTTCGGCGGAATCGGAAGTAATAGATATTTTATATCGTCCCAACTAAGAGATTGCCTCAGTCCTGAACCATACCTATATAGTTCCTTGGAAATATCCCAATCAAATAACAAGTATTGAAGGAATGAAGAACTATAATTATACTTGGGGATTAACCCTAAGTAAGCACCTGATATTATTCCGGTATGCCGAACAAGTCCAGTTCTAAGGCTAACCTTATCATTTTGCAAGTCAGTACAACGGACAATAATGTAGCCTGGTTTTACAATTTGATAACCTGAATAGCTATCTGGTACTAACCCCTCATTAATATCTTTTTTTGGTATAATTTTACCATAACTTAAGGAAAGAACAAAGTTTTCTATATTATCTTTATTTTTAGCCTTATTCTCTTCAAAAATGGCTTTTCCGGGCAAGATCTCCCAATGGCTCGGGACTTTCCCAAGCCATTGCTGACCGCTTTCTTTATATTCACTATATTCCGCCATATCAGTCAATATTAAGGAGTGATTGAAGGAGGTCGTGGCTCTCACGTTCAAGGGTTACAAGCTCTTCGTGATTCTCAGCAAGGGTACGCAACGGCACAGGGCGATAGAAATACTTGTTGAATGATATTTCGCAACCGATTACAGTTTTGGGCAGGTCAATCCATGCGTCGGAAACGTATGGTTCAACCTCTCGCTTGAAATATTCGAGAATATCCTCTCTTACGGGTACATCCTCTTTGTCGGAAAGTGAAGTATCACTTTCGTAATGAACGTATGAGCCTTTACCCGACGGATAATAGCCGTAGTAGGGTAACTGGTCGGTAGGAACTCCGAAAGTATTAAGCAGGGTCTCAATATCCTTACTCTTGGCTTTGACTATTTTATCTACCACGGGAGCCGCATCAGGGTCTGTCTCGCTCATAGCGCGGGATATGGTTTTGAGGTCAGCCTTACTGAGTTGCAGACCGAGTTTATCGCAAGCAGATTCAAGTCGCTCGATGAACACCGCAAAGTCCATGAAGGTCTCAGAGCCGATTTCATTGCATAACTTTTCGGCGGCATCGGCAAGCGCACGACGGTCTTGCCACTTCTTTGGGTCGATGAGTTCTTTGAGTTTCTTGTCGGTGAGTTTTATGTCGTTGGCCTGAAGATGTTCCCGTATCTCCATAACATTGTCGGCAAGATTCTCAAACACGCGTGAGCCGTAGCTGTCATAAAGCCAGCCGGAAATGTCTCGGTTTCCTTTGTCATACAGCAGTTCCTCGGCTTTGCTGAAGTCCATCTGACTACGAAGACGGAGCGGACGCAACACGCTGACGCTGTAGAAACGGAAATCATCATTATCAAAAATCTTTGACGACACCGGGAAGTCATTTGTCGCTTCCCGCTCTGCGAAATCTCTGTAGGCCTGCATGATGAAACTGCGCATCTTTTCGGTAATCTCGCAGTTGCGGTTACCCTGATTCTTTCTGAGCGGTTCGGAGGCTTGCGACGCGTCAATGAGCTGTACTTTTCCTCTGCGTTCCTCCCTCTTATAATTGGTAAGGACCCAGCAATAGGTAGATATTCCGGTATTATAGAAGATATTGTTGGGTAACTGAATAATAGTCTCAACCATATCATTCTCAACGAGGAAACGGCGGATGTTGCTCTCGCCACTTCCTGCATCGCCTGTGAAGAGCGACGAGCCGTTGTGGATTGAGGCTGCCCGGCTACCCTGGGGTTGTAATTGGAGAGACTTCATCTTGTCGACAAGCTCCATCATGAAGAGCATCTGACCATCACTGACACGCGGAACAGAGGGAAGATTCACCACGTCGCCCATTAAGTTTGGCAGAGCCAAGTAGAATCGTTCGTCGGTGAGAGTCTTGTCATCAAACATCTTCTTCTTATCCTCGCTCCATGACTTTCCATAAGGTGGATTGGTAAGCATAAAGCCGAACTGCTTACCGCTTCGAGTATCATCGGGAACGAGAGTATTGTCAAGATGGATGCCGTCAGGGTCAACGCCTTTGATGATAAGGTCAGACTTGCAAATAGCAAATGTCTCTGGGTTGACCTCATTACCATTAAGACGGATAGCGGTAGGGTCAACGCCATTTTTAACGAGGTATTCAAAGCCCTCGGTCAGCATACCGCCCGAACCGCAGGCCGGATCGTAGATTGTGACAATCTTGGGTAGGTCGTGAATGATTGGAGAGAAAACAAGGTCGCAAAGCAGGGCAATCACATCACGTGGCGTGAAGTGTTCGCCAGCTTCCTCATTGTTCTCTTCATTGAAACGTCGGAGCAGTTCCTCAAACACCTGGCCCATCCCGATATTGGTAAGTGCAGGGATCGTCAGACCATCAGGGTCACGTTGTGGTTTGTCGGTGAGATTTAGATATGGGTCGGTTACACGCTCGATAATTGCGAGGAGACGGTCACGGTCGGTCAATTTCTTGGCTTTATTGTAGAAGTCAAAGCTCTTCAACACCTCGTGAACATTGGAGCTGAATCCGTTGAGATATTCCACGAAATTAGTCAGAAGAACCTCTTTATCTCCGGTAGCCTGAGATTTCAGCCTCGAAAGAGTCCACTTGCTTGTATTATAGAAATTCTGTCCGGCAGCTTCTTTCAGCCCATCTTCATCCTTAATACCCTCTTTCGTTTGATAGGCATACTCTTCTTCGACAGCTGCCTTAGTAGGTTCAAGCAGAGCATCGAGACGACGGAGTACCACCATAGGAAGTATGACATCACGATATTGTCCGCGAACAAAGACATCTCGCAGAACATCATCCGCGATATTCCAGATAAGACTTACCATTTGAGCATGAGAAGTATCCATTATTTTTTTCGTTTTTTATTAGTTTCCCAAAATGAAAAATTTGTCTGCACTTCTTTGAGAAAATTCTCATCGTCCAGATTTAAAGAACCAACCCAATTTATTATATCCAGAAGGCAGTTTAACCCTGTGGAATTGGCGTAGGGAGCAGTGTTATTGCGGATATATCTACATATAGGTAGTGGCTTCTGAGGGTCATACCCGTGACTTCCCGGATTACAATAGTATTGGGAGAGGTAATGGAATGCCCCTTGAATATGTTTAGGGACATATCTGTTATTATCATCAAGTATGAAGTGTTTACTTATAGATCCAAGAACGTTTGATATATCTGGCTCAACGCCGATGAAGCCTTTATACCTGAGATTGTAGCAGATAGTGTCAACTATTTTTCTAATAGTATTGGGTATTGAATCGTTAGTCGAGAAACCCCTTTTTCTTTCAGCCATTAAAAGTTCAATAAACTCTGGCTCATCAAAAATACTAATCTCAGTTTTATATTTCCGTAGAGTCTTAGTTCGTTCAGACTGTTCGACTGCCTTTTTTATGGCGGCAAACAGTTCTCCGATACTTTGACCTGTGATAGTGTTGTTGGTTCCGGGTTTTGTATAATAAGCTTTGGAATCCCAGTTACGATATTGTTGCGGAACTATTTTTTCAATCATTTCAAAACCCTCGTAACCTCCAGCCGTATAGACAAACCATGGAATATCGATGGAACGAGCATATATTCCGGCAATAGCATGACTGAGAGCTGACAAATCTTCTTCCTCTTCATCATCGGCAACCTTACAGTTTGCATCGAGAATAATTGCTTCAAAGAAATTGGATCTGTTGTCTAATAACTTCAAGCCCTCTTCAACAGTCTCTGCTACTGTAATATCTATGTCGTTTAATGCGGCTTGATCAATGAAGCCACCAGTGGGTTCATCATCAATCCATAATGTATTTATTCGATATTTAGTTTCGTTACGTTCCATATTACTCCACTACTAAAGGTAATACAATTTCAAAACAGACATTGAATCCATCGTCCGATGCCTTTTGGCGGAATGTGATGTTTCCTCCAAAATGCTCGATGATATGCCGTGCTTGCCAAGTGCCTATTCCTGTGCCTTTACCAACACCCCAAGTAAACATCTTTTTCGCAGACATCCCTTTAGGAAGAGGTGCGCCGTTATTTTCTATCTCCAATCTTACCATCGGCGTATCTTCAACAACAGTATTGGAAATCTTGATGCGAATTGCATAGTCTTTGCGCTCAGGATTTATAAAACCATAAGCTGAAGCATTTGCACACAAATTTTCTAATACTGTAGAGAAATCTTCCTTAGCTATTGAAACTATGGGATAGAAAATAGGATACTCTTCTGAATCCACACGATCAGACATCTTCGGCAGTATCTCGACCCTATAATTATCATTTCTGTGGGTCTGCTTGAACGACTCAAGAAACAATCGTAGTTCCACATTCTCTGCTTCTCCAAACGATTTTTCATCGGTAAAATGAGAAATGAGGTCTGCGAGAGACACAATGTCTTCATGCAGTTTGCGTGCATACGCCTCCAGATCTGTATTAGAGTAGGTAGACACTATTGCAGATTTATTGAAGTCTCCTTTCTGTGAAGCTATGAAGTCTGCCAAGACATTTGATGAAGGAATAATCTCATTGAGGCGTTGACCGATACGATGCTTACGCATACGCATGTCCTTTTGATACTCTTCGAATCGTTTAATTCGCAGAGTCTCAACTTCCATACCCAGTTCCTTGATTAAAGAATCTTGATAATCCTGAATTGTATCCTCCTGTTGCGCCAAGTCAATTTCTTGGTCCCTAAGTGTAGGGACGGCAATTTTTATTTGACGGAGAGCTTCCAAGGTAAGGTTGCTCACGGTATTGCCACTGGCCAAAGATTCAACTTGCCTTAGCACATATGGCTGATTTAACTGCGAAACAATGTATAACGGCAAAACATTGTCCCTCTTGGGGATAAAGGATATGTAGCTGCTATGGCAGTACAATGTTTCGCCTTCCGGTCTTACAAAAACACCTCTTATTCCACGTGTGCCCGACATCATCACACACTCCTGAGTGAGTTTTAAACAATGAGGAGGCAGGTCTTTCTCCGTAAAATCAGCAGGTGTGAATACTTTCAGTTTGTTGGTGGTAACCAACGACTGGAATGTTGCGAATTTTCCTCTGGTTTCCGCTTCTGATGTCCTTTCACGAACAAAAATACCTAAATCTTCGAGAGCCATCAATTCATATCCCTCCGGAATCTCGATTTTAAAGTCCAGATAATTACGAGGATTAAATGAAAAATCTTTCGTAGTAATTTCTGAAAATGAGACCGTCCTTACCAATACAGAGTTCGGATTATTGAGCAGTGCAATAACAGCTGATACATCCAGCTTTCTTCTATTGCCGTCGAGAATGAAACAACCTGTCGCATCAACAAATTTCACATATTGTTGATGCTGATGGTTAGGATCTAAAACTATGATGGAAGTTTTAACCTGGGTGGTATTGAATATGCCGGCAGGTAACGACACAATCATATCTACACATCCCATTTCCAACAAATCCTTTCGCAAAGAGCGACAGAATCCTCCACCTGTGCATACATGGTCGGTTACGACAGTTACACTCCTTCGATATAAATAAGCAAATTTGCGAAGTGTAAGGGTTTCGTAGTCATTTGTCCCCTGGTTATATGTTTCCTCAAATGGGACTTTGACTCCAAAAGGAGGAGTTGCGATAGCTGCATCACACCATGGTTGTTCAATTAAAGCTCGGGATGTTAGGATGGAACCATTAACATATGAAGCCATAAGTCTCAGATTACCAATAGCACTAATAATTGGACTAATCTCTTCACCCAGATAATCATCACTCCAGTTTCTGAGTGTGACTCCGTATGAACCTATACCAGCAAACGGATTATATACCCGTCCTTGCACACGGCCGAGGATACTGCACGCAAGTCTTGTGACTTCAGTCGGCTGAAAATGTTCCTCCAAGTTCATGAGCGCGAACACACGTCGTAGAGCCTGATCGAAAAGGGTCAGAAAGTTTTCTTCAAACCATTGTGAGTCCAATACCATAAGAGAACGTGTCGTATCAATGAGCATTGCGGCAGCAGCATCCTCCTTACTCATTTCAACAATTCCTTCCCATCCGGATTCAACAGTATCCTTAATTGTTGAACTATTCCGAAATACTTCAACGATTTTTTGTAAGCAAGAGTCACCTTCGATTTTTCCTACAACAGTTAATGAAAATGCTGACGTATTTTCAAAAAGATATTTAGTATCCTCTTTCCAAATATCGTCTGCATAGCTGATACTTGTTAATGTCTGGGAAAGTTTGTTAACTGTAGGACCTTTGTAATCGGCCTCTACTGAGAGCTTATTTTCTTTGCGCAGATATAATGCAAGAAGAATCCAATAAGGATTGTGGTAGTTATAACCACAAAACTTGTCAAGGATTGCGTTGAAGGCGCGCGTGTTGTTAGAGTTCGAATTCATCATATCCGTCTGCTGTTTTTATCGTTAAACTTTTCTTTTCACTGGCAAAATTACGAACTATGTGTTCAGTTTATCTGAACGGATTGATAATTCTTCAAAGTTTTGCTCACTTCCATGGAAATCATTTCGACAAGCTTTTGCGGTTTCAAAACTGTGATAGCAGATCCATACGATAAGAGCAACTGTATAAGCTCTCTGTTTATTATGGTCTTAATTTCAAATATTGTTTCGTTTTCTCGCTTTTCAATAGGTTTTTGGTTCGGAAGTATTGGTTTTGTTTTAATATAATCTAATGATTGGGTGGAGACGGAAAAGTTGATGACTTCCACATCATCGAATAGATTTGACACACCAACAACATCCTCAAATAGATCATTGAAGTCAAACTTTGTATTGGGGACATAGGTAACAGTACTGTTTGCAATATCTTCTATTCTATCCAATGGAAAATTAGAAAGATTACTTTTCCCGTCAACGCATCCAAACAGAAACCATCTCTTATTATATTGTTTTAGATAATAGGGATGGAAGTTATAGTGTATCGGATCTTTCCTAAATGGTCGATAAGTAATTATCAAAGTCTGCTCAGCCACTATCGCACTGAATAGACGTGAGAAGTGATTCCTGTTTTTTAGGTAGATGTTGTCGTCAAAACCTACAACAGAGTCCTTTGTAGTAGGAATATTAAGGGTAGACTTGAAATGATCAATCATTTCATCAATCCACTCAAAATTCGGCATACCCTCAAATTTTGACAGTATGAATATAGACTGCGCCAATTTAGCCATGCCATCATCATCTAAGGGGATATTATAAATGGAGAAGTTCTTATCCTCGTATTCGTAGAATAGATACCTTCCAGATTTTCTATGGATAATCCTCGCCTCCGGGAAGTTATTCTCAATACCACGAAGATCTTCTAAGATAGTATTCTTAGAAGTTACAGGCTTATAACCTGCATCTTCAAGCGCAACGTTACACTTCTCCATCATTTCCATGATAGAGTACTTCTTCGGACTCCGGAGACATCTGTCAATGACTCGCTGCCGTATGAGTGCATTCTTCGTTTGCGCCATCTTAAACAAAAAAGAATATCAATGTAGCATCTGAATGCCGACCAAAGCCTGTAACGACTACAAGGATGTTCCCAAAGTTTTCGGCTCTCGCCGTATATCTTTTGAATGTTTACTGACTGGTCATCTTCAGATTGATGTTCCTATCCTAATTACAAAGATACTAATTAATTCTGAGATTACCATCTAAATCAGTAGAAAATTTGCAGTTACTGTCAAAGAAGTAAGGCTATTAGAAGACAAAAGCCACCGAGAGGCATGTGCCTTTCGGTGGCTTTGTGATGAATGGTGATTATCGGGTCATTTCCCAATACAGAACCGGCTAAAAATAGAATGGAGTAGGGTGGAGGTGGTGATGGTGCCGGTGATTTCGCCGAGGTGGTGGAGGGCTTCTCGCACGTCTTGGGCGATGAAGTCGGCGGAAAGGTTGTCGCTGAGCAATTGACGGGCGCGACGCAATGCGGCGCCCCCTTTGATCAGGGATTCGTAGTGGCGGGCGTTCGTGATCATGATGTCACCTTCGCTTGTCTGCATCGAGCGCGCATCGGCTGTGAGAACGGAAAGTAGTTCTTCTAAACCTATTGACTGGGAGGCGGAAAGCTTTATGAATTTTGAATTTTGAATTTTGAATTTTGAATTATCTAAGTTTTCCGTACAGGCTTCTATTTCGAATTTGGAATTATCTAAGGTATCTATTTTATTGAATACTATATGCTGGATGATCGATTCCTTTGATGTGGTAGGCGCAGCAGGATCCTCTTTTGAATCCTCCGAGTCGGATGAGAAGCCTTGCTTGACGCGGATCTCCTCCTGTTTCTCCTTTATATAATCGAGTTGAGAGGGGATATCGGCAGAGGAATCCACGATCCAGAGGATGATGGCGGAACGAAGAAGTCGGTCGGTGGCACGTTCAATGCCGATGCGCTCCACGGTGTCGTCTGTGTCGCGCAGTCCGGCCGTGTCGATGAAGCGGAAAAGAACTCCGTCGATTTCACGAGTGTCTTCGATGATGTCGCGCGTGGTGCCAGGCACATCGCTTACAATCGCTTTCTCCTCTTCCAAGAGGAGGTTGAGGAGGGTGGATTTCCCTGCATTGGGTTGACCGGCAATCACTACCGGAATCCCCTCCTTGAATGCCTTTCCGGCAGAATAGGAGGCCGAAAGCCTATCTACTTCATGGATAATCCTGTCGGCAAGTTCCATGAGTCGGAGACGGTCGGCAAATTCTACATCCTCTTCCGAGAAATCGAGTTCGAGTTCGAGAAGGGATGCAAAATCTATG
>CAZEOI010000082.1:0-17272 GCA_964513775.1 uncultured Sangeribacter sp. | reverse complement strand
AGAACCATCTGAATATGTTGCCCAAGACTTTCCGCACCGATATCCCGGAGGAGCTCGCGGCAAGAATCAGAGATTGCAAAACCGATGAAGAGGTGAAGCAAGCCGGAATAGAATGGGGTATACGCCAGTCGAAAGAGCTTCTTGAAAAAGGGGCTCCGGGTATACATTTCTATACGATGAGCGCATCTGACAGTGTGGCAGAGATAGCCAAAGGGGTGTTCTGAGAGTAATAGTGATGAGTATTTAAGGATAAGGTGTTAAAGAAACTGGTAGAAGCATTGGAAATCAAGAAACTTAAAGAATTGCTCGGCAGGAGGGTGGTTGTGCTTGACGGCGCGATGGGCACCATGATTCAACGGTTGCATCTGGATGAGAATGATTACAGGGGCACCCGCTGGAGAGATTATGACAGTAGGTTAAGTGGCTGTAATGATATCTTGAATCTAACTTGCGGCGAGGTAATAAAGAATATTCATAAATCTTACTTGGAGGCCGGTGCTGATATTATCAGCACCAACACCTTCAATGCCAACTCTATCTCTATGTCAGATTATGGACTTCAAAGGGAACCCGGTCTGATAAGGGAGATAAACCGTGTTGGTGCAACTTTGGCACGAGAGGCCGTTGAGGAAGTTCCCGCGCCTAAGGATATGGTCAGAGCTCTTGTGGCAGGATCTATAGGCCCCACCAACAAGACAGCATCCATGAGTCCGGACGTAGGCGATCCGGCCTTGAGAAATATCTCATTTGATGAACTCTATGCCGCATATTACGAGCAAGCGGAAGGATTGATTGAGGGCGGCGTGGACCTGCTTCTGTTTGAGACAGTTTTTGATACCCTCAATCTCAAAGCCGGCATTGCAGCGGCCAATGATGTGATGAAGACTGTCGGACAGAAATTGCCCATTATGATATCTGCTACAGTGTCGGATAAGGCCGGGCGTCTGTTGTCGGGACAGACTCTCAAAGCTTTTGTGGCTTCGGTTGCTGATTTCGATAATGTGCTGAGCCTTGGTCTTAACTGTAGTTTCGGTCCGGCGGAAATCTTGCCATATATTAAAGAATTGAGTGATTCTACCGATCTTTTTGTGAGCTGTCATCCCAATGCCGGCCTTCCGAATGAACTTGGCGGTTATGACGAGACTCCTGAAACATTTGCTATTCATCTGCATAAGATTCTTAATGCCGGATTGGTGAATATAGCCGGAGGATGCTGCGGCACCACGCCTACGCATATCGCCGCGCTTGCCCACGAAGCATCGATGTCCATGCCCCGCAAGGCTCCGGTGATTCCACAGGCACTCAGGATTTCCGGATTGGAAGAGGTGGTGATCACTCCGGAAAATAATTTCATAAATGTGGGAGAACGCTGCAATGTAGCCGGTTCCCGGAAATTCCTGCGTTTGATAAAGGAGAAGAATTATCAGGAGGCCTTGGAGATAGCATCCAAACAGGTGGAGGATGGAGCTGTGATCATTGATGTCAATATGGATGATGCCATGATTGATGCGAAAGAGGAGATGGTGCATTTTCTCAGATACATAGCATCTGATCCGGAGGTAGCCAAAGTTCCGGTTATGGTGGATTCGTCTGATTGGAATGTGGTTGAAGCTGCGTTGAAGAATCTTCAAGGAAAAGGGATAGTCAACTCCATATCATTGAAAGAGGGTGAGGAGATATTTCTGAATCATGCCCGGAAGATAAAGGAGCTGGGAGCAGCCGTGATTGTCATGGCATTCGATGAACAGGGTCAGGCCGACACATATGAGCGAAAGATCGAGATAAGCCGAAGGGCATATCGTCTGCTTACAGAGCGATGTGGATTTGATCCGCAGGATATTATCTTTGATGTCAATATCATGGCGGTAGCTACCGGAATAGAGGAGCATAACCGCTATGGAATCGACTTCATTGAAGCTGTAGGATGGATCAAGAGAAATCTTCCTGGGGCAAGAACAAGCGGAGGTGTAAGCAATCTGTCGTTTTCATTCAGAGGAAAGAATGCACTGCGAGAGGCTATGCACAGCGTGTTTCTCTATCATGCCATACGCAATGGCCTTGATATGGCTATCCTGAATCCTGCCACAAGCGTGACATATGATGATATTGATCCTAAGCTTCTTGGAATAATCGAGGATGTGGTGCTCGCACGCCGTCCGGAGGCTGCCGATGAACTTGCCGCCTATGCTATGCAAGACAGCGGGAAGCCGGCCGTAGCCAAGGAACCGGAGGGAAGGGATCTCTCAAAAGATGTGGCATCACGTCTTGAAGAGGCATTGGTGAAAGGTAATTCCAAATGGCTCTCTGAAGATATTGAGGAGGCACTCAATGGAGGGATGTCAGCTGTGGAGATAATTGAACAGCCACTGATGGCCGGCATGAACCGGGTGGGTGATCTTTTCGGCGAGGGGAAGATGTTTCTTCCGCAGGTAGTGAAGAGTGCGAGAACGATGAAGATGGCTGTAGACATTCTCGCTCCCTCGCTTACCCGACAACAGAACTCCGCAGAGGGAAAAAGAGGGAAGATAGTGTTTGCCACAGTGAAGGGGGATGTGCATGATATAGGAAAGAATATATGTTCGATTGTATTAAGTTGCAACAACTATGATGTGATCGACTTAGGTGTGATGGTGGCACCGGAGACAATCGTGGAGACAGTGAAACGAGAACGTCCCGATATCGTTTGTCTTTCCGGACTCATCACCCCCTCGCTTGCAGAGATGGTGAATGTGGCCAAATCCTTACGTGAAGCCGGAGAGAACCTTCCCATATTGGTGGGTGGAGCTACCACCTCAAAACTGCATACCGCCTTAAAGATTGCCTCGGCATATGACGGCCCCGTTATTCATGTGACTGATGCTTCACAGAATCCGTTGGTGGCTGGAAAACTTCTTGACTCAGTCAAAGCACCGGAATATGTGAGATCCACAGCTGAGGAGTATGCACGCCTTGTGAGGGAATATGAATCATCTAAATCTCCGTTGCTTTCATTGTCTGAGGCAAGAGCTTCAGGAGAGGCTAACCGACTTCAGGGTGTTGCACAGAAGCCAGCTACACCCATAGGTGAATCTGTGGTGGTTGATTTTCGCTTGGAAGATCTGATCCCCCTTGTCAACTGGAAGATGTTTTTCCATGCGTGGCGTCTTACCGGTAGCTTCCTTAAGGATTTCCCTTACGATCTTTGTGCCGGCTGCATTGCGCGTTGGAAAGCCAATATTTCGCAGCTCTCGCCAGAGGAGGAGTTGAAAGGGGAAGAGGCTTTCAAGTTGTATCGGGATGCAAGAGCTTTCTTGGATGAAGCGCAGAGAGACGGCAAGTTTGACGGGAAAGGTTGTGTTACATTTTATGAAGCATATTCCGAAGACGACAATCTCGTGATTGCGGATGATAATGTGATTCCACTCTTGCGCCAGCAGAGCAGATCCGGGAGAGGTCGTAGTATTGCCGATTATATAGCTCGAAAAGGTGAGGAGCGAGACTACATAGGACTCTTCACAGTCACGGCAGGTACTTCCCTGCTGAAATTGGCTGAAAATGGTGATGATTACCGCAAGCTATTGGCTCAAACCCTATCCGACCGGCTTGCGGAAGCAGCCTCCGAATGGCTTCATGCCAAGACGCGGCGAGATTATTGGGGATATGAAGAGGGGAGCACCGGAAAGGAAGACCTGTTGAAAGGTAATTATTCAGGCATACGCCCGGCCACCGGGTATCCGATGATGCCCGACCAGCTTCTTAATCATAATTTTGCGGCTCTTCAACCGTTAGATAAAATAGGAGTCAGGCTTACGGAAAATGGTGCCATGATCCCGTCAGCGACTGTAAGTGGCCTCTATATAGGGCGTGCGGAGGCGGAATATTTTGTGATAGGAGAAATAGGTGAAGACCAGCTCGCCGATTATGCCGAGAGAAGAGGCGAAACCATAGAACGAATTAAAGAGATACTGAGACAGTGATGAAAGAGAATAGCAAACCGAGGCTAAAGGTAGCGATACAAGGAGTGGCCGGGTGTTTCCACGATGCGGCCGCCAGACAATATTTCGACGGTCGAGATATAGAGACAGTGCCGTGTGATTCGTTTCACTCACTGTTTGAAAGCCTTTCAACCGATGCCTCAATGATCGGTATTGTGGCCATAGAAAACACGATTGCAGGAAGCCTTCTTGCAAATCATGAGTTGCTGCGCCAAAGCAATCTCTCGATAGTTGGTGAACACTCCGTCAGGATAAGTCATGTGCTTTGTGCGTTGCCCGGAGAGACAATCGGATCGATTACAGAGGTTAATTCACATCCGATGGCCTTGATGCAATGTGAGCAATATCTACGTCGGCATCCCAACATGAGGATGGTGGAGAAATTCGATACGGCAGGAAGTGCCGAGGAGATAGCCAAACAGCATCTTGAGCATCATGCCGCGGTATGCGGTGAGTTGGCGGCCAATCTTTATGGACTCAATATACTGGAGAAGGGTATTGAGACCAACAAGCGTAACTACACCCGCTTCCTGATTCTTGCCGATCCCTTGCTTGCGAGTGAGATGAAACCGAGGGAAGAATTGCTTGATAAGGCGAGCATCGTATTCACCTTGCCCCACTCTCACGGTGCATTGTCGAAAGTGCTCACCATATTCTCATTCTACGATGTGAATCTTACAAAGATACAGTCGTTGCCTATTGTCGGCAGAGAATGGGAATACCGTTTTTATGTAGATCTCACCTACAAATCATATGTGCGTTATCGCCAGGCGATAGAGGCGGTGCGTCCTCTCACCAACGAATTCAAGATTTTGGGTGAATATGTGGAGAGAGTAGGAATTAACGAACAGTAATTGATACGGTTGCAGTGAAACCGTGGCAATATATAATTAAGAAAATAATGAATGAAATCAAAATAGCCCCCGCCAATAGGGTGAATGAGATAAAGGAATATTGGTTTGCCGGAAAGATGCGGGAAGTGGCCCGTATGAATGCCGAAGGCCTTGATGTAGTGTCGTTGGGAGTGGGCGGACCCGACAGGATGCCGGCGCTTGAAGTTGTCGAGACCTTGTGTGAATCAGCCCATACGGAGGGAAATCACACTTATCAGATAGCTTCCGGCTTGCCACAACTGCGTCAGGCTATGAGCCGTTGGTATAAGCGCCATTATGATGTGGATCTGGATCCCGACACAGAAGTTCTTCCCCTGATCGGGTCGAAAGAGGGAGTGCTCCACGTTAGTCTTGCTTTTGTGAATCCTGGCGACAAGGTACTTGTGCCCAATCCCGGCTATATGACATATTCCGGAGTGAGCAAGATGCTCGGTGCGGAGATTGTGAACTACGACTTGCTGGCCGATAAAGGATGGCAGCCAGATTTCGATCAGCTTGAGAAAGTGGCAGCTGAGGGAGGAATAAAGCTGATGTGGGTGAATTATCCCAATATGCCGACAGGCGCGACAGCCGGACGTGAGCTTTTTGAGAAGCTTGTGGATTTCGGACGCCGCCATGGCATCGTGATTGTACACGATAATCCCTACAGTTTCATTCTCAACGATAACCCTCAGAGTCTTCTTCAAGTGGAGGGAGCCAAGGAGGTGGCGATAGAGCTGAATTCGCTCAGCAAGAGCCATAATATGGCCGGTTGGCGTATGGGTATGGTGGCCTCCAACTCAGAGTTTACCGGCTGGGTAAGAAAGATGAAGAGCAACATAGACTCCGGGCAGTTCAAACCTATTATGGAAGCTGCTATCAAAGCTCTCGATCTCGATGACAGCTGGTATACAGAGTTGAACAGCGTGTATTGGTCGCGGCGCAAGGTGGCAGAGAAGATAATGAAGGCGATGGGATGCGAATTTGATCCTGCACAGCGGGGTCTTTTCCTTTGGGGTAAGTTGCCCGAAGGTGTGAAGGATAGTGCCACATTTGCCGACAAAATTCTAAAGGAAGCCAGAGTGTTTATAGTGCCCGGTTTTATTTTCGGAAGCAATGGAGAGGGGTATGTGCGTCTCTCGCTATGCGCTACGGAAGAGAGAATGGAGGAGGCACTGAAGCGTATCAAAGAGCTTAAATTGGTTTAAAGCTTAAGATAGTTTAAAGCTTAAGTTGACTTAATAAGAGAAACAACAAAAATTACACATATATGACATTGGAAGGACTACAACCGATAGTGGAGGGACTCGGAGTTCCCGGCTCTCCATTAGTGATGGCCGGACCCTGCAGTGCTGAGACAGAGGAACAGGTGCTCTCGACAGCCCGTCAGCTTGCATTGGGAGGCGTAAAGGTATTCAGGGCAGGAATATGGAAACCACGAACCAAACCGGGTGGTTTCGAAGGCGTAGGCAAAGAGGGTCTTGAATGGCTCAAGAGAGTGAAAGAGGAGACAGGTATGCTCGTAGCCACAGAGGTTGCCATGCGTCGTCACGTAGAGGAGGCTCTTGAAGCAGGAGTGGATATTCTATGGATCGGAGCCCGCACATCTGCCAATCCTTTTGCCATGCAGGAGATTGCGGATGCGATCCAGGAGTCGGGCAAGGATGTACCGGTCTTGGTAAAGAATCCGGTTAATCCTGACCTTGAGCTTTGGATAGGAGCTTTGGAGCGTCTGTATAACGCCGGAGTAAGAAGACTCGGAGCCATCCACAGAGGTTTCAGTTTCTATGGCAAGAGCATATATCGTAACCCTCCGCAGTGGCACATTCCTATCGAGCTTCATCGCCGCATACCCGAGCTACCTATTATCGTAGATCCGAGCCACATGGGTGGCAAGCGCGAGTTGATAGGTCCGCTTTCACAGCAGGCACTCGATATGAAGTTCAGTGGCCTTATGATAGAAAGTCACTGTAGCCCTGATGAGGCTTGGAGCGACAAGAACCAACAGCTCACACCGGATATTCTCCGTATAGTGCTTGGCTCGCTCGTAGTCAGAAACGCCGAACAGAGCACGGAGAGTCTTCAGGCCCTCCGCCAGCAGATAGATAAGGTAGACACTGATCTTCTTGATCTTTATGCTAAACGAATGAGCATAGCTCGCCAGATCGGACATTATAAGAAGGAACACTCTATGCCGGTTGTGCAGGAGAGCCGTTACAACGATCTTATGAAGAGCCGTGTGGCTACCGCTGTGGATATGGGTCTGAGTGCGGATTTCATGAGAACTGTGCTTCAGGCTATTCATGAGGAATCTGTGCGCCAGCAGGTAGAAATCCTCAACAACTGATCCTGACTGCCGTAGACCGTTATTGCGGCAGGGCCTCAGCAAGAAGAGGTAATGAAAGGGGTGTGAATATGAGTAGGATTGTCCACTTGTATTCACACCCCTTGCTTATGCCGTGAGTTGAGAGTAAACGTCGGGGTTGGATAAGAGGTGAAAAAGTGGACATATGGATAATAAAGGTGGAAAAGCTGAATGAAAAGAGGGAAGGTGTTGCGCAAGCGATGGAAAAAGACTAAATTTGTGATGAAATAACCGGTTGTAATAACCAATGAAAAACTAATCTGAGTTATGAAGAAAAGTATAATATCCGCCCTCATAGGTATGACAGCCTTATGCGGCAACGCTACCGATATCTTTTTCTACTCACCTGAAAATGGAGAGGGGGGACTGCGGATAGCAGTGAAAGAGGCCGACGGCTCATGGCGCTCTATAGGCAATGGCTACGATTTTGTGAAATCTGATTTCGGTCCGTGGGGCTCTCATAAGAAGATGTGGCAACCGCAACTCTTCCCTACCTCCGATGGCGGCTGGGCATTATTGTTCAGAGCCGATGAAAAGGGAGAGGCGATTGGCTTGGCCCGAAGCATGGATCTGCTCTCATGGAAACCTCAGAAATACTATCTGCCCTCTGACACTGCCAAACTGACTTTCCGCTCCAATGTTGGTTTTCTTCCGGCGGAGATAGAGATGGGAGGAAAAAAAGTGAAAGGGAATGTGATGAGAAGCGACAAGGAGACGGTAGACCGGCTCGATCGTTATGTAGCGGAGCGGGGAAGACTTGGACAACTATACTCAGAACACTGTGATGGCGACAAAGAACGTTTCGCCAATCTAAAGCCGTTGAAAGCATCCATCACTGCCGACGGGACGAGTAAGGATATCTCACCGTTGCTTATGGGTATCTTTTTCGAGGATATCAATTATGCGGCCGATGGAGGTCTTTATGCTGAACTTATACAGAACCGCGATTTTGAATATGATCCCTCCGAGAGCGGTCATAAGGGTTGGGGACCAGCATATGCATGGAGCGTGACCGGCGATAAGATCAATTTCTCCATTGCCACCGATGATCCAATCCATCCCAATAATCCTCACTATGCCCGGCTTGATGTGAAAGGTGGAATAGCCACACTTATCAACAACGGAGGAAACGCCTTTATAAATTCAGGATATGATGGTATAAATGTGGCTAAAGGGGAGCCATATCGACTGAGGTTCAAGGCTCGCTGTGATAAGAAGATGCCAATGGAGGTGGCTCTGGTTTCGGATGCCACCGGTAAGAAGCTTGCCACAGCAAAGCTCACCGTGAAGTCTACCCGCGACTGGACCGACTACGAAGTGATGCTTACGCCTGATGAGCACTGTGGCAAAGCCACTCTCCAGATTGTGCCGAAAAACAACGGCACTCTTGACATGGATATGATCAGCCTTTTTCCTGTGAACACATTCAACGGGCGAGAGAATGGCCTGAGAAAAGATCTGGCTGAGACACTTGCGGCGTTGAAACCGAGGTTCGTGCGATTTCCCGGAGGATGTGTGGCGCATGGTAACGGACTTGACAATATGTATGACTGGAAAGGCTCGATAGGCAAGCTTGAGGAGCGCAAGCCTCTCTACAATCTCTGGGGTTATCATCAGACAAGAGGTCTGGGCTACCATGAGTATTTCCAATTTTGTGAGGATATAGGGGCTGAGCCGTTGCCTGTGTTAGCCGCAGCCGTTCCCTGCCAGAATTCAGGTCGCCATTCACATTACAGCCATAACACACTTACCACATACGGCCAGCAGGAGGGCTTGCCTATGGAGGAGCTTGACAACTACATACAGGATGTGCTGGATCTTATCGAGTATGCCAATGGATCGGCCACGACAGAGTGGGGAAAGAAGAGGGTAGAGGCAGGACATCCTGAACCGTTCAATCTCAAGTATATCGGCATTGGAAATGAGGATATGATCACCGAGGTGTTTGAGGAACGTTTCAAGAAGATCAACGCAGCTGTAAAGAAGGCATATCCTGAAATCACAGTTGTGGGAACTGTAGGTCCATTCTATGAGGGTTCTGATTACACTGAGGGTTGGCGTCTTGCCAAGGAGGAGAATGTGGATATGGTAGACGAGCATTACTATGTAGATCCCGCCTGGCTCATCTATAATCAGGATTACTATGATAATTACGACCGCAAGGGCACGAAGGTTTATCTTGGAGAATGGGCAGCGCATCTTCCGGGACGTCCATCCAATATGGAGACGGCATTGGCTGAGGCTTTATATCTGACAGCTGTGGAGCGTAACGGCGATGTTGTGAGCATGAGCTCATATGCTCCTTTGCTGGCCAAGGATAATCATACACAGTGGAAGCCTGACCTTATCTATTTCAGCAATACAGAGGTGAGACCTACCACCGACTATCACACCATGCGACTATATGGGGAGAATTCGGGATCGAAATATCTCAATTCCGCACTTCAGGTAAATACTGACGACGAGAAAGCTAAGGCTCGCGTGGGCGCTTCCATTGTCAAGGATGAGACCACAGGCGATGTGATTGTAAAAATGGTGAATCTTCTTCCCGTAGAGACAGAGATGGAGGTGGATCTGACTAAGTTCTATCCACAAGGTCAGGGGACTCTTCAGGCTATGGGCACCGTGATGAGCGGAGCACCGGCCGATGAGAATGCTTCCATCAAGACCGACAGGATAAGTGTGGCATCGCCACATTTCAATATCCCTCTTGCTCCATATTCATTCACTGTGCTCCGTCTCAAGAATTAAGGGCTGATGCGAGGAGGCCATCGATTATACCGTCGGCCACACCAATCACCGGCACAATTATTCTTTTGGCATCGACAATCGAGGCTATATGAAGGAATATCTCCGAGGCCGGTATGATTACATCGGCACGGTCAGCTTTGAGATCGAACAATTTCATTCGCTGTTCCACACTTAGCGGTTTCAATTGATGATACATGCGGCTGAGTTCCTCCACAGAGAGGGACTTGGCCGTTTCATCTTTCTCGCGAGCAAGTTTATAGAGCTTATTGATGTTGCCTCCGGAGCCGATAATCTGGATGTCGCGATATTTTGCGGCGATTGGGAGAAGTTCCGAGCGCAGACGCTCCCATTCCGACTCTTTCACTTTGCCGGTGAGCAGACGCACGGTGCCGATGTTGAACGACATCGACTTCTTCAGCACTCCGTCAGAAAGGAAGTTGACTTCTGTGCTTCCACCGCCGACATCCACATAGAGGAAGTTGCCGGTGTGGTCGTTCTTCATCTCCATATGGTTATTGTAGACAATACGGGCTTCCTCCTCTCCGGCGATTATCTCAATCTTTATGCCTGTCTTATCAAATATTGAGCGGATAAGTTCCGGACCGTTTTCGGCATCACGCATGGCCGAAGTAGCGCAGGCACGCACCACATCTACCGAGTAAATCTTCATAAGCTGACGGTAGGCTTTCATCAGGCGTAACAGATTTTCAGCCTTTTTCGCGGAGACCTTTCCCTTGTCGAAGACATCAAAACCAAGTCTGAGCGGCACACGCAACAACAAAAGCTTTTTCAGTTTCTCATCATCGCTATCATATTTCTTAATAAGCAGTCTCACGGCATTGGAGCCGATATCAATGGCTGCGAAAATAGTGTCTTTCATTTTTCGTTCTCTTTGTGAATTTTATCATAACGACGGTAGAGTTCCTCCTGCGAGCGGAAAGGTGTTTCTCCATCGACATGATTGATTTCGATAGTGCCTGTGCCGTCAACAATACGTGCGTGAGTATTGTCGGCGAGGGCAAAATTAATGGTATTTATCACATCCTCTTTTATGGCCGGATCAAGCACAGGAGTTATCACCTCCACACGATTGTCAAGATTACGGGGCATCCAATCGGCCGAGCCGATAAACACCTTGTTGCGTCCACCGTCATAGAAATGGAAGAGACGGGAATGTTCAAGATAGCGGTCGATGATGCCTGTGGCCTTCAGATTTCCGTTCAACTCAGGTTGATTTGTGACAAGAGAGCAGTTGCCACGCACGGATATCAGCACTTCTACTCCCGCTTTTGCGGCTTCATAAAGTCGAGCCACCATCTCTTCATCGGTGATATGATTGATCTTTATATGGATGAAAGCCTTCTCACCGTTGCGTGCATTCTTTATCTCATTATCGATAAGTTGTCGGAAATGATCGCGCATGAAATTTGGTGATACAAGGAGATTGCGGAATTTGGCAGGACGATAAGGACGTTTGATGAAACTGAAAACCTCAGCCACATCTTTTGTGATTGCCGGATTTGCAGTCATCAGGAAATAATCGGTATATATCTTTGCATTTCCCTCGTGGAAATTGCCTGTGCCGACGACGGCTATGTCGCGGCCCGTCTTCATGCCGATGTGTATGAGTTTGGAATGTACTTTCAGTCCTTCAACTCCAAAGACCACATTCACTCCTGCATCCTGCATTTTTTTCGACCAATGGATATTGCTTGATTCGTCGAAACGGGCGAGAAGTTCAACCACGGCAGTGACCTTCTTACCATTGCGTGCAGCGTTGATCAGGGCTTCGATTATCTTTGAATTCTTCGCCACACGGTAGAGGGTCATCTTTATACTCTTCACATTCTTTGACACGGCAGCCTCCTGAAGCAGACGCACCACATAGTCGAACGAATGATACGGCACATGCACAAACCGGTCATGCTCGATAACTTTAAGGAGCAGACTGTCGGTGCCTTTAAGTTCCTTCTTCACGATTGGGCGCCATACGGGATATTTCAGGTCGTCTCTACCCATAGTGGGGAATGACATGAAATCCTTATGGTTATGATATCTGCCGGTAGGTTTCACAGAGTCGAGTTGGCCGAGATGAAGTTTCTTCATCAGCATCGAAAGGAGTTGCGGGGGCATGTTCTCGTCATACATCACCCGAGTGGCCGCTCCCTTTTTACGGCTTTTTACACCTTTGGCAATCTTCTCCAACGGTCCGACGTGCAGATCATTGTCTAATTCCATCTCCGCGTCCTTTGTAAACTTGAAGGAGAAGGCATTGAAATCCGTGTATCCCATTCCCGGGAATACGAGAGGAAGAGAATGGCGTACCACATCATCGAGATACATGACATAGCTCTTACCGTCGGAAGAGGGGAGAGGGATAAAGCGTCCCACAGTAGCCACCGGAAGCTCGATAATGGCATAATCAGTCTTAAGACCCGGAGCCGAGAGTGTGATGGCCATATAAATACGGTCGTCGTTCTCACGGGAAAATTCCGAAAGCTTGTGAATCCATACGGGAGAAACAAATCCTGAGATTTTTTCACGGAACAGACATTTTACGAAATGAGCCTGCTCTTCGGAGAGCTCGTTTTCGGTAAGGATCACTATATTATTGTCGGCCAGCTTTCTTTCAACATCTTTTATCGCCTCTTCGTATTTCAGAGAGAGCTCATTGTTGAGTTCAGAGATCTCAGAGAATAGTTTGCGGGCCTTGTGCCGCTCATGGGCTACGTGCGCTCCCGTCATTGTTGCAACGCGAGATATAGTGGCCATGCGTACCCGGAAGAACTCATCAAGGTTGTTGGAATATATTCCAAGGAAAGAGAGTCGCTCAAGAGGGGGCACTTCAGGACGCATAGCTTCCTGAAGTATACGATGGTTAAAAAATATCCAGCTTACGTCGCGGTTGACATAAGGAAATGGGTTATGGTTGGAGTCCGGCATAATTGTTTACATATTTTGTTTTCCTTATAACAATTTGCCGGTGAGGAGGGTTGAGGTGCAGATGTCGAAATTCTTCAGGCCATGGCATCGATATTGCGGCGGAGAGCAACAGCACAGTATTCAGCTGTCCGGTTGTCGGTATCGACCGGGATAGCCGCTACAAGTTGCTCGGCAAAGGGTAGATAACGAAGGAGTCTGAAGCAAAGTATATCGGCCTCCTCAGTGGTCTGTACAGAGCGGGCAAGATCTAAAGCCTGCTCCATCGTAATTTCCTCTTTTGGAAAAAGATAACAGGCCAAGAGGCGGGATTCCCTTACTTTGGAGTCGGCCCACAGATCATTTGCAAGAGAAAGGGAGGGATTGACTGAGCGTGCTATCTGAGAGAGCTGCGGAAGCTGGAGTCCGAAGATGATGTGGTAAGGCATACCGGAATTGCGGAGCGTGTCGGCAACGATACCGTTGCGGTAAACCATGAACTGATGCTTGATTGATTTTATGGTTTCGTTGTTTTCGGGATTCATATTTGGAGTGCTTATAGTTGGGAGTTATCGGTTTGGAGGAGCAGATTGGTAAGGATATGAAAGGAGGGAGGGATGATTGGAGGAGAACGGAGAGGTGATTGGAGGAGAATCGGAGAGGTGATTGGAGGAGAGCGGAGAGATGATTGGGGGAGAGCGTAGAGATGATAGGAGGAGAACGGAGAGGTGATTGGAGGAGAGTAATTTTATTGCAAAAATAATCATTTATGAGTTTAGGTTCAAAAAATTTTTTACTACATTTGCGGGTTCATAAGGAGATAATGAACTTCAACGTCAAAAAGACTTCATTGTAAAAAACTTGGTTAGACTATGGAAATTATTTGTTTGGATGCAGAATTTACAGAGAATGAGGAGCTTCTTGAGCTGTCGGTTTTTGATTTAAGTGGTAAGGAGATTTACCACCGATATTATAAACCGGAGAATATAAGCACTTGGAGGACCGACATACATCATATCACTCCTGAGATGGTAGCCAACGAATTGCCGTTTTCCAAGAGACGCGAAGAGGTTCAGCGGTTGCTTGATTCCTCATTTGCCCTTACCGGTTTTGCGGTAGGGAATGATTTGCGTGTTTTGTCTCGTTCCGGGATAACGGGTATGGAGACGAAGCGGGTGATCGACGTGAAGGATATGTATTGGTATCTGCGAGGACTTAAGGAGGAGATGAGTCCATTTTCCATACCGTCGTTGTTAGTGTGTGCCAATGCGTTAGGTCTTGAATTTAGTGAGGAGGATGCACATTCCGCCTCGGCAGATACGGAGGCTACGCTGCGTTGTTTCAACTTGTTGTTTGAAGAGTTCCGTGCGGCAGAGGGTGAGGGTATGGCCGATGAAGATATCGTCGATATGTTTACCGTGAAGATTGACCGGGCGCGTGCCAAGTTTGTGGAGGAGTCGGCAAGAGGATTTGTAAAGATTTACAAACAGGGGGATACCTATAAGATAAAGTACAGCCACGTGCGTGACGCCGAGACAAAGGGTGCTATAGCCGAGATAGAGGTGGCCGACCGTTACAAGGCAGAGTATGAGATAAAAAAATTGTTGAAGAAGAAGGAATTGCCTGATAAATGGGGAATTTATAAGCTGACGCCGAAATTGTTGGAGGAGGTGAAGCGCTATCGTAACACGTATGATGCCGAGGAATCGGCATGGTGCAAGAAGGTGGTGAGAAATTTGTCGAGGTTGACTTTGTGATTGCTACCGGTTGGGAGATTGCTGCCTGTTGGGAGATTGCTGGCGGTTGAGGGATTGCTGGCGGTTGAGAGAGTAAGGCTAAAACTTATGCAGAGAGTCAGGTGTTAAATGTATGTATAAACTAAAACATTTATGAATAATATGACACGCGAAGAACTTATAGAAAGAATAAAACATGCTGTGGATCAGTATGCCAAGGCGCCTGAATTTTTTGATGCCAATCCCCAATTGAGAATTAATCCGGCAACCTTTGACGTTGTGGCCATAAACGGACGTGACGAGTTGGAGGGAATCGCTGACAATGAGGAGGCTATTGAGGATGAAGCGGCGGCCGATGGTGCTGAGACGGAGGATGCTACCGATTGGCAGGCGGCACAGGATCCTGAATTCTATTCCATTAAGGAGTATGTGGTGAAGGATGCGTCAGGCCGGTTGACACCGGATGTAAAGGCAATTGAGAAGTTGGCCGCCAGCTATGTCTGATGTATTGGTGTTATTACGACATTAATTATCAGCGGCATTGTTTCATTAGATATCATTGTTCCATTAGGCAGTTTTGTTTCATTAGGGAGAAATAGGTTGTCTCAGGAGGCTGAAAAGTGTTTCAACGATGGAGATAGTGTTGCAAGGGGAGAGGGAGATGTTTCAGAGCAGCTGAAAATAGTTTCAGAATTGTAGGTTAGCGTTTCAATTTGGTGCCGATGGCGTTTCAATTTGATGCCGATGACGTTTCAGCATTGGGTGAAGTGATTCAGCATAGACTCCGGGCACTTCAATTTGAAACATGAAATTTCAGGAGTGATAAAATGTGCTGGAACTGTGAAATTCACCCACTCTGAGGTATTGTTCTATGTAATTATATCTATGTAATTATAGAGGACAACGTTTAATCGTCGTAATGAAGTTATTGAAGAAATCATTCGGAATCGAAAAATTCCGGATGATTTTTTATTTACCTATACATGTGTAATGGTATACATTTATGAAAGGGTAAGTTGCCCTTTCTTTAATTTGTGTATATGGAATCGAGAATTATTAGAGGGATAGCTTACTTTGTGTGGCATTAGAGGGGCAGGGGATACCTTGCCAGTAAATTCTGACTTGTCCTGAAATTGGCAAATTATAAATGAGCCCAATTAGAGTCTTATAAATATGAAAAGATGTTGCTTGAATTATCTTCCGGGAAAAATATGACCGCTTTACTCACATGGAAATGAAAAGATATGTGTTTCTTCTACAGATATTTATCTTTGATATGGTGCGTAGAATGGTAAATGGGTATGGTTTCATTATTCTTGATGATGTAAGGCCATGATAGAAGTCTATCACGGAGTAATAAGTGTGTGTTACTTATCATTTATATCATTAATTATTGGTGCATACTTACAAGTACAATCCCACATCTTTTCTTTATTTAATCTTATCAAGGTTTCTTGGGATTGAGAACCGCAATAATCGAACCGATGAACAAAATTTTGTTAATGGCTGGGTTGCTATTAGGCTCCTTTACAGCCTATGCTAATGGAACCTTAAGTGGCAATGACACCCATTTGCTTGCTCAATATAACACTCGTGAACAGGTGGTTACTGCTTATTATGTTAGTGGGGGTCAGTTAGTGAGAATAAAAATCAAAATCGAGAACGGCTCTGTTACTTTCTATTCTACAGGGAAAGATGCTATTGGTAGAGAGAATTGGGTAGCAGTTGTACCGAGAGGGAGCATTACAAAAACTCATTCTACATTCGAGGGTAGGTTGGCAAGAGAGTTTGATTATAAGTCAATGATCTATGTGCAAGCCGGTTATCAAAATCAATCGTTGACTATTTATTTCTAATAAATAGCTTTCTTACTATTTATGAATACTCAATCAGGTTTTGCAAGTTAACTTGCAAATCAAAAAAGATATACTTCGTAAGAAATTGATTGTAAAACATAGGGATTATCCGAGAAATTTTTATTAAATTTACAACCGCGTAGTATTCTAATTTTAAGGCCTTCGCGTTGAGTAGAGTTGAAATGTTGCAACCACAAAAGCCATTAAGCCTAAGATTGGATTGAAACGTTGCAAAAATTAGCTATATTTATACAAACTTACCTAATTTTGTATTCTAAGAAATTTAACCATAAATAACATCAATACAAATGGCAATCAATCTTCAAAAAGGCCAGCGCATTGAGATTGGACTCCAGAAGGTCGGAGTCGGTCTTGGCTGGGATCCTAACACAAGCACGGGTTACGACTTCGATCTTGACGCTTCCGCATTCATGCTTGGCGAGAACAAGAAACTTCCTAAGGATGAGTTCTTCGTATTCTACAACAACCAGATTTCACCCGATAGGGCTGTCGAATCATCAGGCGATGACCTTACCGGTGGCAATAGCGACGGTGGTGATGACGAGACTCTGACCGTGGATCTTTCTAAAGTGGATCCCCGCATTCAGGAAATCATATTCACTGTAACCATTCACGAGGCTGAAAAACGTCGTCAGAACTTCGGTCAGGTTCACAACTCCTACATACGCATCTACAATGCTGTGACCAACGAGGAAATTGCAAAATATGACCTCGATGAAGACTGCTATCGCGTGCAGGTGTTCGACGACAATAATGTAATGTCAGCCAAACACGAGGC
>CAZEOI010000081.1:0-17361 GCA_964513775.1 uncultured Sangeribacter sp. | reverse complement strand
TGAGGTTTATAGGCTTGTGTGAACTCGCCTCAGACACACTCAGTGAAACACTACCCATGGAAAAAACATCAGCATCTTGCCAAACCGGAAACTTCTCTCTAAATCTACGAAGCTTCTCAAGAGAGAGATCCGCATAAATGAAATCCCCTTCACCATAACCGAGTTTTTCCCCTTTGTAATCCAATATCATTGAGCTACCATTATACTCATAACCTTGCTTATCGATGCCAGTACAGTTGACCCCAACTACATAAGCCTCATTCTCAATAGCACGCGCCGGCAATAACCTCTCCCATGCATTTATTCTGACAGTAGGCCAATTTGCAACGGCCAACAATAAATCATATTCATTTTTCCTGTTACGACACCAAACCGGGAAGCGGATATCATAACATACTACCATCGCGATATTCCAACCCAAATATTCTACCGATAAACGATGGTGGCCAGGTGTAAAAATTTTGGACTCTCCTGCCATAGAAAACAAATGTTTTTTATCAGCATAAACCGCACAACCATCAGGCTTAATGAAAAATGCACGGTTATAGAACTTCCCATTTTCAGTAGCGATAACACTTCCGGCAATACTTACATTAAAACGAGCTGACAGTGATTGAATAGCTTCAATAACTTTATTGGAATTATCATCAATAAGTTTTACCAACTCATCAGGCTCTGTATTTGTAGGAAAGCCGGTAGAAAATGTTTCCGGCAAAACTAAGATATCTGTCTCCGGATTGAGATTGCATAATGACTTCTCAAGATTATTAAGATTTGCTTTTATGTTACCCCAGACTATTGTCATAGGGAAGACACAAAGTTTTATATTTTCCTTATACTTCATGTTATCAGATAAGCTGTCTTTAGTAAATTGCTATTCGCTGAACTTTTCGGGATATTTGGCGGCTGATTTCAAACCTGTATAATAACTCCGAATTGCTTTCATGTCTACCTCAACATTTCCGGTAGGGAAGTACTCCTTCTCAATTAATATTAATTTCTTACTATAATCAATCAATCCTAATTGAATTGGGACATCAGCACCATATGAAATATATAAAAAGCCTGTTCTCCATTTATCAGTATAACTTCGGGTGCCTTCTGGTGTTACAGCAAGATTAACATAGTCGTGAGTTTTGAATAGCGAAATTACATTTTCCGTGAGAGACCCTTTCTTATTTGATTTTGGTACAGGGATACCACCTAATGCTTTGAGAAGATATTTCAAAGGGAAGAAAAACCAGAACTCCTTCATCAGAAAATTTGCAGTCCTTCCTAATGACTTGTAAGCAAAAAGTCCGAGTATAAAATCCCAATTTGATGTATGCGGTGCTACACATATCACACATTTATCACGACGGGGCACCGTGATTTCAACTTTCCAATGGAAAATATGAAGTAGCCACTTCCAAAGATTCATTAGATAAAATTTTAATAATTCCCCGAATCATGACTACACCATGATTCGGGGAATTTGAATTATGTACTACGGAGAAAATTATTAATTACTCCCCATTGTTTATTGAGCCGCGATAACCTTATTTTGATCCTTAACATTCTGAGGGATGGCTCCATTGAAAATTTTCAATGCCTCATCAAGCTCCTTGGTGAAATCAGCATTGATTTTTGTGAAGAGCTTTTTGAAGAAATCACTCTTTGCTTTGCCGTATTCTTTACGGTCGGCGAAAGCCTTAGCTCCTTTATCAAAGAACACATTGGCATTCGCTGTGGCGGCAGCAGTTGCGCATAAAACCTTCTCAACAGCCTTAGCAATTATATCTTTCTCTGCACTTCCTACAGTATAATACACTTCCATCATACCATCACATGCAGATGCACCTACTGCTTCTACATATTTCTTGAATTCACGCTTATTTGCCATGATACACTACTTGTTTTAATATTTATGCCAAATCTGACATCTTCGGCATTTAATTTTTAATACACAATGGTTAAATCAAAATGTCTTCCAAACCTGAAAGAAGACATTTATTGAGCCATTAGCTCAAATAACAGTTTGACTTAACCACTTTACTTTATAACAATTCAAACTGTAAAAATATTATAAAGTTGTAAAATTTAATCTCGCCTCTCCTTACGAGAAGCATCGATTCTTAAAAGAATAAAGAGAAAAATAGTAAATCCCCATAAAGCAGAACCTCCATAACTGAAAAAGGGGAGTGGGATTCCTATTACCGGACACAAGCCTATTACCATACCCACATTTATACATAAATGAAAGATAAGACAACTGGCCACACAATAAGCATAAACACGACCAAAAGGTGTACGTTGTCGCTCGGCGAGATGAATAACTCTAAGTATCAAAGCAAGGAATACAAGCAATACTGTAGTGGAGCCGATAAAACCTTCCTCCTCACCAATCGTACAGAAAATAAAATCTGTATGCTGTTCTGGTACATATTTTAGCTTTGTCTGCGTACCATTCAGGAATCCTTTACCTGTAATGCCACCGGAACCAATTGCAATTTTCGACTGATTTACATTATAACCGGCACCACGCAAATCTTCCTCTATTCCCAAAGCAACCTTTATACGCATCTGCTGATGTGGCTCAAGCACATTACCGAATACATAGTTTACTGAGAAGAGAAATAAAACTGAAACAAGAGCAAACCCTACTGTCACAAGAAATTTCTCAATCCTATGATGAAACATAGCAAACAGAGTGTAAGCAAATGCCACACCAAGAACGGAAAGAAAATAAATTATTCCTTTAACTTCGATTCCGAATAAAGAGAGTACAGCCACAATCACACCTGTGGCAACAAACCATATGATGACATTACGTGCAATGATGAAATCCCGACAATACATTACCAACATGCCAACATATATAAGCATTATAATGACGAAGACTGAGAACTCTCCTGCAGGCATGCCCAGTATCAGCGGCTCAACAAATTTCACAGCTACCACAAAATATACAATGGCACATAAAACTGAAAACAGTATCAGTCCGCTCATACCCTCTCTGTATAAAACAAATATCAGAGAAATATACACAAGAGCACTTCCTGTTTCCCGTTGCAAAAGTATAAGACATATGGGAAGGAAGATAATTATAAGTGCCCTGAAGTAGTTACTTATCTTGGCATTTAATGTGAAATTATAGGAATTGAAAAGTTTTGCAAGTGCCAATGCTGTAGCAAACTTACCAAATTCCGCAGGCTGCAGACTAACAGGACCAAACACCAACCACGATCTTGAGCCTTTGATATCCGGAGCTAAGAAAATCGTGGCGATAAGTATCAATATCACTATGCCATATATGGGATAGGCATACGCTTCATAGATACGATAATCCAAAAGCAGGATCACACAACCTATTATCAAGGAGAGTCCTATCCATAGGAATTGCTTACCGGAAAATTCTGCAAAATCAAACATACTGGCATTGTCAAAGTCGTAACTGGCAGCGTATATGCTTACAGCGCCGGCCGATACAAGTATTATATATAGAAAAATGGTGAACCAGTCTAACGACCGGAACACCGAGACATTGGCTTCAGTGTGTCTTGACTCCACTGCTTATAATTGTATTTGAGTTCAACATTCTTTCTTCCAGACCTTTCCGGGCGGCACTAATTTCACCCGTAAGATATTTTTCCATCATCAAACTACCGATAGGCACACCATAGGCTGCGCCAAAACCGGCATTCTCAACATAGACTGCTATCGCTATCTTTGGATTATGGTAGGGAGCAAAACCCATAAATGCCGAGTGATCCTTACCATGTGGATTCTGAGCAGTACCTGTCTTGCCACATACTTCAATTCCCGGGAGATTTGCCAGACGACATGTTCCGCCTGTTACGGCCATTCGCATACCCTCAGCAATATCCTCATAATATTCCCTTTTAATATTAGGCATACGTTTCTCCCTATACTTTGAATCAAGCACTGTGTCCTGAATTTCCTTAACAACATGAGGGGTGTAGAAATAACCTCTGTTTGCGATCGTGGCGCATAGATTTGCAATCTGTAAAGGAGTTGCCAAAACCTCACCTTGACCTATGGCTACTGAAATAATGGAATTACCACTCCAGTTGGCACCTCTGAATGACTTGGAATAGTATTCCGAATTTGGAATGAATCCTCGACTTTCAGAAGGCAGATCAACGCCCAGCCTATATCCATATCCCATTTCCACAAGATAATTTTTCCATTTCTCGAACTGATTGAATGGTTTAGTTCCACGTTTATCTATCATATTCTTGAAACCCCAACAGAAATATGCATTACAAGATGTCTGCAAAGCAGGTTTAAGAGCGATAGGGGAGCCATGTCCATGACAACCAACTCGGATTCTGTTGATATACCCATGATAACATGGATATTGTGTACCAGTGGTTATAATACCTTCTTGTAAGAAGATGAGACCTTGGGTCGGTTTGAATGTTGAACCGGGAGGATAAGCAGCCTGAAGAGCACGGTCATAAAGAGGCTTATATGGATCTTTTACCAAAGCCGCGTAATTCTTTCCGCGAGGTTTGCCCACAAGAAGATTAGGATCATATGATGGTGATGATACGAGTGCAAGAATTTCTCCGGTTGCCGGTTCGATAGCAACAATAGCTCCGATTTTATTAGCCATCAATCTCTCACCATATTCCTGTAGTTCCATGTCAATGGAAAGGGTAAGATTACGTCCTGAAACGGGAGCCTCATCATGCACACCATTCTCATATTTCCCTTTTATGCGCCCGTAGGCATCTTTCATCAGGATCTCCACACCTTTAATGCCCCTTAGGTGTTTCTCATAACTTTTTTCAACTCCAAGATCGCCCGTATAATCGCCCGATCTGTAGTAACGGTCATTCTCAACATCCTTGGCCGAGACCTCTCTAATATTGCCAAGAATATTAGCTCCTGAATTAAAGTTATATTGGCGCACAGTTCTCGTCTGAATGAAAAAGCCGGGGAAAAGATATAACTTTTCCTGAAGCCGTCCATAATCCTCCGCCGAGAGTTGTGAAATCAATTTCTGTGGGGTGTAGGATGAATATCCTGGATTCTTTCTTGGATTTTTCATCTCTGCCCAAAGTTCGAGCAGGCGAGGTTTATCGATATTCAGAACCTTACATAGGGCAAGGGTATCAAACTCACCTACATCTTTGGGGATGAGCATGACATCGTATGCCGGTTGGTTAAACACTACCAGTTTCTCATTTCGGTCGTAGATCAATCCACGTGCAGGATAAATAACTCTTCTTAGAAAGGCATTGCTCTCTGCATTCTCTTTGTATTTATCGTCACCGACCTGGAGAGAGAACAGACGGAATATATATATAGCGACTATTACGCATATAAATCCCGATATTATATATCTTCGCTTTGCTAAAGTATAGTCTTTGGTCACGATTTTGTTATGATTAAACAGTCAATTGCCAGCAATGTAATAAAAGTGAGGAGGCAGCTGGAAGCCGATAAAATCACTACTTCTTTAACGTCAGCAAAACTGAAATATTCTATACTGAACACAAGAATACAATAGATTCCTATTAGGGTGACAAGAAATTTACAGTAAGTGGCGACTCCAAGAGACGATATTGAAGGTATAAGATCCATAGTCTTATCATCTTTCGGAACATACGCATAATAAATGGGTTTCTTAAGAGCAGCCAACAATGTGCAACTTAAAGCATTGACTCCGGGAGTGTCCGCGCATATATCCACAATCAAGCCTAACAGAAATGACAAGGTAAACAACCAACCTTGACCTATTGAGATAGGCAGTCGAATAATAAAGTATATGAATATAATCGGCACCGCCACATTGAAGATAGCAATGTGATTGCATATCAACACCTGAAGCAACAGCATGATAAAAAACAATACCGAGAACTTAAGAATATCTTTATTCATATAGTTATGATGCTATTTGTTGATTTTAGAGTAGAATATGCTGAATCCTATCAGACTCATGACCTTGGCCAACGTTTTGATTCGATAATCGCTTAATTAAGACATTAGTCTAAAGAGAGAAATCGGCATACTGAATAATCCGAGAAGTGGAAAAGATATGTCTAAAAGAAGACTTTAGACTTGCCTGATTGTTTCTGAATGAAATAACAGAATCAAAACTCTTTAAAAGAATTTCGCAAACTAAAATAACATGACACTGCTATATAGATATCATATTAAAGCAATTCGGGTCTTGTTGCAAAAAGTGAAACAACAGTGGGAGTTTCAAATATTTGACTTAACTGTAAAATCACCTCATTGCTTGTGAATATTTGTCACTTATCAGAAACTATATCAAAACTGTGAAGTGAATCCAATTCATTCTTAAAATCATCTTTTATAATTCTCACCACACTCAAGGCTCTGAAATCGGAATTCAATTTTATCTTTAAGATAAAGAAATTATCATCACTTCCCTTTATGCGATTCATTATAGTGCCAATCGGGATACCTTCGGGAAACGTTGTGGAATATCCACTTGTCACTATCGTATCGCCGGTATGGAACTTAGCATGTCGTGGCACTTGCTCCATGTATGCAATTGCCGGATCATCACCTTTCCAAGCAAGAGAACCGATGAAATTTGTATCTTTGATCTTCACAGAGAAATGCTGAGTCTCATTCAAGAGAGAAATCACACGAGAAGTTCGTGCGCCTGTGACATTGACAATACCTACCACTCCATTTTGATCCACTACTCCCATACCGGTTTTCACTCCGTCATTGGCACCTCTGTTGATCGAGAAATAATTTCTCGGATGCCTCACACTATTATTAATAACAGCAGCCGGTATATAATCAAATCTTTCTGTCGAAATTTTTGAATGAAGTGTGTCAGCGAGTAAAGTCTGGTATTCTGCAAGTTGATGACGCAGGTTGAGCACTTCATTCTCGAGATTTGCATTACTTGCCTGAAGACTTTCATTGATTGCCCGCAGATGGAAATATCCTGTCACCTGAGAAGTAGCAATATTTACTGTAGATGTAACATCGTTGGCCGACGTAAGATAAACCGATTGCTGATAAGCGTTACGGCTGAACAATAGCACACAACTAATTATCACATAGAAGACAAATAATATCCATGTGCCATATTTTATCAAAAAATTTAATAAATTCTTCAACAGTACCCGGTTTTATCAATCAAACATATTATTACAATCTCAGACTTCCTACAATCATCTGAGGCAATTGTGTCAGCACCGACACAATTGCCCCTATGTATTTAAGAAAACCCTCTTCCAATAAAATCTTATCTTATTAGGAACGAGAATTTATTTATGTTTTTGAGGGCCACTCCAGTTCCTTTGGCCACAGCATGTAACGGATCTTCCGCTATCTTAAACTCAATACGCATCTTATCTGAGAATCTTTTTGCAAGACCTTTGAGAAGCGCGCCACCACCTGCAAGATAAATACCGTTCTTGACAATATCTGCATAAAGCTCCGGGGGAGTCTCCTCTAATGCTGCAAGAATGGCAGCCTCCATGCGGGAAATTGATTTATCTATACAATGTGAGATCTCCTCATAAGTTACAGGCACCTGCATAGGCAATGCCGACATTCTGTTGGGACCACAAACTATAAATGGCTCCGGTGGGTTGTCAAGAACAGGTAGAGCTGAACCCACATTAATTTTTATCTGTTCTGCCATAGTTGCACCCACCTTGAGATTATGTACTCTACCCATATGCTCCTGGATATCGGCAGTGAGATCATTACCTGCAAGACGGATACTTTTATTGCTGACAATCCCTCCTAAAGAGATTACCGCAATCTCAGTGCTACCTCCGCCTATATCTACAATCATGTTCCCCTCCGGCGCCTCAACATCGAGGCCAATACCTAAGGCTGCAGCCATCGGCTCATAAATCATATATACATCTCGGCCTCCGGCATGTTCAGATGAATCTCTTACGGCTCGCAGCTCAACTTCGGTGGATCCTGAAGGCACACAAACCACCATACGCAGAGATGGCGAGAACCATCTGCGTTTAGAGCTTACCATTTTCACCATTCCTCTGATCATTTGCTCAGCAGCGTTGAAGTCTGCAATCACACCGTCACGCAAAGGACGTATAGTGCGAATGCCGGGAGGTTCCTTACCTTCCATCTGATGTGCAGAGCTTCCAACAGCTAAGAGCTTGTCGGTCTTATTTTCAATGGCCACAACAGAGGGCTCATCTACTACAATTTTGTCGTTGTGTATGATGATGGAATTGGCGGTGCCCAAATCCATTGCTATTTCCTGTGTAAATGAAAAAATTCCCATTGTTTCAAAACATTTACTTACTGAAGAGAGCTTGCCTATCGGGACCATCTCCTCCTTCAGCTAAATTATTTGCAAAGTTAATGAAAAAAAACAAGTCATTAAAATAAAAAAACCTTTATATGATTAAAAGAATAAAAAAGTGCCCGTGATAAGCGGACACTTTTCTATTCTTTCATCACATTAGCCAATATAATCTACATCTTTACCGGGATATAGAATTATTTACCTGCTATTAGAAATATGTGGTAAGCACGTAATCTATGCTCTCCATGAGCGACTGTAGATCGCCGTCAGTGGGATTCATGCCTTTAGCCTGATCTGCGATCTTCTTCGAAACATCAAAATAGTTGGTCTTCACATTCTGACGAGCTGCCTTTGCCTCATCTGAATTGCCCTCGATTTTATCCCACTTGGTTGTACCGATTCGGAAAATCTTTTTGCTGGCATTCTTAAGAGTTTCGAAATCCACATTAGGAATTGATGCGGCCTTACGGTAGTCGGCTTCAGATTTTTCGTCATCTTCCGCACGATCGTAAACATAACCGCGAAGTCCATAAAGACCCGCATTGTCAGGATTAGCGCTTATAGCTGCGTCAAGTTTGGAAAGAGCTTCCTGTGTTTTGCCGTCCAGCACAAGTGAGTTGACAATATTATTGAAGAAAATAGGCTGCTCCATGCCAAATTTGTCATAGCCGGCTTGGGCTACTTCCATAATCTTCTGCTGTGACTCGGCCGCACGAGCTTCATCCTTTTGAGCAAGATTCTGCCAGCAAGCTATCTCATAAATATAAGCCTCATCTTTGTCATAACCTGCCTGACGTGCTTTCTTGAAAGCGTTGGCACTCTCTTCAACTGCATTGCCTTGATATGCTGCAAGACCTGCATTGAAATAAGAGGTGGCTATCTGTTCTTCAGGAATCAAAGCAGCAGCTTTTCCGAGCATACCGCTTGAAGGGAGATCACCATAGATCATGAATGCCTCATATGCTTCCGGATAGTATTTCTTAGCGTTGAAGTAGTCAGCACCTACACCAAAGAAATTGTTAGCATGTCCTGCAATCTTGCTATAGATATCCTTAGAGTATTTCGGTTTGATCTTACCTTTTTCATCAGGCACGCTGTCAAGGGGAAGGGCTTTAAGGAAGTATTTATATCCATTGAGAAGCTCTTCGCCCATAACTTCAGGCTGAGCCGATGGATCAGAAGGATTGATAGCCTTATTTACCTCCGCCTTATCAAAAGCATCAAACTCGATTTTACCTGCAGTAAAATATGTGCGCGCATCCTGAGCTGTCTCAGGATTCTCAATAGCCTGCTTTATAAGATTGCGGGCATTACCAAGCTGATCGATCTTTCCTGCCAATTTACCGGCTTGATCTACGACAGCTTTCTGTGCGCTCATTGAGCCTACGGCTGCCACACAGAGCGCGATGGTTACAAATCTGTTCATATACGCAATTATTTAAGGATTAATTTTCATTCTTCAAGAGATGAGGCATCATCTTCTATTTCATCAGCTTCAATCTCTTTTTCAGCTTCAGAGTCATTAGACAATCTTTTCAAAAGTTCAGCATCAAGCTCCTTATCAGTCACTTGCGACATTTCTTCTGAAAGATCTTTCTCAATCTCCTCTTCAGGATCAGAATCAACCTTACAAACCGATGCTATCGTATCGCCTCGTTTGGTAAGATCAATCAATCTCACACCCTGAGTGGCTCGTCCCATTACACGTATACCCTCAACAGGCAAGCGCAAGGTGATGCCACTCTGATTTATTATCATCAGATCGTTTTTATCGTTGACATTCTTGATGGCAACCAATTCACCGGTCTTCTCTGTAATATTAATGGTCTTCACACCTTTGCCTCCACGATTGTGGGTTGGGTAATCTTCTTGTGAGGATCTTTTTCCATAACCATTCTGCGACACAACCATAACGGTTTCGTCGGGTGAACCTGTCAAAGTGATCATACCGACCACTTCGTCATTCTCACCGCCCAATGTCATGCCACGAACACCTGTGGAGACGCGACCCATCTCTCTGACTTTACTTTCATGGAAACGAGTAGCCCTACCTTCTCTGTCGGCCAAGATTATATCAGCATTACCATCGGTGAGACTCACCTGAAGCAACTGGTCGTCCTCCCTGATGATAATCGCATTCACGCCATTGGCACGAGGTCTTGAATAAGCCTCAAGAGAAGTCTTCTTTATCACACCTTTCTTAGTGCAGAATATAAGATTATGTGAATTGATGAAATCAGGATCATTTAGTTTCTTGATACGAATGAAGGCATTGACAGAATCATCTGCCTCAATATTGAGAAGATTCTGTATAGCTCTACCTTTTGAATTCTTGGCACATTCCGGAATCTCATAGACCTTCAGCCAATAGCAACGTCCTTTCTCCGTGAAGAAAAGCATATAATTGTGATTGGAAGCCGGATAAATATGCTCGATAAAGTCAGAATCTCTGGTATCACTACCCTTAGCTCCAACTCCGCCTCTATTCTGCGCTCTAAATTCAGTCAGGGGTGTACGTTTAATATAGCCAAGGTGAGAAATAGTGATGATCATCTCATCGTCAGGATAGAAGTCTTCCGCATTAAGATCTCCGGAGAAAAGATTAATCTTTGTCTTTCTCTCATCACCATATTTATCGCGAATCTCTATCAACTCATCTTTCATAACACCCTTGCAAACTTCATCATTGTTAAGGATGTCATTGAGATGTGCTATCAACTTCATAAGATCATCATACTCACCGCGCAACTTTTCCATCTCAAGACCTGTGAGCTGGCGCAGTCTCATCTCAACTATAGCACGAGTCTGAACTTCATCAAGTTCGAAAGCTTCAGACAATCTTGTGCGTGCTTCATCAGTAGTTTGTGAAGACCTTATGATATGAATAACCTCATCGATATTATCACAGGCTATCATCAAGCCTCTCAATATATGTGCTCGCTCTTCAGCCTTTTTCAGCTCAAATCTCGTACGACGTATCACCACCTCGTGACGATGCTCCACAAATGCCTGAAGAAGCTCCCTAAGATTCAATGTCTTCGGACGCCCATTGACCAATGCCACATTATTGACACTGAATGAGGTCTGAAGCTGAGTCATTTTATACAATTTGTTGAGGATGACCTTGGCATTGGCATCACGCTTGATATCAATAGCGATATGCATCTGTCCGCGGGCTGACGTGTCAGTTATGTCAGCAATGCCATCAATCTTTTTTTCCTCCACAAGATCAGCAATGCTCTTTACAAGATCATTTTTGATCACTCCATAAGGGATCTCGGAAATAACTATCTGATCGTGATTACCGTCACTTTCAATTTCAGCCTTGGCCCTGACAATAATTCTGCCACGTCCGGTTTCGAAAGCATCTTTCACTCCCTGGATGCCAAAGATTTCGCCACCTGTAGGAAAGTCTGGAGCTTTTATATACTCCATAAGGCCGGCAACATCAAGTTCCGGATCATCAATAAGGGCAATTGCTGCGTTCAGAGATTCCGTAAGGTTGTGAGGTGGCATATTCGTTGCCATACCCACCGCAATACCTGACGCACCGTTTACGAGCAAATTAGGTATACGGGTGGGAAGAACAGATGGCTCTGACAATGTATTGTCGAAGTTAGGAACGAAATCCACAGTGTCCTTATCAATATCCTGAAGCATCTCCTCACCCATACGAGCAAGTTTCACCTCAGTGTAACGCATAGCTGCGGGGGAGTCGCCGTCAATGGAGCCAAAGTTTCCCTGACCAAAGACAAGAGGATAACGTAGTGACCAATCCTGAGCCATTCTCACCATCGTGAAATAGATGGATGAGTCTCCGTGGGGGTGATACTTACCCATTACCTCACCGACGATACGGGCTGACTTTTTTGTGTCGCCTGAGAAAAAGTTGCCAAGTTCATTCATTCCATAAAGCACCCTGCGATGCACAGGCTTAAAGCCATCTCTTACATCTGGAAGGGCACGCGAAACAATGACCGACATGGAATAGTCGATATAGGCGCTTTTCATTTCCGATTCAATATTGATCGGAATAATTTTGTCGTCTCCTTGCATTTTTTATTATTTCATCTTTTTATCTGACCCCTTTATACCGGGCGGGACTCAGCGTAATTTCTACACTTTCCAAGGAGCAAAGTTACAAAAATATATTGACATTACCAATAAATTTCGCAATCTAAGAATATATCCTGATGTATTAATCAATCATTTTCAATGGCAAGCTACAAGAATAGGCAGAAAGTAATTTTCGCATATTGTATGATCTCTTCATTTTCTTTCGTCAAAGTGTATCCAATCTATTGAACATCTTCATTTTCTTTAAGAGCGCCTACCGCTAAACTTAAATATGATTTCCTTTTATTTAAATATGACAGTTTAGACCAAGCCTCGAAATATGCAGGGCGGATGATGCACGATAGGGGAGAGAAACTTCTATTTAAGTCTGAAATTCAAAATAGTCTCAATAAATCTTAAATATTGACAATATTTGATATTGCAAATAAATTGGCACATTATTTGCAACAATATCAAGTAAATTTGTTTTATTATAAAAACCTTGTGCTGAAAAATGCTTATGGTGAATAATATTTTACATGATTCTTTATTCACATAAGAGTCGGCTTACATCCTTCTTAAATTAATTTATGAAAGAAAGATTAAGCCATCATTCAAGGATTGTTGAAATCTTCAGACACTTGGTAAAAATGTAACACAAAATAATTTGATGAAAAACGACTTTTCAAAGCAATTCCGTCCAATACTTGAAGTCGCGTATGCCGAGGCACGCAATTTCAGGTCGCCCGCTATTCTTAGCGAACACTTTGTATTAGGGGCAATACGTAATCCTGACGGTTACGCTAATAAGATTTTAAGACAGCTTCAGGTGCCTTTGGAAGATATGACCAAAGAGCTTGAAGAATATCTGGTTAACGCCCAGCCCCCCGTAGAGACTACTACATTGTTTGACCAGCAGTTCAAGATCTCTCTGTCGGCAATCAGGCATCTCCAGCTTGCCACCTCGGAGGCACGTAAAGTAAATGCCCATACCATATCGGGGGAGCATATTATCCTTGCACTAATTCATGATCAACGCTCTATGGACAGCGAATTTTTGAGACATATTAAAGATAAATATCTGGATTTTGATATTACAATCCAAAATCTCTCTGATGCCACTTCTCCAACTGCCGGCAACGACTTTGATGAAGAAGAGGAAGAGGAGACTTCTCCTTTCAAAAGAGACGCATCCTATCAGAAGCCATCCGGCAATCAAGCTGCCGGTAAAGGTGCATCAAAAGCAAAATCTGGTAATGACACTCCGGCTCTTGATAAATTCGGCTATGATATGACCAAAGCCGCCTTGGAAGGAAGACTTGATCCTGTTGTAGGACGTGAGAATGAAATCGAACGTCTTGCACAAATTTTGTCAAGAAGAAAAAAGAACAACCCTGTACTTATTGGAGAGCCTGGTGTTGGTAAATCCGCTATTGTGGAGGGTCTGGCACTCAGAATCACCCAACGTAAAGTATCAAGGATTCTCTTTGATAAACGCGTGATAAGCTTGGATATGGCAGGCATGGTAGCTGGCACCAAATATCGCGGTCAGTTTGAAGAACGTATAAAAGCCGTGCTTGATGAGTTGTCAAAAAATCCCGACATCATCCTTTTCATTGATGAGATCCATACCATTGTAGGAGCGGGAGGAGCACCAGGATCAATGGATGCGGCTAATATGCTGAAACCGGCTTTGGCACGTGGTGAGATTCAATGTATCGGAGCTACTACTCTGGATGAATACAGAAAGAACATAGAGAAAGATGGAGCGTTGGAACGGCGATTCCAGAAAGTCATGGTTGAGCCTACCTCTCCTGAAGAGACACTCCAGATTCTTAAGCAAGTTAAAGATAAGTATGAGAAGCATCATAATGTAAATTATACAGATGAGGCTTTGCAAGCTTGTGTGGATCTAACCCAAAGATATGTAAGTGACCGAAACTTCCCGGACAAGGCACTTGATGCCTTAGATGAGGCTGGATCGAGAGTGCATATTACAAATATTGTGGTTCCTGAAGAGATCGAACGCCTTGAGAAGGAGATCGATGAAATCACCGACGAAAAGCTCTCGGCAGCTCGTTCACAGAATTTTGAGCAGGCAGCTTCATTGCGCGATAAAGAGACTCACAAGAAAGATGAGCTTGCCGCCGCTAAAGAGGCTTGGGAGAAACGTCTTGACACGGAACGTCAGGAAGTGGATGAAGACAAGGTTGCTGAGGTTGTGGCCATGATGACAGGAGTTCCTACACAGCGTATAGCTCAGGCTGAAGGAAGTCGTCTTCTTGAGATGGGCCACGCACTCCAAGGCTCTGTAATAGGTCAAGATGATGCCATCAAAAAAGTGGTGAAGGCAATACAGCGCAATAGAATTGGCCTTAAGGATCCTGAAAAGCCAATTGGAGTTTTCATGTTCTTGGGTCCTACAGGTGTAGGTAAAACACATCTTGCAAAAAAGATAGCAGAATATCTGTTTGATTCCAAAGATTCTCTTATACGTATGGATATGAGTGAGTACATGGAGAAATTCACAGTGTCTCGTCTTGTTGGTGCACCTCCGGGATATGTTGGTTATGAAGAGGGAGGCCAGCTCACTGAGAAGGTAAGACGCAAACCATATTCAGTTGTTTTGCTTGATGAAATTGAAAAAGCTCATCCTGATGTATTCAACCTATTGCTGCAAGTCATGGACGAGGGTCGTCTTACCGACTCACTCGGACGACGTATTGACTTCAACAATACAATTTTGATAATGACAAGCAACGTAGGATCCCGTCAGCTGAAAGATTTCGGAGGTGGAGTTGGCTTCAACACAGAGACTGTGAGCAAAGCTCAGGCTCAGAGTGTGATTTCAAAAGCTCTGAACAAAGCCTTCTCTCCGGAGTTTCTTAACAGAGTGGATGATATCATTATGTTTGACCAGCTTGACAAAGAGGCTATTTTCAAGATCATTGACATAGAGCTCAAGGATTTCTATACAAGAATCGAGAAACTTGGGTTCAAGCTTGAATTGTCTGACTCGGCCAAAGATTTCATTGCCACCAAAGGTTATGACAAGAATTTCGGAGCGCGACCCTTAAAGAGGGCCATTCAGAAGTATCTTGAAGATGAGCTGGCAGAGATGATGCTTCAACTTAATGCCGACGGCCAACTCGGAGGCACAATTGAAGTGAACTATGAAGAGGGAGATGAAAAGCCCAAACTGAAATATAGACCTTTGACTTCTACAGAAGAATAAGATTTGAAAATATGAACCATACAAAAATGGCCTCACTAAATTGTAGATATTTAGTGAGGCCATTTTTGTATGGTTCATTTTTCAGAATAACAAGGCGATTCGATATGTCAGGAACGCCAAAAGCCAAGCAAGTGCTGTATTGTAACATATAGAGAAAAGAGAATATTTCCACGAGCCTGTCTCTCGCATAATGGCAGAAAGGGTAGCGATACATGGAAAATAGAGCAATACAAATACCATGAATGCAAGAGCTTTCGCAGGATCAAAAGGAGCCTTTCCGGTGATTCTTGATGGGGTTCTTAATCGTTCTGAAATTAAGTCTGCATCATCATCACCCACATATAACACTCCAAGTGTGGAGACAACGACCTCTTTAGCTGCACAACCGGCCAAAAGGGAACAACATATTTTCCAGTCAAAATCCATCGGACTCATTACAGGTTCACACGTTTTTCCTATATAGCCCAAAATTGAATGTTCCTGTTGATACGATTGTAAAACCAGATTGTCTATATCTTGCTCATTGTACTTTTCGATAGTCGATTGAGGAAGATCCGCGACGGTGCTCTCAACGAAATCTTGTGGCATCTGATCCGCACTATATCTTGGGAAATAGGAGAGAGCCCAAATAATTATTGAAGCTATCAGTATAATTCCACCCATCTTATTGATATACTGTTTGGCCTTTGCCCACATATTTCTCATAGTAGCTTTCGCTGTTGGCATACGATATGGTGGAAGCTCCATTACAAATGGAGTTTCATCAACCTTAAACCAGTATCTCCTCAAAAATCGTGCCGTCATCACAGCCACCAATACACCTAATACATAAAGACCTGTAAATACCCAAGCTCCATATTTAGGGAAAAATGCACCTGCAAGAAGTATATAAATAGGTATGCGCGCCGAACAACTTATAAACGGATTAATCAATATGGTGATAAGCCGGCTCGACTTGCTTTCAATAATTCGTGTAGACATGATGGCAGGAACATTACAACCAAATCCCATTACCAAGGGGATGAATGATTTACCATGTAAACCCATCTTATGCATAAGTTTATCCATGATAAAAGCTACCCGAGCCATATAGCCTGAATCTTCCATAAATGAGATAAAGGCATAGAGGATAAGTATATTGGGAAGAAATACAATGACACCACCGACACCGCCAATAATCCCGTCAAGCAAAAGATCCTTGAGAGGACCATCAGTCATAATAGTCCCGACTTTTTCGGAAATCCAGCTTACAAGAAGTTCTATCCATTCCATAGGATAGGATCCGATCTGGAAGGTAGCCCAGAACATCAACCACATAACAAGGAGAAATATGGGAAATCCGAATAATTTATTGGTAACAAAAGTGTCTATAATCTTCGTGGATTGCTCCTCGTGTTTCTCTCCATTTTTAAATGTCTCTGCAAGGGCTCCCTGTATAAATCCATATTTCTCTGAAGCAATGACAGAATTTGTATCGTCACCCAATTCTTTTTCAATCCTTTCATTCTCTCTATCCCGCACTTCAGAGATATGGGAGTATTCTTTGCTCTCTTGCAGCATATGCTCAACTTCCGGATCACGCTCAAGCATCTTAATTGAGAGATATCTTGGGGCGAATTTTTGGGAGACTGTAGCATCATTCTTTATTATATCTTTTAGAGCATTAACCCCTTGCTCTACCTCCGGACGCATTCTTATGTGAATATGACGCGTATCCGGGTTCTTTAATTCGAATACTTGAATTATTGTATCAAGCAATTTGTCTACACCCCATCCGGTTGATGCC
>CAZEOI010000080.1:0-17434 GCA_964513775.1 uncultured Sangeribacter sp. | reverse complement strand
GTGAAACGGCGCAGATATGCGTAGGCCTGCATGTTGGAGAGGTTAAATCGCTGCGCAAAAGCTCCTACACAAGCCACTACATATTTTTCAAGAGGCCGCTTCGTCTCAGTTCATCCTCTGAGTAACTCTCTTTGAGAGGAGGAAGACCCACCGAATGACGCACCTCGTCGACGTGCTCAACATCCTCTATCGGGGATAGAACCCTCTTTTGGACACCATCATCTTCCATATAGTATAGCTGCGTGCCATACATTTGCTTCTTACCGGTGCTCACAAGTATTCGATCCTCAAACATCGCTACATTTTCAGCTTTGATATCCACCTTTTTCCTTACCGGGTCAACAATACTCATATTTGTGATACTCCATACAGGCATCTACCTATTGATAAATACCAAAATTCATCCATAATGAATCAATTATAAATTATTTGTAACAATTGCGGATTATATTCAATTGATTTACCTATTATTATTGCGTTTATAGCCTCTTCTATCACTTTGAAAGGAACAATAAACCACTCCTTGGGTCGATGTCCATCAACTGTTACTTTCAACCGAACACTTGAAAAAAGTTTGTGTATCAGAGCTTCGAACGTTGATGATTTTACGTTATAGACCTTCCATGTAGCCACAACCTCAACATCTGCACAAAGATACGTCGGTTCTTTTTTCGCTTGGGCAATACGGCTTTCGACTGAAGTAACAGTAAAGCCGATTTTGTAGAGGTCTTTTATCGTCGCTATTTCAGGGCGTGTGGATTTCGAGCGCAACACATAAATTGTACCGCTCTCTACATCTTTACCTGTGGTGGTGAAGTATTTTTCAAATTCTTCATCCGTCACACCCGAGCAATCAAGCACAGAATAGCCGGTGACAGAAACTCGCAATAAGTCGGTCGCTCGATGTTGGCCGCTTTCTTGTGGCGGTAACATCTGCCAAGAGAGGGGCATTAAATATGATGTCAAGTTCCTTTTCCCAGTTTATCATTGTTGCTGTGCGATTTTCTGACGTTTAAGATTTCGTAGGTGTTCGATTGCCATAGCGATTCTTCGGGCTAATGGATCGCCATCGGTAATTTCAGGTTTTGTTTTACCCGGGTTTTCCTCGCGCCACTTTGGAAGATATTTTGTGAAAAGCAACGTTGAGCGAGTTAAGTAGCGTGGCATGAGTACAAACTAACTTTGTTGCAGTCGGATGGTCAAGGAACTCACGGACTATCGCCTTCTTAAAGTTCTCACTTCCGGCTGCAAGGCATAGATTCCAATACGGAGCAACATGCTAATCTTCAAAGAACCCGAACTTTTTCAGAGGAGTATCCTTGAAACTGCGTCCGATATTCTGCTGCGGTACGGCCACAATTACTTTCTTCACACCTTGATTTGCGAGTTTATCAAGGGCGACAAACATCATAGCGCGGCTTTTGCCGGATGCAGGAGGAGCCTTTACGAGCAAGTGTTGACGGTTCGCTGCGCATAAACCATCGCCTGCATCTCGCGCATACCAAGTGCGTCTGTATTGCTCGACTTGCCCGTTTGGGCATATTGCACTTCAACGAGATTAGTCATTACAAACAATTTTTTCTGCTTCTTCAGCACTGATTACAATCGGATTACCCTCACTGTCGCTCGTGACTATCGGTTGCCCTAATTTCTTCTTTAACTCAAGCATTTTTCTGAATGATTCCTTCAGTGCTTCGTTCAAGATATTCCGTTGATTTAATTTATCTTTTTCTGACATAATTCTTTTTGATTTTATTAAATAATACATCATCTACAATACTTTCACTATCCGCTATAAGCCTCGTTTGAAGATTATTGTCATACAGCGTCCAATAATCAACAATGGGCATAAATATTTCAAACAGATTTTTTAATCCTAAATGATAGCGTTGATAAATAGTTTCGACCGGTATGTTATGACCTCCTTCTACCACACGTTTTTCCACGCGCTCACAAGCTACCGCCGGGGATTTGAGCCAAAAGAATAGTAGTTGCACAATATATCCTCTTTCATGTGCACGTTTTACCAATGTTTGATAACTCCGAGTTGCAAGAGTCGTTTCAATCGCAAAAGAAACACCCTCATTTAGTAACTTATCTATTCTTTGAAGCATCAGTTTCCCGGCTTGTATAGCAACCGCCTCAGGAGCAAATGGAGATAGCCCCTTTGCAATCTCATCAGCATTAACAAACTCCCTGCAATCGAGAATTTGTGGCAGTACATTGAATGAAGCAGTTGTTTTTCCCGCTCCATTACATCCGGCTATGATATAGAGATTTGGCATATTTTTCAAGTTGTTCAATTATATTATTGCACACTTCTTCCCCGAGAATGTATTCTTGAGGATCGTTCATATACATGTAATGGGTAGCCCACAATTTAATATAAGGATGCTCCACGGAAGATGGAGAGTGTATGCTCGGCGGCATAACAGTCAAGAAGAAAATCTATACCTGTGAAACGGCGCAAATATGCGTAGGCTTGCGTATTAGAGAGATTGAATCGCTGTGCGAAAGCTCCGACACACGCCACTACATATTCTATTCGATCAAATATTTCTTTCTTATCCATGACTATGCTTTGTTACCTTACAGACTACAATACATTGATGTTAAACACAAAGTTACAAAAAGTTTTTAAGAATATCTTAGGAATCAGCAGAGAAATTATTTCTACAAGCAAAGGAGCTCCGCGACTGGAGGCAAAATAACCACCGAGAGAAAGGAAACTCCCGATAGCTTCGGATTTACTTTTGTAGGAATCGAAGTAGAGGAGATTATTTTTGAATCTGATAGATAATGCTATAAAATATTCCGGCGACAGAGTTACCATAAAAATCATGGCCGACACCCGGTCATTGACAATCTCCGACATCAGGAGAATTGTCGATAGACTTCATACCAATCTAATTATTTATGCTTTGTTTACTGAGTTCCTCTTCTAATATTAACTTGTGCATATAATTACGGTATCAATCAAACATTTCTGTACTATTTTTTCCCAATCTGAAAAATTATGTATATATTTGTGGCATCTCTGCTTGCCTAATGAACAATAATACCAAATTCATGGAGTAGCATAGATTAAATTGAAATACCAATACTCACCCTCCCCATACCTCGGGACAAATAAAAGTATAAATGAAAAAAATTACAGCTCTTGCATCAATCACTTCAATCTGCAGCATCCTTTCATCTTGTGCTGATCACGATGATCCAAAACTATCACCTATTGACACTTCTCAAATCAAGATATCCGCCACTGTCAAAGATCTCCCATATGCATCTTGGCTGACTACATCTGAAGAAATGACTATAGATGTCGACAATGTGGTCATGTCTGCCCCCAAAGGTGTGGTATTGAAAAGCATTTCACTCGTTGCAAATAACGGTACTTCAAGATATGAAGTTGATGAGAAACCATACTCGGGTGAACCACTCGAATTTAAGGTGCCACTTACCAGTCTTCGTGGTCGTCTCAACTTCTCTCTCCGTGGTAATCTGATTAAGAAAGATAGCCGGGATGCCGAGATAATTATCGCTGACAACATTCAGAAAATAGTCTTCTCAGAAGCTCCTGAGTTTAAATGTACTGCAAAATTGTTTGTAACTGTAAAATCCACCTCTACTACAGGTGAGGAATATTACAATTCTTTTGCAGCAACCTCTGCCGAAAATTTAAGAATACCTGTGCCACAGAATGAACTCTACTGGCAACCATCTTCCGGAACTGCCTCAACGTTAGAAATCTCGTTAGGAAGTTCAGCTCTTGCCTGGAGCCCAAACACAACATTCGAAAGCACCATAAGCAACATAGCCATCGGTCATACTTCAGGCGATCCCGCCACTTTAAAGATAACTATCCCCAACACTCCGGGGTCTCTTAATGCCGAAAAGCTCCAGATGTATGTCGAGCCCTCATTCTATGGAACATGGGAAAACATTACGATCGAGCCATTTCACATCACATATCCTTTCAGCCTAGTTGAAACGGAATGATTGATTACGAGCCTCCGACCATAAATTGTCAATTCTATCAACAAGAGTTTCATAATCTTGTTGAGGTGCACTTAACTGACTGTTTTTATTTTCAATGGTTATCATAATATCTTTACTTTTGAAATTGTGAGACGTGTCTCACAATTTCAAATAAACCAATAATCCATGTAGCTATCGAGTAGTATTTGCATATGTGCCACGTTTACTCCGTGAAAGGTCAATCTGCTCAATAGCTACGTTTGAACCGTGATATAGTCGAATCATATCTTGCCTCCTTCCCGTCGGCAAATTACTTGGAGATCTGAGACTGCATCATCGATGGAGAGTGTATGCTCGGCGGCATAACAGTCAAGAAGAAAATCTATACCTGTGAAACGGCGCAAATATGCGTAGGCTTGCGTATTAGAGAGATTGAATCGCTGTGCGAAAGCTCCGACACACGCCACTACATATTCTATTCGATCAAATATTTCTTTCTTATCCATGACTATGCTTTGTTACCTTACAGACTACAATACATTGATGTTAAACACAAAGTTACAAAAAGTTTTTAAGAATATCTTAGGAATCAGCACAGAAATTATTTCTACAAGCAAAGGAGCTCTGCGATTGGAGGCAAAATAGCCATCGAGAGGAAGGAAACTCACGATGGCTTCGGATTTACTTTTGTAGGGAACGAAGAAGAGATTATCACTCTTTCCAGAGACCGCTTCGCCTCAGTTCATCCTCTGAGTAACTCTCTCTGAGAGGAGGAAGACCTACCGAATGACGCAACTCATCGACGTGCTCAACATCCTCAATAGGAAATAGCACCCTCTTCTGCACGCCATCTTCTTCCGTATAGTATGACTGGGTGCCATACTTCTGTTTCTTACCGGTGCTCTCAAGTATACGGTCTTCCAACATAGCTACATTTTCAGCTTTGATATCCCCCTTTTCCACCGCAGTCTTAAGCATTGGCAACGCCTTTATCTGTGATTCAATATCAGAATGCTGGATCACTAACCAAATCGTCATACACTCATCCCCCACCTTTTCCTTACCGGGCCAACCATACTCATTCAGAATGCTATCGATTGCCGCGTGATTTTTAGCATCTGTCTCCTTCATCTCTTTAATTAAATCATTAACGAGTACGGAATCCTGTGGTTGTGCGTTATATGCAGTCAGAAAACGATATCTAACATTCTGATCCGATCTACGAATCTCTGTCAATCTCCGGAGCAAAGACTGATCATAATCTTTCTCTATATTTTTACGTCTTTCCGCAATCATTTCATAAAATGCGGGCCATTCTTCCGACTCTCTCAGATTGAACAAATCTTTATCCAAAGGCTCCTTAAGATACCAATCTCCATAACGCTGCGCAAGCGTCTTCAGTAATTCCATTCCATACTCTATTTCACCTGACAACGATGCGGCACACGCTGCGTTATATAAAGCTGACCTCTCAGGTTTGTTGGTATATTTGAGATATTTCCTGTAAAATGCCAAGGCCATTTCTGCATCTCCTGCCATTAACGCCGAATCACCTTGGGCGAGCGTTATTTTTGAATTAAATCTTCTTTTCTCTTGTTCCTGACCGATTTTATAATTAGCAAACGCATGCTCACGCCTCGCTTCCACATTATTCGACCAGAATTCTATATCTCGCATAAACTTCTTCATATCATGAATTACGGAAAACGAACGATAATGCGTTTCCTTTACATTCATTTTTTTCGTCAAGTTATTGCGAGTCTGAAATATCGTAATCTGAGCCAAAGGTGTTTCGCCATAATCGTAAAAATCAACAATCAGTAGCTGTTTTTTTCTCTTGTTGAAATGTGTGTAAGTATACATTTCAGAAGGCTCTCTTGTCCAGTCCTCTTCATCATCTTCATGCACCCACATAGTGTAGGGTCTTTCATGATTCATTGGTGAGGATATTGAAGAGGGTTTGCGGGGCGATATCACCCTTTTCGGTCGCACAAACATTGTAAGCATTTCCGGTGCGTAGAAAAGAATTTCCGCACTATCAAGACGTGCCGTATGGAGCACATCGGCAATAAAACGGTCCATGCCGGGATATTTGGCTATCGAATCAGACGAAGAAATGATTGTCAACGGATCCGGAATCAGTACGTTGCCGAACGTCATACGATATGTAGTGTCCTTATCAATAATCTGACCGTAATAATTACTGATATGCCATTCGCGGTTTGCGAACTGAAGTCCTCTATGTGACGAGCAACCGGCAAGAAGCATGATTGCTGAAACCAAGACGAGGATACTTTTGATAGATGAAATCAGTTTCAGTTTCATTTTCATTTGTATTATTAATTTGTACAAAATTATACCGAAAAACATCCCATAAGTCTTAGTTGAATATCCTTTAGTCTTAGTTAGTCTTAGTTTTCAGCTTGATTATCGGCAGTTTTCACTAATTTTGCAATATGAAACACTTTAGAATCATAACCGCCATTTGCCTTACAACTATTGCATTAATGGTTGCCGGGAATATATGGTATCTATACCGTCTCTATAATTCCATTAAGGAGCAGACTTTGCAAACTGTCAATGAATGTGTACGCAGAGCGGATATTCTTGAAATCCTCTCACGGGCCAATCACATCCATTATAACGATGACGATTCATTCATACAGTTGACATTCAGGGTTCAAGGAGAAAGGTCAGACAGTGGAGATTATGAATACTCTCATTTTATGACGGATCTCAACCAGACCATGAGCCAATATTTCCACATCATCGAGCAATCCGACACACTCATGCCCGCAAGAAACGAGGCTTTACTTGACAGCTTTTTCAAAAAGGAGCTTAATAATTCCGGTTTATATCCCGATAAAGCAACAATACAAGATATTGGAAATGAATTCTACAAACCTGACGGGTTATGGTCAATAGATTTTTCGATGTCTGATAAGCAACCGCCAATCTATACAGCATACTTCAGTCCGCTCGATGGCCATATCTTACGTCAGATGGCCGGTATAATCACAACCTCCGCAGGGATACTGATTTTGATGTGTTTCATGATATGGTATCTGCTTCATTGGGTAGGGAAATTACGCACCATCGAGCAGATGAAAGATGATTTCACTCACAACATGACGCATGAACTTAAAACTCCGGTAGCCGTAGCGTATTCTGCAGCCGATTCAATGCTCCGTTATTATGACCAAAGCGATGCATCGAGAAACAAACAGTTTCTCAAGATTATCATGCAAAGATTGAGTTTCCTATCGGGAATGATCGAGAATATTCTGTCAATGAGCATGGAGCGATTCAAGACAATGAAACTCAATATCGAGACAGTTGAGTTAAAATCTATTGTAGAAGATATCTCGGGAATGATGGAACTTAAAGCCGATAAACCGGTTGAATTTGAGATTGTCATTCCCGACAATCTATCCATTCAAACTGACCCATTGCATCTCGGCAATATTCTGTCGAATCTGATAGATAATGCTATAAAATATTCCGGCGACACCGTGACCATAAAAATCATGGCCGACGCCCGATCAATGACAATCACCGACAATGGGATTGGCATAGAAAAAGGGAATTTGCAGTTCATATTCGATAAATTCTATCGTGTGTCATCAGGCGACCGCTACGAGGTAGGAGGATACGGACTTGGACTCTTCTATGTGAAGCAGATTGTCGGGTTACTGGGATGGCGCATAGATGTGATGAGCAAACCTGGCTCAGGCACGTCATTCACAATAAAATTTTATGACGATGAGGAAAGATAAAGTATTATTGGTGGAAGATGATTCCACCCTTTCATTCATAATTCAGGATGCCTTGATCAGAGAGGGTTTTGACGTAGTATGCGCCTCAAACGGAGAGGCCGGACTGGAGTTATTTAAGGAATCCAATCCCGATATTATTGTGGCAGATGTGATGATGCCGAAAATGGATGGCTTCACTATGGTAAGGCAAGTGCGCCTTATCGCCCCGGACTTACCTGTGCTGTTCCTGACAGCACGGACTGCTGTTGAAGATGTGGTGAAAGGATTTGAATTAGGAGCAAACGATTATCTGCGTAAGCCTTTTCAGATTCTTGAACTGGTGGTGCGCATAAAAGCTCTGTTGAAACGCAACCGGCAAAGGAAGCCGGAAGATACCGACATAACCCTTTGCGATTGCCGTCTTGACTTTGCTTACCAACGTCTTACAGTTGACAAAGAGACAATAGAGTTGACTCATATTGAGGCCATAATCATAGATGAATTGTTTCGCCATCCCAATGAAGTGGTTGAAGCCAGAACGCTCATGTATCGTATCTGGCAAAACGATGACTACAATAACCTCAACCGCCTCCACGGGTTTATCTACAAATTGCGCAAATATCTCTCAAACTCAACCGAGCTGGAACTCCTCAATGTTCGCGGCGTCGGCTACAAACTGGCAACCCATCAGGAGAATTGTCGATAGATTTAATACTAAACTAAAATTTTTTGTTATAATGAGAAAGATATTAATTTTACCCTCACTCATTTTAAACACTGTATCTGTTATGGCACAGATAAACTCCAACAACACTACAAACATACAAAACACTTCTCAGAATACTCCGATAGCTTGGCAATCAAACAGGATTGGAGCGGTCTTCGCACGCGAAGGTGGAGCCACTCCAGAAGAAACCTTCCGTTTCACCAGTAACGGATATGAAGTCTTCACCATACATAGTGCCGACAAATCTTTCCAACCGGCATCATTATATTACGGTGTGAATGATGCTGATAAGGCAGAAGTCGATGCCATGGTACCTGATGGGAAGGTACCTACTGCTATGAATTGTTTTGCAGTCAAGACTCCTGAAGGCGTTCTACTTATCGACACCGGTTTACCGGCATCTAACGGCGGACAAGCACTTCAGAGACTCGAATCACTGAATATCCACCCCTCTGATGTGAAAAGAATATATATCACCCACGGCCACTTTGACCATATCGGGGGCTTGTTAGATGAAGCGGGAAATGCTAATTACGCCAATGCCACTGTGTATATATCTGCCGATGAATTGGCATTTATCCGCGAGACGATGAAGGACACCGCTTCCAAAATAGAAAAAGCATATAACGGACGATTGATTACGTTTGAATTCGGAGAGATTCTTCCAGGAAATGTACTGCCGATTTCAGCCAAAGGTCATACACCCGGTCACACTGCCTACCTTATCGGCTCACTCCTGTTTGTCGGCGACATCATGCACGGCGAGTCAATTCAGCTGTTAGATCCCAATATCTGTGCAAACTTTGATAAGGACCGTGCCCAAGCTATTGACACACGAACCAGTATCCTTAAATATGCAGCTTCCAATTCCCTCACAGTATTGGGAGCACACATCCCCGGCAACGGAGTAATATTCTGATCATATCACTGCTGACACTCTATTTATTAACCAAGCGGAATAAACATCAGGAAAATGGAAAACATACGCCACAATTCGAGACTTCTTCTGATTGTCGACCCTCAGATTGACTTCATCAACGGTTCATTGCCTGTTGCAGGAGCAACTGAAGCCATGAATCACCTTGCCCGTTATGTCAACGAACACGGAGATAAATATACACATATCTGCGTGACATGCGACCGTCATCCCATGCGCCATTCTTCCTTCGCCAAATACGGTGGAGAGTGGCCGCCACATTGTATTGAGTCTTCTGTAGGCGCGGCTGTATGGCCGGCACTAATGGAAGCTCTTGAAAAATATGCGGGAAAGGTGGTATTCCTCTATAAAGGTGAGGATGTATCCCGCGACGAGTATTCAATCTTTTGCTCAGAAAAAGGGAAAGGGGATCTCGACAAAATTTTCAAAGAAAATGAAATTTCTGAGATTGATATCTGCGGACTGGCAGGAGACGTTTGCGTAGCCTCTACCCTTACCGACGCGCTCACTCTTTATCCGGCTATACGTTACAAACTTCTGCCCTATTACACAGCATCACTCGATAACGGGGAGAAAGTAGCGCAAATGATCAATACACTTGAAAAACGTGCCCACTAATTATTGAGCCAATCTATCGAAGCTTAAAAATCCGGTCTTGAATTCAGTGACTTATCCTGAAATTCAATAAAGCTGACCGCCATGCCACATCCGTGACTGAGAAACTTGAACCAACGATAGTACATCATTGTTCATAAGTAAGAAAGTAACTAAATTATTAACAAAATATTAAACCATTATGAGCTTTATCTGGTATATTCTTATAGGCATAGTGTCTGGCGCGGTTGCCGGCAAACTTATGCGTGGCGGTGGCTTCGGCTGGATTGTAAACCTTGTAGTAGGAATTATCGGTGGTGTACTCGGAGGATGGCTTTTCGGAATCCTCGGAATCCACACCTCAAGTATCATCGGCAGCCTTATAACTTCTGTAGTAGGCGCAATATTCCTTCTTTGGATTGTAGGCTTCCTCAGCAAAATGACGAGATAGCGACATTCCCCTTTAGTAACCAAGCACAAAATAAAACGACACTCCCCTGACCTTTTCTGCATCAAGGGAGTGTCATTTTTTTCTTATACTTTCTTGCCATAATAATATGTGTCCCACGTGTCTTTCGCATATCCATCGCCGAGCACCTTGAAACTTCCGGGAGATGCACCTTTTATCTTTGCTCCATCAAAATAGACATTCCATGTATCTTTGGCATATCCCCCACGCAAAACATTGAAGCTACCTGGTGAGGCATCGGATATCTTCTTACCGTCATAGTAGACGTTCCAGGTGTCTTTAGCATACCAATCGCCCAATACGCTGAAACTGCCGGGAGATGCTCCATTTATCTTGGAACCGTTGTAGTAGACGTTCCAGGTGTCTTTGGCATAGCCGTAACTCAACACCTGAAACGAACCGGACGATACATTACCCATCTTTCTACCCTCATAAAACACATTCCAAGTATCCTTGGCGTAGCCGTCTTTCAATATTACAAAGCTTGAGACTGAAGCTCCTGCAACCACCTTTCCATCAAAAAGCACCTTGTTGCCGGTAATGAAATAAGCAGGACGATGCGGACGGCATCGCTCCTCATACTCACCATGACCTTGATGTCCTGCATGACGGCCTTGAGCTGACGCATTTCCGCAGAAAAGCGATATCAATATCAAAGTAATTATCTGTATTCTCTTCATAATATCAAAGTTAAATTGTTTACATTGATTTAGAAGCTTCTACAATAACAGACCTCATCCGGGTCTGATTGGTTTAATCCCATTACCCTTATTCCGTAAAGTTTTTCACGCTGCCGATGTGGTATCTTGTTTCCGGCCGCTCACTGCGATATAACCGGCCGAGAAGAGACCGAGCGCAATAAGCATCATTGCCTGGAAACTCCACATTACTATCGAGAAGGCCGTACCCTCCGTATTGCTGAGACCGAAAAGCGACAACGCAAACATCACCGCCAAATTCCATGGTCCAAGTCCCCCGTTGGAGGGAATTGCCATAGAACATGAACCGAACACAAACACCACAAGTCCCGGGAGTAAACCATATGCCATCCCCGGATCATCAATGAGATGACGAGTAAACGGGAAAGCATAGAAACATACATAGGTCTCAAGGAAATAGCAGGTCCAGATTCCGGCTGTGAGAATCAAATAAAGCCACCATTTCTTCATCGTGAAAATCACTTTGAAGCCATCCCATATATTATGAAGGTTTTTATCAAGTTTCTGTACCCACTTATATTCCTTGAAATAATGACATATAATCCAGAAAGCTCCCACTCCACCTCCGAGTCCTATCCAAAGCCACGGGGATTTGGATATATGATCCACCTTCTCTCCGAAGGCATATTTTGTCATGAAAGCCTCCAGTTCCGGATGAGCCACTATCAACGCCAACAACATAAGCAGTATCACTACTACAAGGTCTGATCCACGGTCGCCGACATCCGTGCCTATCACTGTGGAGAGGGGTGCTTTCTCCCTCTTGCTCACAAACACGCAACGCCATGCCTCTCCAAGCTGTGGGAAGACGAGGTTCAGCGCATACGCTCCCCATATCGTGACCCATTCACACACCACCGGCATTCGCCTCACACCGGCTGCCCGGAGCTGCATACCCCAGCGCACACCACGTATCATGTGAGACACCATCGTGATTATCATCATGACCCCGATCCAGAAGAAGTCGCAACCCTCCTTGATAGTTGTCATCACCTCATGGAAATCAACTTTCTTGAAAAGCCATACTATCAGACCCACAGATATGCCTATCGGCACGATATATCTGAGACCGGTGCCTACATATTTCTTTATAAGTTTCAGTCCGTCTTCCAGCGCCTCATGAGCATTATTATTGTCTGAAGCTACCACGGAGGCACTTTTTTCATGAGGAGCATCAGAATAATTCTGATTATTTACATTATTATCCGACATAAGCAAAGTTTGATAGAGTTTATACACATATGGAAGTTGTGTTAAATCAGCATGGCGTTATGCTACAACTCCTTATAATATTAACAATTCAGACGTAATAATTGCTCATGGAGATAACTATGACAATGTATCTGTAATGATTATCTGCTCACAACTCTTCAATCCACAAACCACTTGAAACCCCGAAATATTGCTCTTATTTTCTGAAATCATGCAGATTATTTGTGTGTGTGATGGAAATTTGCTAACTTCGCATTGTAAACTATATTGACACAACATCAAGATAGCTTACAACCCGGCCGCCTCTCTACGGTCAGGTCCATAAGAAAAATCAACTAACCAATAATAGCAATGAGATTTCCAATACTGACACCCCAGGAGGCCGCCGATCTTTTCCACAACGGCGACAATGTAGGCCTCTCAGGCTTCACAGCCCCCGGTGCTCCCAAGGTTATTCCCGGTGCCATCGCTGAAAAGGCAGAGCGTCTTCACGCAGAAGGCAAACCCTTCAAAATAAACATCTTCTCAGGCGCTTCCACAAGCGATCGTTGCGACGGTGTGCTCGCACGCGCCAACGCAATAGGAATGCGTACACCCTATCAGAATCTTCCTGATCTCCGTAAGAGAATCAACGCTCACGACTGTCACTTCTTTGATCTTCATCTCTCTGAGCTCGCACAGAAATTCCGTTACGGTTTCTATGGTGAACTCGACTATGCTATCATTGAGGTGAGCGACATCAAAGACGACGGCACTGCTGTTGTCGGCATGGGTGTCGGCAACGTGCCCACATATGCTAAATATGCCAAAAAGATCGTGCTTGAGCTCAACGAGAAGCTCCACCACAATCTCTATGGTCTACACGATATCTATCTCCCCCTCGATCCCCCCAACCGCGACGTAATTCCTATCTTCCACCCCAACGACCGTATCGGCTCGCCGGTGCTCAAACTTGATCCGGAGAAGATTGTAGGCGTTGTGCTCAGCGACAGTCTTGACGGTGTGAAGCCCTTCACAAATCCCGACGAGACCACAAATAGAATTGGTGCGAACGTCTGCAAGTTCCTCATCGACGAGATGCATGCCGGACGCATACCCTCATCATTCCTCCCGATTCAGAGTGGTGTGGGCAACGTAGCCAACGCTGTTCTCTACGGTCTTGCAGATGCCAAGGAGATCCCACCGTTTGCAATGTACACCGAGGTTATTCAGGATGCCGTGATCGAACTTATGAAGACCGGCCGTTGCAAGTTTGGCTCTACAAGTTCACTCACAGTTTCCAACGAGGTTGAGGAGGATGTGATCAACAACATCGACTTCTTCAAGGAGAAAGTTGTGATCCGTCCTGTTGAGATCTCCAACAATCCCGAGGTTATCCGTCGTCTTGGCGTTATCGCCATGAACACTGCCCTTGAGGTGGATATCTTCGGTAACGTCAACTCAACTCATGTGACCGGCACAAAGATGATGAACGGTATCGGTGGTTCGGGCGACTTCGCACGCAATGCCTACGTATCGATCTTCTCCTGCCCCTCAATCACAAAAGAGGGCAAGATCTCAAACATCGTGCCTATGGTATCTCACCTCGACCATTCAGAGCACTCTGTGGACATCATCGTTACCGACCAGGGTATTGCCGATCTTCGCGGAAAGGATCCTATCCAGCGTGCCGAGGAGATCATCAAGAACTGCGCCAACCCGATGTATCGCGAGCTTCTCACCGACTATCTCCGCATGGGTGGACCTACAGGTGGTCAGACTCCCCACTCACTGCGTGCGGCACTCTCTTTCCACAACGAGTTCCTCACCTCAGGCGATATGCGTAACGTTGATTACTCCAAGTACGAATAATCAGGAAAGTCCTTTTAATGATAAAACTTTAAAGGATACAAAGATTTTTCAGAATACAAAAAGCAGGTCTGCGATTTTATGCGAATCGCAGACCTGTATTTTTCTGAAAATTTACCATTTACATGTTTTTGGTTCTACATTTTGAACAAATCTTGAAAAAAATTGGAGATCACGGGGAACTTTTGTATCTTTGCATTTACTAATGTCAGAATCAAGAAAATGACACCGGAAACAATACATACAAGAGTCGTTCCCACACTGCAAGCGACATTGTGGACGATTGCCCTATTCGTCGGAACAGTGAGCTTTCAGAGCATTGGCAACCCCATTCTTGTGAAGCTGATCAGTGTGTTCATAATCTTTCTGGTATTCATCTGGGAATCGGCGATTATGTTTCTCGACATAAAAAACGCCAATCCCGACAAGAACTTCGATGGAGAGGTTTTGGGAATAAACTCAAAACTGTTCTTCATTATTCCGGTGCCCTTTATTGTAGGAGTTCTCTATTACGCATATCCTGACATGAACATCCTCTTTTATCTCCTCTTGCCGATAATGGGATGGATAAAATGGGAATGCTCATCGTTTGCCAACAATATACATACCCACTTTGTTGATATTAAGCCAACCTTTATTCCCAACAAAATAAATGAATGATATGATTACAACTATAACTTCCGGAGTTTTATCATTCCTGAATGACTCTGCTCTTCCGGTGCTATTGGCATCCGGAGGCATCATTTATTTTGGATGGACTTACTACCGAGCAACCAAGATAGCTAATCGTAATCGAAAGGCAGTGCAGCAGGATATAATCAATCGAGCTACCATAGTCCTTCCTAAAAAGGATTATTATGTAGCGTGTGCAGGTAGTAAAGAATCTGAAGCTTGTACAAAAGTCTCAGCTATAGATATTCAACAATGCAATTTCTGTGATTCCAACGGAAAGACATTGGACCAGTCTTTGTATAATTGCTATGTAGTACACGGTGATTCAATGAAGTATGCCGGCATTAACGATAATGACTTCATACTTGTCCCAAAAGATTTTGATCTTGATTCTTTAAAATCATACCCGGAGATATTGGTAATTAGATATCGTGAGCAAAACGAGCACAAACCATTATTCAAAGTGCGTAGGGCATGGTATCGAGGTTCAATCGAAGATGATCTTGCAAAAGCAGCCCAAAATATAATGGCGATGACAAAGTTTGACAAGCTCACACAACAAGAAGGTTACAAAGGTGCTGAATGGATGATTAGTGACCTTTTGGGAAAACGGCTTGTAGACTATAAGCATACGTATTTTAAAGGGGGAGAATGCCCAGAACAATACAAGCAGATTCTGATTTCTACCACATTTGATACGGTAAAGAAAGAGATCCACTTCTCCATCCATCCTGTTGCGCTAATAGTCGGAAATGTAGAAGAATCTTACACTATATAGATAAATAGCAGTACACTTTTTAAAAGCGACTCCTACTCTCAGCTGGCAACTGCAAAATTCCTCTTTAATCATTGAAGAATTATAAGTACCAGTAACTCTAAATCTTCATAAAAAAAGCTCTCATTTGAATGTATGAGAGCGTTTTGTAAGCGATGAATATTAGTCTATCGCTGTGAGATTCTTAAAATCACGGATAGTACGCGGAAGAAATACGGTTATCAGAAGGATAAGGAATACTCCAGTGGCGGCTATTACTATCCAAAAGCGGTATCGCCCCACAACCCAAAGGTTTGACAAGAATAATGTAAAGAATACAGCCATAGCCATTCCGAGGACAAATTCACCTATCAATGCAAATAATCGTAAAGTCGATACCTGCCTCATTGTTTGCATTGGTGTCGAAACACTGATGTCTATTTTCTTCGTCTTGAAATATAGATAGCCATACCAGATCGTAGCTATACATAGGAATATACAGAGAAAAATTTTGAGAGCAGTGGGGAAAGCATCATTACCAAATCCAGAGTTCCAAGCACATAAAAATACTACGGCAAGGATAGGGCAAGAGATAGCTCCTTTGCAATACATCTTCATAATTCTTCTTTGAGCTGTATCGCACTTGGTTGATTTAAGGTTGATACTGTCGCTTGTCTCTTTCGCGAGTACATTATCGAGAATCGACATACTTTTTTTGAGTTCTTCTAAGTCCATATTATTTCGAGTTTGATATGAGTTTGTTTTTAATCCTGTGAAGTTTGGTAGCCACATTGTTTCTTTCGATACCGATTATTTCTGCAATTTCCTCGTATGGGTATTCATCAAGCCAAAGCAGAATAATCGCTTTCTCAATCGGGAGAAGTCGATTTATCAAATCGTGTAGAGCTGCAAGCTGCTCCGCCTTGTTATCGTCTGATTCCGAAGAAATATCGACAGCAGAAATCTCAAATGGGAGAGTTTCAACTTTCGTCTTGTAATTGCGAATTGCCATTAAGGCAGAGTTGACAGCAACCCGATAAACCCAAGTGGACAGTTTGCTCGTACCCCGGAATTGCTCTAAACCCAACCAAAGGTTGGTAAGGATTTCCTGACGTAAATCCTCATAAGGGACTTTTGGGGTAGCGTATGCCCAACAGACCTTGTTGATAATACGGGAATGCTCCTTGATGAAAGAGGCGAACTCCCTGCTTGTTTTTGGTGGACTTTCCATTTTCTTGATGTTTTTGTAACGTTAGGTGCAAAATCAACCCGAAAAGTTACACTCAACTCAAAAAATTTTCTTTTAAACTGATACGACGATGTCAATTAAATGCAAATGTACAACATATATTTTTAATATTAAGTTTATTACCGCCTGACCCCCGGTTCTGTGCTCGGTTCACTTCCTTCATTACAGAAGGGAGATTGGAGGTCATGCGGTCTACCCCCTTGCTTCCTTTATCAAACTGTCGGTTATCAAGGTGTGGTCGGACAAATACTTTGAGGATGTAAGCTGCATCTTTGACGTTAGGTGCATCCTTTTAGCAAATTTTTAACATCGGGTTTATAGATTTTAATGAAGATATGAAATCCTCTTGGTTCTTAAGTGAGAGATAAACCCAATTCTTTTTCCCATATTTTAATCCAATTCTCTTAGCGGATAAGGCCGAAGAAGAAAGAATCGTCGATTTGTGCGTTATTTCGGTAATTTTGGAAATTGGCAAATCCATTCGGAATAGAATACCACATCTAATCTGTAATTTTGCGTC
>CAZEOI010000079.1:0-17914 GCA_964513775.1 uncultured Sangeribacter sp. | reverse complement strand
TACTTATGCTCTCTATTATACACCGAGACAAAAAACTGTTTAAACTTCTGCTTGATCATGGAGCCAATGTAAATATCCATAACACAAAGAAAGGAAACGGGGCTTCTCCTATTACTTTAGCGTGCTCATATCCAAAAGACGACTGCTATTTTGTAAGAGAACTTATAGAGCATGGTGCCGACGTTAATGACACCACTCACAGTTATCCTTATGCTTCTGTAAGTCCACTATTTAATGCGACATCTTGGGGTAATCTCAAGACCATTAAATATCTTATATCGCAAGGTGCGGATATCAATTATCGAAACAGATTTGGAGATACACCACTCGGCAATTCTTTATCTTCAAACGAATACGAAGCCGCATTAGTACTTTTGATTAACGGTGCTGATTTTATTTCGCCAATATATTATACAATTGATAATAAAGGTAAAAACACTATACCTGTAAGTATTGGAACGTCTTTAAGAAACGCAACAGTTACTTTAAATTCCAACAAACATAAAAAGAAACGAAAAGTTATTGAATTTCTGAGATCAAGAGGATACGACTATGACACTGTGCCTATACCCGAACACATTTTGGAACGAATAAAACAGAAATATCCCGACTCCTGGGAAGATTATATTCAGAAATATTAAACATACATAGGTTTTAAATTCGACCAATATTAGACTTGTAATTTGTACATTTAGAATGGAATCTCCTTATTGCTCGCAACCTTATGTTTAAAAACATAAAGAGTAACGAAATGGCGAAAAAGGTTTGATTCTTTCGCATTGTTTAGTATCTTTGCGAAATAATGCCCAAGTTATGAATTACACTCTCGCCGGAAATATCAAGCCCAAGCAAAATTTCGGTTCGTTTAAACAGAACGGCTCTACTTGGCTTTATCATACCCCCGCGGGATATATCACCCTCAAAGACGGAATACATCATTACTTCGCACGTGACTATCAAGGATCGACACGTGCCGTGTACCGTGAAAATCAACGTGCTACACCCGGATTTGGAGGTCAGCAAAACTCAACAACCTACGCCCTTGACGTGCCATCTATAACCGTTTCAACTTATACCCTTGACGAACGTATGAGCTACTTTGCCAGCGGCCTACCCTACAGACGCGACTACGATTCCGACGCACCTACCGACCGCCTCCATCTTGGCAAACCCTGGCTCGACCTCGACGGTATCTCACTCTACAACAACTCAGCCCGACTCCACGACCCCATCACCGCCACCTTCATTACCCAAGACCCACTGGCACATCAATACACCTCAATCTCACCCTACTCAAACACCCCCGGCAATCCCGTAAACGCCGCCGACTATAACGGTATGGAAATTATTGGTAACAATAAAAAAGATGCAGCTAATGTTGTTCAGGATATTCGTTCACCATTCTCTCATGATAAGTTTAGTAACTTCAGATCACTTATTACTCAAGACGGCACCAAACATAATAAGAAAAACCTTGCGCCTATCTCTGACATCGCCCTATCACAGTCTTTGTCGGGTGTAGAGTTAAATGCTGATGAACAAGCTCTAGTAGATATAGTTGTTAATACAATAAATTCACCAGATAAGCATTATATTGAATATAAAAAAAGCGGAGACGTCCTTTCTAATAGAGGTGAGAAAGCCTTTCTTCCTGGATACTTAGAAGGTCCTGCATCTGAATATATGGGATTAATATTAGAAAAGAATCATGGCCTACCTGTTTCATTAGTTATTAATGATGGAGGTGATTTAGCTGCAACTGTTCCAACAAAGTCGGGTACTCACACTGTCATCGCAACTGATAAAGATCACCCAAATGGTCGAGCAGTGACGACTGGCCATGAAATATTTGGACATGGACGATCAACCGCATGTGGTCTGACCTCACGATTGCAACAACATCATGAAGCAATTAGAACTGAGAATTTAATACTCCGAGTATCCGGAAGTAAATATATTAATGATGGCTCTACTCACGACATTAAAACACTAGTCCCAAATCCAACTAAATTACCCGATTTTCGTTGAATATGAAAATTCTAGCTTATTCGGTTTTCGCAATCATATTGGCCTTCGCTTGTTGTAATATTGTGTTGGCAAAGGGATTCCACTCTTTACCGGAACTCAACGGTTACGAACGCGAGCTATGGATAAATGCCAAGCACGATAATAAAGGCTTGATATTCTATAACGGCTATAATGGATTTAATTGGGCAATAGTACTTGAAGATATTGATAGTCTATTGGTAATATCAGGTCATACGTCTGATGGCGTACGAGCCGATACGATGATCGCAACTCCTGATATATTGAAGTGGGGTATTGACACTTTAGCATCGGAAGCTCAGCGGAGAAAACCGTATTATAATGAAGAGTATTGGCCTAATTATAAGCAGATGTTTGTATTGTCAGAATTTGGCGACACCCTATTTAGCCTCAACAATGCAATGCGCTACAGCGGCCCGGACAGTATTTCGTTTAACTCCAAACTAAATAAGCTCATATACACTTTATATTGGTTTTCATGCCCCGCGGAACTCCGATCTTTAATACCCTTGCCAAATATGGGCGAGTTAGGGAATGAGTGAAGATTATATAATGAAAAAATAAGTCCACGTCATGAGACAGTATTTCTTTTTATTCCTTTTGTTAATTTCATTTACCGCTATTGCCCAAGAAGATAAACTTGACGAAATAGCTCGTAGAGTCAGTAATATACCGTATCCAAAGGGCGCGCAATCCTTTGCCGGAAAAATCAAGGGGTCTTACAAAGATTACAGCGGAGCGATAGAACAGAAAGCCATTTTAGGGGCGTTTGATATTATACGGCTTTATTATCCTGATAATGACATTTGTGTGTCCGACTCGATATGGGATTGTTTATGGGATGGTGATGAAATTGATACAGACACAAACAATCTGCTTATGGCTAACAGATCTGCAAAAATGTATATCTGGCTTGACCCTGTGAAGTCCGATGATCTAACACGTATATTCAGCGATCATCTGATTGGCACCGGTCAGTATAAATATACAGCAGATTTTTCAGATCCATTTTATGGTATTATCAGATGTGATGTTATGCCCGTAGGACGCAGAATCGGAATCTTTGGGAGTCCTACTATCTTCTCATGGACGTTCCGTTACGATACGGACGGTAACATTATTCAATATTCTATGGGAGAGGCGTGTATTGACTAATATATTGAATCAAATGAGACGGTGTATTTTATTTACAATAATGGCTATGTCGGCTGCACTATTTATAAGTTGCGATGTATGGCATTATAGCCGACAGGGAGAACGTATCGCTGTACAACGTGCCTACGAAGTAATAAAGTTGCAGTTCCCTATCGAGAACGCACTGTACGTATCCGACTCAATCTATACACTGCATTGGCAGCCTATTGATATTATTGATCCTCTTACCAACGAAACTATTACGCACACTATTGCCCCGAACAACCGACACGAAGGCAAGCGAAAAAAATCGTGGCAACTATGGCGTATATTTCATAAAGTGAATGGTAAACGTGAGGACGCTAAATACATCGTCAGATTTTCTCGCCCTTATAACAGAGGGAGTGATAAGTATGAGAAATACGAAAAGATTTTCAGATGCGATGTTGTGCCAATTCGCACATCATCAGACAGTCTTACTGAATTGAGACCTGCGCATTACCTTTTTAAATTTGACACAAACCTCTATCGCAGTAAAGACCATCTATACCAAATGACGAGATTTTGATACTAATGACAACTGCCATTGATTTATATTTTAAAAGCCTTCATCTGTCCACAACGTTTTATGAAGCTCAAGAATATAGCCATTACACTTATAATCCTTATGTACTGGTTTATTTTACTCAAAGGATGTGTATATTTCCATATGGAGCATCTTTCGGAAGATGATCTTAGATGGGCGCATACTGAATATAAAAGCAATGTGGCGACGTTTAAATCCAATCGAGGAAATACAGCTTATCTCGGCATTGTGGATACTATTTTGGAAAACTCACGATGTCCAATCTACTTTTCAGAAAATCAGGCCACTACATTTAATCCCAAAGCAGGTTATAAATTCCGTCTTAAGATCAAAGAAACTTCTTTTGATAATTATTTTTATGTTAGACGCTTTGTAGATAACGCCCCCCTTATGGTTGAATGCCTTATGAACAATACCAGCACTCAACTTACTGATAAGAAAGAACCCATTGACTCATATAATCCTATTCTTAAAGCTTCTAAACTTATACCTCAAAATTACAAAATTGAAAATATTACATACTCAAATTGTATTGTATTAGACTCAACCAATACACACAAAGTTAGCAGTATATGGTCGGATGATAACATTCCTGAAGTGGTAGAAAGCGTGTTTCAGCGCGAATGGGGTCTGATAGCATTCAGTCTTGAAGATGGCGAAACATACATCAGAAAGTTTTAATTATTTCCAAAATAACATTTATAATTGAAATCCAACGAGCTGTCTCTGAGGATTAATACTCATTCTATCCATGATTTTATATGTTTAAAAACATAAATACCAAAGAAATGGCGAAAATGGTTTGATTCTTTCGCATTGTTTAGTATCTTTGCGAAATAATGTCCAAGTTATGAATTACACTCTCGCCGGAAATATCAAGCCCAAGCAAAATTTCTGTTCGTTTGAACATAACGGCTCTACTTGGCTTTATCATACCCCCGCGGGATATATTACCCTCAAAAACGGAATACATCATTACTTCGCACGTGACTATCAAGGTTCGACCCGCGCCGTGTACCGTGAAAATCAACGTGCCACACCCGGATTTGGAGGTCCGCAAAACTCAACAACCTACGCCCTTGACGCGCCATCACTAACCATTTCAACTTATACCCTTGACGAGCGTATGACTTACTTTGCCAGCGGCCTACCCTACCGGCGCGACTACGATTCCGACGCACCTACCGACCGCCTCCATCTTGGCAAACCCTGGCTCGACCTCGACGGTATCTCACTCTACAACAACTCCGCCCGACTCCACGACCCCATCACCGCAACTTTCATCACCCAAGATCCCCTGGCTAACAATTACACCACCATATCCCCCTACGCCAACACCCCCGGAAATCCCGTGAATGCGATGGACAAATCCGGCAATGACATAGTTGTGTTGAAGAATGGCATACACATGGCAATGCTGATTCAGCATCCTAATAAAAAATGGGGATACTACTCAATGAATGGAGCCGAATCTACATCAAGTAACCAACCAAGTGGTCGTAAAACTTTTAATAATATCGGAGAAACTGAATGGGATACTCCTCTGGATTTTTTTAATTCCGATTATAATAGAAAAGATGGCAACGATATAAATAATAACGAAATAAACGGATACGGTTATGAACATGGATATCAAATTGAGACGACCGAGGCGCAGAATCGAGCTATGACCGAACGATTTACCGAGATTGCCTCGACTAAATATACCTTTCACACAAACAACTGCGTGAACGCCGTACAAGAAACTATGAAGGCCGGTGGCCTCTCAAATCCTGCAATTGATTGTATTAAAAACTCCTCAAAATTACAACCTAACCCAATATTTTCAGTTCTGATTAAAAAAACATACCCAAATATGTCATTGTTAAATTATACCACAATAAAACTTTTCTATAGCGGTACAGAATATGAAAAAAAAGATGATGAAGTCGTGGAGAAAAATCCTAAATAACTTGTTGCACAGTCTATTCGGTAAAGATCCCAAACGGATTGATTGGGCAAAGTATAAAGCACATTACTTTATAATAATTTATTACACCTGTTTGTGTTGGTTTGTAATGGATGAATATAAAATTACAGGTCGTTACTTAGATCTGGAATTACTTTTTATTGCCTACGGGCTTTTGCTCTTTTGGCCGATTGTACTTTTGGCATTTGCTAAAATACTAAATCTTGGAGAACGTCTTGGGTCCTGCCTATGCCTTACAATTTCTATGGGCCTGCTGATCCTGAGTCGATGTCCTAATTTATTTATGTTGTAATAGTCAGAATTTATAATCTTCATAGGTTTAAGATACTACGGTATTTAGTCATATTTTTCCGTTTAAAGTATCCATACTTTCGGAAAAAATTCGTGAAACCGCATCGTGCAGTATTTGAGACTTTAACACAATCCTTCCAACTAATTTTATATATAACAAATAGTTACACAAAACAAAATATGCCTGCTGATAATAAATCAACAATCGCATCCACTGTAGCGCTTTACATCTATTGCTCCTTATTTTTTATATTAATATCGGGTACTCTGTTTATTCTGATGAGTCTCGTTTCAGCACAACATTACCCCTTCATAGTCGCACTCTCGTTAATTTTTGAATTACTCTTTATAATATTCAATCGGTTTCTTCCCTATGTCAAGAATCGTAATGATATTTACGTTACCTTCGAACGCCTTGCATTGCTCAATTTAATAATCTATGTCACCATCAACTTCAATACTCTTTTTAAAAGTTTTCTTTAGTGTCTTATTTTGAATTTAAGGCATACTGATATATCACTATATGAAAAATTCATTCAATGCCACTGATATTTTTCTTTTATTCATAGTTCTTTTCGTTTGTTCAACTTATATAGATATTGACAAGCCTGTAAAGAAATCAAAATTGATAGAATCTGACTATCGTTTATTTCAAGGGACGCCTGCATGGCATATGGCAAGAGCTGCACATTTTGGCGACTTGAAAAGTGTGGAGGCTATATTAAACGAAAATCCTGGGCTGAGTAATATTCAAGATTCAGTTTACGGTAATACCGTACTTATGCTCTCTATTATACACCGAGACAAAAAACTGTTTAAACTTCTGCTTGACCATGGAGCCAATGTAAATATCCATAACACAATAAAGCAGACAGGAGATTCTCCAATTACATTAGCTTGCTCATATCCAAAAGACGACTGCTATTTTATACGAGAATTGATCGAGCATGGCGCAAATGTTAATGATACGACTCATTGTTATCCTTATGCGTCTGTAAGCCCCCTTTTGAAGGCAGCTTCAGAAGGAAATATTAAAATGGTAAAGTATCTGCTTTCACAAGGTGCTGATATCAATTATCGAAACAGATTTGGTGATACCCCCCTCGGTTATTCACTTATCTCGAGCAATTACAATACAACATTAGCACTATTGGCAAATGGTGCTGATTTTTTTAATCCCCCATTTTATACCGTTGATAAAAAGGGCAATAAAACGATACCTCTAAGTATTGGGACTCTTTTAAGAATCGATACAGTTACTTTAAATTCCAACAATCATAAAAAGAAGCGAAAAATTATTGAATTTCTGAGATCAAGAGGATACGACTATGACACTGTGCCTATACCCGAACACATTTTGGAACGAATAAAACAGAAATATCCCGACTCCTGGGAAGATTATATTCAGAAATATTAAACATATATACTCCTTAAATTCGTCCAATATTTGGCTTGTAACTTGTACAGTTATAATAGAATCTCCTTATTGCTCGCCACGTTATGTTTAAAAACATAAATAGTAAAGAAATGGCAAAAAAGGTTTGATTCATTCGCATTGTTTAGTATCTTTGCGAAATAATGCCCAAGTTATGAATTACACTCTAGCCGGAAACATCAAGCCCACGTAGATAAGAATATGTTTAAACACCTAAATAATATGAGAAGAATAGCCTTTATATTAATATTGTTGTTTATACATTTAACTGTGTGTGCACAATACAACGATTTCGGTGATCCGGTAGACCAAAAGGCTCTGAAGCATGCTGTTGAGATCATTAAGAAATTTTATCCGGCAGACGAACTTTGTGTAAGTGATATAATTTCATGTACAATAATGTTTGGATCTCAAATAGACGGTAAGACCAATTCAACACTTTCAGCCATATATAATATTAAAATTGTAAAAGATTTTGAGCCTATAAAATCCGAATATATTTCAACGATATTAAGTGATTTAACCTGCAACTGCGACAAGTCTAAATATGTTATAAACTTTAATGAGCCCTGTTATGGAATTTTAATGTGTGATGTCTTGCCAGTCCACAGCTCTCTATCTGGGATTACTATTGATGAATTTTTATTCAGATATAATTCAGATGGTGATATAATACAAGTTTGTAAAGACGAAGTTTATCTATTTTAGATGAAGAAGTTTATAATTTTCCTATATACATCCATCATTATCAATATTTGCATTATACTCTCGGGATGTACCAAAGATATTTATACTGCACACGAAGTATCGGTTATAAATAAATCTGTCGAAATTCTTGACCTATATTATTCCCCTCATAGTTTATGTGTATCTGATTCGGTTTATCATCTTGAATGGTACGCTTCTGATATTCTTGACTCTACCACAAATAAACGTATTTTTGAGATTATCGATAGCCTTCCCTCTACACAAGAAAAGCCAATCTTTTCTACACTCCTCCACAAAAACTTTGAAAAGAATTTCAATAGCCACGACTGCTATAAATTTATGGCAAAGTTTTCAAGACCCTACTCACGGAGTACATATAGCCAACCAAGTGCAAAGATGCTTAGATGTGACATAGTTACCCTAAATCAAAATCATTCAGATAGCATAGATAATGCAGAACATTCAAAATATTTAATCAAATATGACAAAAACGGGCTGTATCAGATAACCAAATTAGAGACTACTATCACACTGCAAGAAACAGAAACTTTGGAATAGCCTATATCAGTATAACTATTTCTGCTAAAATATGCTTCAAATGACAAAAAACGCCGCTCTTAAACGATTAGCAGTAATCTACCAAATCGTTGCGCCATTACTGCTATTTACATACATTTGGCTTAGATTGCCGTATTATTTGTATAATGAACCGAAACTGGGAGGGTTGTTATGCGCATTTTATTGCTTCATCTTAATATGTTGGTACCTAACAATCAATCATCTATATCTAAAGGCGTTCATCTCTAAAAAGGTACTTTACTTGTTAGAAACCGGCACTACATTATCTGCTCTAATTCTATTCTTTTTCATTTTTAAATTATATACCTAAACAACGATGAGCATTCCCCGATTTAAAGAATTATACTTCATAAATATTCTTAAATACATTTTACTTGTATGCCTAATATACGCTATCAGTATATATAGTGCATGGATATTCGGTGGCCACTACTGCGATTCTCAATACAGTTGGTTTTATGAAGGCCTATATATTCCCACTTCGGGTATCTTACTGATATATTTGTGGATTAATCACTTGATTAACAAAAGGAATCATTCTAAAAATTCAGTCGTTATGTTTGACAAATTTGCAGTGACAATCTATATTACTATTATGGCCTCGTTCACAATAGTATGCCGATATATGTTTTGAAGCGATGAAAGGACTGCTGGTTGATATTTGTTTCGTGCCTGCGGCTGCAAGGGCTGCATATAATGAAGAATTGGCATGATATTAACGCGCACTATCACGAAATAATCACCTTAATCTATTATGAAGACACTTCCACTTCGTTATATCCTCTGCATTGTCGCGATTATCGCCATCGGGATACACGGATTATGCAATGGGAGTGCGGTTCTTTCGTATTCTTCTATATGTAGGGTGGCCGAGCCGCAGCCACGCGACATTTATGATGTCTCAATCTTAAGCGAAAAACTTCACATCTCGCATGCCGACGGGTACAATATCTTCAAGGTTGAATACACCCTTAAGAATAATTCAGACAGTCTGCTCAGCGATATTGATTATGGCTTTCCGATTGATTATTACGTGAGCGCCGATTCCACTGAGTTAAATTGCTTTATTGAGGACTCTCTCGAAGGCTATCACGAGATTGGTTGGGTATCGAATTATGTTAAAGATATATCGTTCACATTCAATGGAGTTGAGCTTCCGTTTCAGGCCGCACGTGAAAGTATCCGGAACACTACATACGACGTTTTCTATGAAAACTCTCAACTCAAAGGTCTTATTGGTGCCGGAATCAACCGCCGGTGGTTCTACACTCGATTCTCAATAGAACCGGGAGCCGAGTGTCAGCTTACCGTGACATACAGCGTGTATGCCGAGGCTGTATTCAGTCCGTCGTTTGAGGATTCTGATGAACCTATCCCCGATAATATATATGAGTATGTTCCATCTGATAACCAACAAAAAGATCTGTATGAAAGCCTGGTGGAGCATAAGGAATGGCGTAACCGCCGTGACTTTTTCGTAATCAATTACGACTTCTCTCCAGCTGCCCACTGGGGCGAGGGAACTATACCAAACCTTGAGATTGAGATTGACCTTTCAAATCTGGAAAATTGCGCAGTGCCAATTAATGGATATTTCGCAAAACAACCAAAGCTTTATTATTACGACCGAAACGTAAGAATTGGAGATCTAAGACCTTTCAACTTTGGGGTCTTTACCGATTTCACTCCTGAAAAATTCTTTTTGAAAGAATTAGACTTTTGGTTATCGGACTATACATTAACATTTCCACGAGGCTTGTAATATCTTAATTATCTACCCACACACATATTTCGTTGCATGATTTGCAGCCAAATAAAAGCAAAATAATGAATTTTAGCAAGATAATAACATCGATATCAAAAATACAGATATATTACTACTTCCTGCCATGTGTAGCAATCCTTACTCTTATAGGGATAATTATTGATCTATGGGGTAGCTATTGGTTCGCCGAGACAGGAGGGAAATATTTCTATGAAATAGAGAGATCCATTATGCATAAAGAATATGATCAATGAGGAAGAATATGGTCCTCTGCGAAATGATGATTTTGAGCACTTGAAAGACAGCCTCGGAGTTAATCTTGATTTTGACAAATAATCACAATACCAAGGAATATACTAATCTAAACGCTTTATGAAACAATATATAGAGTCTCTTAAAGAATACAGAGTTCGTGAGCCTGAGAAATCCAGACATTATGCAACCCTGACGGCAGCTTTGGTATTAGGCGGTATTTTGTTCGTGCAAATTATTGCATTTGCTATTCCCTTTAGGTTTTATGAACCTTTGGAAATAGTACTTATTTGGGTGCCGTTAGGTGTTATGGCGTTGCTGGGTTATTGCATCGCTAACATCTGGATTACCACCCGCTACCGACTTTCTTGGGTTTACACATTGTGTACGCTCCTTGCGTTTATAATATAACCGTATTTGGTGAACTGATATTGTTTATTGAAATTGTAATCTACTACGGTATCACCTTATCAAGATTTCAAAACTAATCTCAGGTGTTTTACATTGCTGGAAATGAATTTATTGGAACTGCGAAATTAGCCACTGTATTACTATGATTACCCACAGAATCAAATTAAGCAACTTTAAATCATGCTTGTTCCTGAGTTTTATAGTTTTTGTTTTTGGCTCTATGATATTATCCACATTAGACTTCATTTCTCTTCACTACCATAAAAAAATATCGGGAGCATACCGTTATAATGAGGAGCTACGGATGATAGAGGGGCCAGGCACGAATATGCTTTATAGTGTGGAAAATTTCGTATGGAACAACCATTACATACTGGCTCGGCAGGATGTCTCGGATTGGACTATGGCCGGGGATAATTTTCCCTTAGGGCATGAATACAAGTACTATTGGATAATTGATACACACGATAACAAAGTGTACGGCCCCCTATCCAAAATGCAATACATCGACAAATGGCGTCAACTTGAAATCCCGATTTCTCTACCGCCTGAAAACATTAACTCCAATCTCTGAATAGCTAATTGTTTATGATTGAAAAAATTAAAAACTCGTGGCTGGTACGTCAATTCAGTGGGTTGCACTGGTTGGTGTGGTATTTCTTATGCATTATTGTATGCTCCGTTGGATTAATTCTCTCGTGGAAATTTGGGGGTATTCATTACTATTTGTGGGATTATGGAAATGACTATTACTGCGAGAATGAATGCCATAGAGTGGTAAAAGAATGTGTCCCTCCGTACATTGACTCTTATGCATCCGACTCTCTGTATATCATAATCAAACAATATCCAAGGGGGGGATGGGGGATTCAGCCTATCTATCATAAGAATAGATTTAAGTATAGTAATGGAACCAGAGCACCTTATTACTGGATAATTGACAAACACTCTGAGGAAATACTCGGACCTCTTGACCTGCAGACTTTTGAGTCAGAATGCAATCGTCTTGATATCCACTTAAAATTAAAGAAACTGTAAGATATGAAATTGTCAGAACCTTATAAAACCGTTTTTAAATGGCTAAAACGGATTTTATTCTACATCTGTTTTATCATCGGCGTATTTGTATCTACATTTATAATATATTTTACTGTTATTTGGATCAGCGATACATACCGTACTCGCTACTTAGGTGACGACTATGCTATAATTACCGACGATTGCAGCAATCCAGGTCTTTATAAGATCTTGCTCAAAGGCATACCTTATTGTGCCCATAGTCAACGATATATTTTCACACAAGATTTTGGTAATCCGAGTAAATACCAATTGATTGACAAGGAGAGCGGCTTGATTTCAGAACCTATGACTTCCGACGAATTTTTACACGTCTACGATAGTCTCGACATTAAATATGAATTCGCCCACTCCATTTTACGCTCGCTCATAGATGACCACGAGCAGCAGAAATTAAATGCCGCTGACAATAAGCAGTAATGGATTTTACGCCATTTTTCCGTGGTGGTGCCGTTCCAACTCCCCTATGTGAATGTTTTGTCGCAAAAACTTTGGGATTTATTTTGTGTTTAGAAAAAAAAGAGGTAGATTTGCGTTGCATAACCAAACGGGATTCTACCCGGCATTTTTTCTGACACTAACACGAAAAACATAAACCCATTTATGAGTTATCTGAAATTTGATAAAAACCTGCTGATAAACCTTGATCAGTCGCTGCAAATGGAGATGCTGCGCACCAATCAGGCAGGCGCTTATCACTGCACCTCGGTGGTGGGATGCAACACCCGCAAGCAGCACGGCCTGCTCGTGATTCCGATTCCGGAACTCGGGCATAACCCCTACGTGCTGCTGTCGAGCCTTGACGAGACTGTGATTCAGCACGGGGCTGCGTTCAATCTGGGTCTCCACCGCTATAAAGGCGGCGTTTACAGTCCGAACGGACATAAGTATATACGTGAGTTTGACTGCGAGGGTGTACCCCGTATGACCTATCGCGTGGGCGGTGTGATCCTCACCAAAGAGAAAATCTTCATTTCGAGCGAAAACCGCATCTTGATCCGCTACACGCTTCTGGAAGCCCATTCACCCACAACGCTGCGATTCAAACCCTTCCTGGCTTTCCGCGAAAGCAACGCCCTGTGTATGGCTAACGATGCCATCAACCGCGACATTGTGCCCGTCGACAATGGTATAGCCACCTGCCTGTATGAGGGTTTCCCCACGCTGTATATGCAATTCAGCCACAAACCGCAATGGGTTGACGAACCCGACTGGTACAAGGACATCGAATATGTCAAGGATCTGGAGCGAGGCGTGCCTTACTGCGAGGATCTTTGGGTGCCCGGATATTTTGAAATTCCAATCAAGAAGGGCGAATCTATCATATTCTCGGCCGGCGTGAGTGAGGCCAAACCACGCAGCCTCAAAAAGATGTACGAGGCCGAGATCGCTTCGCGCACTCCACGCACATCGTTCTTCAATTGTCTGAAAAACGCGGCTAAGCAGTTCTATATCAAGGATGGCTCAAATATGTATATAATTTCGGGCTTTCCCTGGGGCACTGTACTGGCCCGGAACACATTCATGGCTCTGCCCGGGCTGACCTTAGCCATAGACCACCGCGACGATTTCGAGAAAATAATGGCCACGGCCATCCACGCCCTGGAGCGATATATGGCCACGGGCGAAACTTCATCGCGACTCCACGGCATCGACCTGCCCGACATTCCCTTATGGGCTCTATGGGCCGCGCAGCAGTATGCCAAAAATGAAGGCAACGCTCGCGCTGCCGAGCTTTACACCGAATTTGTGACCTCGACGGTTGATTACATTCTGGCCAACGGACATCCCAATCTGCATCTGAACGCAGATAACGGCCTGCTCTCGACCAACGGTGTCGATAGTCCTGTTTCGTGGATGAACTCAAACCACGACGGTCATCCCGTAATCCCCCGCTCGGGTTATCTCGTAGAATTTAACGCGCTGTGGTACAACGCCCTCCGATTTGCCGCCGACCTCACCGAAGGCAACGAAGCGCTCGCCGACCGCCGTGCCGTATGGATCGAAACCGCCGACCGCATGCGCCAGCCTTTCGTGGATATGTTCCTCAACGATTCCGGCTACCTCTATGACTATGTCGACGGGCGATACGCCTCGCCCGAGGTGCGTCCGAATATGGCTGTAGCTATCGGGCTTGATTATTCACCGCTCGACCGCCGCCAGCGCAAAGGCGTGCTCGATGTGGTGACACGCGAACTCCTCACCCCCAAGGGCCTGCGCACCCTGTCGCCCAAAAGCTATGGCTACCGCCCCAATTATCAAGGTAGCCCGGCCGAACGCGAGGATGCCATGCACCAGGGACCCGCGCGTCCGTGGCTTATGGGATTCTACTCGGCGGCATATCTTAAAGTATTCGGTATGAGTGGCGTCGGCTATATCGACCGTATGCTCATCGGCTTTGAGGACGAAATGTCGGAAGGCTGCATCGGCTCTCTTTCGCAACTCTATGACGCCAACCCGCCCTACCGCGGCCGCGGTGCTGTGAGCCACGCAACAAACGTAGCCGAAGTGCTCCGCACCGTCCGACTGATCAAACGCTTTGAATTCAACCATTAATCCCCACCCTCTCAGATAAATACAATATGAAAGCATTAATGTTCGGGTGGGAATTTCCACCTCATATCCTCGGCGGCCTGGGCACAGCGTCCTACGGCCTGACACAAGGTATGGCTCAGTGCGGCGACATGGATATCACATTCGTCATTCCAAAACCCTGGGGCGATGAAGACCGCTCGTTCGCACAAATAATCGGTGCCTCGCAGGTGCCCGTCGCATGGCGCGATGTCAGCCGCGAATATGTAGAGCAGCGCATCGGCAAACTGATGGATCCCGACCTGTATTTCCGCCTGCGCGACCATATCTATGCCGATTTCAATTACCTGCGCACCAACGACCTCGGTTGCCTCGAATTTTCAGGGCGATATCCCGATAACCTGCTTGAGGAGATCAATAACTACTCCATCACAGCCGGTGTAATTGCACGCACACTTGATTTCGACATAATCCACTCCCACGACTGGCTCACATACCCCGCCGGCATACACGCCAAGCAAGTCACAGGAAAGCCTCTGGTGATTCACGTCCACGCCACCGACTACGACCGTTCGCGCGGCAACGTAAATCCCACTGTGTTCAATATCGAGCGCGACGGCATGCTCCACGCCGACCACATCATCACCGTATCCAACCTCACACGTCAGACCGTGATTGAAAAATACGGCATCGATCCGGCCAAGGTCACCACGGTTCACAATGCCGTAGTGCCCCTGTCGCAGGAATTGCTGGACGTTGAAGTCACAAAACCCAAAGATAAGGTAGTGACATTCCTGGGACGTATCACCATGCAGAAAGGCCCGGAATATTTCGTGGAAGCCGCTGCCAAGGTGCTCAAAAACAACCACAACGTGCGTTTCGTGATGGCCGGTTCGGGCGATATGATGGATAAGATGATTGAACTCGCCGCCCGCCGCGGCATATCCGACCGCTTCCACTTCCCCGGCTTCCAGAAAGGCAAGCAGGTGTATGAAATGCTCAAGGCATCCGACGTTTACATCATGCCTTCGGTTTCAGAACCTTTCGGCATCTCGCCCCTTGAGGCTATGCAGATGGGTGTGCCGTCAATCATCTCGAAACAAAGCGGCTGCGCCGAAATTCTAAACCACGTGATCAAGACCGATTACTGGGACATCGACGCTATGGCCGACGCAATCAACGCCATCATCACCTCCCCGGCCATGTACAACACCATGCGTCAGGAAGGTCTGGAAGAAGTGGCCAAAATCACATGGGATAAAGCCGGACAAAAGGTTATCGACATTTATAACAAGGTATTGGGCCGATGAACGCGCCTGTAGTATCTAACTCTAAAACAGAAACAATATGAAAGCCGTATGCTTTAATTTTGAAATACATCAGCCGTTCCGTCTCAAACGCTACCGCTTTTTTGATATCGGCAACGACCATTACTATTACGATGATTTTCTGAACGACGACATCGCCGAACGCATCGTGCATCAGAGCTACATACCCGCAGCTGAAACCCTTCTGCGCATGATTGAGGACTCAAAGGGTGCGTTCCGCTGCTCGCTTGCCATCTCGGGCGAAGCTATCGAACAATTTGAGCATTACGCTCCTGAATTCAACGATCTGCTGCGTAAGCTGGCCGATACCGGTAAAGTGGAATTTCTGGCCACTCCATACGCACACTCGCTTTCGTCGCTCTTCGACCCCGAAGAATTCCGCTCGCAGGTGGAAGTTCAATGCCACAAAGTAAAGGAAACATACGGGGCCACCCCCAAGGTGCTCCGCAACACCGAGCTTATTTACAGCGACGAACTCGCCCCGCAGATTCTCGCAATGGGATTCAAAGGCGTGATTACCGAAGGCGCTAAGCACATCCTGGGCTGGAAATCACCCGACTATGTTTACACCGCTGCCTCTGCTCCGCAGCTCAAGGTGCTTATGCGCAACGCTAAGCTCAGCGACGACATCGCCGTGCGTTTCTCTGATACTTCCTGGGGCGAATACCCGCTCACCGCAGATAAATACATAGATTGGATCGCAGCAACTCCCGCCGACGAGCAGATTATCAACATCGGCCTCAGCCTGGATACATTCGGCGGCTTGCACCCCCTGGGCAGCGGCATCCTTCAATTCCTGGAAGCTCTGCCCCGATTCGCTGCCGAAAAAGGCATCGAATTCTGGACTCCCTCCGAGGCTGTCAAGAAGCTGAAACCCGTAGGTGTCATCTCTATCACACACCCCATCTCATCGGCTCAGGAATCGTGCGACACATCCACTTGGATGGGCAACGCTCTGCAAAACGAAGCCCTCAACAAGCTCTATCAGGCCGGCGAGCGCGTGCGCCTTTGCGAAGATCGCCGATTAAAGCAGGACTGGTGGTATCTTCAGGATGCCGACCACTTCTACTATATGTCTACCAAAGACGGTGGAGCAGCATTCAGCCCATACGAAACACCCTATCAGGCATTCATTAATTATATGAACGTGCTCAGCGACTTCCTGGTGCGCGTAGACGAGCAATACCCCGAGAGCATCGACAACGAGGAACTCAACTCGCTGCTCACCACCATCCGAAATCAGGAACGCGAAATCGCAACCCTCACTCGCGAAAAAGACCTGATGAGCAAAAACCTGGCTCAATACAACATCGAGCACCAAAACCGCAAGGAGACCGAAGAACCCGCGGCCAAGGAACCCGCCAAGAAAAAGAAAGCGGCTCCCAAAGCCAAGGCCAAAACCAAAGCATAACCCATCCCTCCCCCAACAACAGAGAAGCGACTGCGCTCGGCGCAGTCGCTTCGGGGGTATTGTAAATAGAAATCATAGATCTTTTAGCCAAATAGACCTTATATGACTTAAATAAATTATAAGACTTACAGAAGCTAAATATCTGCTACTATGCATTAAAAAAGCCTTCCCCGAGGTGGGGAAGGCGGTTATGAGGGATCAGTGCGTTAGGATTAGTCGATGGGTTCGTCAGCAGGATAGCCGCCCATTTCGCGGATAGCGTTTTTGAGCATGGTGTACTGCTGGAAGAGGTTGTTTACGGGCACTTCGTCCTTGGTGTAGTCGTGCATGGGGCTCTTGAGGAAGAAGCTCAGGAAGCGCTGTGTACCGTAGCGGCCGGCGCGAGCAGCG
>CAZEOI010000078.1:0-18174 GCA_964513775.1 uncultured Sangeribacter sp. | reverse complement strand
GAGCTGGCGCAGACGAATCTTCTCCTCTGTAGACTTTATCTTCTGAGAGATAGAGATCTTGTCGCCAAAAGGCATCAGCACCATATATCGCCCGGTAAATGAAATCTCTGTCGTCAGGCGTGGGCCTTTCGATGAGATCGGCTCCTTCGCTATCTGCACGAGCAATTGCTGGCCGGGCTGTAGCAGAGTCTGTATTGTCCCCTGCTTAGGGATATCGGGTTCAAGCTGAAACTTCGATATGTTGGGTATCTTCTTCTTATCGGCCATAGCCTCCTGTAAATAATTATTGTAGGAGTTGAACTGTGGCCCGAGGTCAAGATAATGAAGAAAAGCATCCTTTTCATAGCCAACATCAAGGAAAGCGGCATTAAGCCCCGGCATTATCTTCTTTACCTTTGCGAGATAGAGATCGCCCACGGCATATGCTATGTTGCGGCTCTCTTTCTGCAGAGATACAAGCCGGGAGTCTTCCAGCAACGCTATTGAAATCTCCTTCTGTTGTACGTCTACTACTAATTCGCTTTTCATCTTAACATTTTTACTCTATGTAACAAATGGATATGGGTGAAGCCTTAAAACCTCACCCATTCCCGGTCTGTTACCTTTACCTGAGAATTATTTCTTCTTATGACGATTCTTTCTCAGTCTTTTCTTGCGTTTGTGAGTAGCCATCTTGTGGCCTTTTCTTTTCTTTCCGCTTGGCATAATGATTAATTATTATGGTTAATTAAAATGTTGGTCGCTTATCGGACGCCTGCCCTGAAAGGGAGACGCTCTCAATAATATCTCTTACTTTGACTCTTTCACCTCCTCAAGAAACACTTTCGAGGGCTTGAAAGCCGGAATCTTGTGCTCCGGGATGATTAGTGATGTGTTTTTTGAGATGTTGCGTGCGGTTTTCTCTTTTCTGGTCTTGATGATGAAACTGCCGAAACCGCGCAGATATACATTCTCTCCTCCAGACATAGCCGCTTTCACAACTTCCATAAAACTTTCTACTGTTGTCAACACCGCGGCTTTCTCAAGCCCAGTGGTGCGTGAAATCTCATTTACTATCTCAGCTTTTGTCATTGTTGTGTACAAAAAAGAATTAAATATTAATCCTGTGCCCTATGGTAGAGCCTATTTTCTCACAATCAATAAGCAATAAATAAGCCGTCAGTCCATTTGGCGGTGCAAATATCGGAATTTTTTTTCATTCTTAAAAAAGATTATACCAAAATTCCCGATAATTTTGTGTTTTAGGCGCAGATTCAATCGTTACACACCGTTTTCTTCAGTATTCTCGCATCGAAACGCCATCAAGAGAGCTGAGCCTTCCTTTTATCTCCTCGGCATGATCCTTACGGAAACGGAGACGGAGCTGGCAGGTATTGTCAAACGTGCGCTCCAAGACCTCGATGCCCCCTCCTTTTACAATTTTCATCACTCCGTCGGCTGCCACATAGGGAAACACCACTTCTGTCTCCTCCATCTCGTGCATCTCCTGCCGCCCTCCATCCTCAAGTGCCAATCGTGCCGCCTCTCGATAGGCCGCGATAAGGCCCGGAGTGCCGAGTTTGATGCCGCCGAAATATCTCACCACTATCACCAACACATCCGTTACCTCGAAGCTGTTGATCTGCCCGAGTATCGGTTTGCCCGCTGTGCCAGATGGCTCGCCGTTGTCGTTGAGTTGCCATTCCTTGCGCTCCGGACCTATCATATATGCCCAGCACACATGGCGGGCATCATGATATTCATTCTGATATTCTTTTACGTACTCGCGAGCCGTCTCCGCATCGTCTACCTTTATGGCAAACGAGAGGAAACGGCTCATCTTTTCCGTGTATTTACCTTCACCATCGTGCTGAAGTGTGAAATAAGCCATCGATGTTATCTCATTGAATTCGCTTATCCAAAATAATTCGTGATTCTCTCATCAGCTTTTTCATAGAAAAGCATCCCGGCAGCTACCTCTTCGGCCTTTGCCAATCCCTGCTCCTGCTTGACAATGTTGAGAGCCCAGACAAGGGCATTGGCGGGACCATTGCCCAACACAAACTTTCCATCCACAACCACCGGGGCGTCCTGATATTCTGCGCCTGCAAGCATCTCCTCGAAACCGGGATAGCAGGTGGCTTTGTGACCTTTAAGAAGGCCAAGCTGACCAAGCACTACTGCAGGGGCGGCACATATTGCCGCTATCCTACCCTCTGCTGACTCTGCCTGACGACGGAGGAGCCCCTTGAGCGGAGCAAATTCGTAAAGATTGGTCGCTCCGGGCATGCCTCCGGGAAGCACAAGCCATTTTGCATCTGTGAAAAGGGTGTTGTCATAAAGCAAGTCGGCGTTTACGGTCACGCCATGTGCTCCTTTTACCTGAAGAGCTGAGGTGATTGACACTGTCTTAACGTTTATGCCACCACGACGCATTACGTCGATTGCCGTGAGGGCTTCGATCTCCTCAAATCCCTCTGCGAGAAATATAAATGATTCGTTCATAGCCTTAACTTAAAATTATTGTGACTCCAAATTTACAAATTATTATTGATTTTAGCTAACTTTGCCGTCATAATTTACTCACCATTAAGAAAATTATATCTGATTTCATGAATATTTTGATAAAAAAGGGATGGATTATGCCAATTCTATGTGGCTATCTCATCTTCTCGGGCGCATGCAGACGCACTGAATACTGCCGCACGGAGGGATTGATATGGAACACAGCCTACCATATAACATACAGCGGCGACAAATCACTGGAGGATTCCATTATAAATGTGCTCAACGATGTGGGACGAAGCCTGAATGTATTTGACACAACTTCGCTTGTAAGCAGAGTGAATCGTAATCGTGCCACATTTGTTGACGAGCACTTCAAACAAGTTTACAAGGCATCGATAGATGTCAACGAAAAAAGCGGAGGGATGTTTGATCCTACACTATCCCCTCTCATCACCGCATGGGGATTTGGCCCGGGTCATTCTCCCACATCCGACACTTTAAACATCCCGGAAATCATGAAATACGTGGGAATCGGTAAAACTCACCTCAAGGGTGACTCTCTAATCAAGGATAATCCCGACATCAGTTTCAATTTTTCAGCCGTGGCTAAGGGCTATGCCTGTGATGTTGTGGCCGAGATGCTGAAACGCAATATGGTGACAGATTATCTTGTGGAAATCGGGGGTGAAATTGCAGCTGGTGGTGTGAGTCCCTCCATGAGCCAATGGAAAGTATCCATAGATCGTCCGGTAGTCTCTGATTCTGTCATTCATGATTCTTCGGCGATATTAAAGATAACCGATGCTGGAATGGCTACCTCCGGGAATTATCGCAATTTCCATAAGGATAACGGAAGTATGTTTGGACATACTATCTCGCCGAAAACAGGACGCCCTGTTGCCACTGACGTGGTGAGCGCAACAGTCATCGCCCCCACAGCAATGATGGCCGATGCTATGGCCACAGCTTGCATGGCTGCCGGAAGCGAAGTCTCGAAAGAGATGGTGAACAAAGCCGGCTACGAGGCAATGCTCATTCTCGCCGATTCAACCGTATGGACTACCCCCGGCCTCGGAAAGTTACTTCTTGACAAGTAAAGCTGACCTCCTATAACGGACCTCCTTATAACGGGGCTCCTTATAACGGACCTTCTCATAACGGCCCTCCTTATAACGGACCTTCTCATAACGTACCTCCTTATAACGGACCTTCTCATAACGTACCTACTCGTAACGACCTCGTTATAACGGACCTCCTAAAATATATTTAACTTTATAATGTCGTGTGTTAAACTTTTATTAACATACGACATTATATTTATAAACTGGTGAAGTTATCCAAACCTCACTATCCTCAACTTCCACTAATAAGTATGTCTCATCAAATAAATCATTGATTGGTCCCATATAATAACAGTCATCCCCCCACAGCAATGATGGCCGATGCTATGGCCACAGCTTGCATGGCTGCCGGAAGCGAAGTATTGAAAGAGAGGATGAACAAAGCCGGCGACGAGGCAATGCTCATACTCGTAAATTCAACCGTATGGACTACCTCCCGCCTCGGGAAGTTACTTCTTGACAAGTAAAGTTGACCTACTTATAACGGACTTCCTATATATATATATTTAACTTTTTAATGTCGTGTGTTAAACTTTTATTAACATACGGCATTATATTTATAAACTGGTGAAGTTATCCAAACCTCACCATCCTCAACTTCCACTAATGAGTATGTCTCATCAAATAAATCATTAAATGGTGCCATATAATAATTGATTGGCATCATATCATATAATGGATGAGATTTCACACAGTTTTAATGGCGTAATGGGGCTCCATTATAACTGAAAAACTGTTTCAAAGATCGCCTTTGTGAAACATACTTATTAATTTGTAAAACATCCTTATTAATTTGTGAAACACGCTTATCAAGTTGTGAAACATACTTAATCAAGTTGTGAAACACACTTATCAAGTTGTGAAACACACTTATCAAGTTGTGAAACACGCTTATCAAGTTGTGAAACGCACTTATCAAGTTGTGAAACACGCTTATCAAGTAGTGAAACACATTTATTAATAATTTGTGAAACACACTTATTAAGGCGTGAAACATACTTATTAATTAATTTGTGAAACACTTATCTATATCAAAGCAAACACTACCAATTATGGACAGTATTCAGCATCGCCACAGCGGCCTGGTAACTTTTGCATCTGTAATTATGATCTGTTTATCCACTTTTCTTTCCGGACTTCATGCCGAAGAGAAAATCGGACTTGTGCTTAGTGGCGGAGGTGCCAAAGGTATCGCTCATGTGGGAGTGATAAAAGCTCTTGAAGAGAACGACATACCGATTGATTATGTGACAGGCACCTCGATGGGTGCTATCGTTGGAAGTCTCTATAGTTGCGGATGGACACCGGAACAGATGCTCGACCTATTCACATCAAAGGGTTTCAGCTATTGGAGCACTGGAACAATCGATCGCAATTTAGAATACTACTTCACCACTCCGGCACCTACTCCGAAATGGGTGTCGCTCAATATCAACTTCCGCGACACTACCAATAACATCGCCAGCCAGATTATCCCAAGCTCTCTGATCAATCCGATCCCTATGAACCTGGAGTTTCTACGACTCTATTCACCCTATTCCGAACAATGTAAGGAGAATTTCAATAATCTGTTTGTGCCATTCCGCTGTGTCACGAGCGATATTTACCATAAACATAAGATTGTATGTAAAGATGGATCGCTGGGCGATGCTGTAAGAGCCTCGATGAGCTTTCCGCTTGTCTTCAAACCTATCGAAATGGATGGCGTGCTTGTCTATGATGGTGGCATCTACGATAATTTCCCCGTCGACGTGATGCGGGAGGATTTCAAGCCCGACTTCATAATCGGAGTGTCGGTATCGTCAGCTGATACCAAGCCTATAAAAAACGATATCTACAGCCAGCTTGAGGATATGATTATCCAAAACAACAACTATTCTTTGCCGGCCAAGGAGGGAGTGAAGATTCAGGTGCCCGTGCTAAATTTCGCGGTGCTTGACTTCGGGGCTGCTGAAGAGATATACTCCATCGGCTATAAAACCGGCTTGAGTATGGTTGATTCCATCAAGAAAAGGATTTCGGCAAGGGAGAGTATGGAAAACTTATCCGAACGCCGTCGCAAATTCGCCTCCGCCACACCCACTGTGACATTTGACTCTGTCACTGTAACCGGGGCCACACCTAATCAGGCCGCCTACATGAAATATCTCTTTGAAGGAAACCAGAAACGCGATCCCCATCCTATAACAATGGAACAGGTTCAGAATGCCTATTACCGAGTGGTGACAGATGGTAAGATCTCAGATCTTCTGCCACAGGCCGAATTTGGCAAGGATGGTCACAACACTCTTTTGCTTAACGCTTCGGTTAAAAATCCCTGGAACATAGGTGCCGGAGGTTGGATCACCTCTTCCACCAACAGCATGCTCTATCTCTCTTTCGGCTACCATACACTGAGCCACAACAGTCTTGACGTTGACCTCAGTGGCTGGATCGGTCAGTCGTATTATGCAGGAATGTTTTCTGCCAAATTCGGACTGCGATCCTCTCTCCCATCCTATATGCAACTTGAGGCTGTTGTGAGCCGCCAAAAATATTATGATTCGGAACTCCTGTTCTATGAGACCTCCACACCATCCTTTATCAATGATTTCGAGGCTTTCTTCCGGCTAAATTATTGTTTTGCAATCGGACGCGAAGCCAAAGGATATGCCAACATTGCCTATGGATGGGAGGACGATGATTTCTATCCTTATAAATCGGTGAATTTCACTGAGTCAAAAAAGGATAACGCTCACTATAAGATTGCAGCATTCAAGACAGGTATAGAACTCAATACCCTCAACGACCAGATGTATCCCTCATCCGGAAAGGAGTGGAAATTCAACGTGCTTATAAGTCAGGAATCAAATAAATTCCTTTCGGGAGGGGAGGGAGTAGTTGCTTCAGATAAAAAGTGGGGACATCACCTGCGTGGCTCGGCAGAGCTTCTTTGGCGACACTATTTCAGTCTTCACAAGAATTTCAAACTTGGCACTATGGCCAATGCGCTCGGTACTATTCAGAAACTCTATCAGAATTATACTGCCACAATGATTCATGCCGCGGCATTTGCTCCCACTCCCTCCACAAAAAACTATTTCAATGTGGCCTTTCGGAGTGATAATTATGTGGCTGTTGGTGCAATGCCGGTTTGGACTCCCATAACCCATGCACAGCTTAGAGGTGATTTCTTCGCCTTCTGTCCGGTGAGAAATGTAAAGGAGGGAAATCTGGGAATGACCGTCTACGACGGCTGGTTTAAAAAGCCGCAATTCATCGGTGAAGTGGCAGCGGTCTACAACTTCCCGTTTGCCAGTCTATCGCTCTACGCTAATTATCTTTCCTCACCTGCACATAACTGGAACTTCGGTATAAATTTAGGCCTTTATTTCCAGGCTCCACGCCTGCTCCGATAATATTAATATCCACTAATATTAATATCCGCGATCCCCACAAGAATACACGCCTGCTACAAGAATAAACGCTTGCTCCGATAGTATCCACGCTTGCTTCGATAATATCCACGCTTGCTTCGATAATATCCACGCTTGCTCCGATAGTATCCACGCTTGCTTCGATAATATCCACGCTTGCTACAAGAATAAACGCTTGCTACAAGAGTAAAAGAATAAAAACGATACGGGGTGCCGTCATTTTCGGACGGCACCCCGTATCGTTTTTATTCTTTTCGCCTATGAGGATTATGCCTTAATCTGAGGATTATGCCTTAATATAGGAATCTTTGAAGCCGAGGAAGTACAACACTCCATCTATTCCAATGGTAGATATACTCTGACTCGCCTCTGCCTTCACTTTTGGTTTGGCATGGAACGCTATTCCAAGACCGGCCTCCGAAAGCATAGGCAAATCGTTGGCACCATCACCTACGGCTATTGTCTGGGCAATATTGATATTCTCCACCTGTGCAAGCAATCGGAGAAGCTCCTTCTTGCGACGACCGTCAACTATATCACCAACATATCTACCCGTAAGCTTGCCATCAGGACCGATCTCAAGCTCATTGGCATACACATAGTCGAAGTTATATTTCTGCTTCAGATAATTACCGAAATACGTAAAACCTCCGGAAAGGATCGCTGTCTTATAGCCAGATCGCTTGAGCACCTCCATCAGACGGTCGACACCCTCTGTGATAGGCAGATTCTCAGCAATCTCCTTCATGACGCTCACATCAAGACCCTTGAGCAGAGCCACTCGCCTCTTGAAACTCTCTTCGAAATCAATCTCGCCACGCATGGCAGATTCCGTAATGGCTCTTACCTCTGCTCCAACACCTGCCCGATCGGCCAACTCATCAATCACTTCGGTGCGGATAAGAGTGGAATCCATATCGAAACATATCAGCCGGCGCGAACGACGATAGATAGTGTCTTCCTGCAGGGAGATATCGAAATTCAAACGCTTGGACAGCTCCATAAAGGCCTCCTGCATAGCGAGCAGGTCGCGGGGCGTGCCCCTCACGGAAAACTCTATGCATGCCTTAGCCGCCGGAATCTCCTCCTCATTAAGGGGGATGCGCCCCGTAAGGCGTGAGATAGCATCAATATTGAGTCCCTGATCGTATATGATACGAGTGGTTTCGGAAATCTGACGTGCCGTAATCTGGCGTCCGAGGATAGTTATTATATAACGGTTCTTACCTTGACGTCCTACCCAGCTGTTATATTCATCCTCAGGCACAATTGAAAAATCCACCTGCACTTTCAGTTCTCTTGTCTTAAAAAGGAGTTCCTTAAGAATCTCCCCGCTACGATGGCTGTCGGTCTTGAACAGAATACCGAGCGAGAGGGTATGGTGGATGTCGGCCTGACCAATATCGAGAATCTGGGCGTCATGACGCGCCAGAATCTCGGTAAGGGCGGTGGTGAGGCCGGCCTGATCTGTGCCGGAGATATTGATCAGAATTAATTCTCTGTCTGCCACTGTTTATTTATCTTGTTTCTGCTGGGCATCAAGGAGAGCGATTTTCTCGCGTATCTCCTTTATCTCTTCGCGAATCTTCTCGATCTTGCGTTCAAACTCCTTAACCATGCTGTTGCCGGCAGAAGACTTCACGGTGAAGAAACCGAGATTATTCTGGATTGTCTTGATATCGTTCTCACGACTCTCAATGGCACGAAGCAGACGGTCGCGTTCACGACCAAGACTGTTTCTGTCGCCCTCCATCTTCTTCACCTCACCCTCGAAGCGACGCATACGGCTACGGTTCTCTCGCATATCGAAAGCACTGAAAAGGCGCTTGAGTTCGGCACGATAAGCTGTGTTGACAGCCTCTTTCTGCTTGAAGGGAACATGGCCAATCTTCTGCCATTCATCCTGAAGATCGCGGATGGTGCCAATCACCTCTCTGCGCTCGCTCTCCTCTGAAATCTCTTTGAGCTTCTCGATGATAGCCTGTTTAGCCTTGAGATTCTCATTTTCAGTGGAACGCTGTGCGCCGAGATATTTTCTTCTCACAGCCTGGAAAGCATCGATGGCATCGCAGAAACGCTTCCAAACTTCATCACCCTGTCTGCGGCGTACTACGCCAACTGTGCGCCACTCTGCCTGAAGAGCCTGAAGTTCCTCAAAGGCTTTCTTCTCTTCGGCACGTGGAAGAAGAGCCTCTGCCTTTTCACAAAGAGCCTCCTTCTTGGCAAGGTTTTCCTTAAATTCGTCCTTGGTTTTCTTAAAATACTCCGCCTTTGCAGTAAAGAACGCATCGCAAGCCTTGCGGAAACGAGCGAAGAGGAGACTATTGCTCTTGCGGGGAGCGAAACCTATCTCTTTATATCTCTTCTGGAGTTCGATCACCTCTTTGGTCTTAGCATCCCAATCAGCAAAAGTCTTCAGGGGTTCATAGTCGATATTCTCAACCTTTTCACAGAGAACGATCTTGGTGGTCTCATTCTCAGCTTCCTCATTCTTGCGATTCTGGAAAAAGTCCTGATGACGTTTATTGATGAGAGTGGAAGCCTCCTTGAATTCATTCCATATCTCATCGCGAAGCTCTTTGGCCACAGGGCCGATCTCTCTCCACTGATCATGAAGATCCTGAAGACGCTTGAAAGCCTCCACTACGTCAGTGACATCGTTGAGCTGACGAGCTTTTTCCACAAGAGCCTGCTTGAGCTCAAGATTCTTCTTGAAGTCAAGGTCGCGGAGTTCCTTATTCATTTTAAGGCGGTCATAGAACTGCTCTACTGTGGCATTATACGATTTCCAGAGATCAGTCTCAGCAGTGGCAGGCACCTCTCCGATAGCCTTGAAAGCAGCCTGAAGCTCCTGAAATTTTGGGAAATGCAGATTGATATTGTCGATATCCTCAACTATTCCGTTGAGCTGGTCGATGATATTATTCTTCTCTTCGAGGTTTCTACGTTTTTCCTCCTCCTTCTCTTCGAGATATGCAGCGCGTTTTTCACGGAACTCACCAAGGAGCTCCTTGATGACCGGCTCAAGTGGATCAGGCTCGGAAGAGAATGTTTCAGGAGTGTTTCCGGCCTCGATATATGCCTCAAGACGGGCTGTGGCCTCTCTGTTGACAAGAGAATAGTAAGCTTGCTTGATGGCGGCGACCTCCTTGTGAGCCTCCATATTGCCGGATGAGAGAATCTCCTTAAGACTTTCGATCATCTCCTCTCTGGTCATGGAATGATAATTTTTGGCAGCCGACTCCTCGTCGCCATCTGCCTCTGCTGTCACTTCAGTCTCTTCAATTGCCAATGCCTCCGGGGTGGCACCGTCTGTTGTCTCGGTTGCGGCAACTGCCACAACTTCATCGCGGTTGAGATCGCCATTTTCAGGCGATACCTTGTCAAGCTCGTTCATTTGGTAGTTTTTTAGTATTATGCAAATTCGGGAGCGGCCCTTTTGTGAAGGGCTTCCCGGTTATTTTGACTCCGGATGGGAGCCGTTGTATCAAAATAATTCTTAGCAGAAATCCAGTTAGCGACAATCCGGTTACTTCTCTCCGGCATTGATCACTTTGGCTGAAATGATTCGGATATCCTCCGTAGGACGGTCGGAACTGTCGGTCTCAGCTTTCTGGATCTTCTCCACCACATCCATCCCTTTCAGCACCTCGCCAAAAACGGTGTAACCTCCGTCGAGATGAGGCGTGCCCCCGATTGTGGCATAGTCTGATTTGATATTTTCAGGGAGTCGGGATGGCTTCACATTCTCCTCTGTCTCCTTTATCAGCTTCTGGCGAAGAGCTTCGAGGCCCTCTTGGTCGCCGGCTTTCTGCATACTCTGAATGGAGTCGCGATATTGCATGGCTAAATTCTGGAAGTAGCTCTGCATCTGCTGATTGATCTGCTTTTCCTCCATAGCCTCCATCTGTCGCTCCGAATGTTTTTTGCCGGTGACGATATAGAATTGCGAGCCGGAGGATCGCTTCTCGGGATTTACGGCGTCGCCTGTGCGGGCAGCCGCTAAAGCTCCATATTTATGGTAATGACGTGGATATTCAATTTCCGCCTCTATTGTATATCCGGGATCCCCTTCACCGAGTTGCTGGCCGGCAGAGGCAGCTTTCGACTTGGGATCGCCTGTCTGCACCATGAAATTATCGATGACACGATGAAAAAGCACACCGTCATAGAAACCCTCACCCACAAGCTTGAGAAAGTTGGCACGGTGAAGAGGAGTATCGTTATAAAGATCTACATAAATATCGCCAAGAGTGGTCTTGAGCTCCACCACGGCATCGCCGGGATTCAGGGGTCGGATCTCTTCCATAGGTGTAGGGGTATTCGGATTCAATGCATCCATTTGGGAATAAAGGCCAGCTGCCCCAAGAAGAAAGAGGCACGCGGATACCAGGATTTTTTTCATATCAAATATTATGTGATAAAGATGAGGCGCCCTCTCCGGGATATATTCGTTTATATATTCTCCGGAAATTATCATCGCTTGCCCTGAGCTCCTCGGCCCGATCGCGATAATCGGCACCCCAGATCGCCTCAAGAAGCGAACCAATATAACGTCGCTCTCTGTCTTTGGCTATGGCGGCTTCTATCAGAGAGGGAAGCCAAGGTGAAAACTTTTCACGGTCTACGGCTGCGAGATAGCGTGCGCTGCTCGCCAGGAACTGGCCCGTATGGTCCACTCTCACAAGATTATCCACTAATTCCGACATAACCTCTTCGCAGCTATCGAAATTATTGGCAATATACTCGTAAGTAAGCATACCGTCCGTATCGTTTTCAAGTTGTTTCAATATCTGATTCATTGTTCTGATGTTTTCGTGACGCAAAAGTAAAATTTTTTTTCCATAATCGGGTAAAATGACACGTTGAATTTTTCTTTATGCGTGCGATTTATTAATTTTGCAAAGGAAAAAACTCCTTTTTCATGTTTTCTATGCTGACTGGAAGGGTGTTTTTCTGTAATTTTAGCTTAAAATCCAATATGGAGAAGGAACTACACAACATATCCCCTGCCCCGGACACAGTGATAGTGATCGGAAGACAGTTCGGCAGCGGCGGCCGGCGTATCGGCCGCCTCGTGGCTGAGCGGCTCGGAGTGCCTTACTACGACAAGGAGCTACTCTCTCATGCTGCAAAGAGCCTCGGATTCTCTCCCGATGTGTTTGCGGCGGCCGATGAAAAGCGACCATCGGCTTTCCACACCCTCCTGCAGAGTATGTATGGTATAGCCGACAATTTCCATACCACCTCCATAAGCGGCGAGCGACTATATGAGCAGCAGAGCAAGGTAATAAGAGAGATCTGCTCAAAAGGATCGTGTGTGATCGTGGGGCGTACCGCCGACTACGTAATGCGTGATCATCCGGGATTGGTAAGCGTATTCCTGCATGCTCCGGTCAAATGGAGAGCGGAAAAGATTGTGAGACGCGGCGAGGCCATGTGTTGCGAGAATGCTATCGAGCAGGCTCAGAAACATGACCGCAACCGTGAGAATTATTACAATTACTACACATCCGGACATTGGGGCAGAGCCGATAACTATCATCTTTGCCTTAACTCCTCACTCCTGTCGGAAAGCCGTATTGCCGACCTCATAATTGAGTTCGCCCGCGACAAAAGAAGAGACGGCATAAATATGGCCGAGACATAGGCGCCAACCGTAATGCCGGTGGTTTTTTAGTGGATCTCGACCACGTAGTAATTAAGTTCAGACAAATCAGATAAGTCAGATAAGCCGGAACAGAGGCTCCGGTGAAAAAAACAAGAATGGCAGAATTGAGGTCTGTCGCCTGACTCTATTTTGAGTCAGGAGGAAAGTCCGGGCAACATAGAGCGGCATGTTTCCTAACGGGAAGCCGGCGGCGACGTCGGGGATAAGTGACAGAAAACAACCGCCGATCCGGCATAGATCGCTTCGGTAAGGGTGAAAAGGTGGGGTAAGAGCCCACCGGCTCCTATGGCGACATAGGAGGCCGCACATCCCATGTGTTGCAAGGCCAAATATACCGGCAGTTAAGGATTGCTCGTCCATTGCCGGGGGGTAGGCTGCTTAAGCACGCAGGCAACTGCGGAGCATAGATAAATGACAGGCACCGTCTTGAAGTTTTTCAGACGGCACATAACCCGGCTTATATCTTTTCTGCCTTTTACGACGGAGGCCGTTGACTGTCGAGACTGACAGGCGACGGCTTCCCTTTTTATTATCTATAAAGCCTGTTTCTTGCTAACCACGTGTGAACAATATGCACGATTTCATTCTTTTATATGTATGGACTCCAAATAAAGTCCGTCCACTTCCTATGCAGAATCAAGATATGAAAAACACCAATACCAACACTTCCACTGATAAGAAAGCGAAGGAGAAGAAGCCTTCTCTTTTCACACGTCTTTTCGAAAAGACAAGTAATTTTGCAAATTATTTCTGGACCGGAATCTGGAAAGAGACCAGCGATTCCAATAAAGTGAGATGGCTGAAAGTGGCCAATCTCTCAATACGCTCTTTTCTTGACCGCGACCTACAGTCGCGCTCGATGTCGCTTACATATTCCACTGTACTCGCTATAGTGCCTGCATTCGCGTTGCTTCTCGCCATTGGCCGTGGATTTGGCCTTCAAGGGCTGCTCGAACAGCAACTCTACACCAATTTTCCAGCCCAGAAACAAGTGATCGGATTCGGGCTTAAATTTGTGGATTCATATCTTAAGGAGGCATCTTCCGGAATGTTTGTGGGCATCGGCATTGTGTTCCTGCTCTGGACTCTCATATCACTTCTCTCTTACATTGAGAGTGCCTTCAATAATATCTGGAATATAAAACACGACCGTTCGCTCTATCAGAAAGTGACTGATTATATCGCGATATGCCTGATGGTGCCAGTACTTATGATATGCTCCTCCGGTGTGTCGATATTCATGTCGGCCACGATACAAGACAATATGCATTTCGCTTTTCTCTCGCCGATTTTGAATATCGTGCTTGAGGCATCGCCCGTGGTGCTTGCATGGCTTGCATTCTCACTCTCGTTCTGCCTCATTCCGAATACAAAGGTAAACTTCAAATATGCCGCTATCGCGGGGGCTGTATGTGCGATAGTGTTCCAGATTCTACAGATGCTCTTCGTGAACGGACAGATCTACGTTTCGAAATACAATGCCATCTACGGATCGTTTGCTTTCCTCCCCTTGCTCCTCATCTGGCTACAACTCTCTTGGCTCATACTTCTTTTCGGCTGTGTGCTTACCTATTCACTTCAGAACGTATTTGCCTTCAACTTCATCGGCGACGCCACCACCATGTCGGAAAACTATGAACGGAAAGTCACGGTGATACTAACGGCAGCTATCGTGTCAAGATTCAAGAGCAACAAAACTCCATTCACACGCGGCCAGCTGAGCTTCTATTACGACATCCCGATCAGAGTGGTGAGTCATATATGTGATCAGCTCTATAAAGCCAATATAATCAACTTCGTGATTCTCCCCAATGAAAAAGTGGGAGTGGCACCGGCTATGGAGACAGGCAATCTATCGGTAGGTGAACTTCTCCGACGCCTCGATGCCGTGGGCGATTCTAACTTCATACCACGTTTCTCAATAGTCTACCGCAAGATACTTGACAAAATCGACGGCTGGCTACAGGATACGTATGAATGTCTCGAAAGCCATAAAATCGGAGATATCAATCTTCCTATCGATGATGACAAAGAAAAAAAGATCGAAAACAGCGACAGCAGTTTTATAAAGACTTCGCAGATAGAAGTGCCGGAGTCTGTAGAAGAATAAAAACAGAAGACACCATTGTGAAATGTTACGTTGAAATTGTGATAAGCAACATTTCTTACAAACATGGCAACAAATTTAATATTCTATAAATGTGTTAAATAACATATTTTTCAAAATTTGGCATTTTTATTGTTTTTTTTCTGAAAACTTTTGCAGATTACCGCTTAATACCGTATCTTTGTGAAATTAAAACATATCTTTGACAGCCCCATAAAGGGTTTCGACCACCCCGAGTGGAGATTATTCTACATAACCTCGACAGAAAAATTTACCAAATAAACCCGGATATTATCATATGAGTTATCTGAAATTTGACAAAAACCTGATGATTAACCTGGAGCAGAGTCTTCCTAAAGAGATGCTCCGCACCAATAAGTCAGGCGCATATCATTGCACCACAATCGTAGGGTGTAATACACGAAAGCAGCATGGTCTGCTTGTGATTCCGATTCCGGAGATGGACGACAAGGCCCACGTGCTCCTTTCGTCGCTCGACGAGACGGTGATCCAACATGGTGCCCCCTTCAATCTCGGCCTCCACCAATATGGCGACGGCATATTCAGCCCAAACGGACACAAATATATCCGTCAGTTCGATTGTGAGTCGGTGCCCACAGTCACATATCGTGTCGGGGGTGTGATAATGACAAAGGAGAAAGTATTCATTTCTCATGAAAACCGTATCCTTATAAAATACACTCTTGTTGACGCACATTCCGACACCACCCTTCAGTTCCGTCCGTTTCTTGCTTTCCGCAATGCCAACGACCTCTGTATGGAGAACGGAGCCATCAACACTGCCACGGAGCCTGTGAAAAATGGAATCTCAACCTGTCTTTACGATGGGTATCCCAACCTCTACATGCAGTTTTCCAAACAACCGGAATGGGTCAGCGACGGCCACTGGTATAAGGGTGTGGAATACTATAAAGACAAAGACCGCGGAATCCCCTATAAGGAGGATCTGTGGGTGCCCGGATATTTCCAGCTCCCGATCAAGAAGGGAGAGAGCATAATCTTCTCTGCATCCACTTCCGAAGCAGACCCGGCCGACTTCCTCTCCACTTATGAAAAGGAGCTTGAGAGCCGCACTTGCCGCACATCCTTCTACAATTGCCTCAAGAACTCAGCGAAACAATTTTATCTGAAAAACAAGTATGGCATGTATATCATGGCCGGCTATCCATGGTATAATGTTCGCGCACGCGACGAGCTCATGGCTCTACCGGGATGTACACTCGCTATAGACCATAAGGAGGATTATGAGATAATCATGGACACCTTCCTCAAGGCGCTTCACCGTTGGGTGTTGGATGGTGAGAAGGATAAGACAATAGGTGAGATTGACCTGCCCGACATTCCACTCTGGACAGTATGGGCACTTCAGCAGTATCGACGTGCCACCACAACCCGAGAATGTCGTGAGAAATATGGAGAAGTGGTGCGCCACATAATTGAAGATATCCGTAACGGCAAGATCAAAAATCTCTATTTCAATGACAACGGACTCCTGTCGAGCAATGGTTCCGAATCCCCCGTGACCTGGATGTCGGCCTCAATCAATGGCAATCCGATTATCCCGCGTACAGGCTACATCCTTGAGTTTAACGCTCTATGGTATAATGCTCTGAAATTTGCCAACTCCCTCTACGACGGCGTTCCGGGCATGCAGGATTATCTTGACGACATAAATGCTCTTGCCGATAAGGTGAAGCAATCGTTTCTCGACACATTCCTCAACGACTACGGCTATCTCTACGACTATGTAAACGGTTCTTACACGGATCTTGAGGTGCGACCCAACATGGCTATCGCCATCGGTCTTGACTATTCACCCCTCGACCGCCGTCAGCGCCGCAAAGTGCTTGACCTCGTAACCCGCGAACTTCTGACCCCGAAAGGTCTGCGCTCGCTCAGCCCGAAGAGTTATGCCTATCGGCCCACTTATGTGGGCGATCCTATCCAGCGTGAATATACCGTACATCAAGGCCCGGCTCGTCCGTGGCTATTCGGCTTCTATGCCGACGCTTATTTCAAAGTATTCGGTTTGAGCGGTCTCGGCTTCATCGAGCGTATGCTGATCGGATATGAAGATGAGATGACCGAAGGATGCATCGGTTCCCTGTCGGAGATGTATGACGGCAATCCACCCTTCACAGGGCGTGGCGCCGTGTCGACAGCCAAGAACGTCGGCGAGATTCTCCGTACGCTCAAAAATGTGAAAGAATATAACAAACTACAAACCTTAGAGAACGAAGAAACGAAATGAAGGCTTTAATGTTCGGCTGGGAGTTCCCTCCTCACATCTTGGGAGGCCTCGGCACTGCAAGCTATGGTCTTACCAAAGGCATGCATGCCAACGGCAATATGGACATCACATTTGTGATTCCTAAGCCCTGGGGCGACGAGGAGAAGGATTTCGCCACAATCATAGGCGCCAGCAATACCCCAATAGCATGGCGCGACGTCTCATGGGACTACGTTGAAAGCCGTATCGGCAAAGTGATGAACCCGCAGATGTATTTTGACCTCCGCGACCACATCTATGCCGACTTCAACTACATGCGTCTCAACGACCTCGGATGTATCGAGTTTTCAGGGCGCTACCCCGACAACCTCGTAGAGGAGATCAACAACTATTCCATCGTGGCCGGTGTGATTGCACGCACAGTGCCTTGCGACATCATACACGCCCACGACTGGCTAACATATCCTGCGGGTATCCATGCCAAGAATGTTACAGGCAAACCCCTCGTGATACATGTGCATGCTTCGGAATTCGACCGCTCTCGCGGAAAGCCGAATCCCACCGTATTTGCCATTGAGAAAGACGGCATGAACAATGCCGACCATATCATCACAGTGTCAAACCTAACCCGCGACACCGTGATCAACAAGTATGGGATTGATCCGGCCAAGGTCACAACTGTCCATAACGCGGTGATTCCCTTGAGCGATGAGCTGCTCAACCTGAAGCGTAAGGAGGGTAAGGACAAGGTGATCACCTTCCTCGGACGTATCACAATGCAGAAGGGTCCGGAATATTTCGTGGAGGCCGCCGCCAAGGTGCTTAAGAAAAACCATAACGTGCGCTTCGTGATGGCCGGTGGTGGCGATATGGAGGAGAAGATGATACGTCTGGCCGCAAAACGTGGCATAGCCGATCGCTTCCACTTCACAGGCTTCCTTCGTGGCAAAGAGGTCTACCAGATGTTCCGCGATTCTGACGTCTACGTTATGCCTTCCGTGTCAGAACCTTTCGGCATATCCCCTCTCGAAGCTATGGAGATGGGTGTCCCCTCGATCATATCGAAACAGAGCGGTTGCGCGGAGATTCTTGAGAACGTAATCAAGACTGACTATTGGGAT
>CAZEOI010000077.1:0-18274 GCA_964513775.1 uncultured Sangeribacter sp. | reverse complement strand
ATACAAAAATAGTGATAAATTTCCTAATCTGCAAAATTTACGCTATATTTGAAGACTTAAAACCGATATGCCTATGACTTCGCTCACATTACCCCCGCTCACGGGAGGACGTCGACCTCCCGAGCTTCCCGATGCCCGCCAACTCTCGATAATAGGTGGCGGAGGTGCCGGCAAATCAAAGTTTATGGAGGAATTGGTGCGTCTCACCGGCGACCGCGCCTATTGTCTCTCGGCCATCAGCGCCCCTTTTCCTGAGAGGGAGGAATCGTCGCGTCCCGGCAGCATCGACATGCTCTTCAGAGAGGCGGTGGAGCGCCAGCCATATATGCGCACCGATGCTGTGAGCGAGCTTGACAAACTCACATATATGCTCTTCACCGATGAGTTTGAGTATCTTCTCTCGATGAAGCAGGAATATTTCATGCCCGGTCATGCAGGGAGGAAGCCGCGCTTGCAGCCCACGCGCCTCGACCGGCTTACGGGACTATGGGAGCGGGTGTTTCCCGGTAACCATATAGTGCGCACGAAGGGAACCATGATGTTTGCCACCCGTGCCGGCGACGATCTTATCTCGGCCGACCGCCTCAGCCAAAGCGAGCAGACGGTGCTCTACTATGCCGCCGCCGTGCTCTATGCCATGCCGGGAGCCGTGATATTCGTTGATTCACCTTCGCTTTTCCTCCACCCCACAGTGCTCAACAACCTCTGGAATTCCATTGAGGAGCTGCGTCCCGACTGCACTTTTGTGTATAATTCGGTCGATGTGGAGTTTGTGAGTTCCCGCACCCGCAACGTAAGCGTGTGGGTAAAGAGTTATGATGCCGAGAATCAGGCCTGGGATTATGATGTGTTGCCTCCCGGCGATATGCGGGAGGAGCTGTTTGTCGACCTGATAGGCACGCGCAAGCCGGTGCTTTTCATAGAGGGTGACATGCGCCACAGCATTGATGCCCGGCTTTATCCCCTTGTGTTTCCCGACTGCACGGTGCGTCCTCTCGGTTCGTGTGACAAGGTTATAGAAACCACCCGCACATTCAACGATCTCAAGACGATGCATCATCTCGAAAGCAGGGGAGTGGTGGATCGCGACAGACGCACCGAGCCGGAGGTGGAATATCTCAGGCGTAAATCGGTGATGGTGCCCGATGTGGCGGAGGTGGAGAATCTCTTCCTGCTTGAAGATGTGATAAAGGCGATGGCGAGGAGTCGCCGCCGCAATCCGGAGAAGGTGGCGGCGAGCGTCAGGAAAGCTGTGATAGCCGAGTTCAAACGGAAGTTTGACGAGCAGGCGCTTCAGCATGTGCGTCACAGGGTGAAGCGGATGGTGGAGTGTAAGATAGATGCACGTTTTTCATGTATCACCGCTATGGAGACCCACTTGCGCGGACTCATCACCATGCTGCGCCCGCGAGCGCAATACAATGAGCTTCGTAGTGAGTTTCAGGATTATATATCGCGAGGGGATTATGCGGGTATTCTGAAGGTATTCAATCATAAGCCGATGCTTGGAGAGAGTGGCGTGGCACGTATGCTCGGCTTCAAGAGTAAGGATGAGTATATAGCCGGCGTTCTTTCTGTGCTCAAGCAGGGGGGAGTGGAGGCTGATATGATACGCGATGCCGTGCGCCGTTGTTTCAGGGTGGGTGAGGCTGTTCCTGCCCCCTCCCATATCGCCCCTGAAGAGAGAAAATCGGCAGTAAAGAAGCAAAAGGAGAAGAAAAAGGAACGAAAAGTGGCTAAAACAAAGGCAAAGGAGTCAACCGGTCATAACAAAAAAGGGCATTGAAGCGTTTTAGTGTAAGAAGTTTTGTTAATACCGCTTCTCGCGGACAATGCTCCGAATGATAGGAAAATATTATAACCCATATAAATAGATATGAAAAAACAGTTAGCTATCCTCCGTCACGACCCGTGGCTTGAGCCGTATGCTCCCGCCATCGAAGGTCGCCATGAAGATGTGGTAAGAAAGCTCGAAGAGCTCACCGCCAATACCAATGGTTCATTAGTGGAATTTGCAAACGCTTATAAATACTATGGCCTTCATCATCTGCCCGAGGGAGGATGGATTTTCCGTGAGTATGCTCCCAATGCCAAGGATATCTGGCTCATAGGCACCTTCTCCGATTGGAAGACCTCTGATGCCTATCGTCTCACCCGTAAGGAGAATGGCGTGTGGGAAATACATCTTTCGGAATACTCCCTGCACAACGGCGATCTCTACAAGATGTTTGTTACGTGGGACGGCGGCCAGGGAGAGCGTATCCCGGCATATGCCGACCGTGTGGTGCAGGACCCCGACACCAAGATCTTCTCCGCAGAGGTTTACGACCCGGAGAAGCCATATAAATTCAAAGTAAAGAAATTTACTCCCGACACGAAGCCTCTCCTTATATATGAATGTCATATAGGCATGGCCCAGCAGGAGGAGGGTGTAGGCACATATGACGAGTTCCGCGAGAAGACTCTTCCGCGCATTGCAGTCGACGGCTACAATGCCATACAGATAATGGCTATTCAGGAGCATCCCTACTACGGCTCGTTTGGTTATCATGTGAGCAGTTTCTATGCCCCCAGCTCACGCTTCGGCACACCCGATGATCTGAAACGCCTTATCGACGAGGCTCACAAGCTCGGCATTGCCGTGATTATGGATATCGTTCATTCCCACGCCGTGAAGAATGAGGTGGAGGGTCTGGGCAGGCTCGACGGCAGCTACGATCTCTATTTCTATGGCGACGGACGCCGCGAGCATCCGGCATGGGATTCGCTCCTCTTCGATTATGGAAAAGACACCGTGCTCCATTTCCTTCTCTCCAACTGCAAATACTGGCTTGAGGAGTTTAAGTTTGACGGCTTCCGCTTCGATGGCGTCACCTCCATGCTATATTACGACCACGGACTCGGGAAGGCTTTCGGATCGTATGCCGACTACTACGATGGCAATCAGGATCCGAATGCGATCACCTACCTCACTCTCGCCAATATCCTTATTCATGATGTCAACCGCAAGGCTATAACCATTGCGGAGGAGATGAGCGGTATGCCGGGTCTTGCCGTGAAGTTTGAGGATGGCGGCATAGGTTTCGACTATCGCATGGCCATGGGTATTCCCGACTACTGGATCAAGATGATCAAGGAGAAGAAGGATGAAGACTGGCATCCCACCTCAATATTCTGGGAGCTCACCAACCGCAGGGCTGATGAGAAGACCATCTCCTATTGCGAGAGCCACGACCAGGCTCTCGTGGGTGACAAGACCATCATCTTCCGCCTTATAGACAAGGAGATGTATTGGCATATGATGGTGGGCGATAACAACGGTATAGTTGACCGTGGCATGGCTCTCCATAAGCTCATCCGCCTTGTGACGCTCTCCACCATCAACGGTGGTTATCTCAACTTCATGGGCAATGAGTTCGGACATCCCGAATGGATCGACTTCCCCCGTGAGGGTAACGGCTGGAGCTATAAGTATGCCCGCCGCCAGTGGGATCTCGTAGACCGTGAGGATCTCAAATATCGCTTCCTTAATAATTTCGACAATGCGATGGTGGAGCTCGTGTCTGGCGTCTACAATTTCCAGAAACTTCCTGTGGAGAAATTATGGGAGAAAGACGACGATCAGGTGCTCGCTTTCAAGCGTGGCGACCTTGTGTTTGTGTTTAACTGGAATCCGGTGAAGAGCTTCGAGGGCTATGGCTTCCTCGCCCCTGCCGGAGAGTATGAGGTGGTCCTCGACAGCGACGATCCGCAGTTCGGTGGCTATGATCTCATCGACAATACTGTAAAACACTTCACCACTCCCGATCCTCTCTATTCACCCTCAGGAAAGGGATGGCTTAAGATGTACCTTCCGGCACGCACCGCGCAGGTGCTCCGTATGGTGAAACCTATGCCTAAGAAAAAAGCATCAAAGGAGACTGTCGTAGCCGCTGAAGAGGTTAAGATAGAGACTCCTGAGCAGCCGGTGGTTGCAGAGACTCCTGCAGAGGCAATTGTCGTTGAGGCTCCTGTTGAGGCAGCTCTTGTTGAGACTCCGGTCGAGGCGACTGTCGTGGAGACGGCTGTAGTTGAGGCTCCGGCCAAGAAAGCTCCGGCTAAGAAGAAGGCTGCAACCAAGACATCCGCCAAGACTTCCACCAAAGTATCTGCCAAGACCTCTGCCAAGAAGGAGGAGAAAGCTCCTGTCAAAAAAGCTGCGGCCAAAAAGACTGTAGCTAAGAAGGAGACGGTTGCCAAGAAGGAAGCAGAGACCAAGGCTGAGGCAGAGGTCGTGAAGAAGGCTCCTGTAAAGAAGTCGGTGAAGAAGGAGGAATCTGAAAAAACTACTGTTAAGAAACCGGCCGCCAAGAAGACTGCGGTTAAAAAGGAATCTGCCGACAAAAAGGCAGCGGAAAAAAAGGAACCTGCGGCAAAAAAGACTGTGGCCAAGAAGACGGCAACTAAAAAAACAAAATTATGAAAAGATTCAAATCTATTTTAATCGCTGTGGCTCTTCTGATAGGAGGGGCTTCGGCACAGGCTCAGGGTCTCAGCGATCTGCTTAACGGACTTGGCCAATCAAGCAGTTCCAACAGTGGCCTTGGTGGCACCGTAGGTAATCTGCTGTCGGGTATATTCACGAAATCCGATCTCTCCCTCGAAGATATCGTAGGTGAATATGTGTCGGATGGTCCTGCAGTGACCTTCAAGAGCGACAACTTCCTTGAGAAAGCGGGAGGTATCGCCGGAGCTGCGGCCATAGAGACTAAACTCCAGCCCTACTATGAGCAGTACGGGCTCACAGGGATGCCATTGGTGATTAATTCCGACGGCACGTTTACATTGAAGATCAAGGGAGTGCCATTGAGCGGCACTGTCGAGGCAAAAGATGGGCAGGGTGAGTTCACGTTCAATATCATGGCGTTGGGCTCGATGAAGATCGGCCAGTTCACCGCCTATGTCACCAAGAGCGGAAAGAACATCGACCTGATGCTTGATGCCAAGAAGCTCAAAAGCTTCATCTCCTCGGTAGGTAAGTTTAGCGGTATGAAGATAGCTACGACGCTATCTAAGCTTCTCGACAGCTACGAGGGAGCATATATCGGCTTCAAGATGGCATACACCGGTGGCTCACAGACTAACGGCTCTGCCGGTACGACTCAGCAGGGGGCTGACACCACTGCCACACAGCAGGGAGGTGGCTTGCAGAACCTGTTGAATATCCTTAACAATAGAAATAAATAACAGGAACAGAATGATGATAATCGGCGGCACACGGTCGGGATGATTGTGTGCCGTCTTGTTGTATATAAGTCAGGGGGTGTGTGAAAATCAGTTTGGTCAGATTAGAGCATTTTGCGTCAGATTTTTCTTTGTCGGCGAGAAATTTTGCACTGATTTTCCTTCTGTCCGAGAAAATCATTCGGATATTTTTGTATAAATGGGGATGGTTGAGTAATTTTGCAGAATGATTCGCACTAAGTTATATCTTATAATCACGCTGTTTTCCATTATGGCGGGGAGTTCGCTGAGCCACGGCATGACAGCCGAAGCGCCCGAAGAGCGTCAGGAAGAGGTTGCCCTCGGTTCCGACACCATAGCGTCGGCTTCGGGCTGGGCCACGTCGCCGCAAGAGGAGCTCAAGGAATTCAGCCACGATATAGAATCGGTGGTATTTGTGCCTAAGGGGCAGTGGATCACCGGTGTGTCGGTGTCATATGCGATGTCGTCGCAAAATAAATATCAGTTTCTCATACTCGAAGGTCTCTCTGCCGATACCTACAGTTTCAAGGTGTCGCCTATGCTGATGTATGCCGTTGCCAACGATCTTGCGGTGGGAGGGCGTTTCTCCTATGCCCGCAATCTCACCAAGGTGGAGGATGCCAACTTCGTGCTTGATTCGGAAACCGACTATAATATAGATCATCTCTATCGCTTGGCCCACAATTATTATGCCACGGCCATGATGCGCAACTACTTCTCATTGGGTAAGTCGAAGCGATTCGGTTTCTTCAACGAGCTCCAGCTGCAGCTTGGCGGCGGACAGGCCAAACTCACCACCGGGGTGGGGGAGTCGCTCACCGGCACTTACGAAACCAATTTCTCACTTGATGTTGGATTGGCTCCCGGCATGTGTATATTTCTGAGCAATTACTCAGCTATGGAGGTAAATGTGGGAGTGCTCGGTTTCAGCTACACCCACACCAAGGCTGTGCGCGATCAGATATATGTGTCGCATCGCAATTCGAAATCGGCAAATTTTAGAATCAATCTTTTCTCCATACAGTTTGGAGTGGTATTTTATCTATGACGGCTATGAAGAAGTATGCTATGACCCCGTTGCTCCTGCTCGCGCTCACGGCGATGAGCCGTCCCTATGCCGCTCCTCAGCAAAATCAGCGCCGCGAAACCATAGTGCGCAACGACACGGTGGTGCAGATCGACACTGTGATCACTACCAAGAAGATAAAGCGCACAGAGGTGATTCAGCGTTCGGAAGAGGTTTTCTATTCAGATTCAGTTACAGTGAGGGGTGGTGTGCCCATTCAGCAGAGTGTGACTGTCGCTCCGGCCGGTGGCACGGTTCAGCCTGTGCCCGTGGTGGTAGTGCCCGACCCGGTGGTGGTGTCGCCAAGTCCGAAATCAGCTGCCACAGCCGGAGAGGTGATCATACGCAATGATTCTGTGGGGATGACTGCAGTGCCCGCTGTAGCCCCCGTTTATGTTCAGCCGACCTATACCGAGCGACCGGGCGGCGATTATATCTGGATTCCCGATTCACTTCGAGGAGATGTGGCGCGACTTATTCAGGGCGAAGGAATACTGATGACAGACCGTCAGCTTTCCGAACTTAACAGAAAGGCGCTTCAGTCGGGCAGGGAGATAGAGATGCAAGGTGATGATTTTGATCCCGAGGAGAGAGTCACCTTCCGTGGCGACACCACCAATATGGTGCTGAAGAGTCGAAACTTCGGAAGATTCGACCGTGGACTCTTCAACTATCTCTACATACCGAAAGGGATATGGAGTATAGGCGTAACAGCCTCATATGGCGAGTTTTCTACGAAAGATCTTGAAGTGCTTGACCTGATGTCAGACATTGACCTTTCAGGCCATATCTTCTCTATCAAACCCTATTTTTCATATTTCATCGGCAACAATTGTTCGGTGGGCATGAGATTGGGCTACACCTCCGGAAAAGCCAACATAGGGTCGTTTAAGGTGGATATTGATGAGGATATGAATTTCAATATCCACGATATTTCTTACCGTAGCGAGACCTATACGGCAGCCATCACCTACAACCAATATTTCGGTATAGTGAGGAGGGGGCGTTTCAGTATCTTCAACGAAGTAGAGTTGGCCTTCTCGTCGGGCAATTCCGATTTCACACGTCCATTTAACGGAGAACTTAAGAACACACATACCAACACAATGGAGGTGGCCATGAATTTCTCACCGGGACTTAGCGTCTATATCATGGACCCTGTGACGTTCAACATCTCATTTGGAGTGTTTGGAGTGCATCTGCGCAATGAGAAGCAGAACGTAGATAGCGTGGATATGGGCAACCGCTTCACATCCGGAGCCAACTTCCGCTTCAATATCTTCAACATCAGTTTCGGCGTGGCTGTAAATCTTTAAAAAATTATTTCAGTGTATATGTCGGGCAATCTTCGGATTGCCTGATCTTGTTTGATACCCCCAACCTCCAGCACAGCCGGTTAGTCATTCTGTAAAGCTAATTAGTCATCCTGCACAGCCGAGTAAAAAGAGATAATGCGCCTGATGAAATAATAACTGATGGAGAATTAGTGGTCAAATTGGGACATTTTTGTAAAAAAGTTATAAAAGGTTTTATTATTTATTGGTTATTTTGTAATTTTGTTTGGTTTTAAGGGTCTTTAGATAAGTAACTTTAACCAAAATATGCGCTAATAAACGATCTAACGGTCTATCCAAAGCTATTCTTCCGATAGCCAGAGAGGTAGGATAGCGAAAGAAAGAGATAATTGAAATTACGAACAAAAACCACATAATCATGAAATTATTGCATCAATGCCTGGCCTTGGGAGTCATAGCTTCGTTGGCCACATCATGCAGCCAGGAAGCTCCGTGGAGAGTAACCGGCGAAGAGGGTAGAATCTCTCTTAAGTTGCAGACGGATTTCTCTGTCGCCACGTCAACGCGTGCCAACGATGCAGAGAGTCCTGTAAAGCCGGATGGCGAGCGCTTTAAGATCAAATTGGAAAATGCAGACGGCTCCTACTCCAAGGAGTGGGAGAACCTCAACAAATTCAACGAGGAGGAGGGCTTCCCGAGAGGTCAGTACACCATTACTGCATCTTACGGTTCAGAAGATGAACAGGGCTTCAACAATCCTTACTTTGTGGGTACTGAAAGTATTTCAGTGCTTCCGGGAGAGACTGTTAGCCAATCTCTCACTGCATCCTTAGCCAACTCTATGGTTAGTGTGCGTTACACTGATAGCTTTATCAGCTATTTTTCCAACTATAACTATAATGCGGCTCTTGTGGCTGAGGGTATCTCGCAGCCGGTTTTGTTTGCTCGTTCAGAGACACGTCCCGCATACGTAAAATCTGGTGAGGTTACAGTTAATTTTGATTTGACTGATCCCTCCGGAAATAATGTTACGATTTCACCCGCTACATTCTTGGCACAGCCTCGCCATCATTATGTCATTACTGTTAACGTGAAAGGTGGTGAGAATAATGGCGATCAGTATCTTGATGTTGAGTTTACAGAAGATGTTACTCATGATAGTGAGGAAATACTTCTTACTGACGATCTTTTCACCAGTCCGGCACCTGAGATCACCATTGAGGGATTTGAGCAGAATGGAACAATAGAACTTTTTGAGAGTGTCAATCTCGATAAGAAACCGGAATTTCAGGTAGTGGCTTTCGGCGGAATCAAGAACGCTAAGTTCACAGTAGAAGTTTTAGATAATGATGGCGTTTTACCCGGTTTCGGTGGAGAAGTGGATCTCACAACAGCTGATCCCATTGCTCAGGCTTGGATAAAAGAGTCCGGCTTGAAATGTTATGGTTTTGCCAAGCCTTCCGGAGATGAGCAATTAGGAAGTATGGCGGTTGTGGATATGAAGGATTTTGTTGAGAATCTAAGTCCCGGTGAATATAAGATTAGTCTTTGTGTCAAGGATGCTCTTGGTAGGATCAACCCGATGGAGGCAAAAACGAGAGCAGATGGTGAAGAGGAGAATCCGATATCGTTTAATGTAAAGGTCAATAAGGTAGTCTTTGATCTTAATGAGGATGTCGCTCCGCGGTTCATGAGTGACGAACTTTCCGTAATCATATCTACTAACTATCCCGGTGCGAAGGATGAGATTTCTTTCCAGACGGAAAATAGAGGTGGCGATATGATAGATGCGAAAGTTATATCGGTTGAGGAAGTTGAATCTTCAGATCCTGCGACTTATAGTTTCCGTTATGTGTTGTCTACAGATAATATAGATGATGTAGATTGGCAGGTTAAGGCCTTTTATCCTAAAAAGGATCCTTTGACTCTCAGTCTTATTCCCTATATCCCCAATTATAGTGTGGAGGTTGATCCGTTTGCAAATAAATTGATGCTTAAAGTTATTCCGGAGGATCCGAATGATTTGGCATGGATGATGGATCAGATTAAGTTCTATTTCAAAAATAATGGCACAAACCAGCGTATCACTGATGGGGATACGCGAGATTTGAAGTCAGGAATTATTACAATTGAGAATTCTGAAAAGGATCCTATGCGTTTTGTGCCGGGCACGGAATATTCAAATTTCTTTGTTTCTTTCGGAAATAAAGAGAATGATCAGGACAAGCAGTTGTCATTTAAAACTGAGGATTCGATTCCCGTGCCTAACGGTGACTTTGAGGATCTTGTAGAAACTATCAATACCAAAATTGATCAGGGTGGACAATGGACACAGAGCAGAGGAGGAGCTAAGCATCAAACTACTTTAACAATGAAAGTATCGGAGCCGGTGCATTGGAAATCCTCCAATGCAATTACATGTAATACTGGTGCAGCTACTATTAATAGTTGGTTTACTGTACCATCTGTTTATAATACTTCATTGGAATGGGTTACTCATCAGCCTGAAGCGAAAATTTTGGGTATCGGGCAATCCCCATATGACTTCACACCGATTATTTATGATTCCAATAAGATTGCAGCTAAAGGTCAGAACGCTGTGGTAATTAGAAATGTGGCATGGGCTGATAATGGTGTTGTTCCTGGTTTGGATAATAAGACTGGTAACACAGATAAGGATGAATGGGGCCACTCATATACTAATTATTATTGTTCAAATATACCGTCAATAGCAAATCGTTCCAGAGGTTTCCTTATTCTTGGTGATGGAGACCGTGATGGCGTTGACTTCGCATCAAGACCATCATTATTGAAGGGTCAGTATAAATATCTTCCTGATGATAACGACCGAAATGAGAACGGAGTGATAGTCGTAAATGTATTGAGTGGAGATCAGGTGATCGGAACAGGTGAATTTAAGTTTTATGAGGAGGCAACCTATAAAGAGTTTGAATGTCCGATAACTTACGTTTCTGATATATATAATCGTAAGGCTACCTCAATCCAGATTCATATCTACTCAAGCAATAAAGAGAGTGACATAGTGACCACAGATTATTGCAACAAATACGAGTGTTGCTCACGAGGTGCGTCATTATTTGTTGATGCTCTTGAATTCGGATATTAATTACTAATTTAACGAAAATGAAAAAAATAAATATATTCTCGATATTTGCTGTCTTGGCTCTGCTGCTGGCAGGTTGTAACGAGGCTCCATTTCCTTCCGAAAGAGAAAATGGAAAAAACAAATATGGTGAGTTTCATAAATCATCGCTTACTTTTGATGTGAGAGAGGGTGCCGGCATATTGGTGCAGACTCGCGCTACATCAGTCGACATCAACAAATTTAAGTTGCAGTTTCTTCGCGACGGTCAGCTGGAAACAGAGGTGGATTATGGTGATATGCCTGAAATAATGTTGCTTGAGCAAGGCACATATATAGTAAAAGCATCATATGGTTCTAATGTGGAGGCCGCCTGGGACAGCCCGTTTTTTGAGGGTGAGTCTAAGGAGTTTACAGTTACGGCTCAGGCTATAACAACTTCCATAGATCCTATTGTCTGCGAGCTTAAAAATGTGATGGTTACTGTGACTTTTGATTCAAGTTTGCAGGATGCCGCAGATGATGACAGCTATATTGAGGTGAAGATCAAAAATGGTAGCGGTCTTAAATATTACAACAACGCTAAGAAAAATGGTGGAGAGGCAGGATATTTCCGCATTAATGATGAAACCACTCTTGTTGCCACATTCTATGGAAAAATCAACGGATCAGATGTGGAACAGGAGACAAAATCTCTTGCTGATGTGGAAGGTGGCAATCATTATAAGATGACATTCTCTTTGCATGGCCAGAACTCTTCAAATAATGGTTCTGCACAAGGCCAGGTTAATGTAGATGCCTCAGTAGAATATGTAGATAAGGAAACTAATGTTGAGATAAAAGAGGAGCTTTTTGATGACAATGAGCGTCCGTCGCAGGATGATCCGATTGTAGATCCGGGTGATGACAAGGATCCTGAGGGTGGAGATAAAGATCCCGATGAAGGTAACAATCCCCCTGCAGGAAACGGTCCTGAAGTTATACCTTCCGGTGGCATAAGTTTGGATGATTGGAATGAGAATCCTTCAACCTGTGCTCTTACAATTGAAAGCGCAACCGGAGTAACCGGCTTTATAGTGGATATAGAATCCCCGGCTCTTACTCCTGAGGAATTGGCAGGTGTTGGATTGGCTTCACATATGGACCTCGTTACATGCAAGGGAACAACGCCTGATGGAGAAATAGATATGACCGAGGCTTTTGGAGGTCTTGGCTTGAAGTGTGGAAATCAAGTGCTGAATCAAAAGAAAGTGGAATTTGACATTTCAGGATTCATGCCGTTGTTAGCTGTTCTTGGTAACGGTGATCATACTTTCATTTTGAAAGTTACCGATGCAAGTGGCACACGGGAGGAGAAATTAAGAATTAGAATCAATTATTAATGACAGCTATGAAATCTAAAATGAAATTTTCAGCTATCGGAGCTGTCATTATGGCAGTTGGCTTCTCTATGGGCTCTTGTGTCTCAGAGAATCCGTTTGAAAAGGATGCTCCGTCCGGAAATGGTAATCTTTGCATCTCTACAGCAATCCGTGGAGAGGTAGAGGTGACAACCCGTGCAGAAGATTCTACACCAGCAGCCGACTATGACATGGAGGTTCTGAATAATAATCTTGTGGTTTATGTAGAGCGCTTGAAGAATAATGCCGGACTGCAGGAAGGTATTGTCAGAAAGTTTTTGGGTAAACACACTCTTCCTCAGTCTATATCGCTTCCGGCCGGCGAATATGTAGTTGAGGGTTGGACAGGCGACTCCGTCTCTGCATCATGGGATAAAAAATTCTATCGTGGTTATCAGAGTGTGACAATAGAGCCGGAGGGAAATAATCCGGTCGAGTTACAATGTAATATTGCCAATGTGATTGTCTCTATGGAACCGGAGTCGCTGAATGCCGGGCTTGATAATCTTAAGGTAAGCTTCTTCCATTCACGTAAAGGTCAGGATAATGAATATGTCATGACTTTCGGAGAGGAGGAGATAAGCGCCGATAAAAAGGCATATTTCATGATGCCTACCGCCAATCATGTGGATGGCTCTAAAGAAATAACGTTATCATACGTTGTTGCCGGACAAGCAAAAGATGGTTCAGATTTTGAGAAGGAAGGCAGTATTCAGGTAGAGGCTGCACATGAATATAAGGTGAAATTGTTGGCAGATGAGTCTGCTTCTACTCAGGGTGGTGCCTTAATACGGCTGGAAATTGCCGATATCCCGGTTATTGAGGAGAAAATCGAAATTTTCCCGGCTCCGACATATGAAATTTATTATGGTGTGGATCCTGTCACTCCGGAGGGTCAGATTGATCTTACCGGTGATGATGTCCAATCTATCCATCTTAATGCCAAGGCCTATAAAGGTGTAAAAGATGTGAGATTGCTTTTCAGTGATGATTTCAATGTGGTTGCCAATGATGGTGCTAATGTAAATATGGCTCAGTACGGAGAGATCAGTATCTTTAATGATGCAGCGCTTCGCTCTGAGATGTCGGATAAGTTTGGAATCTCGTACACCAGAGAGGAGGGGAAAGAGGAGATTAAATGGTCAAATGATTCGATCCCGTTTGATTTGGTAAAACTTGAATTCCCGTCATCATTTATTAAAACAATAGTTCCAAGTGCAGCCGAACATACTATTATGGTATTGGTGAATGATGGTCTCTATTCCACTTCATATGTTACTTTACGTTTCGCTACCACGGCAGAAGCTCTTGATGCGCCAGTGGTGACCGTAGACCCATCCAAAAATATAGATTACACAGCGATAACACCATATTCGGCTGTGCTCTATGGAGAGGTTATGAATATGGATAGAGCTCAGAATTTTGGTATCAGATATCGCGAATCAGGCACTCCGGATTGGAAAGATGTGCCCGCTTCTACAAGGACAAGAGGAGAGGGTCAATTTTCTGTTAGAATACAGGGTCTGAAGCCAGGTACTAAATATGAGTATAAAGCATATTGTGAAGGTTTTGAGGAACAGAAACCTCGCACATTTACCACGGAATCTGAATTCACACTTACTAACTCAAGTTTTGAAGAGTGGAGTACGTATAGTGCGAAAACACTATTAGGTACAAAGACAGTTTCGCTTCCAGGTAATACAGGTGATAAGTTGACATCTTTCTGGGGTTCAGGAAATGAAGGGGCAGCCACGGCTAATATGACATTGACTTCTAAATCTACAGATATGCAACATAGTGGTGGATCATCTGTAAAACTTGAGTCTAAAACAGCTTTGGGTGTCTTGGCGGCAGGTAACATTTTTGTAGGTTATTATGATAAGACAGATGGAACAAATGGAGTGCTCCAGTTTGGTAAGGAGTATAATGGCTCTCATCCCACCAAACTTAGAGTGTATGCCAACTATCGTCCGGGAAGTGGCGCTTCCGTTAAAAGTGGTAATGAAGAATTTGTACCAGAAGGATTTTCCGGAGGATTAGATCATGGTCAGATATATATCGCACTGACTACTGGTCCGGTAGAGATTCGCACTAATCCGTCTAACAGAAAATTGTTTAGCAAAGATGAGGATGGTGTCATAGCTTATGGTCAGGTGTCATGGAGCGATGCTTTTGGTCCCGATGGAGAGTTGCAGCTTGTAGAAATACCATTGGAATATAATTCTAATGCCAAGACCATGAAACCCACTCATATCTTGATTGTTGCATCTGCGTCCAAGTATGGCGACTACTTCTGCGGCAGCAGCGGTTCAGTGATGTATCTTGATGATTTTGAGTTAGTATATGAGTAATGGAACATCACAATTCAAATATACATAATTGATTCATCAATAGTTGGAATGATGCGGATCGTTATTTTATTTTAATATACGGTCCGCATCGTTTTTTATGAATAACCAAAGAATAATTCATAAAAATGAGCATGGTTTTCATATCTTGCCAAGTATTTGCTAAATTTGCAATATATTTTGTTAAGTAATTAAATAATATGAGTGGTGTCTACACAATATTGCTTCTTGTGATTGCTAACATATTCATGACATTCGCATGGTATGGCCATCTGAAAATGCAGGAACTTAACTGGATTTCCCATTCCACCCCCTTGATAATCGTTATCCTTATTTCCTGGGGAATAGCGTTGCTTGAGTATTTCTGTCAGGTACCGGCAAACCGTATGGGTTTTCACGGGAATGGCGGCCCGTTCTCTCTGATGCAGCTAAAGGTGATTCAGGAGGCGATAACCCTCACGGTCTTTACTGTGTTTACAGTGGTGTTTTTCAAGGGGGAGCAACTCCATTGGAACCATTTCGCAGCCTTTGTTTGCTTAATTTTGGCAGTATATTTCGTGTTTATGAAATAATAATTTCCTCTCCTCTGAAACAGTTTGTGAAATGATATTAGTTAAACAAGGTAATATGAGATCTATTTCCAGCGGGTTTATTTTTATTCTTTTCTTACTTATTTCAAGTTGTATAAAGAATGATCTGCCTTATCCAAAGATTCAGCAGAATATCTCTTCATTGGCTGTTGAGGGACAGATCAAGGAAGCTTCGATAGACTCTTCAAGTCTTGAGGCGGTGGTGTATCTTGCAGAAACCACAGATATAAGGGATGTGAAGTTTACGGAGTTCTCAATTTCCGGTGGTGGTGAATCAAGTGTTGATTTGTTGGATGGAACCTATAATCTCAGTTTGCCCTTGTATGTTGACCTTTCAAGATTTCAAACTTATCGTTGGGAAATACGTGCTGTGCAGAATATAGAACGCTTTTTCAATGTCGAGGGACAGATAGGAGAGAGTGTTATAGATGCGGCGGCGTATCGTGTCATTGTAACGATGCCCTCGAATACAGATCTTTCAAAAGTAAAGGTAACAAGTGTAAAACTTGGTCCGGAAGGCATAACTACTTTAAATCCATCTGTAGCGGGTGAAGAAATAGATCTTTCTCAGCCATTCCGCATTGAGGTTACGGCTCATGGCCGCTCACAACTTTGGACAGTGTACGGAGAATATGCTGAACTGCTTGTGAATACGGACAATGTGGATGCGTGGAGCAAGGTGGTTTGGGCTTACGGTAGCTGTCCATCGGATATGAAGGGAGGCTTCCAGTATCGAAAGGCCTCTGATTCAAATTGGATAGATGTGCCTGCTTCATCTGTCACTCAGACTCAGGGCGCTTTCTCGGCCTGTATCCCTCACTTGGAGCCGCTGACCGAATATGTGGTCCGGGCCGTTTCCGGTACAGATTACGGTAACGAAGTGAAGGTTACAACCGAAGCAACTGCTGATATCCCTGATGGCGATTTCGATCAGTGGTGGCTAAAAAATAATAAGATCTGGTGCCCGTGGAATGAGAATGGAGAGCAATATTGGGATACAGGTAACACCGGTGCCGCTACACTTGGAAACAGTAATGTGAAGCCTACCGACCATACCCCCACAGGCAGCGGTCAGGCAGCCGAGCTTAATACGGTGTTTGTAGGTATCGGAATAATTGGAAAGCTTGCCGCCGGCTCAATTTATACGGGAAGTTTCCAGAAGGTGGATGGCACAAATGGTATCCTTGATTTTGGTCGCCCCTGGAAACTTCGTCCTACCAAGCTTCGCGGTTACTATCAGTATAAAACAGCTGAGATTAATTATACATCTACTGAATTGGCAGATCTTAAGGGGCGTCCCGATACTTGCCACATCTACGTGGCTCTAACCGATTGGACGGCACCGTATGAGATACGCACGAATCCTAAAAATCGTCAGCTCTTCGATAGCAATTCCTCTTCGGTGATCGCTTATGGTGAGTTGGTCTACAGCGGAACGATGAATGAGTATCAACCTTTTGAGATAGAACTTCAATATCGCTCTACATCGAAAGTGCCTACTTATCTTCAGATTACTGCCGCTGCGTCAAAATATGGCGATTTCTTCACAGGTGGATCCGGAGCCGTGCTTTACGTCGATCAGTTCTCGTTTGATTTCGATTATTGACGTTTCGGATGAGATATGCCGGGCAGAGTTATGGTTTTAATGTAACTTTGCCCGGTTTTTTGATAATAGTAATAAGTTTATTATGTGTGATTTATGGAGAAGGTGAGTAAATTCAGCTGGAAAAAACGTGGCAAAGCCTTTGTCTATGCGTGGCAGGGGATGAAGGCTCTGGTGCGCTATGAGCATAATGCGAGAATCCATTTGGTAGCGGCCTTGGCGGCGGTGATAGCCGGATTTGTTTTATGCATTTCTGCGATAGAGTGGTGTGTCATGGTAGTGTGTATTGCCTCGGTGATAGCCGCCGAAGCTCTGAATAGTGCGGTGGAGGCTTTGGCTGATAAGGTTTCCCCCGGTCACGATCCTCTTATCGGAAGGGCCAAGGACTTGGGAGCTACAGCTGTCACTCTCCTTGCGTTGGCTTCACTGACAGTAGGGTTGATAATTTTTGTCCCGAAAGTAGTAACTCTTTTCTCGTAGTTAGCTTTCCTCATAGTTAGCTTTTCTTGTAGGATTTATTTCTCATGGTTGACTTTTCTCATTAGATATGAAGGGATGTGAATTTTTCCGTTTACTCATTGTGACGATTCTCTTTACTTTAATAGGATCATCGTCACTGTTTGGTCAGATGGTTCCGGCTATGTCGGATGCCTCAAGCTCGCCAACCTCGGATCTCTATCATCGTTCGCGTGCGCGAAAAGCTGTGGGAACATCTACCGACGTTGTGCTTATCGCTCTTCCGGCGGCCGCGCTTGCGGGGGTGTTGATCGAACAGGATTGGACTGGTCTTAAGCAGGGTGCTCTGTCGGGGGTGACGTCAATAGGAGCGATGTTGTTGCTTAAATATACGGTAAGGGAGAAACGTCCTGACGGTAGCAACTATCATTCGTTTCCGAGCGGCCACGCCTCCACTACTTTTTCAGCCGCTACTTTTATCCAACGCAGATATGGCTGGAAGTTTGGTGTGCCGGCTTATGTGTTGGCTACCTATGTGGGGTGGGGGAGGGTATATGCCCGTAAACATCATTGGTGGGACGTTGTGGCAGGTGCCGCCATTGGAGCCGGTGCCTCGCTTATATACACCCGACCTTTTGCGGAGAAGCATGAGTTGATATTAGAACCTTCCGCTTCTCCGGGGGGAGTGAATCTCTCAGCTTCTCTGGTTTTTTGAACATAGATTAAAAGTTTGTCTCAAATGAAATCAGTATATAACAAAGGAGACGGCACCTTTTCGAAAGTGCCGTCTCCTTTTGTACAGAGCCATTAATATGGAGATTAGAGAATACACTATATTAACATCCGTACGAGCTTAAAAGTTTTCAATAATATCAAATTTATTAACAGAAAATTCTTCAATCTCATTTCTATGTCTTACAGAAGCTCCTGACTTTTGACTGAAACTCTTGATAATTCATAGGGACTCTAACTCTTACATGAACCCGGCAAAAACAATTTTCAATGGATTTGCCGAATTTTTTGTCTCAAGCAGATCGATGTGATTATTGAAGATATGGGATGTTCCGGGCGATATATTTTAAGGAAATATAGGCCCGTTAGAGGCTGATATAAATAATTTTCGCGAAAATTCTCATCGTATAAACACGCAGAATAACGCGATTGTTCAT
>CAZEOI010000076.1:0-18723 GCA_964513775.1 uncultured Sangeribacter sp. | reverse complement strand
GATCGCCGTAGAATGTAGTAGACATATGATCATTAATTGTTCGTAGCTACTTATTGGTTTGGCAAAGTTATAAATTACCCTTCAAAAGAGAAAAATATCCGGTAGAAAGAATATGCTCCCACCTAAGAAACTCTTGGATATCTGCTTGAAAACTTATCTATTGTGGTGTCAACGTATCATGTCTACCGATTGTTATATATAAGTAGCTTTCGCAGCTACTTAACAATCAAAAAACTGAATTATGAAGCAGACTATCAATTTAAAACGAGCTTACGATCCGGTAAGCCCCGACGATGGATACAGAGTTTATATCGATCGACTTTGGCCTCGCGGTCTTTCACACGAAACTTTTCATTACGACTCCTGGGATAAGGAGATCGCACCTTCTACAGAGTTACGTGAATGGTTTCATCAGGACCCGGACAGCCGTTGGGAGCAATTCGAAGAGAAATATAAAGAGGAACTCCTCGACAACCCCGGTTTTACGGCACTGAAAAAAGAGCTCTCCGACAAACCGGTCGTAACACTCCTCTATTCCTCACGGGATCATGACCACAACAATGCCGTGGTGGTCAGAAACCTACTCATAAATTAATTTCCATCTGAGAACCGATTCTCATCTTTTTTGGCTAAATTTGCAGTCGCTTTCAAAAGTTATGTCAGCTTCCGACATAAGAAGCTGACATTTTTAGCAGGTAATAATCAAAAATGCAAAGTAAAACACCAAAGAATCAGATTGTTTCGGATGCCGAGAGGCAGAAATTAGGAATCGTAGGATTGTCGGCCATGGTTTTCAGTTCCGTAGTTGGAGGTGGAATCTACGACATCTCTCAAAACATGGCCTGTGGAGCCGCATTAGGCGCCACAATTATTTCATGGATAGTTACAGCTGTCGGTATGCTGTTTCTCGTTATGACATTCAAGATTCTGGCAAAACGGCGCACCGACCTCAAAGGAGGACTCTATCAATATGCCCGGGAAGGTTTCGGCAACTTTATAGGCTTCAACGTGGCCTGGGGATTCTGGCTGTGTACCGCCTTCGGCAACGTCGCATATGCCGTTATGCTTAATGACTCGGCTGCATCTCTTTTTCCGGTGCTCCACGAACACCGGCTTCCGACAGTGATATTCGGCACCGTGCTGATCTGGCTTATGTATTTTATCGTCTCAAGAGGAATCCGTACCGCCTCATCTGTAAACATCTTCATCTCAGCCGTTAAGCTCACTTCAATCTGTTTTATCATCGGTATTCTCTTCATATTTTTCAAGGTAGGACTCTTCACGACCGACATCTGGGGACAGGCTGCCGGACTTGGAAGTGTCGGCGGTCAGGTAAAGACCACGATGCTCTCCACCCTATGGTGTTTCGTAGGCATTGAGGGAGCGGTTACAATGTCTTCACGAGCCAAACGTGAGAAAGATGTGGGTAAGGCCGGCATCATAGGTTTCCTTTCAGCATGGACTCTCTATGTGCTCGTCACCCTCCTCTCCTTCGGAGTGATGACTCAGCAGCAACTTGCAGGTCTCCCCGACCCCTCCATCGCATACATCCTTAAATCCACCTGCGGCGACTGGGCCTATTGGTTTGTGGTAGTTGCCATATTTATCTCGTTGCTCGGCAGCTGGGTGTCGTGGACTCTCTCTTGTTCCGAGGTGCCTTACGAAGCCGCGGTAGTCAAACTGTTCCCGCGTAGATTCCTGAAGATAAACAAGAAAAACATGCCGTCGTTCGGCATGATTCTCTCCTGCGTGATAATGAACCTCACGCTATGTCTTGTTGTAACTGCCGATTCCGTCTATCAGGCAGCCCTTACCCTTACCTCACTCATGGCTCTACCTGCTTACCTCTTCTGTGCCCTGTTCCTATGCAAAGACAGTCTGAAACCGGGATGTGGGGATATGACATTAAAAAGCCGCAAAAAGCTGATCATCGGTACATTGACGGCCATCTTCTGCGGCTATATATTCTATTCCACCGGCTGGCAGTTGCTTTTGGGCACCCTCGTGCTCTATCTGCCCGGCATCTTTGTATTCATAAAGGCTCACAGGCAATATTATCCTCACAAGCCCTTGCTGACCAGAGGTGAGAAACCACTGTTTGCGCTCCTTCTGATCGGCGGTATCGCTGCCCTCGTGTTGATCTTCAAAGGAGAGATTTCATTTTGATCTTCAATTGACCAACATTGGATTTCAGGTAATATGTTAAAAAAGTATGTGTTGTGAATTGGTAGAGTCCAACAATTCACAACACATACTTTCGATTTATTTGGGCAGCTTAAACACCGTTGAAAGCTCTTTCATCTGCTCCCGGGTCATACCGTCAGGCACAAAGCCCATGGCACGCGCATCACGATAGATGATGGCACTCTTGTTCAGCACATCAATCATGTCGAACGCCTCAGTCACATCATCGCCCACAGCAAACACGCCATGTTTTTCCCACATAACCACGTCATAGTTGTCGTCAATCGCCTTGATAGTCTCATCCGCGAGTTCCACAGATGAAGGAAGCTTGTATGACACAATTCCGAGTCCACGTGGACAGAATGCCTTCGTCTCCGGAATCATGCTCCAGAGAATATCTGTCAGCACATCTTTCTTAAGGAATTCAGGATTATGGCTCATTGCCACCAGCTGAATCGGATGGGTATGCACAGATGCCTTGTAAGGAGAACCTTTAGCAATCAAATAATTGTGGACACTCAGATGTGAAGGTAGTTCCGATGTGGGCTTCACCACCGTGTCTGCCACTATTTCATAGCTGGCACAGTCATCACATATGCGGATAATAGAACCGTTTTCCATAGGCCAGCGGGCCAAATCACGCATACGTCGGTTGGTCCCCTTACAGTAGAACCAGGTTCCCTTCAGGTTAGGCAGCGTGGCACCTATGCTGAAAGGACCCGCTATGGCACACATATGACGCATAGCATCGTCAACATGTTCGGTAATATTTACCGTAATATTCCCGCCATTACGTTCGGCCCAACCTTTTTCCCAGAGATATCCGGCCACCTCGGCCACTTTATCCACCTCAGCCTTCAGTGACGGGCGGTTATCAAGAATCGACATTTATAAGTTTGTTAAATTAATTGAGGTAAGAAACATGCAATTATCAACACAACGATACCAACCACCAGTGTAGCTATCGTTTTTCCCGAGCATCCTTTCCACTCCTGCAGAATGATACCCCACACATTTGAGAACACCACATTCAATGCCATAAGGATGCAGAACGAAAGTGTCAGTAATGTCGGTGAACTCTCCAGAAATCCCTTTCCGAGACTCAAACCGAAGAACTGGCTATACCATAAAGCTCCGGCAAGAGCGCAGTACAAAGCGTTATTGATCCATACCCCCCACTTGCCGTAATCACTCCAGGTTCTGTTCTTGCTATTTTGGTAGAAACAGTAAACGGCATTGGTTACAAATCCCCCAAGGGTTACCAAAAAGGTAGCCGGAAGAGTCCGGAACATCGGTCTGGTAAGATCTCCGAAATTGATTCCCTGTCCGAATTCGAGGCCTACATTGAAACAGCCGCTCATGAAGCCGGCCAGCAATGCTATGCCCAGCCCCTTGGGAAAATTGAATTCCTTCACAGCCGCTATCTTCTCCTTATCCGAAAAAGTTGCGGCCTTCATGGAGCCGGCCACACCTATTATGGCTATTCCTGCCAAAGTGACCGCCACTCCGAGTAACACCGAGAATGTGAGTGCCGAAAGTGCATCAATATCGGGAAAGAATACGTTCAACAACACAGGACCCATGATGGTGCCAAGAGCAGCACAAGTACCGAGCGCGATGGATTGCCCCAACGCCACTCCGAGATAGCGCATCGACAGGCCGAATGTAAGACCACCAACACCCCAAAGCGCACCAAATAATATGGTCATCCATATGTTGATAGCATTGCCCCCGTTGAACAGTTCACACAGTGTATGCCCTTGAGGCACTGCAAGCAACGCACCCAGAAACGGGAGGATTAGCCATGCGAATAATCCTTGTACAATCCAGTAAGACTCCCAACTCCAGCTCTTTATCTTATTTATGGGGACATAACAGCTTGACTGGCAAAAAGCGCCCGCCGCTATTATTAGCAAACCTACAACGAGATTTATCATCGTTTCGAGGTAACTTCGGTTTCATACTTTTCAACTTCCGCTATGAAGTCAGCTCCGGCGGCCACATTGTTGCGAAGACAGAACATGTTCCACACATCTCCGAAAGGCATTGCCTTGGCCTCCTCCATCAATGCAAGCTTCTGGAAATTGCGGTCGGTCAGCTCAAGCTCGCTCAGTTTGGCCACCGGCTCCAACAGTCCACGCAGAATAGATTTTTGTGTGGCACGTGCCCCCACCACATAGGCTCCTATACGGTTGATTGAGGCATCAAAATAATCCAGACCGATATGCACACGGTCAAGGGCATTGCAACGGGTGATCTCCATACATAGCTCCAGTGTGGAATCATCCATGATCGTGACATGGTCGCTGTCCCAGCGCATCGGACGCGATACATGCAACATGATTTCCGGACAGAACAATAATACAGAAGCCACTTTATCACCAACCACCTCTGTAGGATGGAAGTGTCCGGTGTCAAGTGTCACTATTTTGTTGTTCTTGGCACAGTAGCCCATATAGAAGTCGTTGCTGCCGACTGTGAACGCCTCCAGACCGATCCCGAATACCTTCGATTCAAGACAATCCTTCATATGGTCATATTCAATCTTGAAAATTTCATCAAGAGAATCTTTCAGAATCGAACGGTAGAGCATACGGTTCACCGTCATCTCCTTCTGTCCGTCATGAATCCAAAGGTTCATTATACACTGGTCATCAAGCTGACGCCCCATCTCATTGGCCACAGCGCGGCAACGTTTTGTGTGTTCAATCCAGAATTCGCGTATCGATTTGTCGGGATTGCTGAGCGAGAGATTGCCGGATTTCGGATGAGAGAACGATGTGGAATTAAAATCGAGCTTGAGCCCATTGGCTTTTGCCCAGTCTATCCATCCCTGGAAATGCTTCACGTCAACCTCGTCTCGATCCACCTTCCCTCCACCGAATTCACCGTAGATTTCATGTAGGTTGATACGGTGTGACCCTCCGAGCATGGAACATACTTTCAGAAGGTCGGCGCGCACTTCATCTATATTGCGGGCTTTTCCCGGATAATTGCCGGTGGCTTGAATGCCACCGGTAAGATTGCCTGTTGATTCGAATCCGGTCACATCGTCTGTTTGCCAACAGTGGAGTGAGAGCTGCACTTTCTGCAGCGTGTCAAGAGCCTTTTCCGTGTCGACACCAAGTTCGGCATAACGCTGACGGGCTATCTCATAGGCTTGTTCAATTAGCTTAGTATTCATTCCTTTGGAAGTTAATTTATCAAGATGTTACTGTTTTATATTTTTCATAAGCTTCGTCCCATAGCGCGGTGTGACGCGGCTCAAACACTTTCATGTCGTTGGAAGCATAGATTATAGAGCGCATCTCCTTCAGGCATTTCACCTCACCGGCAGCCTTGGCTTGAACCATTATGTTGCCGGCGGCGGTACATTCCACCGGTCCGGCTACTATTTTAATGTCAATAGAGTCAGCGGTCATCTGATTGAGGAAATCATTACGCGAACCGCCACCTATCACATGCAGTTTCTTAATCTCAAACGGTGCGAAACTTTTCAGTAATCCGAACACCTGACGGTAACGTAACGCCAGACTCTCGTAGATGCAACGAGTGAATTCACCCTGGGAAGCCGGTTCCGGCTGACCACTCTTGCGACAATATGCTTTTATAGCCTCGGTCATGCTGGCCGGATTGGCAAACGATGCATCATCCGGAAAAATCAGTGAACGGAACGGCTCTGCATCATTGGCCATGGCTATGAGGTCGGGGTAACTTGTCGGTAATCCCGCATGCTCCCATTCACGGCGACATTGCTCTATCAGCCACATACCGCATATGTTTTTCAGAAACCTTATTGTGCCCTCTATTCCTCCTTCATGAGTGAAATTTGCGGTAGCCGAATCTCCGTTGATTATCGGAGTGTCGATCTCCACACCCATCAGACTCCATGTGCCGGAACTAAGATAGGCGAACTCACTATCGGAAGCGGGCACCGCAGCAACGGCTGATCCGGTGTCGTGTCCGGCCACAGCCACCACAGGCACGGCTCTCAACCCAGTAAGTGACTGCACTTCGGAGGTGAGTGTTCCTATCATCTCCCCGGGCATGACCTCCTTGCCAAACATTTCGACACTGAGTCCCAGCGTTGCCAGAATCTCAGAATCAAGACGACGGGAAAAGGCATTCACCATCTGTGATGTAGAAGCCATGGTGTATTCTGTCACCATATTGCCGGTGAGCAGATAGCTCAACGCATCGGGCAGAAACAGTATTTTGTCAGCTGCATCAAGCACCGATGATTCCGCCCTGCGCATTGCCGAAAACTGAAACAGTGAGTTGAAAGGCATAACCTGTATGCCTGTAAGCCCATATACCTTGGCGGAATCCATCTTCTCGGCGAAATACCGTTCCGGCTCACCTTCTGTATGAGAGTCGCGGTAGCTCCGCGGTGCCCCAAGGATCTGTCCATCTTTGCCAATCATCACAAAGTCTACCCCCCATGTGTCCACACCTATTGAGGAGAGTGATACATTGCGGCCTGCAACTTCACGCAGACCCCTCAGCATCTCCTCATAGAGCTGCCATATGTTCCAGTAACACCGACCTCCCTGGCGGACTATACTGTTGGGAAAGCGGGTTAGTTCATCAAGTGTCAACTTACCATTCTCAAGCGTTCCGAGTATGCAACGGCCTGAAGTTGCCCCTAAGTCTATTGCTAAGTAATGCGACATTATTCCTTTATTTTTCTAATTTCTCTTCAATATATCTCTAATTTCACATCCTGAAGCAGTCCGGCGCTCTGCAACGGAGTGTCAGGATTATGTGTGCGGAAATTGCTCCAGGTCTCACGCTTCTCCTCGGGAAGTCGCGAATCGCCCACCAGACGGTTCACCCATGTGTTCACCACCTCTATCTCTATCACATTATCTCCTTTTTTGAGCATATCCGTAACATCTACTTTATAGGGTCTGGTCCACACACCTCCTGCATCACATCCGTTCACTTTCACACGTGCCATCTCGCGCACATCTCCCATATCAAGCTTCACGGTTTTTCCCCGCAACTCATCAGGCAATTTAATGATGGTGCGATATATAGCAGTGCCTGAAAAATGACGCACATAGTCATCATCTGACTTCGATAGGTCTGTGAGTCTTTTCATTTTTATCTTTTTACCCTTACCTGTCATAGGTGTGAGAGTTATATCCCAAGGGGTATCTATGATCAGCACATCCTTAGGATCCGGATAATTGGCCTTAAGATCTGAAGTAGCCACATATCCAGCTTCCACAGGTTGCTCGAACACTACAAACGCACTTTCGAACGGTTCCAACTTCATCGGCACACTCACGGTTCCGTTGAAACTGCTGAATGAAGGGAGCAGCCTCATCGTACCGTGAGCGGCATCCCACAACTCAGGCTGCCTATCCTCCATGCCACGAAAAAGAGCGCTGAATTCGTGAGGCTCGCTGTTCTGATTGCTCACAAAGTAAATATCTCGCGCCGGAGTGGCAACATGAGCATACCTTATATCTGCATTCCCACCGCCCGTATGTATGAAATCGGGAGTCACACCCAACAAATCGAAAGCCTGCTGAATATCCATTCCGCTTAATACCAAACCTTTTCCATGACGACGTACCCCAGGCAACGGATCTTCACCTTCACCCCACATCTCATCCGCCATAGACCGCACTTCGGCATCGGCCAACCCATAATTCTGCAACGAAGGTGAACGTAGAGGTTTCGGGCCGAGCACAACACCTCCAGCCTCAACCAGAGCCTTGATTTTACGCAGCAATTCCGGTCGCATGGTTCTCAGCGGCGGAAGCACAAGCAGACGATAAGTGGTGCCGTGCGGAAGCGAAAATATATGGTTGCCATCGGCACTTAATGTATTTTCAATGATTTCGGCATTTATGAAATCATACTGATAACCCACAGGAAGGGCCGGTTCCACAATTCCGGTCATTACCGGAGTATCCTCCCCGATGAAATAGGCCACATCGGCCACATAGTTACCCTGCTGGAGCATATGGCCGCAGCGTTTAAGATAATCGGTGAACTTGTCGAGCTGACTGAACCACGTGTTCTTACGGGTGAATTCTGTACCAAAAGGGCAATTGAGCCCGGGGAAACGTGAATTATCAGGCTGTGCGACCATCAGATGCAATAGCGAAGCGTTCACACCCTCGGTGAAAAAACGGTCGCCACGCTGCTTGAGCATACGCGGTGAGCGCCCGAACTCATTCCAACCACAGGTGAACGATTCCGACCAGCATATTCCCTTGCCATAGGTATGGGCTACGGAGGAAGCCGCACGATTTTCGATATCACCAAGACTTCCTTCGCTCCAGAATTCTCCCGACACTTCATCGCTCTGGCCTCCATACATCAGAAACTCTCCGGGGAAGCCCCAGTGTCCGTATGATTCGAGCCACACCTTCAGTCCGTCTTGATTAGCCCTGTCTCGCAGAGCGCCTATATGATCGTAGGCCAAGCGGTCGGCCACCATGCGGCGCAAGTCCCACACAAAGCGTTCCGACTCATCGGCACTCCCCACAATCGTTCCATTGAAAGTCAACAGATAGGGAGTAGGATCATATCCATAATGTTCTTTGAAATACTCCTCGAAATCATCACCGAAGTTCTGCGATCCGCGTTCATAGCTGTCTGACACGATGTACTTCCAGGTGGCACGTTCTTCAGCGGGAACATGACGTAGGATATCACCTACGAAACTGTCATAATGATGGTTAAGCACATCCCTATTCCAGCGGTCAATCTCAAGACCTCTACCGTCTCCTTCATTAGTGGGATCATTCTTCACGTTGGTAGGTGCCATGAAAGTGCGAACCACTACCCATTCCCCTTCAGGAAAATTCCATGTCAGGATGTCTCCCTTCAGCTCTGTGCTCAAATCAAGCACATCCTCTGTCCGCAACACCGCATCAGGAGAATAAGCCGGCGAAGCTGCCCACTTGTAATCATTCCAATAAGGGAGGGGTTCTTGAAACAGCTTACTCAGAATCTGCTCGGCATATGCGTTGACCACCGGCCGTTCGCTTATCTCAAGTGCCTGAATCCGACATTCCGGATTTATCTCGAAGTCAATCCTGAAAGCCTCGGCTTGTGTTTCGGGAAGCGCAGCTGCAACCGGTGCAAGCGCGTCATAACCCACCTCCGGATTCAAATTTGTGCGATTGGCTGGGAACTCACCCACATTTCTCCATTTGCCGCTTCGCAGAGCCTTTACCGACACATTTCCACGCACAGGATTAGCAGTCTTCATCACTACAGAGCGTAGAGTGAAATCCCTTTTCGAGGGCACTATAGTGATTGATGCGTTCTCAGCAGTGAATCCTCCACTGGTAGAAGAATCTCCATCAACCATACCGTTTAGATCGTCCACGTTTTCTCCAATAATCTGGTCACTTTTGGCAGATATCGTGGTCAGTGGTAACTTTCTATAGGCAAGGACTTTCACATCCTCCAGCATATTATCCGGATGTGAAAAGGTAATCCTGCGCTCTCCACCCCCTTTCACTTCAGCAATAACCGAACCCAGATAACGCTGGCTCTGCATCGGGCTTACCCACGGCCCTCCGCTCTGACTCCATCCGGGACAGTTGAATACTCCTATCTCAATCCCCTCCTCGGTGGCGGTGCGCATGGCGGCGCGTACACATTCATACCATTCAGGAGTCTGTATCTTCACCGGACCTATTGGAGTGGCATCCCCAAGACCCTGAAATCCTATGTAGGCGCGGTTTATACCTGCACGTTTCATGGACCGTATGTCATCTATTACACCCTGTGGTGTCACATTGCCCGACAACCAATACCAATAGAGACCTGTAGGCACAGCATCCCTCGGTGATGCAAAAATCTGCTCCAGATCTCTACGGCTGTCGTTCTTAGATGCCTCTGTAGGCCACGTTATGACATCATTGCAAGCTGCGATTGATGCGTCTGCTGCACTATCACACATCAGCAGACTCAATGCCACTGCCAGAGCTTTATTCAATATCGGTCTATGAATAGAATTCATCAACAATTCATCTATTAGGTTTGTAAGTTGCTGCGGATAATTATTGATTTCATTTTAAGTCGTCAAGCCATTTCAGCAGCTCTGAAATGAACAGGTCATGCCATTTGAATTCCTGACGGTAGAGCCAACCATGACCGCCGTCGGGATACACGTGGAATGACACCGGCACATCATTGGCTACAAGCGCCTGAAAATAGTCAACCGAATTCTTTAAAGGAACAACATCATCATTCTGGCTCACTGCTATGAATACGGGCACAGTGTTAGGATTCACCTGTTTTTCATTGCTGTAATAATCCACCAGCTGCTGCGATGGGTTCTTACCGAGAAGCAATTCGCGCGAACCTGCATGCGTCACACCCTTTTCCATTGTCACCACAGGATAAACCATCACCTGAAAAGCTGGCTTTACTTTGCCGGGATGGTTAGCGACAGTTGCTGCCAGGTGGGCGCCGGCCGACGCTCCCCCTACCCCTATCTTCTCAGGATCAATGCCAAATTCCACTGCATTATCCTTAAGAATTTCCAATGCTTTTCTCACATCGTCTGACGGAACTTCTGTATGACCATTTGGCAATCTGTATTTTAAGACAGCCAAAGTGATGCCGGCATCATTAAGATCTTTGGCCATATCACTCCCTTCATGCTTGAAAGAGACACCGAAGTATCCCCCACCCGGACACATCAGGAGAGCTTTGCCGTTAGGATTCTTGGCGGGATAAACGGTCATTGTCGGTTCTGATACGAATGTGATCCAATCAGGATTTGAATTTTCCTCTTTATCAGCAGGAATTCCATTAGATGTGGGCGCATCATTATTCCAAAGATGATAAGTCTTGGGTTCAGCTGCCTTAATAATACATCCTGACTGGAAAATGATAATTGAAATCAGTGCGATTAGTTTCTTCATCTCTATCTTTATTTTTAAGGTTATACCTACATTCCTATCTCACTTTATTATGAAAGTTTTCAAACCATTCTTACTCATTGCCACGGGATACCGTCCTCTTTTCCTCTTAACCTTTGTCAATGGTTGGCCTGAGAGATCGGATTCAACAATATTTTTATGTTTCAGTTTTAGATCAAGATTCGATGCCGGCGTTGCGTAGACATTATGAAGACGCATAGTCAGGCTACCGTCAGGATTCTTCACAAACGCACTAAGGCGTACTCCCGGTTGATCCAATGAAGCCAATGATCCTGAATCGGGAACTCCGGATCCGCTTGAAAGAAGAGCCACCAAAGGTTCATTAAACTTGTCACTTTCATCCGTCATCACTGCTAAGGCAGAAGCCTCAACATGAGGGACTAATGCGAAATTCACATCAAGTTTGTCTGTGATCTCATAATTCATCCCCCAAAGTCCGGGGCCGGAATACTGTAATGTCAAAGCCAACGGGAAATCGGGTCCCGACACGAAACTACCTGTATGATCTGAAATCATTCCTATACCTTGTCCGTTGTCGCTCTCCGAGACGTCTATCCAGTTTAACAATACATTGTTCCTTATCTCACTCCAGCGATTATAGTAGTTGGCTTCATTGTTGCCGCCACACACGTCGAACGGTGCATCCCTATACACCCGATTTTGACTGAAGGAAGTAGGCATGAGATAACAGAGTTTATATCTGTCGTCGCAGAATCCACGGCGATCATCTCTCCAATTCTCCTGCTTATACTCTCCTATTCCGGGATTTCCATTCCAGAATATCTTCAGATTGCAATCAATCTTCGGAGATCCATCATATATAGTGTAAGTCTGCTGAAAAACATTTCCGGCTATTTCACCCTCTATTGTCACGCTTTTCTTAAGAGGAGTGTCGCTGAATCCTACCACGCGAGCCTTATTCTCTTTAGAAGAGCGGAATTTACCCTCATTATAGAAGAATCCTCGAAGCTCGCCGAATGAATAATCTCCTGTCTCGGAGATAAATTCAAGATTGGCAGATGAAGGTAGCCTAAGGCTACTTACGGTTCCTCCATGGTTAAGATCCAGACATAGTTCAATTGCGTTATTAACTAATTTTACATACTCCTTATTTATACATTCATTAACCAATTCTTTAGATTCAACAGAATTTCCCTGATCAGAAAAATCCAATTGATAGCATCTGTAACCTAATGGAGGAACCGTAGCCTTAAAAAACAATCTTTTAACCTTATCTTTTATTTCTTTACCATCTGAAATATATGTTGTCACTATATTATTGTCATCATCAAGAAGTTTGATTGAGGTGCCTTCGGGAATGAGACTTCCCGGAACCTCCAGCTCCACCACCTCCTCACGTGGCTGAAGAGAGGTGTTGAACACCTTGATCATCCTCTTATCCCCGGAATTCAGACATTCTGCCGCAGCAGCAATCTGAGAATTTGCATCACTCACGGCTCCTGAAGTCCAATAATTCACGGCATCTGCCCATGTGCCGAAATTCCAAAGTCTATTATAGGGCACTATCCAGCAATCATGATGTTGAGAAAGGAAAAGCCTACGCCAACACTCTCTAAACATATCCTCATCCGGAGAATATGAGGGATTGCTTACACTTACGATAGCGTTAATCTTTTCTGCGCTCACCAGAGCATTTTCCGCTTTACGCACCTCCTGCGCAAGTTTCTGAAGCACCTGACTCCCCCACATCAGAGAGGCACGCACATCTTCTTGTGAAAAGTGTCTCGCCGGTATCCCCGTTGACGGTAGGTTCTCCTCGAAATAATCTTTCCACAGAGTGTATTCGGAATGTTTCGGATTTGGTCCGATCCAAGGTCCGTTTTTCCATCCCGCATCTTGATAACACATACCGATAGGATTCTTGATTCCCTGGCTGTGGCAGGCGGAAAGATATTTTCCGGAGTTACACCAGCCTGTGGTTTGCCACACGGAATTCTTTTCGAACTCTTCCGAATCATATCGAGGCACAGCGGGAAGCTTAGTGCCATCGGGGCCTTCCAGCATAATAAATTCTCCCCCCATCGGAGCCATATATCCCCCCCAACATGTGTCGGGACACTTCAATGAAATATACTTGAAGCCAAAACCATTGAGAATAGCGGGCAGACATGATGTGAAACATGGTTCCTCGCTTGAATAAGCTGTGAACTTTATGCCCGGGAAATGCTCCTGAAGTTTTTCGATCCCATATTGAAACTGGCGAATCAGACTCTCTCCCGATATATTGAAACAGTAAGGTTGAGCATACGTCGGATTGGTGTAATCCATTCTTCCGCTCTCCATCATTCTGCTGAAAGCGGCATAAGCCTCTGGAGTGCGTGAGCGTACACTGTCCCAGGTTTCCGGTTCGATCTCAAGACCTAATTTCCATTCCGGATGCTTCAACAGATTGTCAACAATAAACTGCGTTTTCCACTCCACGGGATAATGACCGTAAATCCCGCCATGGTAACCATCGGCAAAATAATTTTTACACTCCGAAGAGTTGGATAAGCCCAACATCCCGGCAATAAAAAAGATATGTCTGATGCTTTGTCTCATTATATATGTTAGATTGGTGTATCTAAAGCGGAATCCGTAATTGCCAGAGCTGCCAGGTTCAGTGCCAAATTCCTTCTGAACTCAAGATCTGTGGCAGATAACTTCCGGAACAAATCCTTCTCGGATTGACTGAGGCTATCAGTGAGATACTTTGCAATCATATCTTCGGTATCGCCTTCTTCGGTGTGGTCTGGCTCAACTATTTTCTTAACCTCTTTCATATAGATAGACGATTATGAAACAATTTTCAATTAAATAAATTTGAAGTTTATTTAAAAGAGCCTGACCGACAGGCAGGCTCTTTTATGATTTATTCAATTGAGGTGACGCCATTCAGCACCATTATAAAGCGTCACCTCAATCACTCAGAATTTATTTTACAACGAACTTCTTGCCATTCTTGATGTAGATGCCGGGAGCAGTGGGGTTAACCACCTTCATGCCCTGAAGATTATAGACAGGAGCGTCGTCATCATTAGAGGCATTAACCTCATTTACACCCGAATTATCGCCAGTCACCTTCACATTGAGCTGAAGCTTGGCCAGCTCCTCGTCGCTGAGGGCATTACCTACGTCTACACCGGGAGATACAGGATAAGTCACACCCCCGACCGTAGCTGAATAATCAAGACGGGAAGACTCCACCGCTTTCATTTCCTCCGCACTGATAGTGGTGGCATGAACGAGATATTCAGAGAAACTGAACACCTTGGTATCACCTACAGAATAAGGATCTTCCGGAGTGAAGTCACACTTGTTACCAAAAGCCATATCTATGTTAAGGGTGCCATCAGAGTTAAGAAGATATGCAGGATCCTGCGGGAAGCTTCCGGAGATGATGTCAAGTTTGAAATCGCCTGTGGTGTCACCACTCTTCAATGTTACTGTAGAAATAACATTATCAGCTCCATTATTTTCACATTTTACGTCAACAGCCTTCTTGCTCTGGAAACCGATCCATTTATATCCCTCTTTCGGGAATGAGAATTCAGCCAATGCTTCATATGCCGGACTCTCCTTAAACTCGAAGGTCTGTGTTTCCCCATTGTTTGTATTGACTGCCTGAAGTGCGTCGACTGCCGACCAGTCTTCCGGCACACGGATAGCATATACAAGATAAATATTGGAAGCGTTGTTGAAGTCATTGTCATGACGTTCGAACTGAGTAGTCACGGTTACCTCGCCACCCTGCTCGATCTCACTTGCGCTCAATGTAACTTTTGTGATCTTGAGTCCGCATGCCACGAGAAGTACCGCACACAGTGCAGCGCTCATCCAGGCAAACTTTGAAGTGTAGTTCTTTTTCATTTTGTCAGATTTAAGTTTATTATGTGGTTGGTGCTATCCTTTTTGGGTTAATTCAATTCTTTCGAAGATTGATCATCTCAATAGAAGTGGTTTTGATAGAAGAGCGATTGAGATTGCATTTACCATTAAATTTTTTATTAAATTTTTTATATTTTTTCTTTTATAAATTATTTTGTACATTTGCCATCGATTTGAAGTAGCCCTGACAGCTACTTGTCATCTGTAAACTGAACATTCGTTTCCATGAACTCTTATTCTCATCTTTCTTATTCACTTTCTATCAAAAGAATACTCTTACTGAGCCTATTGGTTGTGTTATCAACAATATACGACAATAAGGTTTATTGTGCCGAAGTCAGAAATCAAAAGATAGATTCTCTTCTTGGCGTCCTGAACAAGGTGATCGAGAACCGTCAGCAATATCTTGATGAAAGGGAGTCAAGAATTGAAAAGCTCAAAGAGGAACGCTCGAAACTTTCATCTCCCGACGACATTTATCAGAAAAACTCAGAGATAATCGATGCTTACCAATCTTTTATCTGCGATTCAGCAAAAAAATATCTGAAAGAAAACATTTATATAGCATCAAAAGTCAACAATAAGGAATGGCTCGACGACTCTCGGATACAACTCGCCATGATACATTCGATGACCGGCAATTTCCTTTTGGCCAACTCAATTTTCAACAACATCGACTATAACTCACTCCCGGGTCATGTAAAAGCCCGCTATGGGTGGTCTCAGTTGAAATATTATGGCAATCTGGCCATCAGCACAGATGAAGAGCCTTTGAAAAATGAGTATATCAACTCAAAAATGGCTTGGAGAGATTCATTGGTGGCTATGTTTGGCGAAGGCTCCGACTTTTGGCTGAAAGAGGTGGCATTGCGACATTTGGATAAGGGTGAACTGAACGATGCCTTGACAATGTTTAAAGATCTTTTCAGCAAAGAGGAGCCCGGCACTCATCAATATGCCATGATGGCTATGGGTCTGGCCACTATCTACCAGAAAATCGGGGATAAGGAGAAGGAGAAAGAATTTCTGATCACATCTGCCATCACCGATATCCAGCTTGCCGTGAAAGAGAATGAGTCGCTTCTCGCTTTAGCTGAGATGATCTATAACGAGGGGAACGCTGATCTCGCCCATGACTATATGCGCACTGCCCTTGAGGATGCGAACTACTACAATTCAAGATTCAAGAACTCCATTATAGCCAATGTCTACCCAATCGTAGAGCAATCATATCTTGACTTGCTGAAATCTCAACGCCGCAGAATAGTGATGGCGGTATGGTGTATGATAGCGCTTTCTATTGTGTTGATATTGGTGGCCTTGTTCAGTATAAAACAGACAAGGGCCGTGTCCCGCTCCCGCTCCGAACTTGCACGTGCAAACAAACATCTCGAACCAGTCTCGGAGAAACTGGCTGAAGCCAACATTATACGCGAACAATATGTGGGCTACTTCATGAATCAATATTCAAAAGCTATCGAGAAATTAGACAATTTCCGTATTGAGGTGAAGAGAGCTATCAAGGTGAATAAATATGACGATGCCTATGTGATGGTGTCTCGCCCGTTTAAGAATGAATTGGATGGACTTTATGGAAGTTTCGACACAGCATTCCTCAATCTCTTTCCTGACTATATCGATGAATTCAATTCGCTGCTAAAGCCGGAAGAACGGATTGATCTGCCGAAAGGGAAACTCAACACCTCCCTGCGTATCTATGCGCTGATACGTCTTGGCATAACCGATCTTACTCAGATCGCTGATTTCCTCCATTATTCTGTCCAGACCGTCTACAACTATAAGAGTAAAATTAAAAAGGCGTCCCGCGTCTCGCCGGAGGAGTTTGAGGAGAAAGTGAAAAGTATCGGGCGAATGATCAGCAAATATTCACAGGTAGATCCCCGTACTTAACTTTTACAACCATCCTTAGTAAGACCGCACCTCTTCAGTTTACACCGCAAGATATTTATCCGCTACACTACGGATGCGACGCAAAGCTATGCAGAGCTGCACACTCACTGTGTTTTCCGAAATATTAAGTATTTCGGCAATCTGGGCATGCTTCAACCCCTTGATGCGACTGAGGAGAAATATCTTTCTACAGCGTGGGGGAAGATCCTTCACCGTATTCCTGAGAAGATCGCTCATTTCGTTGGCTATGACGTAATCATCAGCCATTGTTGAAAGAGCATCCACTCTTGCCTTAAACTCCCACACTGCATACTCTTCATAGTTCTTCTGATGCACGGAGTGCTTGAGATAGTCAAGACATCTGTTTTTCACCAAGCGAAACAAGTACGCATTGAGACTTTTGATATCGCCGATTCTATCTCTGTTGTTCCAAAGCTCAATAAAGATATCCTGCACAATATCATTAGCCGCCTCTTTCGAATTGATAAAGTCGGAAGCGAAACGATGAAGCCTTTCGAAGTGGTTTGAATAGATTTCCGTAAAGTCGTTCATGGGTGTTGAGTTTTCTTTATAGGGTGGAATAAGTTTAGAGTCGCCTGCCCCATATCGGGGGCCGACAATGCAAAGTTATACCCATCATTATCCGAAAAGAGCGGTTGGTAGCTGGTAAAGTAGGTCATTTCATGGTATGTTAGATTATATATTATTTATTATCAGCCATATCCGGATTTTATGATTAGCTATTTGAGTAGGTGCTTATGAATAAAATTTGACTGATTTTTTATCAGTTTTCACCCTCAGAGACCCCGAAAATTCCATCTCCGGCCCACCCTTCTCCTCCCCTGCCCAACGAAGAAAATCTCCAAACCAAATATACGATGGATTCAAAATCTACACTGGAAATCATAAGGTGGATCAGGCTACAAAAAAAGGATTCCAACCTCCTTCTACGGATGATTGGAATCCTTTTAAATAATGAAGTTATTTAAACTTTTTACGGGCTTGTTGATTTTTATATGTATTTTTTTAATATGGAGTCCTCTTTGCCCGTCTTCAGCCATCTTTCGGGTTGATTTTTCATCTCTCATCGGTCGTTTAGCCCGCTAAACTTCCTCTTCGAGCTAAAAAATCACCTCCGAAAGCTGTCTAAATCCAGACAAAGAAAAAGTTTAAACAACTTCAATGATCTATTCGGAATAATTTTTCAGAATTTCGAAAGTCTTACTTCACTTTTTTGAGTTCAAAGCGATGCACCTGCGGTTTGTTGATATCGTAGATTGTCTTAGCGAGAAGATCAAGCTCTGCCTGCATTCCATCGCGCACCTCCTTGTGGCGCATCGCTGAGTACAAAGGACGGCGCCCCTTCATCCAAGCGTTACTCTCGATATTCTTATCCATAACTTCTACAGCATGACGGTCGTTGGCATTGAGAAGACCCAGCTGCTGGAAGAAACCGTGCTGGCACCATGCGTAGTAACGGAATTCGCGTTCAAGCTCCCATCGGCGATGGTTAAGATGCATGATCGCGAGGGCCTGCTGATACTGTGGAGTCCATTCAATCTCTGCAAGATTTACGCCTTCGGCCAATTGGGAAGCGCTCCAAACTCCCATCTCCTCTCCATCAATAAGCAATTTGTAATCCCCTTTCAGGCCTGTCACCTTGAGGAGTTCCTGATTCATCTCCTCCACGAAAGGCACAATCTTGAAAGCCTCGGCCTGGGGATGCTTCATTTCCCAACCACGGGCAATCGTGTCGGCCGGATAAGGAAGGGATTTTGCAAGATAATCAAAGCTGAGGTCTGACCCCTTCTTCACCACA
>CAZEOI010000075.1:0-18947 GCA_964513775.1 uncultured Sangeribacter sp. | reverse complement strand
AAGGCGTTTACAATCCGAGTGTTGGTCCTTATAGCTTCAGGTTGGAAACGGGGCATAACATTACCGGAGACATCAAGATTTTTCAATGTCTGGTCGGCAAACCGTGCAAGCAGTTTCTTTCCTGCAAGCTGATTATAGAAATCTTCATCTACAAGCTCAGATAGCAGTCCCGATTCAGGCAAAAGCGCCCAATCAGCAGTTGAATCATTGAAATGCACATCTATACGGTTGCCTGTCACCTGACGTTCTCCACTCCATACAATAGGCTTTCTGAACATATACATCATAGAATCCTTCTCTACAAAGATAATGGAGTCGGCTACACCCTGTATATCCTGCTTGAAGAAACGTGCTCTATGATAAGCTTGAGCCACATGAAATTCTTTCTCTATGAGTGGCAGCGTATCGGCAGGCTGAACTACTTCCTCGCCAGACAAATCTGTATGACTCAACATCCCGGCATCAGGAACGCTGTCTATCCCCTCCTCCGCAAGTCCCTGCTGAAGTTCAGACATAGGATCAAGTGGCTCAGGCAATGGGAGTGCGTTCTCATTATTTATCGGCTGTTGTGGTGCTACGGCATTAAGCATTGCAAGCGCAGCTTTCAATAGAGGCATGTCGCCTCTGAAGAAAGCATCATCCAATGTCACCTTCCCATCTTTCGCTGTAAGCACTGGCACACCGTTATATTCGGGAAATCCGGAACGGGTCACTCTCCGGGAACCTCTCACCATCTCCTTGGCAATGAATGTCTTTATCGTGTCGGCACGCAGAAAGAGGGTATCGCCCTGAGAATACTCGATCAGAAGAGGATAGGTCGTTGCGAATGCCTCCTGGGTAAGATCATTATACTCACCGTACCCACCTATCAGAGTCATTTTATGGGTAGTGTCAGTAAGCACCATCGGCATAGGGTGTTTCAACTGGCTGCCAAACATATATGCACGGCTCACTCTCGTGATCTTGTCATAAACTATTGAGTCGCCCTCAAGAGTTGTAATGTTGTTGTTTGAGTCACGGTGTACGATTGTGGAGCGGCTTAGCAGCTCAGCATTTCCCTCTTCAGTGTTATATACGCCCCGGGTGGTGAAAATTGTGTCATTCTCACCCTGAATCTCTGTTTTACTTTCGATACGGGCAATATGCGTGTCGGTGTTATACCTCAGTGTGTCGGTATACATCGTAAATCCATCCTTATTATTCACCAACACCACGTCGTGATAGAAATCCGCATTCTTCGTGCCGGGTGAGTACTCACCAAACAATGATGTCAGAGTATTGACCTTGTCATCTATTGTGCCCCACTGTCTGTACCAGCCTAGTTCCATAGCTATGCTATAATCAAGACTGTCGGTAGTGAGAGTCACATCACGGTTTATGAGTTTTACTTTCTGATTTGTAGGACCATTCTTGAGTCGGGCCATACGCTCGTTGCCATCGTAATAAAGTTTATCGGAATAAACAAACAGGGTGTCTCCCTGCTCCATCTTGACATTGCCAAACGCATCGAGCGAATTCAGATCCGGGTAATAATATGCAAGATCGCAATACATCCACATTCCGCCCTGGCGGAACTTCACATTACCCTTCACAATCTGCTTCTCTACCGTATCAAGCCGCGATTCATCCTTGAAAAGTGAGTCGGCATACTCAAGGAAAATCTTATCCTGTTGATAACGGTTGGCGCCTGGAATCTCCGGACGTATAGGCCTTGTCGGCGCAGGACGTTTAAATGATTCCTCCTCTTTCTTTTTATCCTCTGCCGCGTTTCTCTTTATCTGCTGGGCATAAGCTTGCATTCCGATATTCACAATAAAACCTGCCGTCACCATTCCTACGGCGACGGCAAGTCTTTTCGGGCGTCTATGAAGATGATGCTTCATATTACAATCTTTTCAATTGATATGTCGTCTCTATTCTCTCGACTACTTTATTTGTTTGAATCCATCCACTTGTAGCGGAAGTCGCAGTTATTCCACCCATCCTCTATCCTTACATAGGTGTCTTTGATCTTCTTTTCCACCCACTTGTCAAGAATCTCCTGTTTCTTATGATCTTCATACATTCCCTTTATGAGATGAAAATCGTCAGACAAATTGGCTCTGTGACCCTCGATTCTATTGGTGAGTTTTACGATCACTGCTATATCTTTGTTTCTCTTGGGGTCTTTCATCACAAAGGCTTCACTGATGTCGCCCACATTCATCCGCTCTATTTTGCGTGCCATCTCCTGAGGAAGTTCCTGCATCTCGAAACGGCTGCTTCCGGCGTTGATGCTTCCTTGACTCTGGTTCATCATTATGCCCTTGTTCAGACGTGTGTCCTTATCTTGAGAGATATATCTCGCCGCCTCATCAAAAGGAATCGTGCCCGCCACAATCTCTTTCCTTATAGAATCAAGACGATTCGTGGCATCCACAAGATCTTTCTGGCTCACTTTGGGCGTGAGAAGTATATGGCGCACATTCACCTGATCGCCTCGCTTCTCTATAAGCTGGATGATATGGTAGCCGTATTCGGTCTCCACAATTCTCGACACCTTCTTCGGATCGCTAAGGTTGAATGCTACATTCGAGAATTCCGGCACCCATTCTCCACGACCGTGGAAACCGAGTTCACCACCCTGCATGGAGCTGCCATCCTCGCTATACATGATGGCAAGTGTGGAGAAGGGAGTCTCTCCCTTGTTTACACGATCGGCATAATCCCTAAGTCGAGCCTTCACATCCTCTATTTCCTGACGAGGAATATTCGGATTGAGCGTGATTATCTGAGCTTCCACCTTAAGAGGCACATAAGGCACACTATCTGTGGGAAGGGCATCAAAATATTTTCTAACCTCGCTCGGAGTGGCTTTAACATCTTTGGTGAGCTGACGCTGAACCTCTCCTACTATGGCATTGTTACGGGTGAGCTCTATGAAATTCTCTCGAAGCTGAGGAAGAGGTTTCCGGAAAAACTCCTCTACTTTCTCTTTAGATCCGAACTGTGAAATGAAAAAGTTGATGCGCTGGTCCACACTGGCATGAACCTGACTTTCAGGCACCTCGATGGTGTCTATCTTGGCTTGATGAAGATAAAGCTTCTCAAGAGCTATTCTCTCTGGAAGCACACAATAAGGATCGCCGGGAATTACTTGTCCATCCGAACGTAGATCTTGATACATCTGCTCGATATCTGAACGGAAAATAGCTTCGTCGCCCACAATCCAGGCCACCTCATCAACCACATTCTTCGTTGGGCCGGCCGCAAAACCGTAAATTCCAGTCATAGCCGCAAAGGCAAGTGCAGGAATGAATATTTTCTTATTTATCATCTCTCTTTGAGTCTTTTTCTTCTTTTAATTTACCGTTGTCAAGGAGCCGGCCTCTTACCGGATCATATCCTATTGCCTTGAGACGCTCTTCCGACAAAGCCTTTTTTACAAGGGCATTTACAAGATCCGTCTCATATTTCGAGAGCTTGGCCTTCTCAAGCATTGCCGCTATACGGGGAGAGGCAAACTCATAAGGCATCTCTGTGCCGCTCGGAAGATACTCTGAAATATGAAGCAGATAGAGGGTACCTCCGTTGCTCGTCTCAAAATTCTTAGTGGAACTCACAAAAGCATCCTGATCATAGAAACGGTATGGAATCTGCTCGGCAATCACCTGAAAGTCAACCCAAGTATGATTAAAATAATTATACTGTATCGCCTCGGTGGCCCAGATTCGCTCAAGTTCATCGAGCGATTCATCGCTTGCAGAAAACACACAACGTTTTATGTTGTCTAAACTGCCCACAGATTCCGGCACCTTGAGTAGAATTCCTTTTACCAACGGGCGCTCCAAAAGCATACTTCCTTTGTTGGCATCGTAGAAACTACGTATGCTCCTCTCATCTGCCTTTCCTCCGGATTTGCTTTGCATCATCGAAAGATAAGACATCACGATCAGACGGTTTCTATATTCGTTTACACGACGCTCTATCTCATCAACGTCAGGAAGCTTACTGCGGGCCATTTCCGTGAGAACCATGCTCTCAACCCAGCTTGATACAATTTTATCAAACATCGCCGCACTGTCTTCCGGTGCCAAACCTACAGGAATCCTACGCTCCACTTCGTGAAATGTAAGAACCGAATCGCCGTGTATCAGCAATATCGCGTCGTCATCCGCTTTTCTCTCATCCCTTCCGCAACCTGCGGCCATTCCAATAATCACTGAGGCCACGGTAAGCATAGCCACAGGAAGCGACCTGCCTGTCATTTCACCTTATTTAACTCCTTTCGGTTTACTTTCACGGGATATTTGGCCTTCAGTTCTTCAGCCCAACGCGACTCAAGTTCATTCTGATAGTCGCCGGTCACTGCTCCTCTCACATCCGACACCTCCTCAGGCACAGTCAGCACCCGAGGGCTATAAAGGAAATAGACGCTATAGCCGTTGCCGGGCTTAGCCTGAGGTCCACCGAAGAGGATATTATCAACCATCGGATTGTCTCCTTTTTCTACGAGGATCCGTTCCGCTGTGGCCTTACCCTTGAATTCCTTGCGAATCTGTTTCACAATTGAATCTGCCGGCAAGGCATCCATTCGGGCCCTTACCACAGCAGCAACTGAATCGTTCTGCGCCTGCACAAGTATGCCTTTGGCATGTGGCACAGCCCAACTATAATTATCCTTATGAGCCTGGAAATAATTCTCAAGGCCCTCCTGATCTTTTGCAGCCTTATCCCACACCTTTCTTACGCTCACTTCGTAGAGAAGGCTTCCATCATGATATTCATTAAGGAGATTGCGGTAATCCGCATTATTGGCATATAGCCAATTTTCCTCCTCATTATCAAGCTCATCTGAAAAGAATGAATCAACACTTCTTTCTATGTTGTTCACAGCCTCCTCCGGATCAGATGTGCGGTAGGTGGAAATTTTCGACAAGAAATCCTTAATCGGCATTTTCCTCGAAGCAGTCTCCACAAGAACAAGATCACCCAAAGGAGTTCCGATGAATTTCTCAAAATAGAGGGAGTCTATACCTGCTGAGGCTGCAGAAGTCATAGCCTCTACCGCTCTCCTGTTGATCTTCCCCTTATGCTTTGCGGCAAGACGTTCAGTGTTATGGCGTTTGATCTCCTTCCATCTTCCATCTTGAGGGGAATTGAAACGCTTGAGCATCTCGGGACGTAACTCATCGGCCGTCGGAGCTCCCTTGTGGGCATGACGCATGATTATGTGCCAGCCATACTGGCTCTCCACCGGCTCACTGATGTCGCCGTCTGAAATGGCAAACGCCATATTCTCAAATTCCGGAACCATCTCGCCGGGGCCGAACCAGGGAAGTTCTCCCCCTTTCACAGCGCTGCCACGATCGTCAGACTCTGCCTTAGCTATCTCCGCGAATCTTGATGGATCATTTTTTACAATATTGTAGATACTGTCTATGGATGCCTTGGCGGCCGCCTTGATTTCTGGCGATGCATCACGCTGAGCCATCTTCATGATATGGGAGACGTGAACCTTACCTTTTGCCGGACGTCTATCACCGGTGAGCAATAAATGATAACCCACCGGCGACTCCACAACCTCCGACACTTCACCAGCCGGAAGAGTAAAGGCAGTCAGTTCAAACTCATATGGGTAACGATTAGCCGGAATATATCCCAAGTTTCCCCCCTTAGAGGAGGAGCCTCTGTCTACTGAATACATTTTGGCCATCTCGCCGAAGTCTGCCCCTTTCTTTATCTCTGTTCTTATACTGTCAAGACGAGCCTTGAGCTTTCCGTTCTCTTTAGCCGATCGTGTCTTGGCAAGCATTATATGGCTTACCTCTACCTCCTCGGCACTTCGCGCGGCTGCCTCCTCTATCAAGCGGTTCAGAAACACTGAATCCGTGAGATAAGGTTGGGCAAGCTCACGTCGGTATTGCGCCATCTCCTTGCGGAAAGATGCCATCGTGTCGATCCCTTCTGCTTTTGCATCAGCCACCTTCTGTTTATACAGTTTGAACATCTCTGCATATTCATCCAGCGGTTGAGCGCTGAGCTGTTGCTGGCTGTTCTTATGATAGAGATATTCAAATTCCGAACGGAGCACATCCTCTCCGTTCACTGTCATAATAACCGGATCTTTAGCCAGCATAGCAAAAGCGAAAACCGACATTCCGGCACCGACAAGGAATTTATTGTTCATCTTCTGATAAGAGATTAGTTTAATGTCAAACTTCTATATTACTAAACGTAATGGCGCAAAGAAAATTATCCTGAATTACAGACTAAAATGAATCAATTGCCCATTTCTGAAAGAAATTTGACCCTCACAAGCCTTATCTCCTCCTCAGTGAATTCATCGCCGAGTTCCTGAATGGCCCCTTCGAGATCATCTTCCTGACTCTCCTTGAAGAAATCTATAATGTCGAGCTCATGGTCTTCATCCATGATTTCATTCAGGAAATAATCTATATTTATCTTGGTGCCGGCATCCACTATTGCCTCGAGTTCATCTATAAGCTCACCGAATTCAAGGCCTTTGCTCTCTGCAAGCTCCTCAAGGTCGATCTTTCTGTCGATGCTATGGATGATAGAGATTTTCAGTTTGCTCTTGTTGGCCACGGATCTAACACGTATATCCTCAGGACGCTCAATCTCGTTCTCCTCCACATGAAGCTTGATAAGATCTACAAAATCCTTGCCATATCGTTTTGCCTTTCCGGCACCTACTCCCGGGATATTGGCCAACTCATCGATAGTGATGGGATAAGTGGTAGCCATAGCCTCAAGACTCGGATCCTGGAATATTACATATGGAGGGAGATCGCTTTTCTTGGCTATTTTCTTGCGGAGATCCTTGAGCATTGAATATAACACCGGATCTGCAACGCACGAGGCACCACCCTTGAACTGTGGTTCCATCTCGATGTCGGAGAAGTCATTGTCTTCAACTATCTTGAACGACACTGGCTTCTTGAGGAATTTCTTTCCTTTTGGTGTGAGCCTTATAATACCATAATTCTCCACATCTTTCTCAAGGTAACCACTTATGGTAGCCTGACGTATGATGGCGCCAAGCACTCTCTCGTCGGAGCCTTGCAGACATCCGAATTCTTCTATTTCATCATGATGATAGGAGCGCACCTCGTCGGTGGCACGTCCTGTCAACACATTCACCAGATAGTCAGGATTAAATTTCTCTTTAAGTGCGATCACCGTCTCTATGACGGCGCAAAGTTCATCTTGTGCTTCCACTTTTTTCTTTGGATTTATACAATTATCGCAATTGCCGCAATTGTCGGCGTCATATTGCTCTCCGAAGTAATGTAAAAGAATTTTTCTTCGACACACTGACGACTCTGCATAACTTGCGGTTTCAGCCAACAGATGGCGCCCGATCTCTTGTTCGGCCGCAGTCTTGCTCTGCATCAGCTTGTCAAGTTTCTGAAGATCTTTATTGGTATAGTATGTAATGCATCTCCCTTCCCCTCCATCTCTGCCGGCTCTGCCTGTCTCCTGATAATATCCCTCGAGACTCTTAGGAATATCATAATGAATCACGTATCTAACGTCTGGCTTGTCTATCCCCATGCCAAACGCGATCGTAGCCACAATCACATCAACCTTCTCATGCAGGAAGGCATCCTGATTGTCGGAACGGGTAGCCGAATCCATGCCGGCATGATAAGGCAATGCCCGGATATCATTGAGGCGTAAAGTCTCGGCCAGCTCCTCCACCCTCTTACGGCTAAGACAATAGATAATTCCTGATTTCCCCTCATTCCCTTTTATGAAGCGAATGATGTCGCGGTCTATATCTTTTGTCTTTGGTCGCACCTCATAAAAAAGATTGGAGCGATTGAAGCTGCTCTTGAAAACCTTAGCATCAAGCATACCCAGATTTTTCTGGATATCATGCTGGACCTTGGGAGTGGCTGTAGCTGTCAACGCTATAAGAGGACGCGCGCCCACCTCATTGATAATGGTACGTATCCTGCGATATTCCGGTCTGAAGTCATGACCCCATTCCGAAATACAATGGGCCTCGTCTACAGCATAGAAAGATATGTTCATCTGCCGCATAAAAGCCATATTCTCCTCCTTGGTGAAAGACTCCGGAGCCACATACAATAGTTTCGTACGCCCCGATCTCACATCCTGCTTCACACGGTCAATCATGGCCTTGTTGAGTGAGGAATTAAGGAAATGGGCAATGCCGTCATCCTCTCCATAATTTCTCATGGCGTCTACCTGATTTTTCATGAGAGCTATAAGGGGAGAAATCACAACGGCGGTTCCCTCCGACATCAATGCCGGCAACTGATAGCAAAGCGATTTGCCACCACCCGTAGGCATAAGCACAAACACATCATCGCCGTCAAGAAGACTGCTGATGATTTCTTGCTGGTTGCCTTTGAATTTGTCAAAGCCGAAATTGTATTTCAATGCTTCATGAATAGCCTGGATATCTGCCATGTTCGAGAGGTTAGAGATTATGGATTACAGACAGAGGTTAATATCCTCCTTATCGAAGTCGGGCTCTGAAAAACCTGACAACTTCAATACAAAGTTAAAAAAATTTCTTGAATAATTAAATAATTTCATCTAAAAAACTTCATCTATACATCGCTTCGATGCATCATAAAGAAACCGTTCCCATCATACAGTGACGTATGACAGGAACGGAATTTCATACTTATCAAGCCGAAAGATGGCTAATTACTCACATCAGTCAGCTATCTTGGTCTTCTCAAAATGAGCCTTCTCAAGCTTATCGGCCACGTAACGGGCATCTACCGTGAATTTCTTCACCGGCTCAGACGGCACCTCATACATGGCATCAACCATTATTGTCTCAACTATCGAACGCAGCCCTCGCGCGCCGAGCTTATATTCTATAGCCTTATCCACTATAAGATCCAAAGCATCGTCAGTGAACTCCAATTCCACACCATCCAGAAGGAAGAGCTTCTTATATTGTCGGGTGATCGCGTTTTTGGGTTCTGTCAGAATATTACGCAGAGCTTTCTTGTCAAGAGGTTCAAGACTTGTGAGCACCGGCAGACGTCCGATTATCTCGGGAATCAGGCCGAAACTCTTGAGATCCTGAGGCATGACATAACGCATGAGATTTTCCCGCTGACGCTTGCGATTGCCCTCATCATGGCCGTAACCCACCACATGAGTGTTGAGACGAGAAGCTATCTTTCGTTCTATTCCATCGAATGCTCCGCCGCAGATAAAGAGAATATTCTTAGTGTCTACCGCTATCATCTTCTGCTCCGGATGCTTTCTGCCTCCGTTGGGGGGCACAAGCACTGTGGAGCCTTCAAGCAGTTTCAGCAGGCCCTGCTGAACACCCTCTCCGCTGACATCTCGGGTGATTGATGGATTATCGCTTTTACGCGCAATCTTGTCAATCTCGTCGATAAAGACGATACCTTTCTCAGCACGTTCCACATCGTAGTCGCATGCCTGAAGAAGCCTTGTGAGCAACGACTCAATATCCTCACCCACATAACCGGCCTCTGTAAGAACCGTAGCATCCACAATGGCGAATGGCACGTCCAACAGACGGGCTATTGTCTTTGCGAGCAAAGTCTTTCCTGTGCCTGTAGGACCCACAAGAATGATATTCGACTTCTCGATGTCTACATCATCACCACTGTTCTGCTGATTGATACGTTTGTAGTGATTATAGACTGCCACAGAAAGATACTTCTTGGCCTCCTCTTGTCCTACGATATATTCATCAAGAAATTTCTTGATCTCCTTGGGCTTTGGTATACTCGGTTCCGACGCATCCTTCTTCAAGTCTTTCTTCTTGGCTTTCAGCTGAGCATCGCGTGCCTCGTCGATAAACTTTATACAATCCGTGCAGAGATTAAGACCCTCCAGCACCGTCACCACAGGATTGGAAGGGCTATCGGCAGCTCCGCACATCGAGCATATCAATCCGTTTCTCTTTTGTGCCATTATTATTTATCTTTCCTGGTGTTCACAAGAATCTTGTCGATCATTCCATAATCGAGCGCCTCTTTGGCTATCATCCAGTAATCACGGTCAGAGTCTTTCTCTACCTTATCGAAAGGCTGTCCGGAGTGGTCGGAGATTATTCGGTAAAGCTCCTCTTTAAGTTTAAGAATCTCTCGTGCTGTGATCTCAATATCGGATGCCTGACCCTGTATGCCGCCCATAGGCTGATGGATCATAACTCGGGAATGTGGCAAAGCGAAACGTTTGCCATGCTGACCAGCCACAAGAAGCACCGCTGCCATTGACGCCGCCATACCGGTGCAGATTGTAGAGACATCGCTCGACACATATTGCATTGTGTCGTAAATACCGAGGCCGGCATATACGGATCCACCGGGAGAGTTGATATAGATAGAGATATCCTTTTCCGGATCAATTGAGTCAAGATAAAGAAGCTGTGCCTGTATAATATTTGCGCTCTGGTCGCTCACCTGAGTGCCAAGAAATATGATACGGTCCATCATAAGACGTGAGAACACGTCCATCTGGGTCACATTAAGCTGACGTTCCTCAAGGATATAAGGATTCATATAGTCAGCCGTAGGCATTGTAGCGCTGAATACGCCGCTCTGTTTATCGAGGTGGCGTGTGTAGCTGTCAAGAGTGTTGGAATTTATTCCAAGATGGTTGACGGCATAATTTCTAAAATCGTTTTGCATATCTTTTCTTTGTTTTTATGTACACTTTTTAAAAGCGGACTCTCATCAAAATGAAGTATTCGTCATAAAGATGAGATCACTTCTTATAAAAGAGACCAAGAAATCACTTTCAACTAAGATCTCCTTTGGAAAGGCCGGGAGAAACGGTATCAATCGTGCATCCAGATCTACTTTCAAATAGTGTGCCAAAAAAAATATCAATGTCCCGGCGAGCAGTGTTTCTTTGCTCGCCGGGACTGTATTTTATTTCTCTGTCAAATCCAATCAGGCCTCAGCTGCAGGAGCAAAAAGCTGACGGAATTCCTCTACTGTCACATCCTTGTTGTCGAGGGTGACATTCTCTTTGATTGTCTCAAACACCTTGCGGGTCAAAGCGTTTTGAACGAGCATATCATAATTTTTCTTATCCTTAACAACCTCGTGGGCATACTGCTCTACGAGCTGATCGGAAAGGGCGCTCGGACCATACTGCATAAGCTGACGGACAACCACACCGCGAGCCTCATCAAGCACATCCTCCTGATTTACCTTAACCTCAAATTTCTCGGCGATATTGTCGCGCACGAGATCCCATTCGAGCTGGCCACGGAGTTTTGCGAACTCTTCATCCACATTATCCTTGTTGAGCCCCTCGTTCTGACGGATAAGGAAGTCTTTGAGAATCTCCTCGGGAAGCTCAAGCTGACCTACTGCCTTCTCAACTGCATCTTTCGCGTCGATAGTGAAACGATAGTTGGAGTCGTTTGAGAGGTTGAGCGCGAGAAGCTCCTTGATAGCCGCTCTGAACTCCTCCTCGTTATGAGCCTTATCTTTGCCCACAGCATTGTCGAAAAGCTCCTGATCAAGATCAGCGGGCTTAAGCACAATGATATCCTTGATATCGAAACGGAAATTGCCCTTGTGATTCTCAACATCCTCCTTGTCGATATTGAGCATAGACGACATCTCGACTGCATTGGCATCACATGTAGCGGCAGGATTGAACACTACGCTGTCGCCAACCTTCTTGTTCTTGAAGAGCTCTTTCTGCTCATCATTCTTGAAATGCACCGGAGCGATGATGCCGTTTTCTACTACCACACCACCCTCTTTTACGGAGCCATCTTCATTAAGCTCGGTGATCTCACCCTTAATTACGCAGTTGTCATCTGTCTCCTCGCCTGACACCTGACGGCCGAAACGTTTACGAAGACCCTCGACCTGCTCGTCGACCATCTCGTCTGTAACCTGGATGGTGTAATAAGGGATATGGAGTTCCTTGTTGATATGATTATCAATCTCGGGAGCTACACCAACCTTGAATTTGAAAGTGAACTCGTTATTATTGATATCTATTGCGTTCTCTGTGTCGGGCACCGGCTGACCGAGCACATGGAGATTATTCTCTCTGATATAGTTGTAGACGGCCTCTCCGACTGTGTCGTTGACAGCATCAAACTTCACTGAAGCGCCATATTTCTTGGCGATAAGTCCGGCAGGAACATGGCCGGGACGGAATCCTGGCTCTGCGTGTTTCTTACCAATCTCTTTGAGCTGCTTCTTTACCTTGTCGGCATAGTCTTTCTCCTCGATGGTCACGGTAATCACACCGTTCACATTGTCGAGTTTGTCATAAGTTACGTTCATTGTGACTTTTATGTAGTTATTTTCTATGTTTCTGCATAACTACGCCCCCTCTTTCAAATTCAATTGGAAAGAAGAGACGCATATTCCGTTTGCAAAGTTAGCAAATTTTATTCTACTCAGCAAATTTTCAACTGAAGAATGTGGAAAACACCTTTATGGCGGCAAACTGATCGGCTGTTCCGGCTGTCTCGCGTGCTGAGTGCATAGCCCATATAGCGTTACCCATATCCACCCCTCGAAGATCTATCTGGGAGGTCAGGATGTTACCCAAGGTGCTTCCTCCGGCCACATCTGCATGATTTACGAAAGTCTGACAAGGCACACCCGCCTTCTGGCAAAGGCTTCGGAACACAGCAGCACCCTCGGCATCGGTCATATACTTGCAATTGGCGTTGATCTTTATTACCGGACCACCTCCGATGACCGGATGGTTGGTAGGATCATACTTCTCGTTGTAATTGGGATGCCATGCATGGGCATCATCCGCAGATATCATGAAGGAACGGGCTACAGATCTTACGAAGGTTTCATGATTACCACCGCATAAACGCTCCAACATATCGCGGAATACGCTTGAGGCCGCTCCCTGCTTTGTGCCGGAACCTGTCTCTTCATTGTCAAACACCGCCAGCACTCTCGTGTCTTCACACGACGTATCGCAGGTGGCGAGCATGGCGTCAAGACCAGCGAATGCCATAGAGAGATCATCAATACGTGCCGACTGGAAATACTCTCCATTGATACCGCACACAGCCGGCTTCTCTATCGGATATAGTGAGATTTCATAATCCAGGATATCTTCAGGCTCTATGCCAAGACGCTCGGCTACCATCAATTTCACAAAGCCACCTCTTGCCTTCACCTGCTCGATTCTCTCGGGAGGGAAGAAACCGATCACAGGCTTCATATCCTTTTGTACACTGAGCGGATTACCTTCGTTGACCGCGCGGTTGAAATGTATAGCGAGATGCGGTATGGTGGCCACAGCTCTTTCAAGATCAAAAAGACGCGTCTCAGGACGCATTGGATCTTTGGTGGCCAGCATCACTCTTCCTGACATAGAGAGTGGACGGTCGAACCAAGTATACAGGATCGCACCTCCATATTTCTCAACGTTGAGACTCACCACTCCCCCGTCGCCATAGATTTCGGCATTAGGCTTGATCTTGAAGCAAGGGCTGTCGCTATGGGCGGATACGATTCTGAATCCGCTCTCCCCGGGAGTGCCGGTGCCTTTCACGAATGCGAATATCGCACTCCCATTCTTCACCATGAAGTATTTTCCGTTGGCCTGCAGCTGCCACGCATCCTCCTGACGGAGTTCATGAAATCCGGCCTCCTTGAGTTCTTTTTTTATTGTGTCTACTGCAAGGAAATTGCAGGTGGAGCGTTCAAGACGCTGAAGAGTGGGTTGTATCTTGACTCTCATTCTTTTCTATTATCTGTTTTTATGGTATTTAAAAAATGTTTTCTATCACCTTCCTCAAGTCAGGAGGAATATCTCACATTGTTGAGCGCCCTCAGCACATTGCAGAGAGTCTGACTCCAATATGACACAAAATCCTCCTTGCAGCTCAGATAAGCCTCTACGAGTTTATCTCCATCCGTATCCTTCACAACCGAAATGAAGTTGTAGAGCGGCTGGAAGAGATCAGCGAGCGATTCGGATATAGATGCGGCTATCGGTGTCTCGCTATACTTCATATCTTCCTCGAAAGTCTCAAGGAACATATCATCAGGACCCATCACTGTCTCTATATGGCGGCGAACACTCTCATAATAGTCTTCGTCCACATAGTCCGGCTGATAGTCCCATTCCTCAAGAATTACAACATCATCGGCAGATATGTCGTGAAACTCCAAGTATATCCTTGGCAGAATGTCAAGCATCCTGTCTATAAATTCCGTTTTATCCATCTCTCCGGCATTTTCACATATGGCGCAGTAATCTGCGGCCAAAGAGGTCACGCCAAGGAGACGTGTGCGTATATGGTCTTCTGTCATAATCTTGTCTTCTTAATAATTCATTAACAGTATCTGCCAAGTTCCACATTCTTATCCCGGCTGGCGATATCATCCCGAGAGACAACACTTGTATCAATCACACTTCGGAATAACATTATGGCACTTTGCAACTGTCTAAGCTTCTATTCCAGATAAAGTCTGTGGTCTCTTATATATTTCGACACATTGAGAGGCACGAAGAAATTCACATTGGCGCCGGCTTTTATGGCGTCTCTCACAAAAGTGGAGGAAATGAACGACGATGGAGCAGATCCTAAAACCGTGACACCCTCCGGCGGAGTCTCAGGCAATTCATAACCCGGTCGTGGATATATGAGAAGCCCGAATTCCTTGATGATCTTATGGGCATCACGCCAGCGGCCAAAATTCACCCAATTATCGCTACCGACTATCAGCACAAACTCATGTTCAGGATATTGTTCACGCAATTTGCTGAGAGTAATGTAGGTATAGGAAGGTTCCGGCAAACCGAACTCGAAATCGGAAGCATGCACACCGTCACACTCCTCTGCCACAAGTCTCGCCATTGCCATCCGATGACAATCATCGGCCGGTCGACGTTCCTCCTTAAGAGGGTTCAGTCGGCTCACAAGCAGCCAAACTTCATCTACACCGCCCCATTGGGCTACATAATTCGCCACCATGGCATGTCCCGTATGTATAGGATCGAAACTTCCGCTATATATCCCTATTCTCATATATTACAGCGTGATTAAAACCTAAGCGGGCATCTGAAATCATGACGCACCGCTATATATGGAATTGTTTATATTCTTTACCCTCTCAAGTCTGAGGCACAGCTGACTCTATGCCACAGAATTTGCGGATATGGGAGTCAACTTCAGCCACAGCATCGCTCAGACAGTCGTTCACTACCCTTTTGTCAAAACGATCAGAGAATCCCATCTCAAATTCAGCCTTTGCAAGCCTGCGTAATATGGTCTCCTCCGAATCAGTAGCCCTTGAACGCAACCGTTGCTCAAGTGTAGCGATATCAGGTGGCATCACGAATATGGAAAGAGCCTCGTCGCCGAAACGCTTCTTGATATTCAGAGCGCCCTTGACATCTACGTCCATTATCAGGTTATGACCGGAGCCCGTCACACGTGCCACTTCACTCTCCAGAGTGCCGTAACATGTGCCGGCATACACCTCTTCCCACTCCACAAACTCGCCATTGGCAACCCTACGTTTAAACTCCTCGTTACTTAGAAAGAAATAGTCCTTGCCATCCACCTCCGCTCCACGTGGCGCACGGCTTGTAGCGGAGATTGAGAATCCAAGTCGGAGAGTCTTATCTTTAATAAGACTGTTGATGATGGTTGATTTTCCCGTGCCGGATGGCGCTGACAATATGATTATCTTACCTCTCATAAATACATCTGCTGAAAATTCTCAAGTAGAGTTTCTCACAACACATTGAGCACCTGCTCCTTGATCTGTTCGAGATCATCCTTCATCCTCACCACTATCTTCTGCATGCCTGCATGGTTGGATTTAGAACCCAATGTATTTATCTCTCGTCCTATTTCCTGAGCAATGAATCCGAGTTTCTTACCCTGTCCGCTCTTTGGATAGTCATTTTCACCACCCAGTGTCTCCAGAAAATAATTCAGATGGGCGCTGAGACGCAATTTTTCCTCAGTCACATCAAGCTTCTCTATATAGAATATGAGTTCCTGCTCAAGACGGCCTCGGTCATATTCAATAGACGACAGACGCCCCAACTGTTCCTCAATACGCTCTCTGATCTTGGGCACTCTCTCCGCCTCATAAGGATCCACCTCCTTAAGTAGGGAGGCAATCGAGTTGATTTTCTCTACGAAGAATCCATAGAGCTTCCTACCCTCCTGACGACGGAATTCCACAAGCGACGACAACGCCTCTCGACATGCTTCCAAGAAAGCCTTTTCGTCATCTTCTCCTACTGAGGGGGATTCATTCTTCATGGCCTCAGGCATTCTCATAAGTAGAGTATACCAGTCGGCGGGCGCGGGAAGCGACAGGCGGGCACCGAGCTCTTCGAGTTGAGCCTTATACACTCCCAGCACTTCATAGTTGACAGTTGCCGTGGCCTCAGCCACAATATTCTCTACCGACACCGAAGCCTCAACCTTTCCTCTTTCAAGAGCCTCTGAAATTGGGGTGCGCAGCGTCACCTCAAGTTCACGATAGGCCGACGGCACTCTCAGCGAGAGGTCGAGCTGTTTGCTATTGAGTGATTTTATCTCTACCTTAATCCTCTTTGTGGCGGTCTGGGCACTGCCGCGACCGAAGCCTGTCATGGATGAAATCATAATTGATATGTTTTTAGGAAATGCAAATTTAATAAATTTTTTAAATATCCTGCAACCATAGCAGATATTTTCGCAGATCGGAGACTCAAACTTTTTTGATTTCACCAATTGATTGTCGTGTTGGTTTCCATGTTGATTGTAGTGCCATAGAAGATTCCGTATACCGACCGGCACTCCTCTAACATAAGGTATTTTTCCAATATTTTCTGAATATCTCAAACTTTTTTGATAGTTTAACTTTATTTTCTCAGCTTTTTTCATTAGCTTTGCGTTAATAAAATAAAGCTCTTATAGAAGATATTCAATCGCGCTTGTCCAAGCGCTAAGTGCAAGGTGCTTTCCTTTAATCTGTGGGAATCTGAATGTTATTTCGGTAATCCCACAAAAGGTTAGGAACAACTGCAAATCCTTAAAATATTTACAAACCCAAAATTTAATAACTCATACAAGCTTATGAACAACGACGAACTGCTTAAGACAGTAAAGGAAAAAGCCGAGAAATGGCTCGGACCTCAATATGACGAAGAAACAAGAGCTGCCGTCAAGGCCATGCTCGATGATACAGACCCCACTGCCCTTGTAGACGCTTTCTATAAAGACCTCGAATTCGGCACAGGCGGTCTCCGCGGAATTATGGGAGCCGGTTCCAACAGAATGAACATCTATACTGTTGGCGCTGCCACTCAGGGTCTTGCCAACTACCTCAACGAAGTGTTTAAAGATGAGCCTCAGATATCGGTTGTGGTCGGTCATGATGTCCGCAACAACTCCCGCAAGTTTGCCGAGCTCGCCGCCGACATCTTCTCTGCAAACGGCATCAAGGTGTATCTTTTTGAAGATTGTCGCCCTGTGCCGGAGGTGTCATACACTATCCGCAAACTTGGCACCCAGAGTGGCGTGATGGTCACCGCAAGCCACAATCCCAAGGAATATAATGGCTATAAGGCCTACTGGAGCGACGGAGCCCAGATGATCGCTCCTCATGATGTGGAGACAATCGCTTATGTCAATGCCATCACTTCTGTAGATCAGATCAAGTTCACACCAAACAAAGACCTCATCCAGATTATCGGCAAAGATATAGATGAGCAGTATCTTGACGACATCAAGACTCTATCACTTTCTCCCGAGGCTATCGAGAAGCATAAGGATATGAAGATTGTCTACACTCCGATTCATGGCACCGGAGGCATGCTTATCTTCGACTCGCTCAAGAAATGGGGCTTCGAGAATGTTATCCACGTGCCTGAACAAGATATCCGTAGCGGCAACTTCCCCACTGTCGTATCCCCCAACCCTGAGAACGCTGAGGCCATGACAATGGGCATTGCAAAAGCGAAGGAGACCGGAGCAAGCCTTGTGCTCGCTTCCGACCCTGACTCCGACCGTATCGGACTTGTAGTGCGTGACGGCAACGGCAACTATCAGCTTGTCAATGGCAACCAGATAGTGATGATTTTCCTCTATTACATAATTACACGCAACCGTGAACTCGGGCTTCTCAAAGGCAACGAATATTGCGTGAAGACAATCGTTACTACTGAGACAATCAAGCGCATCGCCGAGAAAAACAACGTTAAATGCTACGATTGCTTCACCGGATTCAAATGGATCGCTGATGTAATGCGCAATCTTGAAGGTGTAGAGCGCTACCTCGGTGGCGGAGAGGAGAGCTACGGATTTCTTCCCGAGACTTTCGTGCGCGACAAGGATGCCGTTTCCTCAATTACTCTTATGTGTGAGATCGCAGCCTGGGCTGCCGAGAAGGGTATGACTCTCTACGACGTCCTCCTCGACATATATGAGGAGTATGGCTTCTCACGTGAGCGCGGTGTGAGTGTAGTGCGCCCCGGCAAATCAGGAGCCGATGAGATTGTAGCCATGATGAAGAACTATCGTGAGAATCCTCCGAAATCACTCGCAGGTTCTCCTGTGGTTATGGTCAAGGATTATGCCGATCTCAATTGCCATGATCTTAAGAACGGCAATGTCACCAAGATGAATTTCCCCACCACAAGCAACGTGCTTCAGTTCTTCACCGAAGCAGGCGACAAGGTATCTGTACGCCCCTCCGGAACAGAGCCCAAGATCAAGTTCTATGTAGAGGTGCGTGAGGATATGCCCTCCAAAGATAAATATGAGGAGACAGTACTCAAAGCCGAGGAGAAGATAAAGAAAGTTCTCGCCGATCTCGGTGCAGAATAAAAATCCGTCGGTAAGATCATATTTTTAGCATTGATATGCCTTGTAAGGCACCGGAACATCACTGCTGACACTCATCCTAAATCGAGTAGGTCGGGAAACGAAAGTTTTCTGACCTACTTTCGTTTCCTTTCCT
>CAZEOI010000074.1:0-19057 GCA_964513775.1 uncultured Sangeribacter sp. | reverse complement strand
ATGCAATGAGAGCGAAACCGCCACAGCCTTTGAAATGGAATGCCGAGCGTCCGGTAGCAAATGCACGAGCATTAAACATATTCCAGAACTGAAGGAACACAAAAATCGTGAAGAACAGTGAAAGCTCATATCCACTAAGTCCTGTGTTTTCTCCCATTGCCACCTTACCAATCTCTGTAAGACTTGTAATGTCAGTATGCTCAAAGTAGTAGAGCAATCCAAGAAGGAAGAGGAAGAATACACCTCCAACTCCAATGATAGATTTCCACATTAGACGGTTGATGATAAACGCTTCACGTGAGCGTGGTTTGTCTTTCATGACAGAGGCAGACGGCGGCAATGAGGCAAGAGCCATAGCTGCAAAAGTATCCATGATGAGATTTACCCACAACATCTGTGTTACGGTCAGTGGCGACTGCATACCCATAAAGGCACCGAAGAGTACGATGAAACAGGCAGCCACATTCACGGTCATCTGGAAGAGGATGAAACGCTGGATATTCTGGAACAGTGAGCGACCCCACATTACAGCGCGACCGATTGATGAGAATGAATTATCAATGATGGTAATGTCAGAGGCTTCTTTAGCAACAGACGTTCCATCGCCCATTGAAAGACCGACATGGGCACTTTTGAGAGCAGGAGCATCATTTGTGCCGTCGCCCGTAACGGCAACGACTTCGTCATTGGCTTGAAGAGCCTCTACGAGACGTTTTTTATCCATAGGACGTGCACGGGCGATAATCTTCAGATCGCCAACACGCTCTTTGAGCTGCTTGTCAGAAAGTTCTGCAAACTCCACACCTGTTATAATGTTGCGGTCAGTGTCGGTCCTATCATTCCACAGACCAATCTGACGACCGATTTCTTTTGCGGTACCAGGAGTGTCGCCAGTTACTATCTTGACTTTGATGCCGGCATCGGTTACCTCTTTCACAGCGTCAGGCACATCAAGACGGACAGGATCGGAAATGGCGACAATCCCAAGGAAAGTAAGATTATCAGCTACAACCTTTCCGTCGGCTATGACAACATCCTTATCTCCAAGTTCCTGATAAGCGAAACCAAGTGTACGCATTGCTTGATTTTGATACTCTAAGAGTTGGGCATCAATCTCCTCCTTAGTAACACCGACGATGTTCTTACACATACTGAAGATGATTTCCGGCGCACCCTTCACATAAAGGATGTTTTTTCCTGTAGTTGATTTTACAACAGTTGCCATATATTTGCGCTCTGTTGTAAAGGGTAGCTCTTCAATACGAGATGCTTTCTCGCGCAGTTCAGAGTAGTTAGCTCCGCGTTCTTTAAGCCAAAGGAGTAAAGCACCTTCTGTGGGATTACCCAATACATGAGGTTTTGCTGCTGACAAGTCAAGCTGTGCAGTAGAATTAGCCGCAATTCCTTCATAGAGAACTTCATTAGAGGGCTCTCCGAAAAAGTTAGTCTTAAATACCTGCATCTGGTTCTGAGTCAGAGTACCTGTTTTATCGGTACAGATAACAGTTGTGGCACCCATTGTTTCGCAAGCATGCATTTTACGGACAAGATTGTTGGTCTTGAGCATACGGCGCATCGAGTATGCCAAAGACAAGGTGACAGCCATAGGCAGACCTTCCGGAACAGCAACAACCACTAGAGTTACAGCAACCATTAGAGTCTGGAGGAAGTATGCTGAGAATCCAACCCAGTCAAATTCGTGTACATTTAAGAAGTAGAGAATGATACGACCGATGATAATTGCCGCAGCAAAACCGTATGAGACCTTTGTGATAAGGTCTCCAAGGCCATCAAGCTGTTCATTAAGTGGCGTTTTTACGCTGTCATCAATCTGAGCAGCTTCAAAGACTTTGCCGTTTTCTGTTTTGTCGCCAACAGCAAAGACGCGCATAATGCCATGCCCTTCCATGACCTTTGTTCCTCTCATTGCATGGTTTGACGGGAATGTTGCATCCTTATCAAACTGAGCGGAGTCAGTCGTCTTATGGCAGATGGGTTCTCCGGTCAAGGTTGACTCATCAATGTTGAGTGATACGGCTTCAAGTAATTCTCCGTCGGCCGATACTTCCTCGCCGGTATTGAGAATGACAACATCGCCGACAACAACATCTTTTTTGGCGATCTGCATAGCGTTACCATTGCGGATGACTTGTACCGGTTCATCATCATTGACCTGATTGAGCAAAGCAAACTCCTTGTCAGCCTTCAACTCAAAGATGAAAGCAAGACCTGTTGCAAGAAGAATGGCGATGAAGATTCCAATTGGCTCAAAGAATACTCCGGCACCCTGTCCGAGTCCCCAGTACTCATAGCATGAAATACCAATGGACAATGCACCTGCAATAAGAAGTATTATAATCAGCGGGTCGCCGAACTTTTCAAAGAATCGTTTCAACAGCGAATCCTTTTCCGGAGGTGTCAATAAGTTGACACCGTTCTTTTTGCGGCTCTCCAACACTTCCGCATCGGTCAAGCCCGTATAATGATGTTTTTGTGACATATTGGGTTTATATAATATTTGTTACTCTTGTGGGAGGGTTAATGCACGAGTGGATTCAAGTATCGGCAGATTGGTTTCTGTCGGCACGTATATCACAGTCTTGTTGCTGAGGTCAGATTGCTGGCGCACCCAAAGATACTGAATGTAAGTTGGTGTGATGCTTCCGTTTTCAATTCGGATAGCCTCAGCCGCTCCTTTAGCTCGCTCAATTTCTACTTGGGCATTCAATTTCTCGGCTTCACGATTAGCTTTTGCTTCTTAAACCTTGATTTTACGGTTCTGTTATGCCTTAGCCAACTCCGCTTTACCTTCCATTTCCTGAGACCTTACGTTGTACCACGGACGGATAAATACCAATGCCACGATGAGGAGCACGATTACAGCTATACCCTATATTACACCCTTGATAAGCTTCGGGGTAAAGTTGATATTGTTATTATATACATAGTCAATTAAGTGTTAATGATGGATGATTGAGAAATTCCTGAATTTTCAAATTTCCGACTTCTGCAAAATGAGAGGGGGTTATATAGCCAAAGGTTTTTAGCTTACCATTTCCATGCTTGATACGAAAGACCTTTTCGTTATCTCTTACCTCCTCAAATACCGATATATTCTCCAGATGTTTGATGGGTTGAAACCTTCCAAATCCAGAATATTTAGCAAGATAAAGCTCGTTTTTGTTGCAGAGTATCGCACAACTTTGTTTAGCCGGGAGGAAGAATAGAAGCGCATAAAGTGCAGCTCCAAACAGACCGAAAAATCTAAAGAAGAATATATCTTCGGCAATGGGGCTGAAATAACCTAAGAAAGAGGAAAGGATACAGAATATAATGACAGATAATTTTCCTCCTATTTTGGGCATAGCGACCCATTGGAACTCAGGAAATTGTATTCTGGCCTTTGCGACCATTACCCTACCTAATATCTTGTGTGAAAAAAGTGTCAAAAGTATGGCACTGGCAACGATGCCGATGAAGATGCACCATCCTGTTGGTGTCAGGTGCATAAGATGTCGGATTATTTCCGCTATGCCTCTTCCGGATCTACACAGTATCATACTTCTGACTTTTTGCTATGTGGAACTATTTATTAGCGACGCTTGGGAACGTAAGTCTTGTTGCCATTACTGTTGATATAATATTGGCCCCCACGAGAACCTGTATGGATTGTGTGACCGCTGCCATAGTTGTAGGCACCTGTTGAGTAGTCCTTAGCTCGGCTACCAGCAGACCCAGTATAGGGGTTATCGTTGCCAAAGGTTGAGTAGTTGTCGTGGTTTGTAGAGTTCTTCGAACTGCGATAATGTCCCTGCACATAGGTTCCATTGGACTTGGTATATCCGTTCACGTAGGTAGAATTGTTGTTTACTCCGTAGGAACTTGTGCCGTACCTGCTGGAGCCATAGGATGAGCTACCGTAGTTGTACTGGGCGTTGGTGGAGAGAACAGTTGCGATGATTGCAACGAGGAGCATAAGTGACTTTTTCATCTTCTTATAGTTTTTAGTGGGTTTGTTTTATTTTGATGATGCAAAGTTACTGCCTCGTTACCACGGAAGCATAATTCTCAAAATGTTTCAGTTCCATTTCCATATTTCTTAAAATATCCGCCTGCAATGTTGCAACCTATATCTTTGACCACTTTCGGTACATTTCCGATTCCTTCAATGGGACAGGTTCACTGCTATCAAATTGGTGAACATAAACGAGTTCCGATTCCACATGCACAGAAAAGGAGCCATCGGCACTTTTGGTAATACTATAATCCTCCGGGTTGTAAAGACCTTGAAGATTCTTGATGGAGCGTTTAAGGCAACTGAAAATCGGGCGTCTGATTTCCGGTACGCTCAAATCCGGAGCACCTTCCTTACCACCTCCGAACATCTCGTAAATAACAGAGTATCTCTGCTGAACACGTTTCATGCGACGATTGTATCGCTCCAGCGCATCAGCCGATTTCGGAAGATTGAAGTTGATACCATTCTTACCCTGACAAAGCAGAAGCGCATACAAGGCTCGCTCACGGCGGTGCAACCCCAACGCTTTTGAATCAATATCGGGGAATAAAATTTCTTCCTTGTAGGGATTGAGTTGTATCGTACTCCGTATGTTACGGCGAACAAGGAATATATCAAGCAGTTGTTTGTAGAACCCATGAAAATGGAACTGATTGTCCCTTTCCTCGGAAGTGTTTACCACATACATATCCGCACTGAGCATATCAGTGAAACGATCCACAAAAGTCTGGACAGTCAAAGCAATATCCTCATCGACATCAATCTTCAGATAATTGGCATACTGGTCTTCCCCTACATAACTGTTGCCGATCTTTATAAGCAGAGAAGGCATAGTGTTACGCAATTCGGTAATTCCACATTTATTGCAGAGCAAATCCTTACAGAACACTCCGGTCGTCATCTTCATCAGACTCTTATAAGTGTTATCGAGTCCTGTCTCGCTCATCGAAGGTGCCAAAAACGAAAGAATATCCTTGAACAGCCCGGTGTCGGTGTTCTTATAATGGTCTATAATTTTGGGGATATAGACAAAATGGAAACAGGCCAACTGGAACTCTTTGAATATCGACCGATAGTGAGTCTGAATGGCATTGTTTGTCTCAGGATCATATTCGCTTTCAATATAGAGGGCTGTGGCAATATCAATATTGAAACTGGCTCTGGGGATTGAGATAACCTCCCCCTTAAAGGGATGGTAAGAGTCCAAGAGTGTCGTCAAAGCAATCATGAGAAGTGCCTCGGAATGGGCACAAAATCCATCGCTGACCGTCATCGCACGACAATCACCGAGAAGATCCTCTTTCAGCCCTTGGACTCCCGAGTTACAGATAACATTGAGAGCATCTGCAAATGAAATCTCTCTTGCCTCAATCCGCGCATCACGGTCAATGGCATATTTTTGACAGATATTGCGCCAGCATTCCATTTCTCCGGTATCGACAATACGATCAGCCTTGATAAGGTCAGCGAATATACGGGCTATGGCTACTTTATGACCTTTCAACATAGAATTTTACTTTAGATTGGAGATTACATTATAGCAAAACCAACTGTTCAGATTCTCAAAGAACATCGGCTTGTCATTTGCGCCGTCTTTCTGCACTCCAAGTCCATTGGAATACGGGTCAAGAGAGAGAATCTTTGAGAATGGAATCTTCATTGTCTTTTCCGGGAAGTGAAAATAAAGGTTCTTATCGGTTAGGCACACACTCCCGGTTCCAATTCGCTGCATATATGTCGTCTCAACCGGACGACCTCTGAAACCACCGGTACGATAATAGACACCTTTACATACCCTGACACTGACACCTCTTGTCCTGCCAACCGTTTCCCGGCGGACTTTCTGCATCTGCAATGTCACATCACGGAAAAGCCAAAGCATGTGCTCATTCTTGTTGAGCATAAACGGGAAACTTCCCGATATGATAATCCGAGGCGACGGAACCTGACCGTTAAGCAGTTCTTGCAGCACTTTTGACTGGACCACTTTCTCCAATGACTTATTGGCATTCAGAACTTGCTGAGGCAGTCCGGTAAACTGCATGAAACGGGCAACCGAACGCTCTTCATTTTGGTCTATAATACCATCATCAAGATATTGCTCTATTGCGGCGTCGAATGATTCACAATATATACTGCGACATACATCGTCCGACACAAAGGCATCCCGACAAATGGTCTGAATTTCATTCTGGTGAAGATAGAAATCTTCTTTATGTTGAAAGCAGGTAGCTAATATACCCTTAATGCGGGCAACCCCATTTAGATGGCGTTGCTCGCATTCGGCATGTTTGCTGTGGAAAAATCCGGCATCCTGTCCGCAATATTTACACTTTCCCATGTGTCACATGATGTTAATTACTTACAAGCTGGACTACAATAAGGCGCCCACTGTCTTCTCCAGAGAGAAGTATTTTACGTCCGTCTGTCAGTTCAACGTATTCTCCGACCCTGATTTGACGCTTCGGTTGCTCTGTCACGTCCCACATGTCGGGAAGGCGACGGTTGATGAGAATCCATTTGCCATTATGGAAATGGAAGTCTCCAACAGGTTTTTTGTCCTCCGGCTTTATACGCTCGTTAGGCGTTATGAGACGGTTCACATGCCACATATATAGCGACTGCTTGTCATAAACCATGAGCCTATAGTTATCGGACCGGAAATTTCCTTTTGTAGGTGAATAATAGAGATTCAGTATCGGGAGTTGACCATGATATTCAGTTCCACAGAAGGGGCATTTAGGCTTTGTTGAGTTGTCGAATACAAACCAATGTGCCTCACAGTTAGGGTTCTGACAAGGTTGCATCAAGTCTGTTGTCTTGACTAATGCAACTTCCCAGTCATTAGCCGAAGGACGCTTCATCGGGTCATGGAGACCGTCAATAAACGCCCTGTCAAACAGTTCCTTCAGATATGGGCCACAGATTGTGTAAGGCAATTTATCCACGTCGCCCTGAGGCAATTCCGAGGGAGCCATATTTTTGATTTTGGGTCGGTTGCTCTTATCCGTGGGATGTTCCACGAAAAGAGCCTTTGCACCCATCGACAACTCTTCATCCTTAGCGGCATCAAGGTCGTTGACCTTGCCACCACGAAGGGGATGACGATTGAGCAGGTACATGTAAATCAAGACAGCCAAAGCATGGCGGTCAGTCTGTATGCTCGGGAGTTTCTTGTTCGGGTCGCCAACTTTAAGGGCGCGGGTCTGAAGCACCTCAGGAGCGATAAAATCGGGGGTACCCACAACGTCCGGTGGATATTTACTGGGTACCACAAGTCCGTCGCAGTCAATGACAGCAGCACGTCCGCTCTCCGGGTCAACAAGCACATTCTTGTACGACAGGTCAGAGTGAGCCAGTCCGGCAGCATGAAGCCTACGGACAGCGCGGGCTATCTGTAAGCACATGTGATAGTGAGTAAGCCATGTTCCTTTCTGGTCGGGTTTTAGGAACTTGTTGCGAAGTTTTGCAGATGCAAACCACTTGCCTTCCTTTTCCTTTCCCTTGAACATTCCGTCTTTGAAGAAAAAATGTTTCTGGTAAGCCGGACATACAATGCCCAACTTACCATTCCATTCTACAAGTTTTGTCGGCCAGCAGAAAAGATTTTCCCAATAGTCTCCGCCTATCTGTCCGAAAATCTTGTCTCTGTATTTTCCTACAATATTCTGGAGACGATCCTTAGCATTGGCGTCCTGAGGGGTGCGGAAGAAACCTACCACGTAGCTCTTGTCCGGGCTGAAATAGACATCCTTCATCGCACCGCTGCCGATGACTTCATCGACAAACTCAACGGGAGAACCGTCGGTCGCTGTAAGTTTGATTGTTTGTGCCATAAGCGTTTTGTTTAATAAAGGATTGCTATTGTTCTGTCATCGTGGTTTCCGGGACTCCAGAAGTCGAGCCAACCTAAAAGCTGCTCTTTCGCAGCCTCGTTATCGTCGGAGAGGTCAACTCCGCCAATCTCATCATCAGGGAAGCCGTTTTTAAGATTGTTGTAGAACTCCTCCCACTTGGCATAATCATTAAGATTCTTGTCCGTCTCAAACATCGGGTCTGATATGCCGTCGCTCATCAGGAAAAGAGCTGTAAAATCAGGAACGATGGCCATGCGGAGACGATTATAGACATCAGCCGTCCTGAAAATATCAGGCATTGTCAGGAATCTTGTTTGACCGGAGAATTCACCTTCATCGGGAGTGCCAAGCAGTTTTGCTGTTTTATTTTTCTCATCGAAGAGACACATGGCTCCGTCCCCTACCCAGAAGGAGGCTATGAACCAGCCGAAGTCGTATTTCTTGCAAATGGCGAACATGAGAGTTGTGGCAAAATCCTTAGGTTTCAACCCTTCTTCACCATTAGCGACTTCGTTGATTCTGTCATGGGCTTTCTTTGCTCCTTTGAGAACAATCTCATGAACCATGTTTGTAAGAATAGAACGTTTGCCGGTGTCAGTCGGTGCCGCATTGAAACTGCGAATTGCCTCCTCAAAGTCTGGATTGTCAACAAGAAGATCCTTGCAGTGATTAACGACTGTCTTACATGCAACCTCAGAACCTTTACGAGAATATTTGGCAGAACCGGCACCATCAGCGACAGCTATTATATACCAGTCTGACTCCTCGCAATGAAATAGACTGAAATGGTCATCACGAGCTTTCCCCTCCTGCGCGTGGCTCCGACCTCGCTGACTTGCAGCAACAACATCTTTTCTGGGTGTTCCGTCAGCTCCAGCCTCAACCTTGAGATATGCGGTATCGCTATCTTCCTTATAATATTGAATGTCCTTATCTGTTGGTATGTTTCGCCACAAATCACGAGGACTGGGGTTGAATGCGATAGGAATGTTCAGTTCCGATTCAGGTTCTCCCTCTACTGTTGTGTATCGTAGTTTTAATATGAAGTCTCCTGATTTCTGAGGTTTACCGGTAAGGAAAAACTCACCCGCTTTGCCTATTTCAAGAGTAAGTCCGAGTTCGTCTATTCCTGATAGCCCAATCACATCAATCTTATCGACCGGAAGTTGAAAACTATAGGAATATTCCTTTTTTACAGTTCCGTTGGGGAAACGAAGTCCAAGTTGGCGGACCTCATTTTCTATCATTATACGCTGATTCATACGTTCATCTTTGAATGTGTTCCACAACGAACTGATAGCCCAATTGAGGAACGATTCCTTGTCAGCAGAAGAAACACCAGCATAACGTAGTGCCTTATCAAGAGCTCTTGCGGTCTCATTTAATCGGCATACAGTCTGGTTCTTCCGTGTTGCCATTCGTTGTTTTCTGTCCATGATTTTCTTTTTATCCTAAGCCACGTGTAATATCCATGCCGGTCGGATCACCTTTGCCAAGAGTACCCCTCATGCCACACCACGGACATTCATTTGTATTGCTTTCTCCCACACAGAAGATGTTGCCACACTCACAGACAACCGCACCAAGCTGATTTCCACAACAAGGACAAGCGGGAACACCTACAAGCTCCATTGTGTTGATTTTGGTTTGCTTGCCGGCTGAAAGACTTGCGTATGTCTCCTTGTCAATAGGATATGCACCTACTAGCTTGAAGTCGGTTGCCGTAAACATTTCCAGACCGTTCAGAGATTGATTACGACGGGCATACTTGATAAGATAATCCTGTTTTGTTGTCTGGCAACGACCGTGTAGAACTACGAAATTCTCATCTGGAGTGTCACGATGTTCACTTGGATTAACTTTTTCAAGGTTTATTCCCGTTGTCGGTGCAAGTTTTATCTCGTCTGTATTTTGTTCGCTGACAGACATGCTGGTTGTCTTAATAGAGGCTGTAACCCACTTGAAGAACTTGGTGAAAGATTCGGGGTCAGTTTCTTTCAGAAGGAGAATGTCATTAGTAATCTGGGCAAGTGTGAGCACGTTTACATTGTCACCGATAGACACAGCCACAAGATTGCAATGCTTGCGATATTTTTCATTCCAGCGACGGAAGACAGCTGCATAGTCATCTGTCGGATTGCCGTCCGTGAAAAGGAAGATGATAGGCTTCCAGTCACCTTTCTGTTCCAGAGTAGTCTTCTGAATATTCTGATTCATATCGTCCATCAGACATTCAAGTCCTTTTCCGAGAGAGGTTCCACCACCTATAGGGAATGTGGGAGGATAGAACTTGTAGAGTTCAGTTAGAGGAGAAAGTACTTTTGCCTTTCCTGCAAAAGCGATGATAGAAACAAAGACCGTTTCAAGGGCATACGGGTCAACACGAAGATTCTGAATAATCGTGCGCATACCCTCTTGTACCTGCTCGATGGGAGTGCCCACCATGGATTCAGATACATCTACGAGGAAGTAAATTGGTAATCTACGCATATGTGATGTTATTTTAGTTTTGTATTAAGGATGTATATAATTCAATTCAGGAGACTGTCGATTATTATTCATAAAATAATTATATACAGTCATGCCTAAACTTAAATTACGCCCCGAAACATTAGAGTATGATTCAGCTACGAAACTCCAGAAAGAATTCCATTCAGAGGAAAGCATTTCTGAATAAAAACGAATATTATTGATTGAATTACGATTAATAATCTGGGATTTGACCTCAAAATTGTTTTTATCATTATCTGAAAATACAACTTCTTTGGATATTATCAATGAATTGGAATATACTCGATTTTCTGCCGTATAATCACTAATAAATTTGTGTATAAGGCTATTGTATCTTGAACCCGTAATGAAGAAGATGATTAGGGGTTTCCAATCTCCTTTGTGTTCTCGTGTTGTCCTAACAATATTGCTGTTGAGGCATTCTTTCATTAGATCCAATGTTTCATTCATCGGAATATCTCCGTCAGTTTTAATGTCCACATTTCTAATTTCATATATATCGGACTGTTGGAGATTTATTAAATTTCCACAAATTACACTCATTGTTGCAACATCAAGCATCCATGGATCATTCTTCCAAGAATGTAAAAGGCAATGTATGGCTTCATCAACCAATGATATATAACTCTGGTCTTTGAATACTTTAGCTCCAATTACGATATAAATTGGTAATCTACGCATTGCTATAGGTGTTGAATCTATCAATGGCATACAATAACGAATTTTTAGTTTTTCGGAAAATATTTATTATCAGCGGTCAACTGTTGACGAGGAGATTTTACAACATCGGTATAAATCTCAAAAATAGCGTTGAGATTATAACTACAATCCTCTGATGTCGGTTGCTTTGACCTCATGACAAGAATCATGTTCTGGTATCTGTCAGTAATGTAAGAACCATTCACAAGGTCGATGACCTTAATCAATTCCTCCATTGCCAGATCATTCTGACCTAGGGCAAATACCGTCTTGTAGCTATCAAGCGTATGGCAAAGGAAATCTTTTATATACTCGTTTTGCTCATTCAGTCTGACGAAGTTGATGAAGTCATCGCAGCGTGGGTTGTCAATATCTTTTTTTGGTGTAGGCTGTGGTTGTGGAGCCAGTGTCGTAGCGTTTGCATTGGCACCACTTGCCAGTCTGACTTTATTGAGAAAAAGAAATATCGACTCATCTGAAATGATGTCGCTATAAGTTATTTTCTTTGTCAGATATAGCCCGTCCAGAGATTTTGCTCTGCTCAAAGCCACATAAAGTTGGCCCGGGGCAAAGATATGGCTATTCAAATCGAGGATTACCTTATCGTAGGTCTGTCCTTGAGATTTGTGTATCGTAAAGGCATAAGCCAGTTTGAGTGGGAATTGATCTGTTCGTTGTATAAAAGGCTTTTTGCGAGTAATCTTGTGGCTGCTTGAGTCGTAATCGAACTCATACCGATATTCTATAGTCTGCTTATATGCATAGTTATCCAATGGACACGGACATTGAATAGTCTTTCCGTTGTCAAGTACTATCTTAAATCTTTGATTATCAAAATATTTTATTATTCCAAAATCCCCATTCGTATAGTATCTTTGGTGATTGACTTTGCTGTTTTTTGTAACCATCACACGCGCCCCGACTTTGAAATTCAAGACTCCTTCATATTGTGATGGAATTACAATAGGTTCAATATCAACGGCACTCGGAAGTTCATGATGTTTCAAATCAACATGGGAGTTGCTATTTTTCAACTTTATCCTATAGCTGGCTTCCAAGGACTCCGCTTTACCAGGTAAAGCTTTAAGTTTTTCAGTATTTATTTTGCTTACTTCATCGTTCGAGGATGCAATATATACAGCGTCCTCAGGAAGAACAGAGGATACCCGAGTGTTAAGTGACTCCAGCAGTTCGACCTTCTTTTCAGTTGATAGTGGAACTCTAAAGGCATCAAGAAGCTTAACAAATTCAGGGTCGTTCTTCTGGCGGTAAGACTTTGTAAGCTCAAACAGCCTTACCTTATCCAAGTTGTTTTTAATTATATGGCTATCAAAGAAGTATATGCCACCATATTCATTTAACAAATAATTGTGTATCGCCTCATCACTAACCACCGGAGGAAGCTGAAACAAGTCTCCGACGACGATCACTGGAATACCTCCAAACGGAAGATTGTTACCTTTCGCTTTTTGACAAATCTGATTCATCATCTCAAATGTGTCGGAGCGAACCATTGATATTTCATCAAAGACAAGCATTGTAACCTTTGAAAGCTCATACGTCATATTACTTGCCTTGGCAGGTGTTATATTGGCAATATTCTGGAATCCTTCATCCAAATCATCAAACCCCTTCCAAAAGAACGAGTGAAGCGTTCTCGCCCTCTTGTAAAGCGAGGCAGCAAGGTTTGTCGGAGTTAGAACCTGACATCCACGATTGGAAGACTCTATCTGGTTGATAAGATATGTCTTTCCACACCCGGCTTTGCCGTGTACGAAGGTAATACCTTTAGGATTCTTTGACAGGTAGTCTAAGACATCCTGCTGAGTTGAGGCAATTGGGGGAACGTATGTAATCGGGATATTATTCGGTTTTGCTTTAGGCTTGGGCGAAACTAGAGCCGCAGGCCTCGTCTGAGGTCTGCGAATCGGAGACGGTTTGGACGCAGGATTATATTCAGGTTTTGGCTTGGGAGTAGGGATAACCTCCACTGTAACCTGTTCTGATTTTCGAGACTTTCTGCCAAATAAAAAATCGAATATACCCATAACTAATTACTGTACTACAGGGGGAAGAAATTTACTTGAAGACAAATATATGGTTCCGGGACCGGTTACTCGCATCATACTGAGACCCTCACCTCCAAGAAGATTACCGAGCGACCAGTTAGACTGCATCTGATTTTCAGCTATGTTCAGTAATGCAATGATGTGGTCTTCGTCAACCTCAATGGTCTCGCCGTATTGGAGATTGATTGTGATGGGAATCCCCTTTGTATCAAGGAATACAGTCGAACTGCCCTGAATCCTTTGTAATAAAAGACCCATACCACCCGTAAGACCTGCAATAGATAATTTTGTCGTAACATTTACGCGATTATTAGAACCGACATAAACACCACGATGGCATATCATTGTCTCACCGTTAATCTTCACAGGAAGCAGTCCAAAACGGCTTCCGATTACGACTTTACGTAGCATATCGGAGACATTGTAAAGTCGTAGGATAAACAAGGACTCACCGGAAAGTTTTGCTCCCAGGATTCGTCCAAGACCGGAACCGTTGAAGCTAAGTTCCTTCTCTATTCCTGCTTCAAGATAGATTACAGAACCTTTCTCAGCATAGAAATCCTCTCCTGGTGACAGTGTCACCTCCAGATGCTGTACAAATTGTCCTAGAAGTTTACAGTTCATACTGATAGTGAATTAAATGATGACGTTAACTTCTGCCGGAGGAGGCGGAAGTACAAGGTCTTCGGTAGCACCAATACTACGGTTGCCTACACCGATTGAGTCAGATACCCATTTGAAGAATTTTTTGAATGCAGTACTGTCAAGAGTATCAAGGGAGTAAACTTCGTTCGTTAGTTCTTTTAGAGGTTCAGTCTTAGCGTGCATTCCAGCCGCACAGGCTATAATGCTTGCAAAATGACGTTTCTTTACCTCGGGAATCATCTGCTTATAAAGCTGAATATCGGCTGGTTTACCGTCTGTCATAAGGAATAACAATGGCATCCAGTCACCTTTTTGGTCAGGAGTACTGAGGCGTACTTCCTGATCTATTTTTTCACAAAGAAGCTTTAATGCCTGACCGGTATGTGTAGGGCCACTCTCAGGAGTAGTTATTTCCGGGAGCTGAAGTTCATCAAGCGGTGTCAGCGGGAGAATCTGCTTTACATCGCGGTCGTACGTGATTATACTAATATTTACGGATTCCAATGCAAAAGGATCCTGACGAAGGCTTGAAACCATTGCTTCAAGGCCAACCTTTACCGATTCAATCGGTTCGCCACGCATTGAACCGGAAGTATCTATGAGAAGATATACGGGAAGACGTCTCATTATTTTTCGATGTTTTGGGCTGGATGAAAAATTTGTATGTTTTCGGGAAGAGGTGGCAGTGAAGACAGCCCTTCACCTTCTTGATTTCTTTCGTTGACCATCATACTCGAAATGCTAACCGAGCTTGACACCCATTTGAAAAATGATTTGATGTCACCGGCGTTGGCGGAAGAGATGACGATTATATTTTCCGTGAGTTTTCTAAGCAGGTCGAAATGAGAGTTCATTCCGGTGGCACATACGACCACGGTGCCACAATTCACTTTCTTAAACTCAGCTATGGGTTTGGCGATAGGGCCTGAATGACCTCCATCTGAGAGGAAAAATACCAGAGGCCTCCAATCGCCTTTTCTTTCTTCAGTGGTCTTGTGAACCTCCTTATCAATACATTCGCATAGAAGATTTAGTGCTGCGCCAAAGGCCGACTGTCCTTTTGCAATTATCTCCGGCTTCTGGAAGTTATAAACCTCTGTCAGCGGAACAATCTGTTTTGCTTCCGTACTATATGTGATGATGCTGATACAGGTAGTCTCCAGTGCATAGGGATCACAACATAGAGACTGCACTAATGAGTCAATGCCATTATTGACCGCAGCAATAGGTTCTCCTCTCATTGAAGAGGAAATATCTATGACGATATATACAGGGAGTCTTCGCATAATCTGATGATTTATTCCTGTCACCTCCTTCCCGATTTGGGAAGGAGGTAAGACAGAAAATATTATTTAGAGGAGAGCTTCGAGACCAGCCGGGAATGACTTTGCCTGAGCCTTGATTGCGCGGAGAAGAGTTTTTTCAGCCTCATCTACCTGACCGTCATTGTTTACTTTGGCAATGAGCCATGCTTCTTCATCGGCATCAATTTCGCCGAGAGAAACCTCATCTTTAAGCAGGAAGTCACAGATTGCCTGTGTGAAGAATGCTGTCCATTCGGGTGCATTTTCCTTGCCGCTTACAGCGTCATTAAGTTCAAAGAGCAAATCTGCCTCTTCTTTGTCGATTACGCCGTCTGCGTAAAGCACTTCTTTAAGCTGTGCTACTTCGGGTGCGTCAATTACGCCGTCAGCAAGAAGTTCTTTCTTTAGCTCTTCAAGTGTTGTCATTTTTATTGATGTTTTTGTTGTTGGATATTAAACTACGATGTTTACTTCAGGCGGTGGCGGCGGAAGTTCGCTGAGTGTTGTGGCTTCGGCTCCGGTCTCCTCAACCTTCATGCTGCCGGAGCTTACAGAGGCAGATACCCATTTGAAGAATGCCTTGATAGTTGCGCTGTCAGCGGTATCAAGTGATACGACACATTCTGTAATTTTCTTCAGAGTATCAGTATTGGCTCCAGCACCGGCGGCGCAAGCCACAACCATACCCCATTTACGTTTCTTGAACTCGGCAAGACCTTTGTTCAGGTCATCGGTCGGTTCACCATCGGTCATAATGAACACAAGGGGTTTCCAATCACCTTTCTGCTCTGCTGTAGTTTTGGTGACTTCCTGATCAGCCTTCTTAGCCAAGAGGGCAAGAGCCTCACCGAGAGCGGTGCAACCGCTTGCTTGAATATTAGGCTGTTGGAAAGCAGAAAGCTCTGTCAGAGGAGAAACCTGCTGAGCACTGCTGTCGAAAGTGATAATGCTAAGGTATGCGGTTTCGAGTGCGTAGGGGTCCTGACGCAGGGTTGAAACCAATACCTGTACTCCATTCTTTACTGCCTCGATTGGTTCGCCATACATCGAACCGGAGCAGTCAAGGAGGAGATATACGGGTAGTCTTCTCATGATTATTTTGCGTAATTGGTTACTATGCGTTTGATGGTCTCACAGAGGTTTGCATCGGGATAGGCATCACCGATAGCCGAGAATTTCCATTCTCCATTGCGACTGTAAAGTTTACCCATGATGAGGGCAGTCATGCCCTTGTACTGAGGTTCGGCAGCCACATCGTATGATGCGAATACCTCCTTGACTCTTTCAGGAGTTCCTTCGTACATGCGGATAGATGCGTAGGGAATCTGGGAAAAGTCCTCCCGACCGCAGTTGTTGAGGAAAAAGAAAATCTGATTGACATTGGGGTTGACACGATTGAGGTCAACTGTAATGATTTCATTGTCAAGACCGTCATCGCCATCCTGATCACCTTTAAGGTCATCGCCACTATGGTGGAGCGCACGCTCATTGGAGTCTACTTTGCCGGGAGGCATACCATAGCGGGCAAGGAACTCACGCTTGTAGAGTGGTGAATAAATGTGGTCAACAAGATTTCCGTTTGCATCAACCATGACACAAGAAAGGTCAAGGTCAACATCCTGTACTGATTTTCCAAGGCCCAGGAATCCTCCTGAAACAATAGCACCCCAGTTACAGCCGACACAGAAGTCGGTGAGCTTGGAGCCATTGCTCTTTTCGAGGTTGATGCGTTGGCCTTTTTCAAGACGAATTGCCATGATGAGTGGTTTATTAGATTAGTTATATTTGTTCAGATATTCACCGAGACCTGCTTTCTGACCTGTGCCGATAGCCTCGAACTTCCATTGGCCGTTGCGCTTGTAAAGACGACCGAATTCAACTGCGGTCTCTACTGAGAAGTCCTCGTCAAGGTCATAGCGAAGAATCTCCTCGCCATTTGCAGCGTTGTAGATGCGGATGAATGCGTTGCGCACCTGTCCGAAGTTCTGCTTGCGCTCGTCAGCCTTGTGGATTGTTGCCACAAAAGTGATTTCGATGGCGCGGGGGTCGATTTTAGAAAGGTCGATTTTTATGCTCTCGTCATCGCCTTCACCTTCGCCTGTAAGGTTATCACCGGTATGTTCTACGGCACCGTCGGGAGATTTCAGGTTGTTGTAAAATACGAAATACTCGTCCTCCAGGATTTTACCATTTTCGCCGAGGATAAATGCGGATGCGTCAAGGTCAAAGTCAACGCCTGTGCTGGACTGGTTGGTATCCCAACCGAGGCCGATAGTAAACTTGGGAAGCTCTACGGCTACTCTCTGTCCTTTTTCAAGATTTATTGCCATTGTTGAAATTTGTTTTAGGTTTCTTTGTTGCAAAAATACTGACAACTGTTCAAAGCTCTAAAAATCTGTAATGTTTCAGTATTAAATGCCAGACTATTGACTTTGGAATTTGCAACATTGCAAGATTAGTCTTTTGAGCCGGGAGCATAGTTGAAGCCCCAGCCATATCTGCGGTCACAGTCTGAATGCCCGTCATGGAATGTCACGAGTTTCTGCACTTCCAACGAATTGTCATCACCAATTTCAATAGATGCGATTGCACAGAACTTCTTGTTTGTGTTCTGCTCTCCCATCTTTACGATGATGTCTTCGTTTCCGGGAACCGAAACCTTGACAACGGCATCAGTCTGTGCCCATTGTGCGACACCCTCATAAATGAAAGTGTAGACAATGATTCGTTTGATGTTTGAAACTCCGGCAGGATTGACAAGGATTGTTTCTCCCGATTCGGCACTTCCGCCTCGGTCATCACCCATGTGCCAGATAAAAGGCTTCTGAGTGTAGCAGCCCTGACGGGTTACCTGATCTCTGCGACCGCCAAGGCCATGAGAGAACTGGAGTCCGTCAATGAGCATTTTTGTACCGTCTTTTAGTTCGTAGAAACATCCGAGGTCAAGGTCGATGGCTCCGCCAAAGAGTTTCTTCATGAAGCCTCCCTTGCTCCAGTCGAGATTGATTTTGATTTCGCCGGGGAATGCTTTTGTCTTTTCAAGGTTAATGCGGTGCTTGTCACCGGTTTTTCTTAATTCTATAGCCATGACTTACATGAATTTTTTTACAAGTTCTTCAAGACCACCCTTATGACCGATACCAAGAGCTTGAATTTTCCAATCGCCCTTATATCTATATAATCGACAGAATTCAACCGCATGATCTGTTGAAAAGTCTTCTGTTAAATCATATAGATATTCCTCTTGACCCTCTTTGTCCTTACCTGGTTTATACAAGCGAACATAAGAACGTTCTACCTGCCCAAAGTTCTGTTTTCTCTTCTCATATTCGTAGATGCTGACGCAAATAACAATTTCTTGAACGTCTGCGCGAACTTTGGAAAGGTCTATATCCATGATTTCATCGTCACCATCTTCTGATGTAGAACCATCCTCATCATCCAATGATCCGATAACTGAAAGTTCCGGGTCTGTTGGGCGAGATTCCTCTCGCATTTTATTATTATCGCTCCAGTTACTGGCATCCAAGATTTTAAGCGGTTGAATCAGATTACCATCTTCATCAACCCTTAAACGATTATCTGAATTATAGAACACGACATAGGGATCGCCTAAAGCCTTCTTGTTCTTATCCAACATGAACGCTGAAACGTCCAAATCAAAATCATACGGCGAAGCACCCTCGTTGACATCCCAGCCCAAGCCGATGTGAAATCGGTTTAGACTAGAGTCAAGTTTGTGGTTCTCACCTTTTACCAAGTTGAGTCCCATAATCAGCCCACATATTTGTCAACGAAGAACTGAAGGCCACCCTTGTAGCCCCTGCCCATAGCCTCAAACTTCCATTCGCCGTTACGTTTGTAAAGGCGACCGAACTCTACAGCAGTTTCTACCGAGAAGTCTTCATCGAGGTCATATTTTGCAATTTCCTCGTTGGTCACAGCATTGTAGAT
>CAZEOI010000073.1:0-19310 GCA_964513775.1 uncultured Sangeribacter sp. | reverse complement strand
CCCGCTAAACTTCCTCTTCGAGCTAAAAAATCACCTCCGAAAGCTGTCTAAATCCGGACAAAGAAAAAGTTTAAACAACTTCATAGGAAGCTACTTATAGAAAAAACCGTGTTCATCGTCATGAACACGGTTTTTATCTGATCCGCTGTGAGAAATCTGTCTGGAAGCGACCGGTTTCTTCGGATTACGACAGTGGTAAGAATTACTTCTTGGAACGGTTGCCGTAGCGGCTGCGGAATTTGTCGACGCGACCAGCGGTGTCGACGAGCTTCTGCTTGCCGGTGAAGAAGGGGTGAGAAGCTGAGGTGATCTCAAGCTTTACGAGGGGATATTCTTTACCATCAACCTCGATAGTCTCACGGGTTGCTACTGTAGAACGAGTGATGAAGATCTCGTCGTTCGACATATCTTTGAAAACGACCTCACGGTAGTTAGCGGGATGAATTTTCTCTTTCATTTCAATTTTCTGCAGTTAAAATTAAATTGTTTAAAAGGCTTGACAGGTCGCGATCCCGTCAATTGGCTTGCAAAGTTACAAATTTTTTTGAAACCGTGCAAATTTGATGAGCGGGATTATTTTCAAGAAGTCATTTGCGCGATTTCTTGGTTTTAGGATCGGGAGTGTCGTTGAGCACCGGCAGAGAGAGGTTGTATTTCAAGGTGAGGAATCGCAGCAGGATGATTGTTGCGGCACATGCGAGCTGGCTTAGCTCAGATGAACCTCCGGCAATCATTATGAGCCAATATATCAATCCTCCGGCAAGGCAGGCTGTGGCGTAAATATCTTTCTGGAAGATGATTGGCTCTTCGTTGATAAGAATGTCGCGCAGCACTCCTCCAAATGCTCCGGTGATGATACCCATAACCATAGCTCCCCACATAGGATAGTCAATGGCAAGGGTCTTGTTGATGCCGATCACGCAGAACATCGCAAGCCCGATACTGTCGAAGATGAAAAGTATGCGGTCGCGACTGATGAGCAGGCTTTTGAAAATGATCACAGTGAGGAGCGATAGACCAGTAATTCCGAGATACCAGCCATTTTGCATCCAGAAGAGTGGAATGTCGAGGAGAATGTCGCGAAGTGTGCCTCCACCGATGGCGGTGACAAGCCCGATTATGTAGGCGCCAAACCAGTCGAAGTGTTTGGTGGCTGCCAGACGAATGCCGGAAATCGCAGCTGCTACTGTGCCAATAACCTCAAGAATGAAAGGGAGTGTCAGTTCCATGTTGAAGCAGATTGTGGTTTATAATTGAGGCGCGGATTTTTCCGCGCCTCAATTTATGAAGATAAGTGTTTTACTTTGTTTAGCTAAGCTCGGATTTATTCAAGGAAACACAGCACGATCACCTGTGCCACAATCACACGCATAAACATAGTGAGCGGATATACTGTTGAATAGGCCACGGCTGGAGCATCGTTATTGGCCACTTTATTGCCATATGCCAAGGCCGGTGGATCGGTGTAGCCACCACTCATCATACCGATGATGGAGAGATAGTTCATCTTGTATTTACCACGGGCGATACAACCAACCACTATAAGGGGAATCACTGTAATAAGGAAGCCGTAGAACACCCACATAGCTCCACGCATATTGAACACTGTGGGGAAGAATTCCTTTCCGGCGGCTATGCCCACGGATGCAAGGAAGAGACAGATGCCTATCTCCCGGAGCAGAAGATTCGCAGAGGAGTTGGTGTAGGTGACAAGATGGAACTTGTGGCCGTAGGCACTGATGAGAATCGCCATCACGAGAGGACCACCGGCCAGACCCAGTTTCATCGGCACAGACATGCCGGGGAATTGGATGGGAAGGCTACCAAGGAGAATGCCGAGGAAGATGCCGATGAACATAGTGACGAGGTTGGGCTCGTTAAGACGTTTCATGGAGTTGCCCAGCTTGCTTGCAAGATGCTCGATGTCGTCGAGTTTACCCACTACTGTGATACGGTCGCCCATCTGGAGGCGAAGGTTGGGGCTTGCGAGAAGGTCTACTCCCGCACGGTTTACACGGGTTACGTTGAGCTTATAGGCGGCATGAAGGCGGAGAGCGCCGAGCTTCACACCGTTGTATTCAGTCTTGGTGACGAGAATGCGACGTGAAACAACCGGACCTTGATCCATAGGCCATTCTTTGTCGACTTTCTGACCTATGAATCTGGTGAAGATCTCCTCATCATGAGCGGAGCAGACGGTAAGTACGAGGTCGCCAAGTTCGATTGTGTCTTGTGAAGTAGGAACAATCACTGTGCCGTCGGGTTTCTCAATTCTGGAAATAACGTAATCTACAGAGATAAGGGTGTGGAGCTTCTGCATGCTTAGGCCGGACACCAGGTCGTTGGTAACTTTGTAGGTCACCATCATCGGAGCGGTTGTTGAGTCGGTCTTGTCGTTCTCAATCTCCTGAATCTCCTTGTCAACGTCAATCCTGAATACTTTCTTGATCAGGATCATTGTGAGGATGATGCCCACCACACCGAGAGGATAGGCCGCAGCGTAGCCCATCGACATTTGCTGGCTTGCCTCGTAAGCGTCTGAATTAACCTGAAGAATAGTTTGCTGTGCGGCACCCAGACCGGGGGTGTTTGTGACGGCACCACTGAGAACACCTATCATCTCAACGATGGAGGTGTGGCCTTCCGCGCCACCCTGGCAGAAGTAGATCACGAGCATGATCACGACGTTAAGCGCTATTCCGAGCATTGCAAGCATATTCATGCGTATGCCACCCTCTTTGAATGAGGAGAAGAAACCCGGACCAACCTGCATACCGATTGAGAAGATGAAAAGAATGAGTCCGAATTCTCGGAGGAAGTGTAGAGTGTTGGCCTCCACACCATAGCCGAAGTGGCCGAGAATAATTCCTACGAACAACACGAATGTCACTCCCAATGACACGCCCATTATCTTGATTTTTCCAAGATATATGCCGGCGAAGATCACAAAGGAGTAGAGCAATATCGTACTGGCGAGCGAGAAATTTCCCGGCTTCAGCAGATCGATAAACCAATCCATAAGTAAAAAACCGATTAATTAAAAAGTATTCAAAATTACCTGTAGAAAGCACTCTTACCGATTGATAAGAGCAATAGGATTCCGCCTCATGTGTGGAAATCTGTTGCAAAATTACTCATTTTTTATCAAATCACCGATAAGTTAACCCTACTTTTTGTTACTCTCTATGCCGATAAACTCTCTATTTCTCCACGCTATCTTGCAAATCTTTGTAAAACAGTCAGTGGGAAAAGCACAAAAGAATGGATTGACGAATACGTCATGAATGATGTTCGTCGCTATCTGATAAGAACTGACTTATCGATAAAGGAAGTGGCAACAAGAACCCTATTCACAAATTTTTCCTTCTTTTCCAAAATGGTAAAAAACACTTTAGTATAACACCGCTGGAATTACGAAACAGAAAACAAACTAAGTAATCAAGCAGAGGAAATAAGTAACGGCAAAAGTAATAAAGTAGCTCAGAGAGCAAAAGTAATGAATAAGCAAAAAGATATTCTGAATTTTTGCTCCGTTCCTCGTTCTGCTCAAGAGATAATGGTTAGAATCGGGATAGACAATCAGACTAATAATCGGAAGCGTTACATATAGCCTTTGATTGATATGGGATATCTGGAACCACTATACCCGTGGCGGTGAAATAGAATACCAGTCGTTTATGTGCCATACTTTTACAGGCCTTGAACTTGGTTTCGATAATTTCTAAGTTTGTCTTCACCCAAATCTATCAGGTTCTGCAGTTCCTGAATCATACCGTCATGGTCTTCCGGAAGACCACCTCGGATAGGAGAGGGCATCCTAACGTGCTCAGCCTTAAACACGGTAGGAATGGTCAGGCAGCGCAGAAACTCCTGCATTTCCTCGAAACGTTCCAACTCAGTTGCTTCCTCATACTTCCCGTCTTTCATGTCCTGCATTAGAGGCGTATCAGGGAAGAGAGTTAGCTCGGAAGCGTATATCATATCAGGGCGGATGATATTGCTTACTCGCGCTGTCTCACCCGCATGGCTAAGTCCGTTGTGGTGACCGCCAAGACCACCAAGAATATTCCCTACAAATTACATTCTTCTTCGGCAGTGAGTCCTGCCACGTATGTTTCCGCCGACACAGAATTGTCGGTGAAACCAGGGGTAAATTCTTTAGGCCAATGTATTGCTTCCATAAGTTCTATAGTTTTATAAATATAACGCCTCAATATTCTGAAGGTTTTTATATCTATATTGCTTAATATCACTTATTTATCCTAATGTTTGGACCGGTTGTTTTTTATGTAATGGCAAGCTCTTGAAAATCATTATTTGCGATAAATTAGTTACTAAGGAAGGAAAAGAAACCTTTACTTGAAAGATTTTTTATCATTGAGGTTACATCTTCGTCTCCTCTTCAAAGTATTTTCGTATAGTTGGCCATCTCGGAATATAAGGGCGATTCAATCGAGGCATCTGTTTTCTTTTGGAAGATTAAGTTTCGGCACGTGACGTTTTTCGGTGTGAAGTTACTGCTGACCGGGGAATATCAATCAAAGCAATATTATGAAAACTTTGAAATGATTGGCTGAATACAGTTTACTTTGGTTTATATCATGTTTTTTCGTTAAATTTGCATATTGTAAGATTATGCAAACTTTCTGTTGCCATATTCGGGTGCAGGAACAGGTATTTTAAGAGCCATAGATGAGAGCCTGGAAATGGAATTCAAGAATGATGAGCAAACAAAGGAGTTTGTCATTACGATCCCTCGACAGACTTCTGATGAATTGACAACCGCTTCTAAGGTACCAGTAAAGGAACTAGCAAATATCCCGATGCATCAGTTAAAAAACATCAAATAGAGAAAAGTAACGAAGGATGTCCCAAAAGTAACCAAGCAGAGGAACTGAGTAATGGCAAAAGAAACAAAGTAGCTCAGAGAGCAAAAGTAACGAATAAACAAAAAGATATTCTGAATTTTTGCTCCGTTCCTCGTTCTGCTCAAGAGATAATGGATAGAATCGGAATAGATAATCAGACTAATAATCGGAAGCGTTACATACAGGCTTTGATTGATATGGGATATCTGAAACCAGTATATCCGGAATCAATGACCAACTCTAATCAAAAATATGTAAAAGTCAAGAAGTGACGAATCCGACTAAACAGAAACGCTTCGATATATAAGATCGAAATAAGCTCTGACATGTCAGAGTAAAACGTTTTGCTATACTCGCTTTCAATGATGAAGGAATGCCGATTATGTCTCCAAAGTAGGTATCGAATATGTTCACCGGAATTGGGGCATATTGTTTCTTGGTAACCAAATCGGAGGTCAACTTCGACTTCGTGGTTCTCGAGTCAAATGGTCAGCTCGTACTCAGGCCATAATTCCATAATGTATTTGGTGGAGGTCTTAAACAAGGGGGTAACCTCTATATCGGCTCTGTATTGGACTATCTAAAATCAAAAGGCTATGGTTACAAAAGAACCAATCTCGCCATGGGCAATATGCTATCTCATTGACGATGACTGTGGCGGTCTGAGCGAAGATTAAGTATCAATGATTGACTGTTGGTATATAGCCAACAAGGTTGTGACCGTCATGATAGCCAGTGAAGACGATGGCGAGTGCTATCAGTACTTCACACATCATACGGCTTTCGGACTACCTACAGAGGTTATAGATTGCTCGGTGATGATAATGGAGTATTCTCTCACCAATAACGATCGTCCGACTTCTCCGAACATAGGTTGGGCAGTGTTGCCTATACTAGGCAACACCCCCTGATTGTAGATTGGTTTATGCTATGTTTGAAAAATGAATCAATGAATCGGCCAATATACTACTTGGCTCCAATACCCAGTATGTAAGACCGTCTATCATTCGTAGCATCGACGGCTACCCCTATAACGACAACAACGCCATAAGACATATAGGTTAGGCTTACGTCTCCACTTCATTATTTTTTCGCGAGATTGGCTATCCTTGTTAACTTATCTGAAAACGAATATTATGTGAGCTGAAACATTCATAGGTTTCACTTATGAATGACATTCGAAATTCTTAGATAATGTATGTTTTGAAATAACAGCACACGCTCCCGACAAACCATATTTTATGTGGGGCCTGGCTGTACTGCACCTACCGTGGACAATTGGGATAGTTATCAAATTCCGTGTATTCAACACTGAGTTTGATTCTGCCGATTGATAGAATTCCAGTGACAACCATTGAAGCTCTACATCTTCGCTTCGGCATATTCAGAGTCGCTAATTAATGATGGTTTAGAGTTCTTTGAAAGGATTATGGTACGGCTTCAAATTTGTTCTATATGCAAGTCTGCAAGGATGACGAGGATTCTTCATATTCGTAAGTTCACCCACCGTAAACAATGAAATATCTTTGTACTGCGCTAACAGCTTTAAGACCTCATCCCTACAAGACTTTAGCCATTTCAATGATTCAATTGAATCTCCATAACACAGTAATACTTCAGCACTGGAATACTTATCAAGGAACATAGAGATAATCTCCATATTTCTGATATGAAGGTACGAGTTGAACTTATGATTTGCATTTAACAGCACAGGGGAAGTTTCTATAAGCGGATATAAATTCAGCATAATGAAGCTGTCGAAATGGTAAGATGTCCGCTCATCCCACTTCTCAATAAATTTCATAATTTTACGCATCGTAGCGTCAGGACTGTGTTCATCTGCTGTACTTGGATTAAGACCTATGATAATTAATGGTCTCTCTCCCTCTTTTTTAAGAAATAAACGGCAGCTGAGTCCATCTATCTCTTCTTTCTTGCAGATAATATTATTGTAATTCATTTTATTTGATTTTAGAAAAAAGATTCTGTATATGCGTCTTATTCATAAGATTCGTAGAAAGTCGTAGTTTTGTATTTGGTTAGTCAATCATGATTAAATCATCAGGGAGTATCACTTCATTCTCAATCCATTATCCGAGAACTTTATTCCGAATCTTATGTAACTTACTCGATGGAATGATGAAAAGTGGTCGATTTGTCCCTTTATTATTTACCAGGTAGTTTACAAGTACTCGAAGAAAATACTGGGAAGGAAGTAGTACGGCTACTAAAGGATCATTACCACTGCTGGAGTAATAAGCATTTGCATTAAGAACACATACATTGTTGAATATATCCTGTTCATCTACCTTAAGTTCCCATGCCAAATTCCTTAGTTCATGTATCCAGTGCCGATATGACACCGACTTATAAGCATCATATATACATATTCCCGATTTTTCAAATTCAGTGTCATTATAAATACCAGCACCACCCAAAGACATTCAATGTCTTACCATTACCTGCACTGTTTCCATCAATCGCGGCTCAAAAGAAAGGTTGACGTTGGCGCATCTGGAAATAAAGTCGTCATACTTCGGCATATATCCAAGAATAATTACTTTAGCCGTCAAATGATTCCCATACCAAGGCTCAGGACATGTGTCTACAGGAAATATCTGTCCTATTTTATCATTTTCAATATCTTCGTTATGTTACCTAAAAAGAAGTTCCTCATCTCCAAGATAGAACATAAAGTTATCATCTTTGTACATCTGATTCTCATTTACATTCTTCGAGGCAATTTCCCAACCATTTGCTGCATATAGTGAGATCTCCCTTACATATCTGAAATTTTTTTCAAGATAATGAGGAATGGAATTATCGAGCGGAAGTCTATAGTATCTAAGAAGATATTCAATAAAGATTTCGGCAACCGTCTCTAATGAGTTTGTACTGTCCCATACAGTGCCAGTGTGATTTACTGCTGAGATCAATTGCCAAACAGCACGTTGAATATGTCGCTGACTGACGTGAGGATGAGAGTCTAAAATATTCTTTATTGCCTTCTTGATGTCAAATCCGTGGGTTATTACATAAGCCAGATCCAGTAGCTTATTTTCTACGGGATAATGCTTATACTCCTCACAATACGGATCAAAATACACGCGATAGGTTTTAGGGAGATTAGTTTCACTATAATCTCCGTAGAAATTAAGATAATGATCTTGCTTCATAATGTTTCTATTACTCGTTTATTATTACCAATTCAGTTACGGAAATCCTCTTAACTCCGGAAACCAAATTGCATTATAACGCATAAATACATATCTTTATTGTCTTATAAAAATATTTTTAACCCAAATCAAAACAACAACTTGCCTGCAATAAATCTTTACACTGATTAGGAGGGCTTTTAAAGACTGTATATGTTATTAATAACCGGAATCTAAGTACAAGTGTAACATAGAGAGAGAGCACGCACTCGACGAACCATATTTCATGTGGCACCGCGATGCAGTGTGCCTAATTTAGAAAACTTTATTGGTCATTTCCATATTGCACCGTGAGCATTCCTGTCTACCTTGGAAGATTACAACGGCTGAGTATGTTAAACATACTCAGCCGATTCTTTTTATGTCTGTTCCGGTAGGCCTATCGTTTAAATCAAGTTACTATAAATGGAGGCTTTGACCGTATGGCCGGCTACGTATTTTTGATGAAGACAATTCCTAACATTTAATGACTTAAATTATTGATATATCAAATTTTTTTATTAATTTTGTAGTTACTATGGGTCGACAGGCAATTACATTAGATAAACAGATTAACCAGCTCCGAGAAAGAGGCATGGTTATTACCGATGTTGAAAAAGCTAAGGAAGTTCTTTTTGATGTCGGTTATTTTCGTATGGGATTCTATTGGTTCCCGTTTGAGAAAACGTATCCCAATAAACATCATAGAACTCACGAATTTAAAGAGGGAACAAATTTTAGCGATGCGGTAAAACTTTATTATTTCGATTTTACCCTGCGTAACTTATTACTGAAACACCTAAGCAGAATAGAGATTGCTTTTAGGACAAAGGTAACATATATTGTGTCGAATACGTATGTAAAGAGTCCTACGTGGTTTGTTGATACTGCAGTTGTGACCAGGAAGCAAGCCACTTCATTCGAAAAGAAAGTCTATAATCAGATTGTGGGAAAGACACCGCTGATTGCCTTGCACCACCGACATCATATCAATGATAAATTTGCACCAGCATGGAAGACTCTAGAATTTATGACTCTCGGAGAAGTGGTACATCTCTTTAAATCCATTAAGGATGAAAATCTTAAACTGCAGGTAGCAACCTGCTTCGGGATAAAAAAGCTTGTTACCTTTGAGAATTATCTCGATCTTATAAAAGACCTTCGTAATACCTGCGCCCACAGTAATGTACTGTACGATTTTACCCCTGAAAAATCTATACGAAAGGGTCCGGCTATGATCAAAGGCATAGGAGAAAACCAGAACCTTAATGGTGCCCTGAGAATTGTACTTTATATGATGAAGCAGATTTCTGAAAACCGCCATAAGGAACTATTGACAGATATTGATGCTCTCATTGACAAGTACTGTAAATTTCCTGAAGTTCAGAATATTCTCATGAACATCAGTGGATTGGGACAATTACATCGGAAATAAATATAAACTTTTTGAAAAAAAAATTTGTTTTATAAAAAAAAATTAGTACCTTTGTAACATCAAAAGTGCCGGTATTGACTTTAGGCTCAATGCCAACACTATAAAAGGGAAAAAAGAGGTCGTGCATTTCGCTGTACGACCTCGCTTTTTTATAGATATTCTCTTGATTTCTATAGATTAGTATTACAGCATATGCTCGATACAGCTCACTGTCATTAAGTGCTTATTCGGCATTTGAGGTCTGTATCATACAGTAGACGTCATAAAGGTGTCAAGACATTATATTTTCCAGTATCTGCTCAACATCTTTAGCAAACTCTTCATGCAGAAGGAATATCTTTTTAAGAAATGTGAGTTTTGCCATAACTGCCCTTACAGGAACTTCGGCTCGACAAAAACGACTGGGGCTATATCGTCAATGTAAGGATACATTAAGCCAAGTCCTCTCTTTTTAAGCAGGGCAGAGAGTAAAAGTATCTATGTGTCATGAAAACTATGAAAGGTTTGGCTTAATACAGTTTGCTTTGGGTTATATCATGTTTTTTTGTTAAATTTGCAAGTTATAAGTTCTACAATTATTAAAGGTAAAAGATATGAAGAAAATTAGAGCGGCCGTAGTGGGTTACGGCAACATCGGACAGTTTACACTTGAGGCTCTTCAGGAGGCTCCTGATTTCGAAGTAGCAGGCGTGGTGCGTCGCAATCCAGCTGATAGAGGTGGTGTGCCTGCTGATGTGAAAGTGGTGGGTTCGATTGATGAACTTGAGAATGTGGATGTGGCCATTCTTGCTACCCCGACCCGTAAGGTAGAGGAACATGCTGTGGAATGTCTTAAGAAGGGTATCAATACTGTTGACAGCTTCGATATCCATACCAAGATTTCTGAGCTCCGTGCCAATTTGGGTAAGGTAGCGAAGGAGAACGGCACTGTGTCGGTAATTTCTGCCGGCTGGGATCCGGGTAGCGATTCTGTAGTGCGTGCTCTTCTGGAGGCTGTGGCTCCCAAAGGTATTACATACACAAATTTTGGCCCGGGCATGAGTATGGGTCACACTGTGGCTGTTAAAGCTGTAGAGGGTGTGAAGGCAGCCCTGTCAATGACTATCCCTGTAGGTACAGGCATACATCGCCGTATGGTCTATATCGAGGTGCTCCCCGGTTATGAATTTGAGAAGGTGGCTGCCGCTATCAAGGCTGATCCTTATTTCGCATCTGATGAGACTCATGTGATGCAGGTGGAGAGCGTGGATGCACTTAAGGATATGGGGCATGGTGTTAATCTCGTCCGTAAGGGTGTGAGCGGCAAGACTCAGAACCAGCTCTTTGAGTTTGACATGAAGATTAACAATCCTGCTCTTACCGGCCAGGTGCTCGTGTGCGCTGCCCGTGCCGCTATGCGTCAGCAGCCCGGATGCTACACTATGATCGAGATTCCGGTGATTGATCTTCTTCCCGGTGACCGTGACCAGTGGATTCATCTCGTATAAGCTGATACAAAGACACTTAGTTAGCAAAACTCAAACAAATAAAAGACCTTTGGCAAATTTGCCAAAGGTCTTTTATTTGTTTGAGAGGTTTTTATCAGGTATCTCTCCAATTATCAAAGCGGCTTATCGCTATGCTTGCTGCTTGAATCACACAAGTTTGCGGTAACGTATACGATGAGGAGTGTCGTTGCCATCGCGTTTCTTCTTGAATTCCTCATATTCCGAGTAAGAGCCTTCGTAGAAGGTGACTTTACTGTCGCCTTCGAAGGCGAGGATGTGGGTTGCGATACGGTCGAGGAACCAACGGTCGTGGCTTACTACGACTGCACAGCCGGCGAAGTTTTCAAGACCCTCTTCAAGGGCGCGAAGTGTATTGACGTCAATATCATTGGTGGGCTCGTCGAGCAGGAGTACGTTACCCTCCTCCTTGAGTGCCATCGCGAGATGGAGGCGGTTACGCTCACCACCGGAGAGCACGCCTATCTTCTTCTCCTGGTCGGCACCTGTGAAGTTGAATTTCGACAGATATGCACGGGCATTCATATCGCGTCCTCCCATACGGAATGATTCCACGCCGTGAGAGATTACCTCGTAGACTGTTTTGTCGGGAGATAAATCCTTATGATTCTGGTCAACATAAGCGATTTTTACAGTCTCGCCAACCTCAAAATCACCTTTATCTTGCTTCTCAAGACCCATGATGAGGCGGAATAGGGTGGTTTTACCTGCACCGTTCGGACCGATAACACCTACAATGCCGTTGGGGGGAAGCATGAAGTTGAGGTCGTCAAAGAGGGCTTTGTCGTCATAAGCTTTAGCAAGATGTTGCGCTTCGATTACTTTGTTGCCAAGACGGGGACCATTGGGAATGAATATCTCAAGTTTCTCCTCACGCTGTTTCTGATCTTCATTAAGAAGACGGTCGTAGCTTGACAGACGAGCCTTTCCTTTTGCCTGACGGGCCTTAGGAGCCATGCGAACCCATTCAAGCTCGCGCTCAAGAGTCTTGCGGCGTTTGCTCGCCTGCTTCTCCTCCTGAGCCATACGTTTGGTCTTCTGATCGAGCCATGAGCTGTAGTTTCCTTTCCATGGAATTCCTTCTCCACGGTCGAGCTCAAGGATCCATCCGGCCACATGGTCGAGGAAGTAGCGATCGTGGGTTACGGCTATTACTGTGCCGGGATATTGCTGGAGGTGCTGCTCAAGCCAATCGATGCTCTCGGCATCGAGGTGGTTGGTGGGCTCATCGAGCAAGAGAATGTCGGGTTGCTGTAGAAGGAGACGGCAGAGAGCCACCCGGCGACGTTCACCTCCTGACAGCACAGCAATCTTCTTATCGTCAGGCGGACAGCGGAGAGCATCCATAGCACGCTCCAGCTTGTTGTCGATATTCCATGCGTCGCAAGCATCGAGTTTATCCTGTAGCTCAGCCTGACGGTTGATAAGAGCATCCATCTTGTCGGGATTCTCAAGCACCTCAGGATCGGCGAAAGCGTTGTTTACCTCATCATACTCACGAAGAAGATCCATTACGGGTTGAACCCCTTCACGCACCACTTCAAGCACGGTCTTGTCGGGATCAAGTTTCGGCTCCTGCTCCAGGTAGCCCACTGTGTAGCCCGGAGAGAAAACTACGTTGCCCTGATAGCTTTTGTCGATACCTGCAATAATCTTGAGAAGGGTAGATTTGCCGGAACCGTTTAGACCTATGATGCCTATCTTGGCTCCATAGAAGAATGAGAGATATATGTTTTTGAGAATCTGGCGCTGAGGGGGAATGATTTTGCTCACGCCAACCATCGAGAAGATAATTTTTTTATCGTCAGCCATTTAAAAATTTGGTTGAAGGTTTAGAGTTTATGGGTAAGGTTGAGAGAGTAGGAATTTGGGTGAGACCCGGAAAGCCGGATTGGGAGAGAGATTGAGATAAAGAGGAAGAGAGGTGGTTTGACTGCCGGGAGAGGCGAGAGAGGCTCAGCTTTTTGGAGCTGCTTTTGTGCGATAGTCGCAGCTCACCTTTCCTTTGGCTATGTTGTTGAGTTTGGTGCGGATCATCTGTTTGCGGATCGGCGATACACGGTCGGTGTAGACTGTGCCGAGAAGATGGTCGACTTCGTGCTGAATGATTCTGGCAGCAAATCCTGTGAATTCTTGCTCATGTTCCTCGAAATTCTCATCAAGCCAATTTAGGCGGATGTGCTCATATCTTTTCACCGGTTCGGAGAGTCCGGGGAGTGAAAGGCATCCCTCTTCGCGAGAAACAGGGGCTTCATCTTCTATCACTTCAAGCTCCGGATTGATGAGAGCGAATTTGAGATCCTTACATTCCGGGAATCGGTCGGCCAATGGCGAACCATCGATCACTACCACTGCTATGGCGCGTCCTATCTGCGGGGCGGCAAGGCCTACACCATCGGAATGGTACATGGTTTCAAACATATCGCTGAGGAGCTGTTTGAGTTCCGGATAATCCGGTTCGATATCTTCAGCTTCTTTTCTGAGCACCGGGTGCCCGTAGAGATAAATGGGGAGTATCATTGTCTTTGATTGTAGTTTTGTGTTTATTCGAAAATACCTTCTGTCACTTCCTCCACTTCCACCGGCTCACTGCTCATGATTATATCGCTGCCGCAAGGATTGAAATTAGATGGGAATTCAAATTTGGCATCTTGTGAATAGGGGAGGGATTTATCTGAATATACTTTCTTCATGTAGTAGCCGTAGACCGGAAGGGCAGCCCGGGCACCCTGACCGAGAGCCATGGTGTTGAAGTGTATGTAGCGCTCCTCGCCGCCTACCCATACACCTGTGACAAGATCGGGAGTGAAGCCCATGAACCAGGAGTCGGAGTTGGAGTTGGTAGTACCTGTTTTGCCGCCCATCTGAGCGCTGATTCCGAAGCGGCTACGCAAGCTGGCAGCTGTGCCACTGTCTACAACGTTCAGGAGTATGGATAGAATCTTGTAATATGAATCTTCACCGGTCACCTCGCTTCTATGGGGTGTGGCGGAATAGATGAGGTTTCCCTGATTATCCTCAATGCGTGTCACAAAGACGGGATCAACACGCAGACCCTTATTAGCGAAAGTGGAGTAGGCTCCTACCATCTCCTTTACGGGCACATCAACAGTGCCGAGAGCAAGAGGTAGAGTTGCATCGATGTGCCCGGTGACGCCGAACATCCTCATCTTATTCGCAAGGTTCTTGGCACCCAATTCATAAACGAGGCGAGCTGAAATCCAGTTGTTGGAGTTTGTAAGAGCCCAACGGAGATCTACCATCTCGCCGATACGGGCGCTTCCGGAGTTGCGAGGCGACCAGTTGCCGAATGTAGGCTGAGTGTTGGAGAACATACTGCAAGGAGAGAAATCCTGCTCCATAGCCAAAGTGTAGAGGAATGGTTTTGCCGTAGAACCGATTTGGCGCTTACCTTTCGACACCATGTCATATTGGAAATAGTTGAAGTCAGGACCGCCGACGTAGGCCTTCACATAACCGTTATGAGGATCCATACTCATCATGCCGGTTCGGAGAATGGATTTCATGTATAGAAGTGAGTCGTATGGGGTCATGGTGACGGTTTTGCTGCCGGGACGATATTGGCCGTTCTCTTTCACATAGGTAAATATATCCATTTGATAAGGCACGTGGAAAGTCTTCTCGATCTCCTCAGCCGATATACCTGCATTCTTGAGCACACGCCAACGTTCGGTCTGCTTCATCGCGTTCTTTATGAGATTCATGACACCCTGACGGCTAAGTTCTTCTGTATTGGTGGTGTAGGGACCTGTGGTCTGGCCTTCCTTCTCCTTGAAGAATGCAGGCTGGAGTGTGCCTCCGAGGTGTTCCCACACGGCCTCTTCGGCATACTTCTGCATACGCACATCAATAGTAGTGTAAATTTTCAGACCATCGGTATAGATGTTGTAGTAGCTGCCGTCTGGCTTAGGATTTTTCAGTATCCAACCGTAGAGTGGGTTCTCTTCCCACTGAGTTGAATCTGTGTTATATTGCCCCATTGCAAGGGTATATCCCAAAGCGGAACTATAGTTTGAACGCTCAGGACGTACCGGACGCTTTGCAGTCATTAGATGTCGTATCTCCTCCCGCAGATAAGGCGCACCTCCCACTTTGTGGTCAACCTTATGATAGTCAAGGCCAAGAGGAAGCTCTTTGAGAGAGTCGGCCTCCTCCTTCGAAAGTTTACCATCTTTAGCCATCTGGTCAAGCACCACATTGCGGCGCTCTCTTGTGCGCTGTTCGTGTCGAAGAGGGTTAAAATAACTTGGATTCTTCAACATTCCCACCAGCATGGCCGCCTCTTCAGCTTTTAGATCAGCCGGTTCCTTGTGGAAGTAAACGTTGGCGGCAGTCTTGATGCCAACGGCATTGTTGAGAAAGTCGAAACGGTTAAGATACATGTTGATGATCTCCTGCTTTGTGTAGAAACGTTCCAGTTTTATGGAGATCATCCATTCTATCGGTTTCTGCATGGCTCTCTTCAGCATATTGCTTGATGGCTGGGAATATAGCTGTTTTGCAAGCTGCTGGGTGATGGTGGAGCCACCGCCCGCAGATTTATCGCCCATAAGAAGTGTCTTAACGGCGGTGCGACCGAGTGCTATGAAATCTATTCCGGAATGAGAGAAATAACGTTCGTCTTCGGTTGCGATGAGAGCATCGATCACATAAGGGGAGACGGTCTTATAGTCGGAATTCACACGATTGCCCGCGCCCGCGAAATATCGGCCGAGCTCTGTGGTGCCGTCTGAGGCGATCACCACAGAGGCGAGTTTGTCGTGCGGATCTTCGAGTTCCTCGATAGGAGGCATGTAGCCTATAACCCCATTGTAGATCAGCAGAAGAAACAGGGCTATGAGGATGCCGAATCCCATAAAAGAGATCCACAGCCATTTGATGATTCGATGGCGTCTGGCCATCTTCTTATAAGTTTTTTTCTGGTTTCTTGGAGAGTCTGAGTCGTCCGTGCCGTTGAATATATTTCGATTGTCTGCCATTTTGTAAATAGGAAGCCGTGCAGTTAAGATGGTTTGTGAAGTTGTTTTAACAACTACCTGAGGATATGGCTCCCGAAACTGCAAAGTTACAAAAAATAATCGAATATTGAAAATCGAAGATTATTCGTTATTAAACACGGCTGTCATGAATCAGAAACGATAGGTGAGTAGAAGATGAAATCCTAACTGAGTGCTTTTTATCAGTGGGTTAGGGATGACTGTGTTGTCGGATGCAATTGTCGCAGCCGCCAAAGATTGTGTCGCAGGAGGAGATGGGAAGATATAGTCGAGATATTTGGTGCGGCGAGTGTATAGGTCAAGCCCGACTGACAGGTACCAATGTCGCACCATCCGACATTTGAATTCCGCTTCCAGATGATTGAAAGATGAATTGGATTTATCGCCCATCACGCCTATTGGCGTACCCCAAGGCACGTCCGACCAATCGTCTGTCTGATTGTAGCCCTTCCATGTATATAACCTGTAAAACCGGTTTTCCATCTTAATTGACAATCGGTCGGTGAGAAGAGTGCAGTTTACGCCTGCCTTTACTGAAAACCCTGAGCCGTAATTGTAGCTGCGGTGATAGTTGCGGTAATAGTCTGTGAGTGTGCCGGCGAGAATTACGGCGTTGAAATGTGTAAATCCGTCAAGGCACATTGTGGCGTTGGGAGAGTATCTGAAAAGCAACCCCGCTCCGAATGAGGCTGGGGTAGCCAGCTTATAAGGAATCGGGCATTTGAGCAGCTTCTTCGACTTGTCGTGCCGGATGGTATCAGAATCGAAGTAGTCGAAGTGTTGATAGAAACCTAAATTCAGGTTAAAATCTTTCTTATCTGCAAGTTCAGTGCAGAGGAGCCGACCGGTTATCTCAATGCGTCCGATAGGGGGTTGGGTCTTTATTCCTTGAAATTCCGTTAATAGAGTGAAGTAGTCGTATGGTTTACGTGTGGTGGCCTCATATGGATTTCCATATTCCATAAAAAGTCGCGCTACAAATCCACCACGAGTGGCATGGCTGCCATCGTTGAAGTTTGAAAGGCCTCGTCCGCCAAAGGAAATCTCCGCACAGATTGGGGGAATACCGAAACGACGACCGGACGTAGTGCGCTTTTTCCAAGCTTCGCCGGTGATAATACGGTTTATGCCCCGCATGGGATCTATGAGGAAGGCAGCCACCTCACGTCCTACTCTTTCGGCGCCGGATGCACGATCGTTGATGATGAGGTCTGAAGTTCTGTAGAAAACTTCACCGAGAGCAGTGCCACCAACAGGCGTTGCGATAATATCGTTGGTTGAAGGTGGCTCACACTCCATAAATAGTTCCCACATTGCGCTTCCTCCAAGTGAGAAGAGTGAGGATTGCCAATAATTGAAACCGTTCACACGACCGGCATTGTAAAATATAGAACCATTGTAGGGATGAGCAAAAAAATTTGTCGGGATGTAGTCGTCATCCCATTTGAAGCCGTCGCGAAAATTATTTTTTATAGAGTTCCATGATATCCGTGCATATTCTCCATTCTGAACATATCTGTCGAAAGCCCACAATCCGAGATTTACTCCAACCACTTCAGCCGTGGCTCTCCAGAAATGATTTTTATTGCGCAAATCGAAGTCGGCTGAATCGGGAGGTACAGGCTTCTCAAGAAAATATCGGTGAGATTCGAGAATGTGACGGTCGAGTGGAACATATCGATTGGAGGTTTGAACTGAATCGGCAGTTGTGGGGCTGCCGGGATGATTCATTGATGACCCCGACAGGTTGGTGGAGAGAATGAGGAGTAATGGTAGCAGCTGCTTTGTGAGTCTTGACCTCATGATGGAGCAGTATTATATTGAGTAAGATAAGAGTTTGGTTCAGGATTTCTTTACAGAGAACCCGAAATGACCGATAATATCACCTAAAGAGAAATACTGACCGTGGGAGTAGGCAAGCAGTCCGGCTTTCTCAAGAGAAAACTTTCCTGTTTCGGGGTCAAGATAACGGGAATCGGCACGAACGTTGAGCACATCGGAAATAAACATATCGTGGGTGCCAAGATGGATAATCTCCTTTACCCTACATTCAATGCTCAGAGGCGACTGTTCTATGGTGGGTGATGATACTTTCTCGCCGGGAATAGGGGTGAGGCCTGTCTCTTTCCATTTGTCGTAGTCACGACCGGAGCGGACTCCCGCCCAATCGGTGGCTCGTGCCATTTCGACTGTAGTCAGGTTGATGGTGTATTCCATATTCTCAACGAGCAGAGGATATGACGCACGTTCCTTGCGCACTGAAATGTAGCACATGGCCGGGTCAGAGCAGATTGTTCCGGTCCAGGCGATCGTGAGCATATTCCAATTTTCAGGGGAGTTGCCACAGGTGACGAGTACGGCGGGTAGAGGATAGATCTGTGTGCCGGGACGCCAGGATACTTTTGACATAGTTTATGTGAGTGGTATAAAGTTTAGGGTTGTTTATATGTTAACGCAATTTGTATGGATAAAGGTCTATGAAACCTGAAAAAAGTAAATCCTAAAACGAAGCCTTGTTATGCGGCCACATAACAAGGCTTCGTTGTATGACGGGCATGTCATACATCTGTGGTGAAAGTCCACACGGGGCGTAGTTGCCGACGAACCCTAAAGCGACTTGCAAGTTTCGAGTGGTGACGCTCGGGAGAGAAGAAGCAATAGCAAAATCGTGGCCTGACGAACAGAAACCTAATACCAAGGCGTATCAAGCGGACAAGCTGGCAACAGACAGCAAAGTTCCCAAAGGCAACCGTAACCTTGATGCGTAAATTAGGCAGGTAAACGAGGAAAGATGTATGGCTTATCCCGTGAGGCCTCGGCAGTCCTCAACGATAGTAACAACGAATGCCGAGGAGTCAGCAGAGGCCGAAGTAGCCGACCGCGGGACGGTCAAGGCGAAGGGCCGAATAATTTGTAACGTTAATCAAGAATGTATGTTCCGAAAGAATAGCCGACGAGTGGGCGTAGGCGAAACGTCAATGAACCGAACCCCACGCAAGGAGTTAGGCTTAATCCATCGGAAGCGGAAATTAAGAAAGACGGAAGATGAAACTAATCGAACAGATACTTGACAAGAACAATGTTCGTATCGCCCTTGAAAAGGTCATATCCAACAAGGGTGCGGCAGGAATAGACGGCATGAAAGTCGAAGACCTACGCGAATACATGAACGCCAACTGGACGAGTATCAAACAGTCAATCCTTGAGCGGAGCTACAAGCCGGCTCCGGTAAGGAGGGTTGAGATACCCAAACCCAACGGAGGCGTGCGTAAGCTCGGCATTCCTACGGT
>CAZEOI010000072.1:0-19998 GCA_964513775.1 uncultured Sangeribacter sp. | reverse complement strand
CAAAGAGCTAACCAAATTTGTAAGAAGAAATGTAGCGATGTATCCCGGTGCGCACACTCTCGATCTGAGCTTCACAGGCTCCATCGCTTTCCATTTTGAGCGATTGCTCCGGGAGGCTGCTGAGTCTTTGGGTTATAGAGTAACATCTGTGGCGGAAACACCAATGAAGGGACTCGTCGAGTTTCATTGCCAAAAGTAATTTTTTATGAAATCATCCTTTTTAAAACTTCACTCTGCAGCAATTCTCCTCTCTGTCGCCTCTCAATTTACTCTGTCGGCAGACGCAGCTCCCAGAAGCGAATATTGGCATCAAAGAGTGACTCTATTTGATCTCCTTCCCGTTGAGAAGGGTGATATCGTATTCCTCGGCAATTCCATCACCGACGGTGGAGAATTTACTGAACTATTCGACAATCCCTCCATAAAGAACCGCGGCATCTCCTCTGATGTCATATCCGGAGTTGCCGAACGTTTGCATCAGGTCACTGATTACAACCCCTCAAAGATATTCCTTCTTATCGGCATTAATGATGTCTCTCACAACCTCTCGGTGTCGCGTATGGCAGAAGACTATGAGAATCTTGTGAAAAGGATAAGAAAAGAATCGCCGGAGAGCAAACTCTATATACAATCCCTGATGCCGATAAATAATGACTTTGGCAGATATAAGAATCTAAAGGGAAAGGAGGCAACCGTGAAACAGCTTAATCAGCGTCTCAAAGAGATTGCACAAAGGAACGGAGCGGTATACGTAGATCTATGGCCTGCGCTCGCTGATAAAAAAACCGGTAAATTACGTCGGGAATTCACCAACGACGGATTGCACCTTCTTGGCAAAGGCTATGATGCATGGGCTGATGCTATCCGTCATCTTGTAGAAGAATAAAATTGTCAATATGAAAACTCATTTAAACAAATACATACTCTCCCTATCATTAAGCCTTGCTATTGGTGTAGGGCAAAATCTATGGGCTCAGGATGTAATCCAGATTGAACCCCTGTTTGAATACCCGACTGCACCGGAATCCCTTACTTCACTTGCAGATAAATCCAATTATCTGCTTGAACATTTTTGGGATTCAATGGATTTTAAGTCCACATCGGCTGTAGACCAAAATGCACTGAATGATGCGATGAAAGTCTATTCGGTGCCTATAAGATGGGCAGATCTCCGGATCGCGGAGGCAAGTGTGGATAAATTGATCGAAAAAATATCGAAAAACCCTACCCTTCTCACTCAATTCACTAAAGCAGCTGAAGAGGTGCTTTACGGGCCAAGAGCCGAATTTTGGGTAGATGCTGTTTATATCAAGTTTCTTGATGCCTTTACGAAAAATAAGAAAATTCAGGCCTCAAGAAAAAACAAATATGAGAAACAGTTGAAGTCTCTACGCAACTCTGCGGTAGGCTCAGAAGCTCCATCATTCGATTTCACCGGTAAAAACGGGAAAGTAGAGAAATACACTCCAATGTCTACCCCTACTATCATGATTTTTGGAAATCCGGAAGACACAGATTGGAGAATGACAAGGCTGAAAATGGAAACAACCGTACCACTTCGTCAGGCTGTGGAACAGGGTAAACTAAATATTCTCTACATTATTCCGTTTAAATTAGACAACTGGGAAGATATAACATCCAATTATTCTAATACTTGGACAGTTGGAGAGGCTCCTGAGATTTCCGACATTCTCGATCTGAGAGCCGATCCGTCAGTATATCTTATTGGTGGAGACGGCAAGATCATTCTAAAAAACGCCACCATCCCTATGGCTGTAAACGAAGCACTTAATCGTATATCTCAATAACTCTCCCCGCTATTTGGAGTCTGCACACTGTAGACAATAGGGTTCCATTCCCTTAACCATATGATCTCATCTTAATATAATTTGATTATGAGAAAATTCAGTTTGTCAAGATTTCTCAAACGAGTATATTTCCGGTCTACCGGCTACTCCTACACCAATCTCGGGCGTCTATTTCTAAGACTCTTCGTAGGAATCATGCTCATGCAATTCGGCATCAGGCAACTTGCCCGATTCTATGAGTTACAACATATGTTTCCATCCGTACTCGGAATGAGTCCGGAGACTTCACTGATAATAATGATAGCCATCGAGATCATATGTTCTCTCTTCATCATGTTCGGGTTCCTCACCCGTCTTATGATTCTGCCCCCTTTCATAGCGATGATTATGGCGGAATACCATCTCCTTCATAATTCGGCCGTAGAGGCAGCTTATCTTCTTGATTGGCAACAACAGGGTTATCTTCCGATAATGTTTCTCGGGATATATTTCTTTCTTGCTCTTGTCGGTCCGGGAAAGATATCCGTCGACTATTTTCTTTCCCTCTATATCATTCACACTGAAAATAAAAGTGAGGCCGAGCTGGAAGAGGTATGAAGATTGCTGTTTTGATTTCCGGAGGTGTTGACAGTGCAGTGGTAGTTCATAAGCTCTATCAAGAGGGACACGATCTTCATCTTTTCTATATACGTATAGGTATGGACAACGGAGAGGGTGATTGTGCCGCCGACGAGGATATTGAGATGTGTAATCTTATCGCACGGAAATATAATCTCCCGCTTGAGGTTGTATCTCTTCATCAGGAATATTGGGATCATGTGATGGCATACACACTCGACAATGTTCGCAAGGGTCTGACTCCGCATCCTGACATAATGTGCAATAAGATGATCAAATTCGGCTTCTTCGAACAGAGATGGGGAAAAGATTATGATAAGACTGCCACCGGACACTATGCCTCCATCAAGAATATCGGCGACAGACTTTATCTTGCCACTGCTGCGGACCCGATAAAAGATCAGACCGATTTTCTTGCCCAGATATCTTACGACCAACTCTCGCATATCATCTTCCCTTTGGGCGGACTGACCAAATCTGAAGTGCGCTCTCTCGCCAAAGAAGCAAATCTCCCAAACGCTTCAAGAAAGGATTCACAAGGCATCTGTTTCCTTGGGAAAATTAACTATTCAGATTTTATCGCGCGTCACTTAGGTGAGAAAGAAGGACCGGTAATTGACATTGCAACAGGGAAAAAGATCGGCACTCATAGAGGCTATTGGTTATATACTATTGGGCAGCGGAAAGGTCTTGGACTTAGCGGTGGGCCATGGTTTGTGGTAAAAAAGAACGTAAAAGATAATGCCATTTATGTGGCCAACGGTTATGATACCCGCGAACAATATGGAAGGCTAATCCCTCTTGAGCATCCGAACTGGATCACGTGTGATCCATTCTCCGACACTGTTTTACACTTAGATACACAATCATCTGAATGCACCACGAATTCTGGTGAACCCGTTAATCAGGAAATAGCTGTTTCATTCAAGACAAGGCACTCTCCGGAATTTCTTCCCGGTAAGCTTGTAAGTTCTGCCGAAGGGCTATCGATTCATTCAGACGTAGATGTTCAGGGGATTGCACCCGGTCAATACGCCGTGATCTATACACCCGACAACAATCTTTGTCTCGGATCAGCAATGATAACAATACGACAATCCAAAAGGCACAGACATCATCGCAAATCATGAAATTGAGGAACAGTTTATACAGCTTCTGATTGTCAAAAACAACGAATCAAAATGCAAAAGAAATATAGATTGGAATTGATAGGGATCACCTATAACCAGATAGAATCTGCCGTGTATGCGCTTATACTTCAGCAAGTAGGCACAACTCGCCGGATACCGATTATCATCGGATACCTCGAAGCACAAGCAATCGAATGTAAACTGCAGGAAGTAGCCACACCTCGCCCTCTCACCCACGACACTATGGCTGCCTCTCTCGCTGCTTTCGGCATATCACTTGTCAGAGTCGAAATCCGCAAGTTGCCTAATGGAGTGTTCGCCGCAGATCTTGTTTTTTCCGATGGCAATACAGAGAAGGTGATCGACTCAAGATCATCAGATGCTGTAGCACTTGCCATTCGTGTAGGCGCACCAATCTACACCACTGAAGAAGTGCTTGATGAGTGTGGGTTTGAGGCTGAAAAACAGTCTGACAGCAAAGAAGACGACGCATCAGAGGAAAATCATTCTGTAGATCCGATAGATTCATTGGCTTCAATGAACGATGCGCAGCTTTCTGATGCTATGCTGATCGCCGCTGAAAATGAAGACTACGAGGAGGCTGCCCGCATCAAGGCTGAGCTGGAACGACGCAAGAATAAAATCGGATAAACTCCTACAATTTCACTTAAGAAGAATGAAGAACAGAAAAAAGAGAATCAATCTGATAATAGAGCTTATACGAAACCAATGTATCAGCAGTCAGGAAGAACTGGCTGCGGCTCTTGCCAAAAAAGGACATCCGGTGACACAGGCTACACTTTCACGTGATTTGAAAATGTTGAAAACAACCAAAGTCCCTACTGACAGGGGCACCTATATGTATGTGCTGCCTGATAGTGATTCGTTAAAAGACAGAATTATTAACACAGGCAAAGTGCCGGCTCATGCTAATTATCAGAGTGGTTTGATTTCAATACGTTTCTCCGGTAACATTGCTGTGATAAAGACAAGAAACGGATATGCCTCCGGACTTGCATATGATATTGATATGAGCATGAATGAAAATATTCTTGGCACGATCCCGGGTAGCGATACTATTTTCGCCGTGCTCAGAGAGGGTATGTCTCGTCAGGAAATTATCAATCTATTCTCTGAAATACTGTCTGTTGACCCTGAAAATTTGACACAATGATTAAAGTTGGTATTATTGGAGCTGACACTCCCGATGCTGGAGAAATGCTTCGCTTGCTTATACATCATCCGGAAGTTGAGATCCATTCACTCTATGCTCCCGCATGGGCTGGCAGAATGGTTGCGTCTCGCCATCACGGGTTTATGGGAGAAGAAATTATTAATTTCACTGATAGCATCGATCCTTATTCCATTGATATTGTTTTTATAATGGATGATTCGGAGAAAGGAAATGAGATTCTTATGAACTCTGTAGCCTATCCCGAATTAAGAATTGTAGATTTAAGTCCGGCCAGACTAAGCCGGATGGATTGCAATGGGATGGAATATGGCCTTTCGGAAGCCAATAGAAAACCTTTGGTAAGAGGGGCAAGAATAGCGGTGATTCCTACACCTGCGGCTGCCTTGGCTCTTATCGCTCTATATCCATTGGCAATGAATTCGTTGGTAAACTCCGACATTGATATTTCGATACACGCAGCCCCTGAAGTGGTATCATCAATTGATGTCACATCTCTTAATCAGGAAATAACGTCATTCCTGCAAAAGACAGACAACAATTTCTGTGGCAAGTTGCAAATTTCCTTATTTCCATGCGATTCAGGAAGGTCAATGAAAGTTTCAAGTGTCATCAAGTCTCCGCTTGCAATAGCTGAGGTTAGTCGGATTTATGAGTCTGTATATGATGATCACAGCTTCACTTTCATGAGTTTTGCAGAAGTAAACCGACATGAAGTAGAAGGCACTCATAAATGTATCGTCACAATAGAAAAACCGGGAGCCGGACTTTTGGATGTGACTGCGGTTGGAGATTGCCACCTTAGAGGAGCTGCCGGAGATGCGATCCATATTATGAATCTCTTCTTCGCCCTCGACGAGAAAGTGGGACTGCACCTTAAACCATCTTGTTTCGAATCAGATTCCAAGAACAAGGCTGTTTCATGGTTTGCTTGATTTATTAATTTTTCTGAAAGTCATTAATACTGAGAATATGTCGGTCAACAAAGTCATACTGCTCGGATATGTCGGCAATGATCCGGAAGTGAGATACCCTGATAAAGACAGAGTAATTGCAAGCCTATCTCTTGCAACCAACGAAATCCGTGGCGCAGCGCGAATTGAGACCACTGAATGGCATTCCTTGATGTTTGGAGGAGAAAACGCTCGGATTGTGGAACGCTATGTCAGGAAAGGCACTCAATTATATGTTGAGGGTTATCTGCATACTCGGGAGTTTGAAGACAGAATGAAAATCATTAGAAGAAAGACCGAAATTATTGTAGAAAAATTCGAGATTCTCGGTCGAAAAGCGTGAAGTTAAAAAAGAAAACCTATTAAATATACTTGAATGAGAAAGTGGAGAATTGAAGACTCAGCTGAGATCTATAACATCAGTGGCTGGGGATTGAAATATTTTTCAATTAACGATAAGGGTCATGTTCAGGTGACACCCCGTGAGGGATATGCCTCGGTGGATATAAAGGAAGTTATCGATGAGCTCAAACTACGTGATGTCTCCGCTCCATTACTCCTTCGATTCCCCGACATTCTTGACAACAGAATCCAGAAAATATCTGCCTGTTTCAAGAAAGCCGCGGATGAATATGACTACAAGGGCCAGAACTTTGTGGTTTATCCCATCAAGGTAAATCAGATGCGTCAGGTAGTGGAGGAAATTGTCAGCCACGGCAATAAGTATAACATCGGTCTCGAAGCAGGCTCAAAACCTGAATTGCATGCAGTGTTGGCAGTTAATCCCCAATCTAATTCCATTATTGTCTGCAATGGGTATAAAGATGAAGACTACATTGAACTTGCACTGCTCGCTCAGAAAATGGGGCGTCGTGTCTATCTCGTTGTTGAGAAACTCAATGAATTGAAACTCATAGCCGACGTGGCTCGGCGTCTTGATATTTCTCCCAATATCGGAATACGAATCAAACTCTCATCTTCCGGTAGTGGCAAATGGGAAGAATCAGGAGGCGACGTGTCTAAATTCGGACTCAATTCTTCTGAGCTTCTCGATGCATTGTCTTTCTTGGAGAAAAACAATATGGGACAATGCCTAAAACTTATTCATTTCCACATTGGAAGCCAGATCACTAAAATCCGCAGAATTAAGAATGCGCTCAGAGAAGCAATGCAATTCTACGTACAGCTATCCAAAATGGGATTTGCAATTGAATTTGTTGATATAGGTGGTGGTCTGGGAGTCGATTACGACGGTACAAGATCTTCAATGGGCGAAAATTCTATGAACTATTCCATTCAGGAATACGTCAACGATTCTGTTTCGGCCCTCGTAGATGTCTGTGTAAAGCAAAATCTTCCTCATCCGAATATTATAACCGAGAGTGGACGCTCATTGACAGCGCACCACTCCGTACTCATCATAGAGGTGCTCGAAACCACCCAGCTCCCTATTTGGAATGATAATGAGGTAATTGATGAGAATGCTCATGAATTAGCTAAAGAGCTTTACAATATCTGGGACCGCATTAATGCCACCACTCTGTTTGAAGACTGGCACGATGCACTTCAGATTCGTGAAGAAGCGCTTGAACTATTTAGCCTCGGATTGCTTGATCTCCGCACTCGTGCTCAGATCGAAAAACTTTTCTGGTCAGTGGCACGAGATGTCAACGACCTCACAAAAAGTATGAAACATCCACCGGAAGAGCTTAAGAAAGTTGATAGAATGTTGCCGGAGAAATACTTCTGTAATTTCTCTCTCTTCCAGAGTCTCCCCGATTCATGGGCAATCGATCAGCTCTTCCCCATCATGCCTATACAACGCCTTGATGAGAAGCCTACACGTAGATGTACTATTCAAGACATAACTTGCGATTCTGATGGGAAAATAACTCGGTTTGTTTCACCCCAGGGTATGTCATATTCTCTGCCTATTCATACATTCAAGCAGAATGACAAGTATTACATAGGAGTATTCCTTGTCGGTGCATATCAAGAAATCCTCGGCGACCTGCATAATCTCTTCGGCGACACCAGCGCTGTCCATATCTCTGTCAACAAAGACTCTTACGAAATTGAACAGATCATAGATGGAGAACCTGTGGCTGATGTTCTGGATTATGTAGAATACAGTCCTAAAAAACTTGTCAGGAAACTTGAGACCTGGGTTTCAACAAAGATGAAACAAGGCATCATTTCTGCTGAAGAGGGAAGACAATTCCTCAACAACTACAAGTCAGGCCTTTATGGCTTAACATATCTTGAACGAGACTGATAATGAGGTATTTCATTAGGCTCGCATATAATGGAGCCGCTTATCACGGATGGCAGTCACAACCATCGGCGATAAGCGTGCAGCAGAAAATCGAGGAGGCGCTTTCAACTGTGTTGCGCCTCCCGGTTTCTATTGTCGGAGCAGGACGTACGGATGCCGGAGTGCATGCGCGTGAAATGTTTGCCCACTTCGATCTTCCGGCCACTTTGGAATCATGTGGACGCACCACCGATATCGGGAGGATAATTCTTTCTCTAAATCGTCTTTTAGGCAAAGATATTGTAATATATGATATCTTCAAGGTAGCTGATGATGCCCATGCCCGTTTCGATGCCTGCGAGAGGACCTATAAATATTTCGTGACATACGACAAGACCCCCTTCATGCACCAGCTTTGCTGGCACTCCCCTTCCTCGCTTGATTTAGACAAAATGAACGAGGCTGCTGCCTTTCTCAAGATCACTGATGATTTCACTTCATTTGCCAAATTGCACTCAGACAGCAAAACCAATATCTGCGATGTGAGGGAAGCATATTGGCATCCTGTCTCCGGGCATCAGGACATGGCCCCGCTGATGGGAAATGGCATTGTCTTCACTATATCGGCCGACAGGTTTCTGAGAAATATGGTAAGGACGGTTGTTGGCACCCTCGTCGACGTAGGACGTGGCAAGCTTTCAATTTCAGAGTTCAAAGATATCATATCTAAAAAAGACCGTTGCGCGGCCGGCACCTCAATGCCTGCACATGCACTTTATCTTTGGTCGGTGAAATATCCCTTTGAGGTAGTCTAAAAACTTCTACACTAATTTCCTCACTATGTCAGAAAACGTAAAACAACAAATAGAAACCTTACGCTCCGAACTGCATCGACATAATCATAATTACTATATTCTCAACAGTCCTGAAATATCCGACAAGGACTTTGATATGATGCTGAAGGAGCTTGAGAAGCTTGAGAAAGCACATCCTGAATATGCGGATCCACTATCCCCCACCCAGCGTGTAGGATCGGATCTGACAAAAGGCTTCGAACACGTGACGCATGTAAGGCCAATGATGTCGCTCTCTAACTCCTACTCTATCGGTGAGGTTGACGAATGGTTTGATCGCATACGCAAATCGCTTGTCAGTGAGAATTTCAATATTGTGGGAGAAATGAAATTCGATGGCACTTCAATATCGATTACATATAAAAATGGCAGACTTCAGCGTGCTGTGACTCGTGGCGACGGGACTCAGGGTGATGATGTCACTGCAAATGTCAAGACTATACGAAGTATTCCCCTACAGCTTCAGCCAGGCGACTGGCCTGAGGAATTTGAGATACGTGGAGAGATTCTCATGCCGTGGGAAGTGTTTGAGAAGCTAAATGCTGAAAGAGCCTATAATGAAGAACCATTGTTTGCTAATCCCAGAAATGCGGCATCGGGAACCTTGAAAATGCAAGATTCCCGTGAAGTGGCTAAACGTCATCTTGATGCAAGATTCTATTATCTCCTCAGCGATAATCTTCCGGCCGACAATCATTACGACAATATGAAGGCAGCCGAAAGATGGGGATTCAAGGTGTCGAAGGCCATGAAATTACTCGGCAGTCTTGAAGAGGTGAATGATTACATCAATTATTGGGACGTTCATCGAAAGGAATTACCGGTGGCTACCGACGGCCTTGTATTTAAGGTAAATTCTCTTCGCCAGCAATTGAATCTTGGATTTACAGCCAAATCTCCGAGGTGGGCCATCGCATACAAATTCAATCCTGAAAATGCGTGCACTCCATTACGCTTTGTTTCTTTTGAGACCGGCCGCATGGGTATTGTGACTCCCGTTGCCAATCTGGAGCCGGTGTTGCTTTCAGGCACTATTGTTAAAAGAGCGTCGCTCCATAATGATGACATTATTCAGGAGCTTGACATTCATCAGGGTGATTGGCTATACGTTGAGAAAGGTGGAGAGATTATTCCTAAAATTACCGGAGTTGAAAAGTCAAAACGTTCACCGGAGGCCTCTAAGATTCAATTTGTGACTAATTGTCCTGTATGTGGCACCAAACTTGTGCGAATTTATGGAGATGCAGCATGGTGCTGTCCTAACCATTATGGTTGCCGACCACAGATCACCGGAAAAATCGAGCATTTCTGTGCCCGTAGAATGATGAATATCGACGGCATAGGTGAAGAGACCGCGGAGTTATTATTTGACTGTGGATTAGTGGAGAGAATTGCTGATCTATACGATCTCTCACAAGAGAAACTTGAGAAACTCGACAGAGTAGGCGAGAAAACGGCACGACGCATAATGGAAGGGATCGAAGCATCCAAATCAGTACCTTTCGAAAGAGTGATTTATGCACTCTCCATCCCCAATGTCGGTGAAACCACTGCCAAAAGATTAGCATCCTCTGTAAAGACTATGGATAATCTTCTCTCATTGTCGGAGGAACAGCTCACAGCAATTCCTGACGTAGGACCGGTGATTGCAAAATGTATTTTTGAATATCTCCGTGATCCAATCAGCGTAGATAACATTCAACGTCTCACCGCCGCCGGATTGCAGATGAGTTTGTCGGCTGATAAACTGGCTCCCAAAGGTGACACTCTCGCCGATAAGTCTATTGTTATCTCCGGCACATTCACACACCACTCACGTGATGAATATAAGGATATTATCGAGCGTGAAGGAGGCAAAAACGTTGGAAGTATCTCTAAAAAGACCTCTTTCGTACTTGCGGGCGACAATATGGGTCCCTCGAAAAAGGAGAAGTGCGAGAAGCTTGGCATACCAATGGTTTCAGAAGATGAGTTTCTTGCGATGATAAACGCAGATTAATAGCGAGATATCTTACTTAACAGAAAAGCGAATATATGATTGTGAAGGATCATATATTCGCTTTTCTGTTATTGTTTATGTCGCGACTTAAATTATTATCTAATTGATTTCTATCATGCAAGAGCTTTAAGAATATCTATTCGTTCATGAGGGTCTGCAGCTCCGAACACATAGCTTCCCGCCACAAGAATATCAGCACCAGCATCGGCCAAAAGTCTTCCGGTAGTCTCATTCACACCTCCATCTATCTGAATCTTGGCATTAGAACCGCTCTCCTTTATTAATTTTCGCAACTCCCTAACTTTTTTGAGAGTATTCTTTATAAAGGGCTGACCCCCGAAGCCCGGATTGACCGACATAAGCAGCACAAGCTCCACGTCTGTAATAATATCGTTAAGCATCACAACCGGTGTGGCTGGATTAAGTGTGACGCCCGCTTTCATCCCGGCTTTATGAATCTCCCCAACTGTGCTATGAAGATGCCGACTCGCCTCCACATGTACATTCATTAAGGTCGCTCCACAATCTCTCACTTGATTTATCCATTTATGTGGCTCCACTGTCATCATGTGCACATCAAGTGGTTTACTACATATCTTTCCTACTGAATTAAGCACTGAGAAACCGAATGAGATATTCGGCACGAAGACGCCATCCATCACATCCAGATGCAGATAATCTGCATTCGATGTATTTATCATCTCTATTTCCGAGGAGAGATTGGCGAAATCAGCCGCCAATAATGAGGGGGAAACTTCCATGTTTTCAGAGTTTTATTGGATCAATTCTTATTTGCGTTCTTTGGTTTGAATGCATTCCATAATATGAATATGATACAGATCAGAGCTATGCCATAGCCACACCAGGTCAGGTATTTATTGTATTCCTCTACTTTCGTGAAGAGCTGATCGGGACTTACAGTCTGGGCCAACCAATATCCTAACCCTCCCAACACTCCATTCCATACCAAAGCACCAAGAAATGTAAACAGTGCGAAAACTCCTACATTCATCCTTGATATTCCTGCTGGAATTGAAATCAACTGCCTGATTGCCGGTATCAGACGGCCTATAAAAGTGGAGACTGCGCCATGCTTGTCAAAATATGCCTCTGCTTTATTCACTTTATCCTTATTTATCATCAGCATATGGCCAAACCGACTGTCTGCAAAGCTATATATCACAGGGCGCCCTATCCAAAGTGCAAGATAATAATTAATAAATGCGCCCACAAGCGCACCAAGGGTAGCAATGAACACTACAAGGAATATGTTCATATCTGAGCCTGCCCCGGCATTGGTACAGGCCAGATATGCAGCCGGAGGCACCACCACTTCCGATGGGAATGGTATAAATGAACTCTCTACAACCATGAAGATGAACACGAACCAATAGTTTGCATTATCTACAAACCATTGAAAAAACTGACTGGCATCAAATAGAGCCAAGGGAATAAGGTCAAGCATTATTTATGTTTGAGATTATTAAGTATGAGTCTATCTTTATAATTACAAAAGCCCTGTGGCATCAAGCATACTTCTATAGAATTCCGCCTTGGCCTCAAGCTTCATAGGATAAGCCCTGGAAGATGAAGGCATTCGCCAATGTCGAAAATTTCTCTCCGAACCGTCTGCCATTGTAATCTTACATTCTGTCCACTCCCCCACTTTTGGCACCTCCGAACCGGTGAGACCGGCAATAACACCGGCAGCCTTTTCTCCGGTGGTGGCAACTGCCACACACTCCGGTATAAGCTCAAGAGTGGCGGCAAGATCTATCGGTCTGTCTATCTGGAGCCATTTGTCTGAAGCGTTATCTTTAGTACGGGTCACTTCCTTTCCTGTGTCGCTTAGAGCTATTCCGTGGTCAGTGAGCAAACGTTTTATCTCATCCACTTTAAATGTCTTTCCTTCTACATCGACCAGAGCATCCTTTGATCCGAAATATATCAAGCCAAAAATCCGCCACATGTCGTTTATAAAATTGGGATAATAAAAGTGCATCGACCATCGGTTTTGCTTGGGTGGAAATGTGCCACACATTAACAGCCGCGCTCCTTCCGGAAGAAACGGTTCAAGAGGATGGCTCTCTATGCTTGCTTCTACACTCATTTATATTTTAACGCATTATACACCTTGTCAGCCAGATCTGATATCTGCGCGTAGGTGTCATTATTCGCCGAATGTTTCATCTCCAGACTTGCCACTACATCAAGCTTACTCTTTGTGGCATAGTCTCCCAATTGTTTGAATGCGGCAGACGCCCATGTGAAAGATCCAAATGTGGCAAACACCTTATTCTTGACCTCTCTTGTCTCCATGGCAATCATAAATTGCTCAACGGGTGGGAATATGTGCATGGAATAGGTTGGTGAACCCACAATAAGACCCTCATATCTGAAAGCATCTGAAATCATATAGCTCAGATTTGACTTTGAGGCATTATGAATCTTGATGTTCTTTACACCACGCGCCGCCAACTGACGTGCTATCGCCTCTGCCACCTCTGCTGTGTTTCCATACATAGATCCATATATGATTGTCACTCCGGGCTCGCTCTCATACTTACTGAGTTTGTCGTAGATGCCTACCACCTCCCTCAGTCTGTCATGCCAGACCGGACCATGGGTCGAACATATATATTTTATGTCAAGACCGGAAGCCTTTTCAAGTGCTTTCTGCACAAATCGTCCATATTTGCCGACTATATTGGAATAATAACGATACATCTCATCTGTATACCAGGAAGTATCCATTTCATTATCAACAACGCCACCATTCAGGGCACCGAATGTGCCAAATGCATCGCCTGAAAACAATACTCCATCTTCCACTACATACGACATCATTGTCTCCGGCCAATGCACCATCGGTGTAAGGATGAATTTGATGGTCTTTCCGCCCAGATCCAGCTCCGACCCGTCTGTAATCTCCAGAAAGCGATTGTCTGCCACATGATAAAATCCTTTTACCATAGATATGGTCTGCTTGTTTCCTACAAGTTTCGCTTCCGGATATTCTGTGAGCACAGCTGTGATACCGCCTGAATGATCAGGCTCCATATGATTGATTATAAGATAATCGATACTTTTGTTCCCCAATTGATTAGCCATTGAATTGAGAAGTTCTCTTATAGATCCGATCTCAACAGTGTCGATCAATGCAATCTTCTCATCGCCAGATACTATATATGAATTGTAACTAACTCCATTTGGGAGTGGCCAAAGTCCCTCGAATCTATCTGTTGTGCGATCATTGACCCCAACATAATGCACATTCTTAGTAATTTCTCTAATATTCATAACACTAATTTTTCCTACAATTATCTCTATTATAGGTAATATTCTTAAGCTAACATTCAAGTTATTCTATCTATAGAACAACTCATAAGCCGTTATTCCCTATTTATCCGCAAAATTACTCATTTTTATTTTTACAACCTAATTCTTAGGTTCAAACTTATTAAGTAGTTGTTTTTAAATTTCAACAATGAACCCACACAACATGTCGGAGGATTGGTTTTAACTTACTCCTTGATTTAACAGCTCTCTGAAATGATTTTCAACACCAAGAGGGAATGTTTGTGCCCGACTACCGATGAGGTAAAAAGTTTAATATCTTCTAAGCAAACAAAAATGCAACAATAACAGAAAAACTTTGAAGTTGTTTAAACTTTTTCTTTGTCTAGATTTAGACAGATTTCGGAGGTGATTTTTTAGCTCGAAGAGGAAGTTTAGCGGGCTAAACGACCGATGAGAGATGAAAAAGCAACCCGAAAGATGGCTGAAGACGGGCAAAGAGGACTCCATATTCAAAAAATACATATAAAAATAAACAAGCCCGTAAAAAGTTTAAACAACTTCTTTGATAACTTCCTGGAATAGCTCATAAATATTCGTGATTTTTATGTAATTTTGCCAAGATATTTCCATTACTTTTATAAAGGGAATGGATATTTAATAATTTATTTTTGATAAGAATTATACAATGATTTTTCATTTTGCTCCCGTTCAAGGACATACCGATGCTCCTTACAGGCATTTCCATAATTCAATATATAGCACTCCCGGTAGTGAAGCGTCTTCCGGACCCATCTATTACACACCTTTCATTCGCCTCGAAGGTGGAGAGTTAAGGAAAAAAGATCTCAAAGATTTTACCTCTCATCTCAATGCCGATGCGACAAACATTCCTCAAATAATTTTCCGCGACCAAAAGGAACTCTCCTCACTTGTGAATTTAATGAGGCAAAATGGAGCTACGCGTCTGGATCTCAACATGGGCTGTCCCTTTCCTCTTCAGACAGGACATGGAAGAGGCGCCGCCACCGTTTCCAACAAAGATCTTGCACTATCTGTCGCAGAGATCATCCGTAATAATCAAGACATCGACTTTTCTGTCAAAATGCGTTTGGGTCTTAACGATCCTGATGAATGGAAAAGCCTTATCCCCATTCTCAACGGTGTCAAACTGTCGCATCTTGCCATCCACCCCCGTATTGCACGTCAACAGTATTCAGGCTCTCTTTATCTTGACAGATTTGAAGAAATTCTAAATGAATCTGCAAACCCTGTTGTCTATAACGGCGACCTCCGTACCCCTGAAGACGTCTCTGCTATACTTCAGAAATTTCCGAATGTCGCCGGCATAATGGTCGGTCGTGGACTACTCGGACGCCCCTCTTTGATCCATGAAGTTCAGTCGGGAACATCATGGACGAGAGAACATCGTCTTGAGTCAATGTTACAGTTCCACAAGACCTTACTCGACTATTATTCGGATCAGCTTTGTGGCGAGGCTCAGATAATCTCCAAAATTCAACCTTTTTGGGAATATGCCGAGGAAGAGATCGGACGGAAAGCATGGAAAGCCATTCGCAAAGCAGGAAATATGGCCAAATATAATTCTGGAGTAGCCATGATTCAGATCTGACTCTTAGAAACAGTTGATAAGTATAATTCAATAAATACAAATATCTTAAAACTATGAAAATAGCGATTCTTGCTGCTATGGATAAGGAGCTAACCCTTATCAAGACAATAATTCAAAACTGTGAGGAGGTTATTACAGAAGGTAATCTCAAAATATTTCATGGCACAATAGGCACACATGAAATATTTCTCTCAAAGTGTGGCATAGGGAAGGTCAATTCTGCCATAAATACATTCCGAATCATTGAGATTCTGAAACCTGATCTTATTATAAACTCAGGTGTGGCCGGTGGTGCCGGACTTCCGGTGGGTTCTCTGCTTATTGCAGACCGTGTAGCCTATGACGACGTTTGGTGCGGACTATCTACCGAATATGGGCAGGCAGATGGCTGTCCCCTGTTCTTTACTCCAAATAAAGATGTGATCGGCTTAGCGAAATCACTCTTTAAGGAAGAAGGATATTATTTTGGTTTGATATGTTCCGGCGACAAATTCATCTCTTCTGCGGAAGAGATAGCATTTATCAGAAGTCATTTCCCGGATGTATATGCCGTCGATATGGAATCAGCCTCGATAGCTCAAGTGTGTTTCTTAACCTCTACACCATTTAATATCATAAGAATAGTAAGCGATACTCCCGGAGAAGGAGAGAATCTCGCACAGTATGAGAATTTCTGGGTTGAGGCACCAGAGAAGACTTTTAAAGCTCTGAAAACCATAATAGCCAATCTCTGATTCCAAAACCATCATTTCCGTTTATATCAAAACCAATCCTAAAGAGATGGCATTATACAAAACTTCTCTTAATTGGTTTTAAGACAACTACACTTTTATAGAGACTGGTGACAAAGATCTATAATAAGTATGGGTCATAAATTTATGATATGATTGATTGGTGACATATAAGGATGAGATTTGGCACCGTTTTAAAGGCGTAATGGGTTCCATTATAACTGAAAAACGATCTCAAAGATCGCCTAAGAGGGCGACAAGGAATATATTGATTAATTTGTGACACATACCTAACAATAAAAATAATGACAATTGACAGATCAACATTGAAAACCCTGATGCTTCCGGTCGCCATGGTGGGAGGTGCGGTTTTCTACCCCTGGATGGGATACGTCACATTTCTTTCTCCTTATCTGATTTTTACAATGCTTTTCATTACATATTGTAAACTGAAGATATCGGATTTCAAACCTGACAAATTTGAGATCACTCTATTATCCGTACAGCTTATTCTTGCTTTCGCTGCATATGGAACCATTGTCTGGTGGAACCGCACTCTTGCCGACGGAGTATTCATATGCTTTTTTATACCGACAGCCACAGCAGCCCCTGTCATCACATCGATGTTAGGAGGAAGCATCTCCAAAGTAGCCACTTATAGTCTTCTTTGCAATGCTGTGGTGGCAGTCGCGGGCCCCCTGCTTTTTGCAGCTATCGGAGAGCACCCCGAAATGACATTCATCCAATCTTTCAGGTTGATTCTCGTTCAGGTATTTCCTCTCATACTGGCACCTCTTGCATTGGCTTTACTCTTACGATATGCTGTGCCATCTCTTCACTCTCGTATCGTCAAGATGCAGCAACTCTCTTTCTATCTTTGGGCTGTGTCACTCTTTATAGTCGTAGGCAGTTGCGTGAGCTTCGCTATCAAGCGATGGGAGCCCTCATTATCCCTGACAATGTTTCTTCTCGCTATCGGAGCCCTCGGCGCTTGCCTGATTCAGTTCAAGATTGGGAGAATCATTGGTGGTAAATTTGGCGATAAAGTCTCTGGTGGACAATCACTTGGTCAAAAGAATACAGTGCTTGCCGTTTGGATAGCATTAGCCTACCTTAATCCTATCTCTTCAATTGCACCCGCGGCCTATATCGCCTGGCAGAATATCATCAACTCATGGCAACTTATGCGTCACCAGCGCCGGATGCACTCGGTTGCCCACCGCTCTGAGTCTTAGGATTTCGGGATCCACGTCTACGTGATCTCCTCCTCCTACCCGCATTCTTTCCACAATTATTCTTTATCGCGTCGGTTTCACCCGGCATATTGCCCGGGATTCCGTCGCGATTCTCTTTTATTACTTCGCTTTCTTTTACAGCAGGAGTCGCGGATGGATCATGATCCTTAATTTCCCTATGTGATTTCGACTTACCTTTTTTCCATCGTCCCCTTTGCCTGCCAGACTTGCCGGAACGCTCCACTGAACCGTAATCAGGAGTTTCACCCAATTCCTCGGGAACTTTTAATTTCTCCACCTCTTTCTCAAGAAGACGTTCTATAGTCTTAAATCGACCACGCTCCTTCTCGCTTATAAAAGTATATGCACTCCCGTCACGATCTGCCCTTGCAGTTCGCCCGATACGATGTACATAATCTTCCGCCTCATGAGGCACATCAAAATTAATCACTGTCTCTATATTATCAATGTCTATACCACGCGATATAATATCGGTGGCTACGACTACATTGATACGACCGCTCTTGAAACGCAACATTACCTCTTCCCTCTCATTCTGATCAAGATCCGAATGCATCTCCCCCACTTGAAGTCGAAGCTTTTTCAAACTTCGCGCAAGTTCTTTCACTTTTAACTTGGATGAAGAGAATATCACTACACGCTGCGGAGGATTTTCTTTAAAAATTCTCTCCAGTATCGGCAATTTCTGAGTTTCATAACAAACATATGCTGCCTGCCGGATCTTCTCAGCCGGTTTCGACACTGCGATCTTCACCTCCTCGGGATTATTTAGGATCTGCTTTGCAAGTTGCTGAATTTTTGGGGGCATTGTCGCTGAAAATAGCAACGTTTGTCTCTCTTTGGGCATATGTCCCACAATCTGCATAATATCATCGATGAAACCCATATCGAGCATTCGGTCTGCCTCATCAAGGATAAAGAACGACACTTTGGAAAGATCCACATATCCCATACTAAGATGTGCCAGAAGACGACCTGGGGTTGCGATAACCACATCCGCACCCATTTTCAGTCCTTTACGCTGTTGTTCATAAGTATGTCCGTCCGTGCCGCCATATATGGCCATACTGCTTACCGGCATAAAATAGGAGAAGCCCTGCATCTGTCGATCAATTTGCTGAGCCAATTCGCGCGTGGGGGCCATCACCACACAATTAACGTTTTCTTGTGGATAATTATCATTGACGAGGCGTTCTATCACAGGAAGAAGATATGCTGCCGTTTTACCCGTGCCTGTCTGGGCCACAGCAAGCAGATCCCGTCCTTCCAACACCGGAGGTATAGCAAGTTCCTGAATAGGAGTACACTCGTCAAAATGCATGTCATATAATGCATCAAGCAAATCGTCATTTGTCAGCAGTTCATCGAATCTCATATGAGGGTGTTTTCAAGATTTGGGTTCAGACATCTTTTAAATCAAGCAACAAAATTAGCAAAAAAAAATTACATTCCATAATAAGGCGTTCCATATAAAAATTTTCTCACTTCAAATATTTGTAACACAGACATTTGACAACAAACTGAATCTTTTCTTCAAAAAAAATCATTTTTTTCAAAACAATTTTGATGCCACCTCTGTTATAATGGTATCTTTTTAAAACATTAAACAACATGAAAACAACTGAATCTTTCAAACAGCGCCTTTTAGGGCTTCAAGGTAATTTGCTTAGTTTTGCTTATCAGTTAACTACAAATAAAGAAGAGGCTCGCGATTTACTTCAAGACACCACTCTTAAAGCTCTAGACAACGAAGAAAAATACGTTGACAATGTAAATTTCAAGGGTTGGATTTTTACTATAATGCGTAATATCTTCATTAATAATTATCGTCAGACAGTTAGAAAAGCTACTGTAATTGATCAAACTGAAGATCTTTACCACCTTAATATTTCTCAAGAATCCGGTCTATCGACACCTGAAGGTTCCGTTGCCGTTAAAGAAATTTCCGCAGCTTTAGAAAGTTTTTCCGATGACTACAGAATTCCTTTTAATATGTATGTTGCCGGTTATAAATATAATGAAATTGCTGAAAAAATGAATTTGCCCCTTGGCACAATTAAAAGTAGAATTTTCTTCGCACGCAAACGTCTTCGTGAGCAGCTGAAAGATTATCAATAATTAATTGCTTAACTTTAATTCATATAAAAACTAACGAGCGATCTACGACAGATCGCTCGTATTATTTTACGGAGTTGGCTATTTTTCTCTGATTTTAAGAATGAAGTTGTTTAAACTTTTTCTTTGTCTGGATTTAGACAGCTTTCGGAGGTGAT
>CAZEOI010000071.1:0-20170 GCA_964513775.1 uncultured Sangeribacter sp. | reverse complement strand
GCATGAGATCAGCTCCGAATGTTATGACAGTCACCGTCCGTTTGGAGAGGAGGAGGCGGCCGAAATCATGGCGCACATTCGTGATATGGCAGTAAGCGATCTGGCGGCGGCCATTAAGATAAGCGTAGATATGGCTGCTCGCCTCCGGCAAATGGCATATGAATTTCCTAATAAAAGCATGGGAATGAAAGCTATCTGTGCTTTTACAGGAGTCGTGTTCCGTAATCTCGACTATAATTCACTCTCAAAGGATGATCAGGAATGGGCTCAACAGAATGTGAGATTAATCTCCTCACTCTACGGATGGCTACGACCGGAGGATATCATAAAACCTTACCGACTTGACTATACCTCACCCCTTGCCCCAGATGGCTCTCCCCTCTTTAGCTTTTGGAAAAGCGATGTGACCCGACAACTCTTACAGGCCTTACGCTCTACGGGCGAAAGCGATATCCTTGATCTCCTCCCTGCCGATGCTGCAAAATGCTTCGATTGGAAAGAGATAAAGAAATTCGCTAAAGTCTGGAAGGTAGACTTTAAGGAGCATAACGGCAACTCAGTGCGCTCTCCTCATGCCACGAGATTGAAGGCACTTCGTGGTGAGCTACTTAGAAGTATAATAATCAACCGCCTTTCATCTCCGGAACAGGTTGCCACATTCTCCAGCGACTCCTTGCTTCCGGCTATTGCCGACGAATCACACCTTACGCTATCAGACACCGGAGGCGGCAATAAAACATCCCAAGATCGTATTCTATTCTATGTCTGACAATCAGTCCTCCACACGCTCTATGCGGAAATGATCCACCTTAAACCATCCGGTTGCATCTTCGGAGGTGGCTTCGGTGCCATCAGGTTTAAGTCCGCCGGTGCGAATGCCGAGTGTGAGACTCTCGCCATCCTTGACATCCACAATCACTTCCATCTCCTCCAGACGGAATGGAGAGCCGGGGGTGCCCGAATGTCCGGCAAAAGTCACAGTCTCACCGGGCATGATGTTTTTCCCGTAATCACTCTCTGCACCGAAATATTGAACCGTGTTGCCGGCAAAGAGTCTACACGTGCCCGGTGAACCTTCAGGACACCACAACAGACAGCTCACTCTATATCTGCCGGGAATGAGTTTTGAAGCAGGTATGGTCTGATAAAGCTGAAAATCAATAGGGAATGGTCGTGTGTTATACCAGCATACATTTTCGCCGTAATGGTTCATGGCATCGTGATTGATGCCATAACTATTTCCGTTGAGCGATCCCTTTACACTCCATCCGTAAGGATGCACCATCTTTTGCTCCACTCCACCATGATTAACCTGGGTGGCAGAGAGAAGTTCGAAGTCGGGATTTACAATAAGGGAGTCGGTGAGCGACTTATGCCCGCTACGCAAGGCATCCGGGAAGACAGTGACGCGCAATTTCGCCGCGCCATAAGGAACAAGCGAGATGTTATGCCGCTCATCGCCGAGTTCAAGGTATTCAGAGGCGGGCAGAATAGGATTAAAGCGGTCAGACTCCAGGGTCCAGTTTATCGAACGCACCGGCAATTCCACACTCAAAGGAGTGCCGTCGGCATCAAAAGGATATGCACTTTTCAACTTCGTCTCATCTACATTGAGTTTGAGAGTCTCTGCAGCGGTGTCAACAGCAAATCCAAAAGGACCTTCGGGAGTCATACTCCAACATTTAAAATTATCACCGGGCACCTTGCCGTTCATATTCTCGTAAACATTACAGTCTTCGGTGACTTTGACCGGAACAGGATATGCCATAAGCAACGGACCACATTCGACATACTTTCCTTGCCCATCCGGGGCTTCAACGACTTTTGGAGTCATCGCGAGAGAAAGACTCACGACATCGCCATCTCTCCATTCCCGCTCGATAGTGACATATCCTTTATCCGATTTCTTTGAAGCGGGATCAATAGTTTGATTATTTATCTTGACAGAGTATTCCGAACACCAGCCGGGAATACGGAACATGAAAGGGAAGCGTGCGGCCGTAGGTACTGAAAACCGGAAAGCGATGTCGCCACTGAAGGGATAATAGGTTTCCTCAACAATATGACAAGTAGTGTCGCCAACCTTGAAATCCACCTCGCTGGGTGCGTACATTGCTGCCACAATTGCATCATCTGCACCTCGCATCCAGAGACGAGAAGCAAAATTTGGCATCATACGGTGCATGTTACCTGCACAACATTCTGTCTCATGTGTGGGACGGTAGGCCATCCATGTAGATCCCCGCTTGAAGGTATTATTGTCGGATGTACCGGTACAGATCACCTGATTTACCGACGAGAAATATTGCACGGCATCAAAGTCAGCTGTCACGGCTCCCGGAGCGGCGTTAAAAATAGCCCGCTCTATACGGTCGGCCCATTCGGCCTCACCTGTAACGGCAAGGAAATAACCCAGCGACCATGTGTAGTCGGTGATATCGCACGTCTCATGGGCAATATCGATATCATGTCCTAAAGTAAACTCCGCACTACTTGGCACTCCGTCGGGCAAAAGATGATCGCGTTCGAGCTTGCGTTCGGCATTGAGAGCAATCTGCAGATAATCCTGGTTGCCTGTATAAGCGTAGAGAAGCAACGGTATTTTGAGCATCTCAGAGTAGGTGACACCATGAAGATGAGTGAAATCAGGGCTACCCGCCTTGGACGCATCAAACTCAAATCCACCGGTGTTATATGCCATTTCCGCTTTCCTCAGCAGGTCGGTATCTCCGGTCACACCATAGAGCCATAAGATACCCTCAAGATTAAGTATATGCCGGCGTCCGGTGACAAGGTCGCTGTTCGACATAGTGTCGTAATTTCTCCGCAATGCCGACATGAGATTTTCCGGCATATCATGCACATCGGAATATGCCTTCATTGCCCGCCAGAACACCGCCTGAGGCCAGAGACTGCTTATGACCGGAGAACCCAAACGTCCGTTCGGCTGTGGGTGTGTGAGCGTGTAGTCTATACCCTGTTCCCCTTTGGCGATTAGTTCAGGATCGTGCAGGAGGTAACCAAGACGAAGCAATCCGTCAGTATAGTAAGCGGTCTGTTCATAGCGCCACCAGTCTTGCCCATATTCACCGTTACGGGGAATTTCACCGGCCCAAAGACAAGTGTTATAGGGATAAGAGAGAGCTTCAGGATGTCCGGTGAGGCCGGTCTTCTGGCGTTGGAGAAATTCCAGCAGCCAACCGTTAGGTTTAATATCACCTATCAGACCTTCGCGGAAAGCATATTCTCCCCGCATAGCAATCCAGACAGTAAGCACTATGGATAATATAAAGAGTCGCTTCATAAGTTTCCGGTATTTTTTGTAAAGTTATAAAAAAATTGCCAATATCCACTAATTATTATAGTAATGGATCCAAGTTATTATAGTGATGGAACTATGTTATTATAGTAATGGAACCAATATTTTCCTGATAGCCTGTTCGATCTTGAAACCACTCAACATTGGGCTTTCTTCTGAGCATTAGGAAGCGTTTCTTCTGTCCATCAGATACTTCCGGAATTTATTAATCCCTGCCTATTCCTTTTGACACGGCTACCATAAAAAATGTGCATTAAAATACGCCAGCATAAGTAAGACCCTAAAATACTTTAGACGTGCTCTAAATAATATAGAGGCTGTGCCGTAATTTTCAATTCATTACGGCCCAGCCTCTTCAATTTCCAATCTTTTCTACCTTATCTTACCCCTGACGATCTGTTTATCGTCTGAGACACATTATCATCACTCTTTCACAAGACGAATGCCAGATATAACAGCATGGTTGGTGGCAATATTCATATTCTCATTCTCAGGGCGGAACTCCAGACCAACGATATGTTCTCCGGGTGTCAGATTCACCTTTACCGAATTGCTCCAGCCATACTCATCCCAGTTGTCACGACCACGATGCGGAAGCACCACCAGCCCCTCTCGCTTGCCGTCAACAGTAAGAGTACGTATCGCACACTTATTCTCGGTGTTGACAGGACCGTTGCCGTTAGCATAGTTGACACTTACATAATATATCCCCGGTTCATCTACCTTGACAGGAACATTAAGAATGGATGTCTTGTCGTTGCTGACATTACCGACACCCACATAACTCTCTTTACGCGTGGAACGAGGCTCGGAAGCAAAGCTTTCAATACCATCTGTAGAAACCCCTATTATCTGATATTCACCCGGGGCAGACGCATCAAAGGTTGTGGCATGTGTGCGGGCCACCTCCTTACCATCTTTCAGAACGATATATTCCCCTATATACTCTATAGGATTCCATACAAGTTTATTACCTTCAAGCCATGCTATAGGAGTAATCGGTGTGTTTCTCTGAACCGTCTCATTGAGTCCAAGTACGGGCAATGTATTGTCGGCCATCAGAATCTCCACTTTCATATTACCTTTAGCCTTCTTGGCCGGAATGAAAGGAGCCTGCTCCTTTCCATTGACCTTGAACGACCTGATTTCATTGCCGTAGCCACTCACGGTGATATCAAGGTTGGCATCCCGATATTTGAATCCGTTTAACGAACGGGTGGCCGCCAAGGCCTTCGGGACAAAGGGATGAAAAGCCAACCCATCTTTTTCAAAATCGATACCAAACAGAATCTTATGGGTAAGTGCGATATTACCACTGAGACACCACAACATGTTGGAGGAATTAAGCTCTGTGGCTATATCCCCATTCTCAAGATTATAGTTCTCTTTGTTGGTACAGAAAAGGGCGGCCGGACGGAATACATTTCCTATGGCCTGCATGACACCCTCCTCATTTCCGACCTTAGCGTTGGCAAGTGCCCACCAAGAACCAACCCAAGGCCAAAGCGACTTATTGTGGTAAGCGGGCATATCAGGAATGGATGGATAAAAATTTGCTACGCCAAAAGGTGTGGTGGGATTATTGACAGTTATGCTCTTAGCCCTATCTGCGGGGGCCACATTCCACATCACTGCCAATGACTCACCGAGAGTCTCTGCTCGCGGATTGGTAATAAGATTGTCACGCCCGTACAGATACATGGCGTAGTATCCCTTGTCGTCCATCCACAGATTACGGTTTACCGCTTCTGCAATTCTCTCGGCCTGTGCAAAAGCATCCTTGGCCACATCCTTATGACCGAGAATAGTGGCAATCTCACCGAGCACTTTCCAAGCCTCCGCATGAACAACAGAGGTGGAGAGAGTCTCCGTGTTGTAGATATCAGCACATTGCATCCATCGGGGATGGCTCTGTTCGCGCCAGTCGATAAAGGAGGTCTCACCCTTTACAAGCCCGGTCTCCGTATCATAAAATGCAACCCGGTCAGTCTCAAGCGAACGCTTGATAATAGGATAGATATACTCGAGCCATTTCCGGTTGCCGGTAACCTTGTATACCTCCCATGCGGCCACACACCAGATTTCGCGATCGGTTGACACCGGCCATGCACCACCACTACCGGTGTCTTGTATGATTCTTCCCATCGGATCTATCTTCTTCATCAATGATATCATCGATGCCTCAGGCTGCAGATAAGCCATCGAGAGAAGAATTGAATAACTTACATCCCGGGTCCATACACCGGCCCATTCCTTTCCGGTACGGAGAGTTGTATCGGGCTCAACAGCATTAACCATCTCGTCAAGCCCCATATTGTAAATGGCAGCATGAAGCTTGTTGGGGGTGACAAGTTGCGGATAGCTGCTGATATCGTTTTTCAGCTTCCACTCCTTGTCAATTCCCATAAAATATCCGGGCTGGGCCGAATAGGTGGAGACAATCTCGGTTGCCGAAGGGGCTGTGGCCATATACTGTCCCTGGGTGATGGTATCACCGTGCCAGATGAAGGCCGGAGTCTTCACAATTGTTTCAGCACCGGCTGCCATGAAAAGCAGGCAGCCGATACAGGATATGATCATTCTCTTCATTTCTTTGACAATTGTTATTCAATCACTATCATACTCCAATAGAGAAGCGAAGGGAGTGTAAAACTTACATTATTCCCCTCCTGCACGAACGAAAGCTCCTCTGGAGCTCCGGCATGACGATCGGGAGAAGCTGTCCATATCTTATTCACCTTTCCCTCAACCTTCAAAGTGAGCGGAGTGTTGAGGGTGAGTCTGGGAGCAGGACGTGTGCCGTTGAGATCGCGCCAGCTCATATCATCCTGATTGCGGAAGTTCAGAAGATGCACTATCTTACGGTCGCCATCCTTACGGGAATAGGTGGTTATGCTCCTCTCTTTCGGTGGCCATGTGTTAAACTTGAGATTTTTTGAAGCATCCGAGCATTTGATGTCGGCATCAAACTCATCTTTTGTGGTTGTGCCGCGAAGGAAGTTCTGATAACCTGTCATGAAATCATAATAGCGGACTATGGCGGTGCGCAGATCTTCATCCATTGCCAAGGGAGATGCCGGGAAGTATTCACGGCTGAGCATATGATCGCCGAGTTCAAGATGTGAGCCTCCGAGGGCCATCATCACCGCGTCAGTCATAAGTATGCCGGGATTATTGAAATAGCCCGATTCACGGCCTGCCTTATCATAATTCATATAGGCAGCGAATACTGTCTTAAGAGTCTGTCCACTGTATGCGTCGTTAGCTGCTATCACATCATGCAGATGGGTGAATCCGGCCTCATCGTTCCATAGCTCGTTATAGCAGAAATCCACTTTCCCTGTACCAACTATCTGCGAAGCCCCATAGCTTGACACTGAGTTCATGATAAGACGCTTGTCAGGATGGGCCGACTTCATGGCATCTATGAAAGAAGCATACCCCTTTGGTAGATTCAAGGGTTGTCCGGCATAATCGTAAAGATCACCGCGATAACCGAGTTGATCAATCTGATAGCCATCAAAATCAAAATTGGAATACACCTCATCGTTACGCTCAGCAAGATAAGCTTGCCATTCTGCATTGCCCGGATCAACCACAAAGATGTTGCTCTTCCAGCTTGAAGGGAGTTCATGACGGTCTTTGTCACCCCTGTTGCGGTTGCGGAAAGCATACCATTCCTCCTTCACACCATCAGAAGCCGCGTCATCGAGAGCACCGAAGCAGAGATTGTAGAAGATCGATTTCATTCCCAACCCATGTTGTGCATCTATGTATCTCTTCACAACTTCCGATCTGAGAGTCCGGTTGGCTATGTCAAGATATGATTCAAGCACATTGTCGCGGGTGCCGGGCATAGGCCAGTGATGTTTGTAATGCCAGTCCTGAAACTGTACCCCGTTTATGTGACAACGGTTGAGGAATTCCATTTCCGATTCTATTACGCCCGGAGCCAGTTTCGATGCATCAAAATCAGCTACGAATCCGTAGCGTGGGAAGCGGGTCCAATCGCTCGACACATCTACCGCAATAGTCCCGAGGATCAGCTCCTGCTTTCCATCCTCAGCAAGCTGATAGATATCTACGAGATATCCGAGGAAATCCTCACCAGGTGCTGTCCATGTCCATTTCGAGGAAGTCAGATTCTCCTCTTTTATTACCTCGCTTCCCTTACGATAGCGCACTTTAGATGCCTCCGGAATCTCTGAGACTGTGAAAGAGATTGTTTGGCCGGGTGAATAGCAGGCTCTATCGGTGGTGAGATTGAGTCTTAGATCAGATTTCACAACTATCGTCTCCGAAACGCCGCCATTACCCTCTCCTCCGGAAGGAGGAGCTACGGGTGTAGGCTCATCTTTGGAGGCTGAACAGGCTACTGCCATTACGAGCACGCCTACAGAGAGAATATTCTTTTTATTCACAATAATCTTTTTGTTAATTCTTTACAATAGTTATCTCTTCCAAGAGCTGGTTGAGGGTTATGGTATATTCGCCGGCTTCAGTGATCTTCCATTTGAAGTCGAGTCCGGCAGCAGAGATATCGAGGTATTGCTGAAGACATTCCTGTGAACTCTTGTCGATGAAAAGCACCTGCTGGGGTTCACCCGTGGGAGCCTCATTCTCGGAAGTGGCCATAAACCAAGCTCCGTTCCAGTCAGATTGTTTATCAGCCGAAAACTTCAGTTCTCCGGTGTTGAGATGGCCGCTCCAAGTGAAGACATTAGGATTGCTCTCATCACGTTTCATCGGAGTGGCATTACCAAGATCCCATCCGTTAGGTGAGGCATCCCCCACCAGAAATATCTCCTCGTAGGGATTGAATAGCATCATCATCATACGTTCGGCACCACTGCGGATATCAAGACATATCTTATAGGCATAATGCGTCTCATTCTCTGTCAGAAACCACTTGTTGTCGGGATCATAGCCTGTGATGAAATCCACATGGCTATCTGTATATGGGGCGTTGGGACTTGCCGCCTTATACATATTCTCCCAAGATCCATCAGACGTGCCGAACTTGAATTCTCCACCTTTCTCAAAGAAAATTCCTATACGGAAAAGGAAGGGATCTACAGGATCCTGCGTCATGGGACGGAAACCCCAGTCTGTCTCGTTACCTACAAAGAAAAGCTGATCGAACTGAGGAGCCACACCCTCTACCGGTTTGAACGTCACTGTGAGGTTAAGAAGATTCACATCCACCTGATAGCAATGGGGTTCTTCTATCATAAACTTCTCATCTGGCTGAGAGTCATCCGAACGGAATACAAGCCCCCCTTTTCCATCGTTGTTGTATGAAGGCAGAAACTCACCTTTGGTTGTTATAAACTTGAGTTCCCCAGCCTTTAGATCACCGGTCCAGGTGAATACTCCGTTATCTTTCCTCTGCATCTCTGCAGCATCATCGGCACTCCATCCTGACGGTGCGGCGTTCCCTATTATATATAGAGTCTCGCTCACCGGCTTATAACTTACTGCTGTAAAGGTGGTCACCGCTGTCTGAAGCTCCTCCATTCCTGCCACCTTTGCTGTGACTCTTGCATCAAGCGATATTCCCTCCCCCGGAGTGAGTCCGAAGCGACTTATAAGAAGTTGGTTAAGGTTCTCAGTGGTGGGTTTCCAGGAATACACCTGACGACTGTCGCTCAAAACTGTCACCGGCGCACTGAAATCGGTGGCCGTCTCAGCCAGCTCCAATGTGTAGCTTATAGCATTTCCTGTGCCGAAATTCTCACCGGTGGTCCATTCTATAGAGACAGCTTCTGCTGAATGATTGCTTTCGTTCAGAAAAAGATCAGACTGGCTGGTAGTTATACTCAGCGGCGTCGAACCCTTATCGAGCTCGGTATAGTTGTTGTCGGTGCAGGCGGCTGCCCCTGTCAATAGGAGCATGCCGGCCGCTATATTATATATTAACGATGATTTCATAATTCTAATAATCTATCCGTTATTCTGAAAAATACTGATTTAATAACCGGGATTCTGTTGCATTAGTGGATTGGCGTCCATTTCTGTCTGAGGAATTGGGAAGAGAAGACGCTCGACAGTAACATTGTTCTTACCGATCGACTTGAGAAAATCCACAGCATAGCTACCTCCATTGATACGTATCATATCAAACCAACGATGTCCCTCGAATGCGAGTTCCATTCTACGCTCATGGATGATAGTCTCTCGCATAGCATCCTTTGAGATACTGCCTGAAACATTGGCAAGACCGGCACGCTTGCGCACCTGATTGAGAGGAGCCGCTGCAGACGATGTCATCCCAAGCTCATTCAAAGCCTCTGCCTGCATGAGGAGCACACCGGCATAACGATACACTACGAAGTTAGCGGGAGAGGTGTTAGTTTCTGGTGAGATAGTTTTAGACACAAGGAACTTCCTTACATTATAACCTGTGTTGGAATATGAAGAGCGATATGGTATCCCCTCCCAGTCGGGACAGCCATCGTAGAATATGGTGATATCCTTACGGAGGTCGCCCTCCTCATAAGCCTCTACAAATTCCTGAGTAGGCTGATTCCAACCCCAGCTTCCGGCCACCATATTCGAGCCACGAGGACCCATGAAAGCAGAAAGCCATGAAGCGTAAGGTGTATTACCCCAGAAGTCTGACTCTGTGGAGCCTGAATATTGAACCTCGAAGATAGATTCCGCTCCGTTACGCACAGGACAGTTGAAGTTGTCGGCATAGGGTGTGTCAAGCGCATATCCTAATGATGTGATCTCATCGCAAATATCCACGACATCCTGATAGTATTCGGAATTTCTTGGCGCGAGAGTAAGATATATGTCGGCAAGCATGTAGAGCGCTGCGTCTTTACATGCACGTCCCACCTGGTGCGAATCATAATCAGCCTTTTCCGGTAACAACTCCGCTGCTCTCGTACAATCTTTTATAATCTGCTCATACGTTTCCTCGAGAGTTGTACGAGCTATAGCGCTTGAAGTGTCGGGATCATAAGGCTCCAGACGAAGAGGCACACCGCCAAACAGGCGAGCGAGGATATAATAGTAATGAGCGCGCAGAAAGAGAGCCTCCCCTTCCGAACGGCGAGCAATTCCCTCAGAGCATGAGTTTTTGGATGCAAGAGCCGCGATAAGGTTGTTACACTGAGCAATACCAATCCAGGGAGAACGCCACATATATAGGGCCATTCCGTTATCGGTAAGCGTAGTGAAGTTGGCTGCCTGTATTGTTTCAATACCATCATCACCACCTCCGGCTCCAACATTGGAGTTGCCTGCCACTATATCGAGGCCCCAGATACGCTGGTTATAGAGATTAGATGAACGGAGCGGCACATAACATGCGTTGGCCATGGCCACAGCAATCTCATCGGTGATATCGCTCTGAGGATCAGCTCTGTCATATGGATTCTTATCCAGGAAATCGCTACAGGAGGCAGCTCCTACGGCAGATAGCAGCAATGCCAATCCGTATATTGTCTTTTTGATAAAACTAATGGTTTTCATGATTGTCTGAGTATGAGAGATTTTGGATTAGAAATTGAAATTGAGCCCTACGTTAAATACTCTCGATGGGGGGAAACTTGAGTAATCGATGCCATCAATACCCACTTCTGGATCGAGTCCTTTATAGCCTGTGATCGTAGCCACATTCTCACATGATACGAGAAGACGAGCATTCTCAAAGCCGATTCTGCGCAACCATTTATCAGGGAAATTGTATGCCAGAGTTATATTCTTCAGTCGTAGGTATGATCCATTCTCCACCCAACGGTCGGAAATACGGTTATTTCCATTGGGGTCGGCCCATACTGCACGAGGCATTGAGTTGGATGTCCCCTCCCCTGTCCAGCGTGACGCCGTAGAGGCAAGCTGGTTATAAGCCGCCGACATACTCTCCATTGCTGAGCGTGTACGGTTATATATTTTATTACCCCCGACACCCTGAAGATAGATGCTTAGCTCGAAACCACGCCATGTAAATCTGTTGGTCATTGAATAGAGCCATGTAGGGTTTGGATTGCCTATCACTGTGCGATCGTTCTCATTGATCACGCCATCGTTGTTGAGGTCACGGAAACGAATGTCGCCTGCCTCAGCACCGGGCTGCACTGCATGGTTTGCCACCTCTTCGGCATTCTGGAAAATTCCATCGGTAACATACCCATAGAAAATATTGATCGGATAGTCTTTGGCCAGCATTGTGGCATAGGCTCCGCCAAACTGATTGCGCCATAGAGGAGTATCACTATTGAGATCAAGGATTTTGTTCTTGTTGTAGGTGAGGTTGAGATCTGTCTCCCAGCCGAAGTCTCCGTTGAGATTTACGGAATGAGCCGAAAGTTCCCAGCCGATATTCCGTACCTTTCCGGCATTCTTCGGAGTGTCAAATGTATCTTCAAAACCGGTGGTGATCGGAAAGGCTGCCTTCACAAGCATATGGTTGGTATTCTTGATATACCCGTCAAGGCTAACCGTGATGCGGTTGTTTAGGAACCCTAAGTCAACACCGGCGTTCCATTGCTCAATGGCCTCCCAATGTATGCCACTATTGGCAAGCACCTGAGAATAGAGCGCACTCTGCTCAGCGTTATCAAGTGTGGTGCCGAAAGGATACAGAAGTGTGATAAGAGTCTGTATGTGGTCATAGTTCCCTACAGACGCCTGGCTACCGGTCTCTCCCCAACCAAGACGTAGTTTGAGATCGCTTACAGGTGAGTTGTCGGAGTAGAATTCTTCAGATGAAATTTTCCACGCTGCAGAAACGGAAGGGAATGTACCCCAGCGGTTGGAACGACCGAAACGGCTTGAGCCATCGCGGCGTATAGTAGCGGTCAAGAGATAGCGGTCAGCGTAGGTGTAGTTGGCGCGGGCCATATACGAGAGAAGAGCCCATTCACTCTGAGAGCCGTCGAGATCCTTTATCTTCTCACCGTTGGCGAACTGATGAACAGTGTCGAAGAGGAAGCCACTCATCGTGCCGTTCATCCAGTATGCATGGTTCCACTGAGCCGACATACCTGCCATGACGTTGATATCATGTTTGCCGAATTTATGCATGAACGTGAAATAGTTGTCCCATAGATAGGTAAAGTTGCGGTTGGAGCTCTGATATTGAGTACTCTCCTCCACCGGGGTCGGTTTCCAGTTGTATTTCGGAGAGAAGCTGTCGTCAAACCAGAATTTACCGTCGAAGCCAAAAAGGGAGCGGAACTGAAGCCACTCGGGCACAATAGTGAAATCACCGGCTATATTTGCAAGCAGATTATAACCATTGGTGTTTGATCTGTAGACGTCGTTTGAACCTACTGGATTGCGCACACTGCCATACCATTCTGAGTTGCCGGAGGGTCCCGACCATTCACCATCGGAATCTTTTACCGGGAACACCGGAAGCGCCTGCATAGCATCCCACATGCTATAAGAACCCGATTTCTTTATATCTGCGCTGAAAAGGAGACTGTTTGATATCTTGAGCCACTCTTTCAGCTTTACATCGCTATTGTTCTGAAAAGTGAAACGGCGATACCCCACATGTTTCACCACACCACTCTGGTCAAGGAAACCGGCTGAGAAGTAGTAGTGAGACTTCTCGTTGCCACCGGAATAGGAGACTGTATAGTTCTGCATCACTCCTGTATGAAGGAGTTCGTCCACCCAATTGGTCGATGCAGTAAGTGATGACGGATCTGCCCAAGCCGGATTGGTGTTGTGTCCTGCCGCCGAGAGCATATCGTTGCTCAGAGACGCATAGCCTGAGGAATCGAGAAGTTTGAACTTATTTGACACATTGGAGAAAGCCACATTTGCCGAGACAGATAGCCGGGCAGTGCCTGCCACACCTTTACGTGTTGTGATCATCACCACACCATTAGCGCCACGCGAACCATAGATCGCTGTAGCAGATGCATCTTTCAATACATCAAGGCGCTCTATATCCTGAGGATTCAAGGCATTGAGACCGAGGTCGGTAGGCACACCGTCAATCACCACGAGAGGATCAGAATTGTTGATGGAGCCGAGGCCACGCACCTTAATTGTGACATTGTCGCCGGGTTTCTCTCCACCCACAATGTTGACACCTGCTATCTTGCCCTGAAGGGCCTGCCCCACATTGTTGACAGGGACATCCTTTATATCTTTTCCTCCTATCGAACCGACGGCACCTGTAAGATCGGATTTCTTCATAGTGCCATAACCCACTACTACGAGCTCATCAAGAAACGAATTATTCTCCTGAAGCGTTACATTGATGACATTTCTGCCATCCACCTGCACTGTTTTAGATTCGTAGCCTACATAAGAGAATCGTAGGCTACCTTGTGCGTTTGCCATAATAGTGTAGTTACCGTTGAGGTCGGTGGCCGTACCCTGGCCACTCTCCTGAGCCATGACAGTGGCACCAATCAGCGGTTCTCCTGATTCATCGGTCACTGTTCCCGTCACTTGCTGTTGTTGTGCCGACATGCTTAATGTCGTCATTATTGTCAGCACAAGCGGCATAAGTTTTTGTAGATGCCGCATCAGATTCTGTAGAGGTTTCATGTAATATGGTTATTGTTTTTTTGTTGTAGTTTTTCTTGGTCCGGTATTAGAGATGAGGCTCAAAGGAAATATCCTCTTTTACTCTCATCTCTTCGAATGCAAAATTATTATCTCTTATCTTCCCTTACAAGCGCACACATCTTAAATGTAGAGATTCATAACTCTAACATGTTGATAACAAGCAGAATTTATAAAATAATATGTAGTAGCCGGATAGTTGTAAGGTGGGCCTATAAGTGATGTAATCACCCTTTTCGATATCACAATCACCATATTTAACACGTTTGTGCAACACTGTCAAAAGACTCCCCCGGGTGATATTTACATTACGGCAGGCACCCCGCCTCACTCCCTCTCCGAGCTAAAGATTATCTTCGGAAGTTATCTAAATCCAACCAAAGAAAAAGTTTAAATATCTTCTATTAAAACCTTAACGATTTCTTTGACTGATTCCAAAATTTATGTACTTTTGCGTATATGAAACCTTGGCTCATTATTCTTATACTTTCTCTGCTGCCCATTACAATTGCTGCAAAAGTATCGTCGCAAGAGACCGACTCGCTTATGCGGACTCTTGAAGAAACATTACTGCAGCGAGAGACATTTGTGCACCAACGTGAAGAGATGATCACCGATCTAAAGACACGTCTGAAGAATGCTGACAATGATGAGGAAAGATATTCCCTGATAGGCAACCTGTTTGATACATATAAACCATTCAACACCGACTCAGCCTATTATTACAGTCTGCAAAGGGAAAGGGTGGCACGTAATTTAGGCGACTCTATAAAAGTGCTTGATTCCCGCATGAACCGGGCATCAGCTCTTATAGCGGTCGGTATGTATCATGAGGTATGGGATGTGATGAGAAACATCAATCCGGGAAGCCTCCCGGATTATATGCTACCCTATTATTACTATATCATGCGTACCCTTAAAGGTAATATGGCCGATTTCTCAGTCTTCTCCCCTATCAGGGCAAAATATAACGCTGAGACCTGTGCCTACCGAGATTCAATCATAAGGGTAAATGAGCCGGGATCACTTGCCCGAGCTATCAGTATGGCTGACCATCACAATGCCTACGGACAATACCTGAAGGCTGTGGAGATTATGAGCAACTACATGGCTGAACACGAGCTATCTGACCACGACAAAGCAATCTGCGCATGGACACTGGCCGATTCCTATCAGCATCTTGGCAACATATCCGAATTAAAAAAACAGCTCATAATCTCATCGATTGGCGATATCAAAGCAGCGGTAAGGGAGTATGTGTCTCTAAGACAACTCGCATTGCTTCTATACAAAGAGGGAGATCTGGAAAGGGCCTACCGTTTCATGAACATAGCCTTTGACGATGCCAACAAAAGCAATGCACGCCAACGTCTTGTGGAATTAAGCGCCTATTATCCCGAAATATCGGGCATCTATGTACAGAAGATAAGCCAACAGAAGGAATCGCTCCGATCCGCCCTCTGGATTATTGGAATTCTGGCAGGCGTGCTGATACTCGCATTAATATATGTGGGTAAACAGATGAAGACTATCAGCAGATCGAAAAAACAACTTGCCGAGGCCAATGACTCCCTCAACAATCTTAACTCAAAACTCTCGAAATCAAACGATAGTCTGAATACGGCTAATGAACGGCTTCTACTTACCAATACCCGTCTCAATGAGGCCAACCTGCAACTCAATGAGATGAACAACCAGCTTAATGAGGCCGTGGAAGGACTAAACAAGGCAAATGCAGAGCTCAAGGAAGCCTACCTAAAGATCGAGGAGAACTCCAGACTCAAAGAGGCATATATCGGCAAATACATGGATCAATGTATGATGCAGATAGATTCAATCGACACGTATCGCAAGTCTTTACTGAAACTCGCTACAAGTGGGAAAAACGAGGAACTTAAAAACCGTCTTAAAGCTACTGATACAGTAGACGACCGGCTGAAAGGATTCTATCAGAATTTTGATAACACATTTCTTGACCTCTTCCCAAACTTTGTGGATGACTTCAACGCATTGCTACTTCCCGAAGAGGCTATCCAGCCGAAACGAAAAGGCACCCTCAATACCGAACTGCGTATTTTTGCACTAATACGACTCGGCATCACCGATTCCGACAAAATAGCCCGGTTCCTCAGATACTCTGTCACCACCATCTACAACTATCGCACTAAAGTACGCAACAAAGCACGTGGCGATCGTTCCTTGCTTGAAGAAGCAGTTCGCACCCTCGGCTAATTATAGAAATAGGCTGTGCCGTAATTTTCAGTTCATTACGGCCCAGCCTATTGTATGTAGCTTACTTTGGAAGCTTAAGTTTTATTGTATCCCCTCAATCCATTTCTTAATGTCGTCGTCAGAAACGTCGTTCATCAGAAGACCCTTCTCGAATGTAAGTCCGGGATAAGTCTCACGGAGCTGTTGCTCACTATTGAGAATGTTGCTTCCTCCTGATGTCATGAACGGAACAATCTTCTTCCCCTTCAAGTCGTTGGCTTCGATAAAGGTATTTATAACGGTTGGATGGGTATTCCACCAGTTCGGATAGCCGATAAATACCACATCATAGCCGGAAAGGTCGATCACAGAATCAGCGAGCGCCGGGCGGAAGGAGAGATTGTGCATCTCTACCGAGCTACGGCTCAGACTGTCTCGCCAATCGAGATCGGCATCTGTATAGCGTTCTGCAGGAACTATCTCATACAGTTTGCCTTTAGTTATATCTGCTATTCGTTGTGCCGCTTTTGCGGTGGTGCCCGTAGCAGAGAAGTAGCATACTATTGTTTTTGTTTCATCAGCTTCCGCATCGCCTGCTTTCCCGGCCTTAGAGGAACATGCGCAGAGACCAACGAAAGCTAATAGCGTAAGGATAACGGCTCTCATCGTTTTCATAATCGATAGTTTATTGAGTTTTGAATATGCAAAATTACAACAGTATTCGTTAGAAAACAAACAAGAACTTAGTTTTTCTACCTCAGTCCTTCTAATTATTATTACAATACGTAGCGCTGATGATATACCTCGCTCGAACAAAGATGAGTGTATGAGTTGTTATATAGACTAAGATGTATATTTTATTGTAACATAAATTTTAACCGCTATACCCCCTTGATTATGTTAATGAACGTGATTTGGCTGATAATCGGCCTTGTATTGATTCTTGCCGGAGCAAACGCGCTGACCGACGGTGCGTCGGCTATAGCCCGTCGCATGGGTATAAGCGACCTGATTGTCGGCCTTACCGTAGTGGCATTCGGAACATCAGCTCCCGAGCTTGTAATATCAGTGATGGGAGCTGTCGACGGTCACGCTCCTCTGGCTATAGGCAACGTTGTAGGCAGCAATATCTTCAACATATTGGTCATTATCGGTGTGACTGCACTGGTGCGCCCCATAGTGATCGAGCGCAGTGTAATGACAATGGAGATTCCTATGGTCATATTATCGTCGGTTGTGCTATTGTTGCTTGGCAACAGCGCTATCATAAACGGTGACCCAACAGGCATCAATCAAGTGTCGCGCCTCAGCGGACTATTTCTGCTGATTTTCTTCATCCTCTTCATGCGTTACACCTTCGCAAGCGCCAAACACAATGATAATGCCACTGACAGCGACAACAGTCCCACGACAGCCAAAACAATGCCAGTGTGGCGTAGCATCATATACATCGTAGCGGGTCTGGCAGCCCTTATCTGGGGTGGCGACAGATTTGTCGACGGTGCATCCGGCATAGCTTCAGGACTTGGTGTCAGCGACGCCATCATCGGTCTGACCATAGTGGCCGCCGGCACATCTCTGCCTGAGCTTGCCACATCGATTGTAGCAGCCATGAAAGGTAAACCGGGTCTCGCCGTTGGCAACGTCATAGGCAGCAATATCTTCAATGTCCTTATGGTACTCGGGCTTTCTGCCTCGATTACACCACTCCCCTTCGGCACCATCGGTAACTTCGATCTCCTATATCTCTTAGGCGCATCGGTAGCATTTCTGCTATTCGGCTGGTTCTTCAAATCGCGCACCATCACCCGTGCCGAGGGCGCCCTCCTGACAGCCGCCTACATTGCATATATATTGATACTCATCTACCGTCTCTGAAAACGTATGAAAGAGATTGGATTGTAAGGATGCGTAAGTTTAAAAGAAAGCAATTAATTTTAATCGGTACACCCCTCCAATTTACTTCCAATCCTTTAGCTGAGGGATGGAATTCATATAGAACCACCTTGATTACTGCATCGATTACTTTTTAAAAACTCTGATATGACTGCAATCGCGCACCACACAAGCTCGGATACTCAGAATCAAGATGGATATTATGCCTTTGATTCTGAGTATTCGACATCTCCCTACTCAAAAACGAGTAAAAACGAGTAAAAACGAGTAAAAACGAGTAAAAACGAGTAAAAGCTTTTTTATGCTTCTAATTCTACTTTTCCTTTAGCTGTGAGTAACCATTGCTTTCCACTCTCAGTCTTAGTAAGTAAACCATCTGCCTGCATTGCTTTCAGCATATTTGAAACATGGTTTAATTTTTGGGATTTATTCATTCCTATAGGTAAACTTTGTTCTAATACATCAAGAGCATCACCTCGTTTAAACCCAAATTTACCTGCATTTAGAGCTAATTGCAGTACCAGCTTCATAAGAGCTCTTTTATTAAGGCCAGTTTCTTTAGTATATTGGCCAACTTGTTGTACATTACGGGCGACTGATAGAGCAATATTATACCTTGGAGCTCTTCCTTCAATAAGATTCTTTTCTTTCAGATGTTTAGCCGCTTCTTTAGTGATTGGTTTATGGGTTCTTACAGCATCCAGCCATAGACACTCCATCAGACTTAAAGTAGAATCACTTTTCAAAATGTCAGTATAGGCATCGTCAGAAGAAATCCCATATAACGTCACACTTACGGTCTGTGCTCTTTCATCAATCTCGTATTCCGGCATCGGAAAGAAACGCCGACGTTGTTCCTTAAATAGTTTCGGTATGCCGCGCCCGACAGTGTCAATCATGTTAAAATGAACCATTCCGTGTGCAAGGCACTTGTTTCGATAATCTTTCTGAGGACCTTTTTCATTTAACACTCTTTCCACGGTTTTTGGAATAAATGAACCACGATTACTATAAAATAGAAATTCGTCATTTTCTACCACTGTGATTCGTCCCTCAAGTGTATAATCCTGATGGGCAATACAGTTATGAAGAGCTTCTCGAATTGAATAATCTTCATACTGCTTCATGGTGTCTGGGAATAAGGTACCTCCCGGCAAGTCCCTCATTGTCTTATTTCTAATCTTTGAAAATATCTTATCTACCGTCAAAATATAAGGAATAGAAAAATGTTCATAATCTACAACCTCGCCATCCTTATCCTTCCATACCCATGTAATCTGAGCATTTGCAGGATAGATTTTTTGAAGTGACAAAGGGGAGCCTAAAAGCAATATAGCAGCACGAGTGAGTTTGCCATTACGCATCATCTCACTATGTGATAAGAATTCCTCAGTGGTCCATTCATCAACTTCACTTGCAGGCATTGTGGAGGAATGAACCTTTTTATACATTATTCGAGCTGTCGCTAATGCCAACTCGTCAAGGTCATCTATCGTAGCGTTTGGCACAATCTCCGCCGACCAATCAGGTTCTGGCGTCTGATGCCGGATTTCATCCTGCTTTGACTGATTCAACGGCTTCAGGCTCTCGCCATCACGACCGTATGCAATACCTTTCCATTTCATCACGATATTGCGTGGAGAAGCCGGAATCTTGAACATCAAGACGCGTTTACTATCGACCTCTATCGGCACAATCTCGCGGAAAGTCTGCCCGTCAGTGGTATGCTGGGAAAAATCGTGTTTGAGTTTATTGAGCGCGCCCTCGCCATCCTTGAACGAAGTGCCGACAACCGCATGCTTCTTCTCGTCATAGCCAAAAATCAGCCATGCAAACCCAAGCCCTCGTAAATTAGCTTCATTGCTTAACGCTGAGAAATATTTGCCCAAGTCATCGAAGTCGTAGTTGTTCTCCGCCCTCTTAAACTCGACCACCTCACTTTCACTGCACCTGACAAGGGAGTGAAATAAGACCATATAGTTCGTAATTGATTCCATACTTTATTGGGAAATTGAATTTTACATGCAAAAAAATTGATCGGAGAAGTGTTTTTACTGCGGTTGTGTGCAAATTTAGTCATTATTTCCCTAACTGCCCAAAATAAAGGAGATATACACTTATATCGTTTGGCACAACCTTAGAAATACCTTTGCATGATTATAATATTGTGTAAACGAAATACGAGTAAGAACTCTTTCAAGCACT
>CAZEOI010000070.1:0-20235 GCA_964513775.1 uncultured Sangeribacter sp. | reverse complement strand
GGATTGATGGCAATAAATGGCGTTGCCATACGCTTCTTCAATTTTGAGAAAATCATAACTTTTTTATTTGCAAAGTTCTCAAAATTTGATTTTCGAATCAATGTAGCAAACAAGGTATTAATTGGACTAATCTATGTTATCTCTAAATTTTTGGGGAGAAATTCCGGCCGTCTCGGTAAAAAGACGTGTAAAATAAGCATTGTCGGTAAACCCCAGCCTATATGCAATTTCCTTTACACTATCCGAAGTATGAAATAATTCCCTCTTTGCTAAAAGTATTATTTCGTTTTTGATATATTGACTCGAACTCACCCCGGTTATCTCCTTCACGATCTCGTTAAGATATATGGGCGATATATTCATCTTGTCAGCATAGAAACCCGGACGTCTCTCTTCTGTAATTTTTTCCCTTAATAGTTTTCTAAACTTTAACACCAAGTCAACTCTGCGAGAAGATTCCCGATTCACTATACAGCACTGCCGAATAATCATATCTGCTAAGATAGATATGATTGCCTTGGCTAAATATCTGCCTGCCGACAGATTGCTTTGCCGAGCAAGCAACTCCATCATCATAGACACATCTCCACATTCTTCCGCCTTATAAACCGGAGAATGAAACATAGAACATTGTTCCAATTGATGATGGATTTGATCATCAAGCAATATCGGGTTGAAAGCCAACATGAGTGCTTCCAAATCCCTCTCATAAATAAATTGATGCACTTGGCCCGGCGAAAGTAGGATTAAAGATTTTTCGGAAACATAATAATTCTGAAAATCAATCCTACAATCAATTTCTCCACAGACAATAATGCCCAATATGTAATAGTCGTCCCTATGGGTATAACTCACTCTCTCAGGAGAAACATAACCGGGTTTTACAATCCGGCAAATATATCCGCCGTCATGAAGTTGAGCGGAAGTATGGTGGAGTATTTCTTCTTGCTTCATATTGGACAAAACTATGTTCAAAATTAATATAATTTCTGAACATATACAACGGAATGGACTCGCGACTAACCATATACTCACCATGAAGCTTCTACCCTGCCCTGAGGCGTATCAAGCCAGCCACGGGCGTATTTGATGTGACCGGTGGGATCCGGTGTTGGTTTGACACTCACTACCCCTTCCGGACTTACAGTGATGCCTAAGCATCGCGTCAGAAGCCAGTTGGCTACCGAACCGAAGGAATAATGATTGAAGGAGTTCATACTGTTGTTAGTTCCGAAGCCATCTTTGTCTGTGTAAGAATTAAGACGCTCCCACACTGTAGTCGCCCCTTGTGTGACGGGATAAAGCCAAGATGGATAATTAGTGGACGTTAGTAATGTATAAGCCACATCATTCCGGTCAATCTTTGACAGTGCTTCCATTATCCAGGCTGTACCGATAAACCCGGTCATCAGTGAATACGGAGGACACACAGTGCCGTCATCCGCACTATTCTCCCTCTCGATGGAAGCAACGAAATTCTCCCGGAACTTTGGTGAATCATATATACCCATTGCCAACGGCAGCGCATAAGAGCTTTGGGTATCAACAAACTGACCTATCCGTTCAGGTTCGAAGGCCGACCATCGGGTCTTCTGAGTATCAGGATCAACATAAGTTTCTTTAAAGAACCGCCTCCTTTCCGCAATAAGACCATCATATCGACTCGCATCATCAGCCAATCCCAAAAGTTGAGCTGTATTCCGCATAATGCCGAGATCATATATCAGATAGCATTCCCAAAGCAGCGACTTATCGCCACGGTAATACTCTGGACTGAGCCAGTCGCCGAGATCTCCCCATTCTCTGTTCTGCACAATTACACCGGTCGATGGCTCGATAGCCTCCCTGAGAATATAATCAATATATTTCTTCATCGCTTGATAATGCTCTGCAAGCACTGTGGTATCACCATACTGACAGTAATATTCCCAAGGCACAGTGATACCAGCCGATCCCCACAGAAAACCGCCGAAACCGAATCCCGTAGGCGCTACATCCGGGAATTTACCATTATCGCTCTGACAGTCGCGTACTGACTGCAGATACTGCCTCAGCAAAGGTCTGATGTCTGTTATTTTCGTGGCAGTAGGAGAAAATACAGATATGTCGCCCATCCATCCAAGTCGTTCGTTGCGTTGGGGACAATCGGTAGGAATTGATACAAAATTGCTCATGGTAGACCATTTTACATTCTCCCATAGTCTGTTGAGCAACGAGTCGGAACATTCAAAATGAGCATTAAATCTATGCACCGAACTTACCGGTATGCTCTTAACTGCCTCCAACGGTAGTGGGGCGTCAATCCCTGTCAGTTCAAGATAACGATAGCCATGAAGCGTATGACGCGGTGAAAAAGTCTCGGTGCTGTCACCGGAGGCTATATATTTGTCTGCACACATAGCAGCACGCAGATTTTCTGTCATTACCATTCCCACGTTAGGTGCATATTGAGGCATATCAGGATATAAAACCTCCCCGTGCCTTATCGTCACTTCCTGACCTCTCCTTAGACCTTCAAACGACAAATACGGGACAGCTGCCATATTCTGCCCCATATCATAGACATATACACCCGGTCGTGGCTCCGACATGGAGATAGCCGTAAGGGTATCGACAGCAAGCACACGGTCGCCGAACGAAGGACGAAGATTCACGTCATTCAAACCTCCGGCCAACGGTGCCACAGTCTGCTTTAAAGGAAGCTTCACCGCAGTGCGCCACATCCGCCCGGAGCCTTCCCCTTGCAGGTCATCACGGCGAGAATCGTAGATCTCACCATGGAAGAAACTTCCCGTCACAAGGGGTCCGTCAACGGAATATTCCCAGGTATCGGGATCGGTGACAAAACTGTCGGTGGAACCATCGGTGTATTCAATTGTAATATCGGCCTTGAAAGCTTGGCGATCGCCAAAGAAATTCCAATTCTCACCTACAAACGTCGAAGGTCCGCTCCACCATCCCTCTCCCAGTCTGGCCCGTATTTCATTGTCACCGGACTTCAGGAAATCTGTTAGGTCAAAGGTATGGTAGAGATGTGTCTTATTATACTGTGTCGACCCTGGAAGGAAATATTCATCGTTCACCCTCTTTCCGTCCACATACAGATCATATATTCCCATGGCTGTAGCATTGGCAGTAGCCTTCCTCACCTTCTTTGAAGTGTCTACGAAAATGACCGATCGAAACTCCGGCATAGACCTTGACGGCATACTCACCCGTCCCCTGACCCCATGCACATCACCCGTCGACTCAAGACGGCATATCGCATTCCGAGGATCCCGGAAATTGCTTACCGTGATATCGCTTATCTTTGCCTCTGAACCATCAGGGGTCTCAACAACTACTCCGGCAAGTACCGGAAACGCGATATAGTCGCCACCGTTGCCGAGCGGATTCATACCCTTGCTTCCTATACTTTTTCCATTGACAGAAATCTCCATCCAACCATTATTGACCGCTACCTCTATGCTGTCGGCTGAATGGCGCAGACTTCCCATAGGAAATGTCGCTAAAGCAGTCTTCGGATTGTCGTCCGGATGATAGCCGCTACGAAACAGTTTTACAGAATCCTCATCCATCTGAATACGGATATATGATTTACCTGGAGAATTAGCCAGACGGTATATATTCTTGTTTGCATCCATCAGACGCGGATCGTCCACACCGAAAAGCAATGAAGCGGATTCTCCCTCAGGCATATCAAGTCGGAATCCAAGCCGAAACACCGATAGATAATCGGGATAAATGGGGTGGGAATCAGAATTGACGGTAATCCAGTCGGCACCTTCAAGAGGTCTGAATGAAGATGCCACTGAAAGTGGTATAGCAAGCGCTGTCATTGCAAGCGCGATGAGTCTTGATCTAAAATATGTATTCATATTTTCATGATATTTATTTTATGGTTAACCGCTCCTTGAGCTTGACTTTCATCACCGACCATCCGTTCTCCGGATTCTGGTAAGTGATATGCTCTACTACACACCGCAGCTTAATCATAACTCACTTCCTCTTTTTGGGAAAAGGGAGACTATCCCAAAGAAGGGGAATTACTTTCCTTAGCAGATTCCGGTCAGAAGTATCAAGAATATATGCCTCCTTGGCCCCCTCATATGGATGCCCGGTCTCAGCATCCTGCATCATCTCCTCCAGGCAAGGCAGTTTCTTGATAAAAGCCATATTATCACACGCCGTTATAATGCACTTCTCATTCAGGTAGATTACATAATCTCCCATCATCTTTCGATAACGTACATCTCCAAGAGAAGAGAGTAAACTACAAAGATGCTCAATATAATCAATAGTACATGCCATTGTTCCGGTCGTTTAAGTTTTTTGTTCATAGGTTATCTCCTAAAGCTCTACCAATTTGATCAGCGATTGCTCCCGTGGTATAATTGAGCTGAGATGCAACCTGACATACAATATCAGCAATCTGAGGATAGTTAGAACGAATCTTATTAGGAAATATATTAGGAATATTGTTAGGAAAGATTCCTATCACAACGTAAAAGTAATCCAAAGAATCACCAGTGATTGAATCACGTACAAATATAACATCCTGCTATACTTGCCATATGTTGGCTATCTCCTTCTCAACTAATACTATTTTTTTGATTCAGGTCACGTTCCTAAAATATTTTAGGTAAATTTACTGAAAATATCACAACCCTCATAGCGAATTGTTGATTTTTTCAAATTTTCTATTCAAAATTATCCATTGTCACGATTACTTGTTTGTAATTTTCTGAAGCCAGGATCCAGAAAGGGTGAGTCAAAATGGTGGTCGAAGAGTATTGTATCTTCATTATTCCAATATAGCCACTTCATTCAATTGATTCAACAATTCCCTGACAACCGCATCTTCCGAGTCGATATACTTAGTCAAGGAGGATATAAGAGCAGTTAAAAAAAAAAGCCTTAACATATATCATTGAAGATGTACATTAAGGCTTATATATTTAAGATATAAATCGATCTACTTCATTATCTCCGAAGATGGAATACAAGGAATACCCATATTACGTATGTCGTAGATGTTTGCATTCGCAACTTCTTCGGTTGCGGCGGAACAGCAGTCTGTGACTACCGTTGTGTCGTAATCCAGACCCATGGAATCGACTGCGGTAGAGCGTATGCAATTAGGATATTGTGTACCGGTGACGAAAACTTTCTTGACTCCGAGACCACGGAGCACAAGATCGAGGTCAGTCTGGAAGAATGCGCTGAAACGCTGTTTAGTGATACTGATATCGCCTTGCTTAGGCTTTATCTCATCAGGGATTGCAGCTCCGGGTGTTCCGGCGATACATATTGGATGACCTTCTTCGAAATAGTGTCTGCGGAACAACTCCGCATCTATTCCCGATGGTCGGTGGATACGATATATGTAAATCACAGCCCAGCCATTTGCGCGGCCATAATCAAGAAACTTGGCTATGGCCGGGAGGGTTGCATAAGCTCCCGCCACATGAAGCGGAGATGAGGGAAGAACCCAATCATTCTGCATATCTACCACAAGTATCGCATTGTCCGCCTGTGTCAGCATGCCGTCAATCTTTTTTATCATAATTTATTGTTTTAGTGTTAATAATAAAACAATTTGGCCGGCTCAATAGTTCTTATCGCATGTTTGTAGCTTAGGAAGCTCTTAATGTCTACCTGTAGATGTATCTGCCGAGACTTCCGTCTATGACGCAAGTTTTCAATAGACAGACTAATCACTTGTTTGAAACCGGATACTTCTTGTAAAGCAAAAATAACGCTATCGACCCGATAAGCGCAAACGGCACCCCCACAAGGGCTGGAGATGCGTACCCTAATTCTTGACGAATAACAAGTCCGCCAAGGGATGCGGAAAGAGCATTCGACACATTGAAAGCAATCTGTATGCCGGCGCCGCCAAGCATCTCGCCACCTCTTGCATACTGCACAATCAGATACTGAAGAGGTCCCCCTACCCCAAAAAGACACGCAGGGGCAATGAATGCGAATATTACCGACGGTATCTTGTAACCGGCACATAAGTAGAGCGCTGGCATTATTATCACAAGTGACGCCGCGACAATTGCAGTGACAAGAGATGCCGAATAACGGTCTGATAATTTTCCGGCAACACTATTGCCCATTACCATGCCAAAACCAACCACTACCATAATCCACGTCATTGCCGACTGAGAAAAATGTGTCACCTGTGTCATCATCGGAGCTATATAGCTCAGCCAACAGTACACAGATGCTTGACCGAAGAACACACCGGCATACACAAGCCACGGCCCCGGTTTTGTAAGAAAGTGAAACTGACCTTTTATACCGGTATCGGGCAACGCAGGAAGCGCAGGGAGGTAACTCTTAATTGCAATAAGACCAATCAACGAACAGGCAGACACTACGATAAACGCTACACGCCAATCAATCGTGTTGGATAGAAACGTAGCCAGTGGCACTCCGACCATATTTGCCACAGTCATACCGCCTAATACAATTGCTACAGATTCCGCCTTGCGACCTTCGTCAGCAATCCGTTCTGCCACGATAGCAGCCGCTCCGAAGAATGCTCCGTGTGGAAGTCCGGATATAAATCGAGACACAAGCATGGTGAGGTATCCCGGAGAGGCAGCCGTGCAGACATTGCCGATAAGAATTACCGACACAAGCAATAGCAATAGCTTTTTCAAGGGCCATTTCCGCAACAATACAAGCAGTGGAGCCCCAACAGCTACACCCGCCGAATAGGCGGTGATGAAATGTCCGGCTTTAACTACTGATATACCCAAATTATGAGCTACATCCTCAAGTATTCCCATCATTCCAAACTCGGTAATTCCGAGGCTGAATGTTACAATAGCTATTGCAATAAGACTTTTCTTCATCTCAATATCTCAGTATTAGAATTAAATAAGAGTTTAGCCAAACATTCTTGCGAGAGCCTTTTCCCGCAAAGAATTTAGCACAAGAATTTAAAATTAAAACCGACTTCTATGATTCTCAGTTTATAATAATAATGGCCGGATTTGCCGCTATGATGTTCTGTATTTCTAAAGCAAAAAGAACATTTAGTAGCATGAAAAAAATAAGTCATCATTCCTCAGTATGACTATCCCTGAATAGATTCTCAGCCCTGATAGGGATTCATCATTAATTTATCCAGAACTCAATCATTCTACTTTTCAATATTTAGCAGACGAAGATTGTTCAGAACGGTATTCTGTCCTATTTGTTGTAGAAATTCAGCTTCGGCAGGGGGTAGTCCGGCATTAAAATCTGTCTGAAAATGCCGGGGATACATTGTTGTGTAGATTGTGACAGCATTTAGATAGGTCCCGGCAAGCGCAGGGTGAAATGCATCTTGATTATATAGAATGATGTCAGGACGCTCTTTGCGGACCTCCGCCCATGCCATACCCACCGGGGCACAGATAGCATCATTTTGATAAGTCATCTCAAGATAGGATGTTTTCAGACGCTCTTGCATACCCTCGAAGGTATCACACAATGGATAGTTCTTGCGCGGACGGATATTGCCATATTTATGGCCCCAAGTCATATAAAATATAACTTTAACATCCGGGGTGCCGGTATGTGCCAGACTATCTATGGAATGAGCATAGGGATACACTTCACGGCCTACAAAATCTGTATCGTAAGATGGCAGCGAGCTATTTTCCTGCACTATCACATAATCCCAGCCTCCCTTTTTAAGCAATTCGATAAGACGAGGATTCTCAAGATGTCCCTTCAACCGCTCCCCTCCTTTAAGCACTTCCGTATTCGCCATTTTCACTCCTTTTGTCTTCGCTATGTTCAGAACCATAGATGGAAGATTGTTAAAATAGGTATAGCTGTTTCCAATCCAAAGCACATATACTGAATCATTATCATTAACAGCAGCATTTCCTGAAAAAGCTGTCAATAGCATCAATACTGCGATGAAAAATTGAATGATGTTATCTCTCTTCATTGTTATTTAAAGTTTAATTTAAAAGGACAGCATCCATGATAAAACTGTTATAACACTTTCATCAATATTTGCAACCAATAGCGACGTTTGAAGAAACAAACAAGTCTCCACTTGCAATACTATAAACCACCTTACCGGCATGATATAATTCGGTTGCTGTGTTTATGCGATTTGTGAAGTAGGAATCAGGACACCCTCACTTATTGAGTGGATATAACTTATACGAAAGCTTTTGTTTTACCGGTCAATACACAGTTTTTTCGTACGGGAGCTTACATATAAGTCAGATAGTGCCGGAGTATGATTTAAAGCATTATCGTTATATGCAGGAACATTACCAAATATTCTTTGATTTCGGTCATGACTCCATTTTAACCAAACAGTTCGGAATGAGAACCAAGACGCACCAGACTAATAACATCACTGTCAGGATCAAACCATATCAAAAGGAAATCACCCTCTATGTGACATTCCATATGTCCTGCATAATTACCTGCCAACGGATGTGGTCTATTCTCTTCAGGAATCGGCTTCTCCTGACGCAGCAATTCCAGAATGTCGAACAGTTTCTCTAATTTCTTAGGATTATTTCGAAATCGCTTGTAATCCTTCTTGTATTGAGACGTGGGCTTAAGTTCTTTCATAGACCCATTGATTTTTCCATGGCCTCAATCGAGGTCATATCAAGGGATGGCTCATTCTTCAATGCCATACTCTCCGCCTCCTTCATAGCAGCGAGCGTAGTAGCATTTGGTTCATGATATGCTGCGTCAAGAAGAAGTGTCTCGACATAGTTATTAAGACTGCGGTTCTGTCGTTTTGCGAGTTGCTTCAATCGGTCGATAAGCTCCACTGATAGACGGAAGCTCTGGTTTTTCTTTAATGCTATATCCATATCGTATTATTTTATACTGCAAAGATAATATAAACGTATTACAAAAGCAATATCTCCACCAATGTGGGTGTAACAGATTTAACTTATATCAGATTTTCAATCCTTACACTTTGTGAAAGAGACTGTTTTAGTTCCTAAGAAGATAAGGATTAAGGCAGCATAATAAGTTGTCATAATGTATAATCCGGAATTAGGGATGTGTTCACTGAATTTATTCCACGCTATAGTAAAGTCTGAAACAAGAAATATTACGCAACCTGCCATAGCAACATATCTCCTAATAACACATGCACGCACTATGCTTGTCCACACCGACCCCAAAAGAAGCAGTGAATAAACCACACACCCTATTCTTATAACCAGCGGATAGACATTCGGAAAAATGTTATAGCCGGCGAACAGAAGCGGAAATAAACATAAAATCGTAGCGATTGCACCACCGTTGCGTATAGCCACTCTCTTTTGTGAGTCTTCCTTTATATTTTGACGGATATCTCTTACAAAGTCCAGGATAAAGCATATCTGAGCAACCGCAAAACCGCATATCTGCCCTTCAAAACTTCCTGCAACACCTAATGCATCACCAATGGTGCAGAACACAAATCCCATAGAGATTAAGCCTGGAAGCAGACCAATCCCACCTATTGCCAATATAGCCGCGGGCAACGCCAGCCGCATCGCAAATATATTCCTAAAGATGATCTCCTTTCCCAACGGGAAAAAATACCAGATCACCGATATAATGAAAAGGAAGATTACGATACCTATACGACGATTATTTGCAAATTGTCTCATATCCTTTTTATTATCTTCTCCTTTTAATCTACAATTATCAGAATGGATATAGCCATAACTCTAACACGCGTAAACCGATAAGCTCGACAAACGGTACGCTTGGCAACCGGTTGTCGCTGCAACTGTCAATCGCCACAACTGTCAAGACCCAGTTGGATTATCTCGTCCTCATCATTTCTTTCGGCACATTCTGATTTTGGAGGAATAGCCTTGATGAATTTGGCAGGATTGCCTGCTACAATTGTGTCGGGCGCCACATCTTTAGTGACTACGCTTGCTGCGCCAACCACCGCATTATCTCCTACAGTAACACCCGGCAATATTGTGGCTCCCGCACCGATCCATGCGTTCTTGCCGATATGAACCGGCCTGCAGGTTATGACCTGACGCTCATATAAGTCGTGATTATTGGATATAAGCTGTACGTTGGCAGCTATCATCGCGCCGTCATCTATTGTGATTCCTCCTGCCGACATCATCAGGCATCCGGGCATCACCACTACATTCTTACCAATCTTGACACGGTGGGGCCTCACTGCCGTCAATGGCGTTCCCACCCTACTTCCATCACCCATTGATGTGAAAATACGATGCATAAGTTCGTCATACTCGGCAGTTCCCGGCATCGTGTGGTTAAACTTGAAAATGAGTTGGTTGTGTTCATTGGCGAGTGCCAACTCCTCAGCGGTCTGTTTGGTTACATCTATTCTGAATTCTTCCATAATGACAATATAACAATTTTAAATCAATTTTTATTCTTCATCGCATATTGGGCTTTAACTAAATCATATGCCCTTTTGACGAGACTGTAAATCTTGCTGTCAGGAATGTTGCCGTTAAGATTTAGCTGAATCCAATGGCGAAGACTCTTATTCACCGGATTGCTCACCGACGAGTGGTCCATCCGGATTTCCTCTATCTCCTCCGGTGTGGATTTGACTGTTACGGATATGAAGTGGTCCATATCCACCAGACAGAACATATGGTCAAGGATATAGAATACCAGTATCGAATCATAACGACGTGCAAACTTCCCGAATGGTGTCTTCTCCGTCACTCCGTCCATTGACAGACAAAAATCCCGAAATTCCTCAATGTTCATTTTCTGCTTTCTGGTTTGTATAAGTATGTAGACAATCAATTATTTCATCTTATGACACATACTTATGAGTTCCTATACAAAGTAAGTGGACATCAAGATTATTCTGTCCGGATGTCCACTTAATAATAAATATTTGTCAATAATTCACGATCAACTCAAAGATTTGGGTTAATCTTACTCCACTCTGAGATCGGTGGCATGATGCCGAGCTCTATCACCTCATCACGTAGTTCACAAAGATGCTTGTAGCTCTTGTCAAGCTCTTTCTCCTCCTCCGGAGTACCACTGATAGGCTGAACGGTAACTCCATTCTTGTCTATTGTTGTCTCCATAGCCATCATGATATGGCTGAAACGGTCATTATTTACATACGTACCTACAGGCCAACGGAACATCGGGCCACCCATAGCGGCTTCAATCATCTCGATGGAAAGATATGCCGGGCTTTGGAATGAGCTGCGTCCACGAAGTTCGATAATTCTCTTGCCACCCTGGATCACACGCTGCTTCAGATCCTCCCAAGCCTCTTTGGTAAGAGGCTCGGTGCCGATGAAGTCTACAAGAGGTTTGCCATTCACCTTTGCTGTTGATGCAAACACAGCCATCTGCTCACCATGGCCACCATATGTACGGCAGTTCACAATATTGTCGGGGTCTACGTTGAGTTGTTTTGAGAGCTCATTACGCAAGCGTGTACTGTCAAGAGCAGCGAGTGTAGAAACCTGACTGGGCTTCAAGCCGCTGTATAGCAACGTAATCAAGCCCGTGATATCAGCCGGGTTAAAGATAACTACAATATGCTTTACATCAGGGCAATACTTCTTGACGTTTTTACCAAACTCCTCGGCAATCTCTGCATTACCTTTCAACAGGTCTTCGCGGGTCATACCGGCCTTACGGGCTGCACCTCCGGAATTGACTATGTATTTGGCATCTTTAAGTGCCTCGGCAATATCTGTGGTGTATGTAAGGTTAAGACCCTCGAAACCACACTGTTTAAGCTCCTCTGCTACACCTTCAAGTCCGGGTCCATAAGGATCGTATAGACATATATTAGGCGTAAGACCCTTCATAATAGCCGTCTGTGCCATATTGCTACCGATCATACCGGCAGCACCGATAATGACGAGCTTGTCATTCGATAGATAATTCATAATTTTGCTACTTTTATATTAAAGAGCATATGCTCATGATTTCAACAAATCGCGAGGCGTCATAGTTCAGAAAATATTATTCCGGATGTCATATGAGAGATAATCCCTCGTAGCCTATGGGATTGTAGTCACCGGCCAAGTTTGTCGGTGGCACGAAAAATCAATGGTAATTCAGAAAAATTTCGTAAATTTGCATTGCAAAAATTACGATTTTTTATGGATTTCAGCAAAGTCGAACTTGACGTTCACACCCACACCATTGCAAGCGGGCACGCATTCAGCACAATTCAGGAAATGGCTAAAACTGCTTCTGAAAAAGGTATCAAACTCCTTGGCATTACCGAGCACACACCCGGAATACCGGGCACTTGCAATCCTATATATTTCCGCAATCTTCATGTGGTGCCAAGAAATATGTATGGAGTGGAGCTTATGTTAGGGGCTGAAATCAACATTCTCGATGGCGAGGGCAATTTAGACATGGATGAGAGGACGATGTCTCACCTCGACCTGCGTATCGCGGGCATCCATTCACTATGTTACAAATGGGGCACACGCGAAGAAAACACTCTTGGCATGATTAAGGCAATCTCCAATCCATATATTAACATAATAAGTCATCCAGGAGATGGAACTGCTGAACTTGATTTCGAGCCTATAGTATTGGCGGCTAAGGAACATCACACACTCCTTGAAATCAACAACAGCTCTTTGAAACCCATTCGTCATAAACTTTCGGCACGCGATAACAATCTTGAGATACTGCGACTTTGCAAACATTATGAAGTGCCGGTGATACTCGGTAGTGATGCCCACATCTCTTTTGATATTGCTAACTATGAATATATCCCGTCGCTTCTCGATGAAACGGAATTTCCCGATTCTCTTATAATGAACACATCAGTATCACGCTTCAAATCCTACATCCGTTCCAAATGAAGTGAAATCCGATTTCTGTTTAGCAGTTCTTACCACATTTATTACAAATTCCGTTTTCGCCTCCGTATAGCCGTCACGATCATTCCTATAAGCCGGAAGTAGTGATAGTTTCAGTTTTTCATATTCATGGGCCACGTCTGGATGCTTTATAAGATAATCACGAAACACAATCTCGTCATTATCTCCATTCTCATGAAAATGGATATGAAACACCCTGTCTGCATACCCGTAGGGGGTATAACCCTTATTGAAGCTCATTCTCCTCTCCCCTCTTGACATCAATAGATACCCTCTCTGTCCCAACAACCCGACAATTCGTTGCCATTCATCAGAATACGGAATTTCTATGAGTATATCCACTGTGGGCTTTGCGAAGATTCCCGGTATGGCAGTGCTTCCGATGTGGCTAATCAACGGTGAGAAATCCTTCAAAATACCCTCAAGAATATGAATCTCCTCCTTACCCCACACTTCCCATTCAGGATTATGAGGAACAAGACTTATGGGAAAAAGTTCCCAAAGCTCCTCCAATGTCATCTGATCAAGTCTTTTCATCCCGATTCTCTTTAATGTAATTGAGTTTCCTTAATTTAATTGAGGTTTACACATACCAATCCTCTTTTCCACCATCCTATTCTGCAAAATTAATCTTTTTCCTTGATATTACAGGCTAAGCGTCTGATAAATGATGAGGCCTGCAAATCCCCCTTATTAATTATCGATTCTGAGGAATAATTAATTTTACATATGGAATATTATTCAGCTTTGAATGAGTAATTTACTGAGATTAAGTATGAGCTCTGAATTAATGATCTTAATGATTGGTGACATATACTTTTGAATGAAAAGAGAAAACATAGATAGTCTAAAAATGAATTCGAGAAATAATCATTTACTCCTTTCAGCTACTTTTGAATAATTCTATTGATGAAATCGGGGAATTATTGAATACATAAATAAATTTTTTTGTACCTTTGTGTTTTCATTTCTAACCAACTTCATCACATTAATACGATGAAAAAAAGTATTTTATTATTGGCGGCACTCTTGCCGGCGTCGGCACCCCTCTTTATGAATGCCTCTCCCGTAGGCAACGACAACACTTATGAGGTGTCTAACGCAAATCCCTATGAGCTTGCGGAGCGCTTCACCCGGCCTAAGCTCGCTACAATGCTCTTCTCCACATCAGTAGATCCACATTGGTTTCCCGCAGGCGACAAATTCTGGTACACCTACAAAACAGGCGAAGGCACTCGATGGTATGTGGTTGATCCTGTTGCAAAACGCAAATCATTGATGTTCGACCATGATAAGCTGGCCTCCGAACTCACTTCTATTGTAAAAGATCCCTTTATTGCTCAACAGCTTCCTATCACCAACCTGGAGATTGAGCCTAACGGTTATATCTATACCTTTGAAGTTAAATCTTCGCAGGATGCTCCAAAGAAAGATGATAAGAAAGAGGGTTCTGATAAGAAGAAGGGCAAAGGTAAGAAATCTGACAAACAGATATTTTACTTCTCTTATGACTCTCGTAACGGCAAACTGACTCATCTCACTGATAAAGAAGAGGAAACTAAAGAACTTGATTGGGCGTCGGTCTCTCCGGACGGTCAGCACGTGGTCTATGCTAAAGACTTCAATCTCTGGATGATGAGTGGCGAAGACTATGCCAAGCTTAAAAAGGATGAGAATGACTCTACCGTGAATGAGATACAGCTCACTACTGACGGCGTGCGCAACTTCGGTTACGGTGAGCCTTACTATGTGCTCAACACGGATACCATTGATAACGGCAAGAAACGCGGTGCCTACGTGCTTTGGTCGCCTGATTCCCGCCATTTCGTATCAAATATTTCCGACGACAGAAAGGTCAAGGACCTCTGGGTGATCGATGCCATTGCCGAGCCGCGACCCACTCTCGAAACATATAAGTATGCGATGCCGGGCGATGAGAATATTTCCCAAGAGCATCTTTACCTATTCAACGTTGAGGATCGCTCTCGCAAGGAGATAAAGACTGACCGTTTCAAAGATCAGACTCTCAGTGTTTCCCGACGTCCGCGTCTCCACACCCAGAGGCATATGTATGATGTGCCGTCAATCTGGTTGGGTGATGACAACAAGTTCTTCCTTACTCGTTCAAGCCGAGATCTGAAACGCATAGATATCTGCAGCTACACACTTGGAGAAGACACTATTGTCCCTCTTATTGAAGAGCGACTCAACACGTATCAGGAAGTAAGACCACTCGCCGCCATCAATAATGGTAAAGAGCTTGTGCAGTGGAGCGAACGCGACGGCTGGGCCCACCTGTATCTTTACGACGATAAAGGCAATCTCAAGCGCCGTCTCACAGAGGGTCCCTGGCACGTACACAATATCGTGAAAGTGGATGAGCCCAACAGACGCGTGATTTTCACAGGTATGGGGCGCGAGAAGGGTGAGCATCCCTACTATCAGCATCTCTATTCCGTAAGTCTTGACGGAGGTCCGGTGAAACTTCTTGACAAAGGTGAGTTTTTCCACTCCCCTGTCGTTGCTGACAATGCCAAGTACTTCATCGACAATTTCTCCCGGATCGACACGATTCCTGAGACTGTGCTCTATGACATCAACGGCAATAAACTAATGAATCTCGAACGCTCCGACTTTTCTCAGTTGCTGGCCAACGGATATAAATTCCCGGAGATTTTCACAGTCAAGGCAGCTGATGGCGTAACCGATCTTTATGGCGTTATGTATAAGCCTTTCGACTTTGATCCTGAGAAATCTTATCCTATCATCGATTATGTTTATCCCGGTCCGCAGGTTGAGGCTACCAACTATCCATTCACTCGTATGGGGGTACGCACCGACCGTCTCGCTCAGGGAGGCTTCATAGTCATCACTGTCGGCAACCGTGGTGGACATCCCGACCGTTCGAAATGGTATCATAACTATGGCTACGGCAACCTACGTGATTATGGTTTGGCCGATCAGAAAGCGGCAATCGAACAGCTTGCCGCCCGTCATAAATATATTGATATAAACCGTGTCGGTATTCATGGACACTCCGGAGGCGGATTCATGTCGACAGCCGCTATGCTCGTTTATCCCGATTTCTTCAAAGCAGCCGTTTCAGCTGCCGGCAACCACGACAACCGCATCTACAATCGCTGGTGGAGTGAGACTCACCACGGTGTAAAAGAGAAAGTAACTGAGGAGGGCGACACTACATTTGTCTACTCTATCAAGACCAACCCTGAGATTGCAAAGAATCTCAAAGGACGTCTTATGCTTGTACACGGTGATGTTGACAACAACGTTCACCCCGGCAACACACAGAGAGTGGTCAACGCTCTTATCAATGCCAATAAGCGCTTCGATCTCCTTATGCTTCCTACGCAGCGTCACAGCTTTGGCAATATGGACGAGTATTTCTACTGGCGCATGATGGACTTCTTCAGGGAGAATCTTATCGACCAGAAGCCCCAGCCACCGGTGGATATCCCTAACAGATAAAAAAATTATAACTTCCAATCGATATACGATATGAAAAAATTTATAATTGCAGCTTCATGCGCTCTTCTCACAATGGGTGCATGTGCCGGCTCAGGAGCCAAAACCGTTGAGGATTCAGCCGCTGTAGCTGAAACTGAAAATACACTCCCCAAAGTTTACTTCATAAAGGATATTACTCCCGAAGCCCTAATGAAAGTCTACAAAGCTCTTGGAGTTGAACCTTCAGGAAGAGTAGCGGTTAAAATCAGCACCGGTGAATCTTCACAGAGCAATCAACTCAGCCCTGAGCTCATCAAAGATCTCGTGACTGAAGTGAAAGGCACGCTCGTAGAGTGTAACACTGCTTATGGAGGCAACCGTGGCACTACCGAAAACCATCTCAAGGCTATCAAAGAGCGTGGTTACGATAAGATAGCTACTGTCGACATCATGGATAGCGAGGGATCTATTGATATTCCCGTGCAGGATACCACCTGGATCAAACATAACAAAGTAGGTGCCCATCTGGCCAACTATGATTATCTTATAAACCTCGCCCATTTCAAAGGCCATGCCATGGGCGGTTTCGGTGGAGTCTTGAAAAATCAGAGCATCGGCATCGCGTCAAGCGATGGTAAGGCATATATCCACACTGCAGGAGCACACGAAGATGTGAAGGATGCTTTTAAAAATCCAAACGGTCAGGATGCATTCATAGAATCGATGGCAGTAGCCGCTCAGGCGGTTCATGATTATTTCAAAGGCAACGTGCTTTATATCGATGTGATGAATAATCTTTCGGTTGATTGTGATTGCGATGGTCATCCTCATGATCCCGAAATGAAAGATGTCGGCATCCTCGCTTCTCTTGATCCTGTAGCTCTCGATCAGGCCTGTCTTGATTTGGTATTCAACTATGACTCAAAAGATGGTGACAATGCCGCTGCTCTCCAGGAGCGCATCAATAGCCGACATGGCACCCACATTATCGACTATGCTGTGAAACTTGGTCTCGGGTCAAAAGAGTATCAGCTCATCACAATTGAATGACATGAGACTTTACCCTGTTAATGAAATACTAAATGAAAGTTAACACTGTAGAATTTGCATTGGCAGTGAAAGAGATAGTGGCCGCCATCCCTAAGGGGAAGGTGGCCACTTATGGTGATGTGGCGGCCCTTGCCGGCTCGCCGTCACACTCTCGGCTTGTAGGAAAAATATTAGGGGCTATGGGTATCGACTCCCCGGTGCCATGCCACCGTGTGGTTAATGCATCCGGACGTCCGGCTCCACACTGGCTGTCACAAAGGGCTCTGTTGACCAACGAAGGGATTACTTTCCGGAGCAACGGCAACGTCGATCTGTCTCTCCACCGTTGGCATCTCGATCCGGAGTTTTAAAACATCTTTTTCCTATAAGAAGTGTCTACTTATCAAATTTGAGATTGGCGATCCACTCTGCAATCTCCTCCACAGCCTGGGAATTATATTTGAAATTGTCACGGCAAAGCCATCCATGTCCGCCATTGGGAAATACGTGCAGATACACAGGTACTTTATTGGCTTTCAAAGCTTCAAAATAGTTCAACGAATTCTCCACAGGAACTACGTCGTCGTTTGCCGAGACAATAATAAATGCTTGTGGTGAGGAGGGGGATACATGCAACTCATTGCTGTAATAATCAAGCATCGAGTCCGTAGGGTTCTTTCCGAGCAAGTTCTCACGTGACCCACCATGTGTTCCCTGCTTCATAGTCACCACCGGATATACCAGCATCTGGAAAGCAAATGGTGTCATCCCCTCTCTCGGATGAGTGGCCACAGTTGAAGCAAGGTGGCCTCCAGCTGAAGCGCCACCGATACCTATTTTATTTACATCTATACCAAACTTTCCGGCATTTTGATTAAGAAGTTCCACCGCGCGCCACACGTCATCTGCCGGAACCTCTGAGTGACCGTTAGGGAGGCGATATTTGAGCACAGCTAAAGTTACGCCCTTATCGTTTAGCGGTTTGGCCAGATCGGAACCTTCGTGCATACCGGCAAGGCCAAAGTATGCGCCACCGGGACACATTAGCAATGTTGTCCCGTTGGGATTTTCAGCCGGATAGACAGTCACCGTTGAATTTGTCACTCCTGTAATCCAATCCAGGTTTGAATTGTTCTCTCCATTAGGATCCAGACCGTTATCGGTTGGTGCTCCTTTTTCCCAAAGTGTGAGTGTGACAGGCTCCACTGCTTTGACCATTGTTGTCGAAAACAGCGCAATAGCCAGACATGCAAATGTCTTCTTAGCAAAATATCTCAATTTCATTATCAAAATAGTTTAGTTGGAAAACAAAAGTACAAAATAAATTTGAAAATATATGTAACTGTCATATAAATAATGAAGTTGTTTAAATTTTTTTTAAACGGATTTAGACAGCTTTCGGAGGTGATTTTTTAGCTCGAAAAGGAAGTTGAGAGGGCTAAACGACCGATGAGAGATAAAAAGCAAACCGAAAGATGGTTGAATACGGAGCAAGATAACTACTTATGAATAAATACATATAAAAAATAACAAGCTCCTAAAAAGTATGAACGACTTCAATAGAAGCCATCAGAATGATTAGCCAATTTCACAATTTGAACTAAGCAATACAGTAATTTCTTCATAAAAATTTTCTATTATGAGGTGCAGTTTTGTTTATCATGATTGTCTATTTAATGTATGACCGACAGAAATGACATAGAATATCTTTTCAAAAGTAATTACTCACGGATGCACGCTTTAGCGTCCGCCCTACTTCACGACCCTGAAGGAGCCCACGATATCGTACATGATGTATTCGTTTCAATTCTTAATGAACAATCTGAAAAATTGCCGGATTCTGCGTATCTTCTCGTCAGCGTGAAAAACCGTTGTCTGAACCGACTGAAAGCACTTGATGTCAGAGAACGTTTCCGCAATCTTTACATCGTTGAAAATGACGAATCGGATTATTCAGAAGAATGGCCTGATGAGGAAACACTCCTCATAATAGATCAATGTAAACGGGAAATGCCACCAAAATGTCTTGAAGTGTTTTCAATGAAATATCAGCAGGGGCTATCGGCGGCTGAGATCTCTCAACGCCTCGGCACCGGAGAAAGGGTAATCTACAAACATCTGCGTCATGCCTTAAACATATTAAAAAATCGACTGAATGGATAATCTTGACAAACTCATTGAAGCCATAGAGCATCCTGAAAATTTTTCCGACACTGAGCTTCAATCGCTGCTTTCCGATCCCGAAGTCATGCAGCTTTACAAAATTCTTTGCGCGACAAGGGCCAAGAATATAATAGATGACATCGGAACAAGTGATTTAGAAATTGACAGACAATGGTCAGCCTTCAATAAGAAACGCCGTAGACACTCATTCATGACTTGGGTCTACAGTAGGAAAGCTGTGGCTGTTGCCGCCGTCTTTATAATCTCTTGTTCCGTAATAGTGGTTGGGGTTTCCTTAAACATACATAATATGAAGGAGACAGAGAAAGTGAATCTTGCCGATGAGGTGATCGCGATTGACTCTGAGCCCGCTATTAAGCTGAAACCTACCACTACAATTCCAAACGACACTATCATTGTGTTTGAGGATGAGAAGCTTGACAAGATATTGATGGAGGTCGCACCTTATTATAGTGCCAGAGTTGATCTGAAAGCTCCTCACACAAAAGAGATCAGGTTATTTCTCAAATGGGACTCCTCTACTCCGCTTGAAGATCTTATCGACCATCTTAATTCTTTCGATCGTATAAATCTATTCCTTAAAGAGGATCTTATCACAGACTATCAATTAGATTCTAACAATTAATCTATAAGTAGCTACGCACAATTAATGATCATATGTCTACTACATTCTACGGCGATCTCCGCCTCGGCTTTT
>CAZEOI010000069.1:0-20399 GCA_964513775.1 uncultured Sangeribacter sp. | reverse complement strand
ACTACGCCCCGTGTGGACTTTCACCACAGATGTATGACATGCCCGTCATACAACGCCAGCGAGCGATCGATTCACATCGACCGCTCGCTGAATGTTTTCCATAATACTTTTCAAACTAACCTAACATCATGAAACGAGTAAATCAGATTTACTTTCTTATCATCCGATTTACGATATTATAACATCGTCGTGAGATAGATGGTTCACTCAATACATAATTTTTTTTATGATTTTCCTGCGCAGTTAGTCGTTTTATCTCGCTAATGAGATATTGACGGCGATGCCATAGTTGGAGTTGGAGGTTGGGTAGGCACTGTTAGACACAAGCGGTGTGTTGACCTGATGATCGAAGAAAGCAGAAAGTGTTACCTTACGGCTCATCTGGTAGGTAGCCATGAAGTTGATGGAGAATGTCTGTGTGCCTTGTGTGGCTTGCGTATAAGCAGTCTCTATTCTGCGGATAAGCGACTGGTTGTTGCTGAAAGCAAAATCTACATTCATCGAGAGATCGTTGCTTGTGCCTCCCTGAGTGCTACCGAATTTCACCACCTTGTTGAAGTTGGCTATCTTCATACCCGCTCCCACAGAGATCTGACGGCTTCCCGTCTCCACAATCTGTCCGGCCGAGCTGTTGAGATTGAGAGTGCGCGCATCGCGATATTCCGCATTCACGGAGAGATCATTCTTGAAAGTCATGTTCACTCCGATTAGCGGAGCGAATTTCTCAGTGATGGCCACAGAAGAGATATTGTAGGGAGATGAGGGAACCGGCTGTTGCGTGAGCTCATCCTGAGTGAAACCGAGAGTGCCGTCAACACCAACCCAATTAAGATAACTTGAATAGCTGCCGATGGAGTATGTACACTGGTAGGCGTGAGAGAGTGTGAACGACTTGAATATCTTCTTCATGTTGCCCATCTGGAGCAAGCCGTCGTAGGTGACTCTCCAGTTGGGACGCATGGAGCCGAGTCCCTGGAAATGACCGAGTTTCACACTGTTGGCGTCATAACCGCTATAAGCTGCAAGGAAAGCCGGAATCAACACATCCGGACTCGTGGAGCTGACTGTGCCTACAGCCGGATTGAAAGGGGTGCCCGCAAGCACGCTACCCTCAAGAAATCCCCCTTCAGGATATGTGAGTCCGTTGTAAAGACGGTCATATCTCGCTGCTACTACCGGAATATTCTCAAGGAAACGGGTGAAAGCCTTCGACTGATAGCCATCAGAGGCTTTTGACCTCTTCAGAGCGCTTGCCAAAGCCACATGGGTGCGTGTATAGGATCCGCTCAGTGAAGTGGGCATACCTGCAAACATGAATTGCACCTGATTGGTTCTGTTGTCAGTAAGATTACTCGTGAGCACAATCTTAAGGCCGCGCACAGGTTCGAGGGTAAGTTCGAAGTTAAATTCCTTACCCTTGTTCCAGAGTGCCGGTGAAGTCATCTCGTCAGAAGTAAGGAGCCAGCCTCGCTTCAACGCTTTATCCACATACGACTCATCATAGAAACCGAAGGCGAAATCAAGTCCCGGTGCCATTGGGCCGTACTTATTGCTTTGCCCGAATATATCTCCAACATTTGGCGAGAACTGAGGCAGATTGAGCGAATGAGAGCTGCGCCAACGGAAAGAGAGACTGCGGGGCATCATAAGGAAGCGCAACGCATATTCTGAAGCCTCTTTCCAGACTGTCTTTTTCGGCTCAGTCTTATCCTCGCGCACCACGAGCTTGATATTACCTTTACCTTTGGTGAGAATCTCCACCGTGTTGTCGTCAACCACCTTGGTCTCAAGTTTCATAGGTTTGCCGGCCATAGTGGCATTGATCTTTACCTTCTTGGTCTTCAGATTATGCTTCACGATGGTCGTGGTGTCTTCAGCCAAAGCTATGGAGCGTTCAAACTTTTTGACCTGAGAGCGATTGCGTGAATTTGCCGCGTTACCGTTGCTCCCTCTGGCTGAAGTTTTGCCGAACCGCTTGTTGATGTTCTGGAGATATTTCGATTTATTGAAGAGTGTCTCGAAATTAAGGCGTGCATCTGCATTCCATACAGTCTGGTTCTGTATGGAGTTGCCGAGATACAGATCGTCGACGGTAGCACCCTTGTCCCAGCGATAGGTAGAGGAGTAGGTAAGGTTGCCTGTAAGATAATCAAGCACCGGAATCTTATTGAACGGAGCCTTATACGATCCGGTGAAAGTCTGGTTATAGTTCCAGGGAGTGCCGAGATGCTTTATCGACGACCATACGGTGTCGCGCCAGTCGCGGTATTTATCAGGGAAGAGTCGCTTGTTGACAGCACCTATAGTCTCCTCTATACGTGCGGTGGTATTGCTTGCGAAAGAGAGACTAAGTGATTGTATGATGTTCCATGTGAGATTGAGCTGACGGTCCCAGAGGAAGTTTTTGCTCACCTGTACCGGAAGCTGGAAATCTACATCCACCTGACTGCGCGTCTGCTCCTCATAATAGTAACGCGTCATGTTTGTGAAGAACGTGAGAGAGTTGAACATCCAGTTTATTCCCCAGTCTTTGAAGTATTTGGCTGTCTTACTCTTACCCTTTATGAAGCTGAATGGTTTCCAAGGCTTCACGTAAGGGCTGTAAGTGTACTGGAACGAACCACGATAATCAAAGGTGTTCTGATATTCAGTAGAAGGGTCTACACTCTTCTGTTTGTTGAATGAGAATGAAACCTGGAAGTTGGCAGGATCCCAAGGCATAGGATTCTTGCTCTGCACGTTGAATTTCAGATTTGATATGGAGAAGCTCTCCACGCTTTTACGCGTGAGGGCAAAGCTCTCTATCGAATCTTTCTCATGTTTGGTGGTGGCTGCCTTGAGGGCATCTTTCAGAAGGATGTCCTGATCAAGGGGATTATATTTCGGTGTGCTACGCTCTGTCGACTTCGAATAGTAGATAGGAGCATTCAGCTTGGCACCCTGAGGAATAACCTTTCCCACATCACCCTGAACCGAGAAATTATACTGATCGTAGTCATCAAGCCTACGCTGAGACAGCCCTTGGTCTACACCACCGAAACCGGCAGTCTCCTTATGAGCGGCAAAGTTCACCATAGCAATGTCGCTCAGGGTGAGGTTGGCGTTTACATTTGCGGCCCAACCCCCTGATTCGTTGAAGTCGGTAACTCTCAATTCATTCACCCATATAGTGCCATCCTTAACGGTGTTAGATTTATTACGTATGCCTATGAGCATCACGCGCACATCGCTGAGGCTCGGATTTCCCAATACGCTTATGGTGTTGTGATCGTTGTCAGGATCGCGCATTGAGTAGAGAATATTATAGCCCACTCCCTCCATATTGGCACTTCGGTCGTGGTTACGTCGAGTCTTGAGCTCAGTGAAGGAGTCGAATGCCACATCAAGGAAATTTGATATCGGCCACACCGTCTGTCGGTCGGCCATATTCATATTATTGTAGTTGCCGGTTGGTGGCGGCGGAGTCAGTTCAAGTGGTATCTCATACTCATAATAATTGTTTTTCACATCCGAACCGATACGGATGAAGATAGCGAGATCTCCATTCTTGAGATTGGTTTTATCATCGATCGGAGCCTCGGCATGCACCCACATCTGCATCCTGCGGTAGATGCGCAGGTCAAGCTGAGTGTTCTTGTAGGCCCCACGCCCGTCGCCGGGCTGCAGTCCGGTCACCTTCATTGCCAATGACTGCTCGTTGAGCTGAGTGGCCTGCATCTGGCCGGGATCTTGGATACGGGTCACGTCGGGGGGTAGAACGTAGTTCACCGGCTTCTGACCTGAGTTCTCCTCTATGTTGACGATAGAAAGATCGAGTTCACCCTCAGCCGGCGAATCATTGCGGCTGTTGAGGTTGAACTTATAGTCGCGCCACTCCCCTCTCACAAGTTCGAGCGCACCGAATCTGAGGTGTGTGGTCTCCTTGAATCCGGTCATGAAAATCCTGGCGAAGCGGATGGTTGAGAAATCTGCTATTCCACCTACAACCTTGTCAGGCTGGCTCAGGGGTATCTTGAACTGATACCATACACTACGTCCCGTGCCCTCGCGGGTGGTCACGACTGTCTCCCTCATGTCGGTGATATAGTTCTTACCAACCTGAAGATCTTCCGGACGAATCGACACTTTGTATTCAAAATAGCGCTCGTATTCGTTGAGAGTATTGTCTTGGTTTATATCCTCTACATCCGGCACACTCCGCGACGACTGATAGTAGGGATTACTGCTCTGATCGGGCGACAATGAGTTACCCTCCACACCATTGTAATGCTTATAGCGATCAAGAATGGAAGCTCTGACCTCATCGTAATAGTCGCTGCGATAAAAATGATAATTATCGCCGGCGGGGTCATTCATCGGTGAGAACGGCACTTCCTGCATCTCTGATATGGTGGCACCGGACAGACGTGTGCGCAGACGGTTCAGATAATCGGCATAGGAATGGAAATCATATTCATCGTCGTTGGGCAGACCATCAAGACCTACGTCCTGACGAGGACGCGCATCGGGTGCGTTCTCGAAAGCATATGTCAGTGAATTCTGAGTCGAGACCTTTCCCCAGTTGGTAGTGGAGATAAAGGAATCATTCCCGTCAATAGGTATGCCGTTCTCATAGCTCTTCATGCCATCTTTAAGAATATCCTCGCTTATCTCACCGAAATTGAAATAAAGGTCGCCACCCTCACGATTGGGATTCTCATCATCAAGGAATGGGTCGAGAAGCCAAAACTGGAGATACTCCACATTGGAGTTCTCAAAATTGGTATTGTCCATCTTCCTCATGATTCCTCCCCAACGACGTTCCGGGTAAAGAAGATTTCCCTTATCATCTATATTCTCGGCATCAAGATTATAGGGACCCCTCTCTTTAGGATAGAATGAGAGGTTGAGAGTCTGTATATAGTTCGCCTCACCGTAATTTATCTCTCGGCCCGGATATATCTCCCTCACCTGCACCTCCCTCACATAAGGATTGGAAAGTTGCTTGAGGTCGTTGCGCAGATATCCCGGCAACATTGAGGAATTTTTCATTGTCCACATTCGGTCAATGTAATTCCAGGCGAGAAGAGCGCGGTTCTTCCCGTAGTCTACATTGTCGGATAGGGATGCCTCCGGAAAAAGAGCATCTTTTCCGGCATCCTGCGGAGTGGATGCGAGAAACCAGGAATAAGGATTGCGGAGATCCATCCCGGTCTGTGTACTTTCGAAATCATCTATATATGAAGAGCCTTTGGTGGTGCCCGTCTTCTGCTTATGTGGCACCAATTTGGCAAACTCAGCACTGAGTCGCAGAGTAGAGGGGGCCGTAGCGTTGATTGTGGGCACCTTGTTGAGGAGATTTGTGAGCCACATGAAATCCTTATTGTAGCTCAGGTTAAGACCAAGCATAGTGTTATTGATCACCTCATCTCCTATATTCACCTTTTCGGTCAAAGCTCTCTCTGAGAAATTAAGCACCGTGCCACCAAGAGTGAAATCCTTGTTGAACCGATATTGGGCATCAAGTCCGACAAGTGTCTTGCGCTGCATGCTGAACATCGATTGGTTTTCGAGAGTGACACTCACATTGGTGCCGGAATCGATAATACTCTGGTTGGTGATGGTCACGATGCCCATGCTGTAATCCACGGTATAGTCGCTGTTTTCCGTCAGCACCACACCTCCGGCCATCACCACAACCGAACCACGCGGCACGTTCATGGCGTTCAGGCGTATCTGCGCGCCATTGGAAGCCTGATACTCACCCTGCATTGAGAATTTGTTTTTATCGGCAAACTGCCTGGCCACAACGAGAGTGGAATCATAAAGCTCCTTATACACATATTTCTCAGCAAGCATCGGATTGCCTATCTTCTTCTCCAGATAGGCACCAAACGGCTCCGCCACTGGAAAGATTACCTTGCCGCTTGCCGGCTGAACGGTGTAGCCCTCCACATAATCGAAGAAACCATCGGGATTCGACTCCTGGTTTGAATCTATACGGTCAAGATTCATCACCTGCAGGAGTGGCTGATTGGCAATGTCTCCCACAGGCAGATAATTTATCTCCATTCCGGTGGTGTCGCTGAGATACTTTATGTTGAGCTTGAAATTCTTCTTCTGAAGCTGATAGGCACCTAAGGAATAGACGTTCTTCATCATCAGTTTCCACATTGGGAGATGCGGGGAGATGGTGGTGCCGCGGAGCATCTTGAGATAAAGGGCATCGGTGGTGGTGGAGACGTCGCTTGAAAACTCTCCTACCTGATACACCTTTCCCTGATACGTATATTCATAGGCCACTCCCAACACCTCATCGGTAGAGAGCGCCGATTTCAATGAGATATAACCTAATGTGGAATTAAGGGTATATTCGCTTGAGCGAAGCAGACGCGCACTCTCCACTTTCTCATAATCACGGCCTCCAGTGATGCCATACGCACCCAGAGGCTCCAGCACCTGAGTCACCTGATTAATGTTCCTCGCACCGGGATAGTCAGTCTTTATTACGCTGAGAAGATTGTTGCTCTGGTTCGAGGGATTGTTGAAACTATGGTCAGCCACCCAATAATCATTGGCGAGCCTGGTGTTCTCGCCCAAATCCATAAAGCCTACAAAGTTTCGGCTCTCATCGTAATTGCCGTTCTTGTTGGTTACCCACACCTCAATGCGTGTGATAGTGATGCCCGACGACACGTGGGGCAAACGCGATGCGAATGAATCGTAATTGTCGTAGAAATATTGTGAAAGGAAAAAGTGTCGGTTGGCGTCGTAATCATCCGCCTTGATTGAGAAGGATGTGCTCTGCACGCCACCCTGCGTGTTCACGGTCTGCGACTCGCTGTTCTGCTGACTTAGAATCCCGGTGAGGGTGAGCTTACCAAACTGTAGTTTGGATTTGATGCCGAAAAGAGCCGTACCCCCTCGTATCAGACTCGAACCGGTGGTCATGCTCACATTGCCGGCCTCAATGTTTTTAATTATCTCATCCTCCTTCCCCTCATAGTTAAGTTTCAGATTTTTCGAATCAAAATCAAATGTGGCATCGGTGTTATAGCTCATGTTAAACTTAAGTTTGTCGCCCACAGAAGCTCCGATATTGGCCTGAATTTTCTGATCGAAATTGAAGAATGTCTTTCTACGCGAACGAAGCGACAAAGCCGGATTATCGGTCTTGTTGCTCTTTATGCCCATCGACAGCTGAATGGAACCCTGTGTGGTGAGTCGTACTCCTCCGGGGCCAAAAACCTTCTCAAGCGGCCCAAGGGCGAAATTCATGTCAAGGATATTGAAGGGCTGCTTATCCTTATTCTCGAATCCCTCCGCATTGCGTTGCTGGAAATGACCGAACATCTCCCGGCGCGTCATATACTTGTTGTATTCCTCCGGAGTCATCATGAATGGAGTGATAAGCTGGCGGTCGCCAACCATGGTGCGCATTACATACAAGCCGGAGGCGGGATCATATACCACCTCCGTTTTCACGTTTGAGGGAGTGGTGAGATCTGCCGCATACTCACGGTTTACGTATTCATCAAATGTCTGAGGGAATGTAGGAGCAACCGGCGATGGCAACACCACGCTGTCAGGTATGTCGGTGCCCTGAAGGTTGACAGGAGGGGGAGGAGGCGGAAGTTCAGATTTTCTATACTGGCCTAAAGATACAACGGAAGCCACCAGCACCATGACAGGCACCGGCAGCTTTTTTATTATATTGAAGATTGCTTTAGGTCGTTGAAAAGTCATCAGAGCATCTTGAGCGCCTGCTTTATGGCTTTCTCCGTGCTCAGTGTGGGATCATCCGCAAAAATCTTCTTCAAAACTTTCTGACTTTGTTGAGCAGTGAACCCGAGCATTACGAGCGCCGCCATTGAATCATCATATACTTCTCCGGCCACAGGCGTACTTGTTGATAACGAAACGGGTGCACTTTTTATTTTATCCTTCAGGTCTACAATGATTCGCTGGGCGGTCTTCCCGCCGATTCCCTTCACAGCTTTCAGAGCTGAATCCTGACCGGAAGCAATTGCCGTCTCAAGCTGATCGGCTGTAAGTGAAGAGAGTATCAGTCTGGCAGTATTGGGTCCTACCCCACTCACCCCTATCAACAGACGGAAAAGTTCACGGCTTCTCTTGGTGAGGAAGCCATACAGAAGATGAGCATCCTCACGGATTGCCTCATGCACAAAAAGTTTCACCCTCTCCTTGCCCAGAGCTCCGTTAAGCTCCGCATAGTCAATGAGAGTAATATTGAGTTCGTAACCCACTCCTGCGCAGTCTATCACTACGGTAGTTGGGTTCAGTTCGGCCACTGGCCCGCTAATATAGTCAATCATCTTTAATCATCTTTTTATCAAATAAACCATAAATACGGAGGTAGAGAGAATGAAGTTGTATAAACTTCATAGGCCGCTGCTCAACCGGTTCTTATAAAGAACAGCTAACCTCTTGTAATACTCGTATTCAAGATCTATATAAGCCATTTTTGACTCGTTGAGTGAAATCTGTTCGGTATAATAATCAGTGATGGTCATATTGCCGAGCTCAACAGACTTCAACAACAGTCGCTGAGTGTCATCGATAAGCTTCGTGTCATACACCTTCATGGATCTTACTATCAACTGGAGTTCCTGTTGAGTGTTGTCAATCTCTGAGGCCGCCTTCAAACGCGCATTTTCCATATTAACTTCAGCAGCCGCTCTTCTTGCCTTTGAAGCCTTCACTTTGGAAGATGAAGTGAAAAGCGGAAACGAAGCACCTACCACAAAGCCATTGCTCGCCTCCTCCAATTCCGTATTGCGTCGGTAGCCGAGAGTAAGTTTCGGCACCCAGCTTTGACGTGCCACACTCTCATCTCTCTTAGCTGCCTCCACACCGGCTTCAGCAGCCTTCACAGCCACATCCGAATCTATTGTCGCTACGTCGGCAGAATTCCAATCGGGATATTCCAATGCCGCACAATCAAGATTCTCATAACCGTTGAGCCTGTTTAATTCTGTTCTTAACGAAAGCGCCTCGGTTTCGGTGTCGAGAAGTGCTTTTTTCAAATCCATAATCTGCAGACGAACGCGGTTAAGCTCAATGGAGGTGAGATCTCCGGCGGCCATTCTTTTCTCCGACATAGAAAACAGTCTTTCCGCATCTATCAATTGCTCACCAAGCGACTTGCGAACTTTATTCAGACGCACCAGGCCTATATAGTTCTCTGCCACAGAGAGCATGATATCCCTACGCGCCACGGCATACTCTGAGTTGAGACAGTCAATTCGGCTTTTCCCCGCTTTACTCCTGGCGGCATAAAGAGTGGGAAAATCAAACTCCTGACTCACAATAAGCTCAGAACTTGCAATGCCCTCCGCACCCTTCCTGAAAAAGGGAGAATACTCCACAGAGGTATTATCAAGTTTATTCTGCTCCTTTATTTCATAGCCGGATGCTTTGAGCTCCTCTCGCATCTCCCTCAGTTCGAGGTTGTGTTGCTCCACAGTTGCCAAGAGACGTGACAACTCCTGAGCATTAATCAGAGCGGGAGCCACCGCACAAAGTATTGTTATAAATAGTTTCATTCTCTTAGTTATTTGATGTTAAGTATGTGTCATAAATTAATGATATAATTGATTGGTGATATATAAGGATGAGATTTGAGACCGTTTTGAAGGCGTAATAGGGTTCTATTATAACTGAAAAGCGGTGTCAAAGATCGCCTTAGAGGGCGACAAGAAATATATTAATTAATTTGTGACACATACTTATCTGCTGAGAAAGAAATTGATTCTTTCTTAAGTCCTCCTTCCTTATTCCTGTTAATCCACATATACATTATCGGAATGATAAATCCGTTGAGGAATGTGGAGCTTACAAGACCACCGAGTATAACGGCCGCCATCGGGCTTTGAATCTCATTACCGGGAAGGTCGCCTCTGGCTGCAAGCGGAATCAAAGCAAGCGCCGATGTCATGGCGGTCATGAGGATAGGATTGAGTCGGTCGAGCGAACCTTGCATCACACTATCTCTTAAACTCAAACCTCCATTCGACCTGAGAAGATCGTAGCGGGTCATAAGCAACATACCATTTCGGGTGGCAATTCCAAAGAGCGATATAAAACCGATGATTGCCGGTATGCTCACCTCTCCCGATGTAAAACGAAGCACAAGCACTCCTCCTATCAATGCAAAGGGAAGGTTGAGAAGCACGGTGGCACTCTCTATCGAATTGCGGAACTGCATGAAAAGCAGAAGATAGATCACAAGTATGCTTCCGAGTGAAGTGAGAAGAAGAATCCGGCTCGCGGCCTGTTCGCTCTCAAACTGTCCGCCATACTCTATATGATATCCCTCCGGCAAATTTATCGAGGCATCGATCTTCTCCTGAATATCCTTCACCACACTTCCCAGGTCGCGACCGCTCGTATTGGCCGAGATCACGATTTTTCGCTTCACGTTCTCACGGTTGATGGTGTTAGGACCCGTAGAGGAGGTAATATCCGCCACATTGGCCAGCGGCACTTTGTCGCCGGTAGAAGTATCGATAAGGATCCCTCGCAATGCATCTATCGTATTGCGGCTCTCCTCATCACTACGCACCACAAGGTTGAAATTCCTTCCTCCTTTATATATGCGGCCAACGGTCTCACCTCCGAGCATCACAGTGATAAACTCGTTAAATTCCGGTTCACTGATGCCATAGAGAGCCAGCATATCTGGGCGGGGCGTGATCTTGATCTCCGGACGCTCTATCTGCTGCTCCACGTTTAGATCGGCTATACCCTCCACATCAGATATCTCTTTTTTTATATGATTGCCTATGGAGAACATCTTGCCAAGATCATCTCCAAAGAGTTTAATGGCGATATTCGCCTGCGTTCCGCTGAGCATAGCATCTATACGGTGGCTTATCGGCTGTCCGATTTCAATGTTTGCTCCGACTATAGTGGCCAGCTTCTCCCTAACTTCCCGCTTCACCTCTTCCAGCGACCGGCCGTCGAGCTCGAATGGTGCCTCTATCTCTGATACATTCACACCTAACGCATGCTCATCAAGTTCCGCCCTTCCGGTCTTTCGTGCCACTGTCTTTATCTCCGGCACACTCATCAGAAGTTCCTCAGCACGATGTCCTATCTTATCTGATTCCTCAAGCGAAAGACCGGGCACCGAACTGACGTTGATGGTAAATGACCCCTCGTTGAATGCCGGCAAGAAGCTGCTGCCAAGGGTGAAGAAGATAATGAGACTTCCGATAAACAATATAACCGTAAGGCCTACAACGCTCCTTGCATGATTCAATGCGAAATTTAAGGCACTTTCATAATATTTCTTCAGGCAACGGGTGACAATTGAATCCTTCTCATCTTTCGCACCCTTATGATTCAGCAGATAGCTGCACAATACCGGAGTCACAGTCAAAGCAACTACTGTTGAGGCAAACAGGGCTACGATGAATGCTATGCCAAGAGGGATCAACATCCTTCCCTCCATGCCGCTGAGAAAGAAAAGCGGTATGAAGCTCACTATGATGATAAGGGTGGAGTTGAGAATAGGAAGTCTCACCTCTCTCGAAGCATCATAGACCACATGGAGAGTCTTGCGTCGCTCCTCATCAGGCAGGAGTCGGTTCTCTCTCAGTCGCTTCCACACATTCTCCACATCCACGATGGCATCATCTACAAGCGAGCCGATGGCAATAGCCATACCACCAAGACTCATCGTATTGATACTCAATCCCATGAAATAAATAACCAATATAGTCACCAACAGAGCCAATGGAATAGTGACAAGAGAGATCACCGTGGTGCGCACATTTCCGAGGAAAACGAAAAGAATAACCACCACGAATATCGCACCCTCCAAAAGTGAATCCTTCACATTGTCGATCGAACTTTCTATGAACCTCGACTGGCGGAAGATATCTGTGGACACATGCACATCGGCAGGCATAGTCTTCTCAAGATCGGCTAAAGCTGACTCAAGACGCTCCGTAAGCTCGATGGTGCCTGTATAGGGTTGTTTCGTGACTGTCAGCAATACCGCCGATTTACCCTTTTCAGAAGCCACACCCAACTTGGGAGATTGCGAACCCACATGAATCGTGGCAATATCTCCGAGGGTAATGGCTCTTTCGCCATCCATCTTCACCACGGCCTTTTCAAGACGCTGCTCAGTGTCGTCGGGAATCACCCCCCGCACTATATATTCATTGCCGTATTCATATACTACTCCACCGTTTGAACCGCCGTTCAAGCCTCTTGTTGCATTCAACACCTCGGCCAGGCTCACGCCGTAATGACGCATTCTGCCGGGATTCACGAGTATCTGGTATTCCTTCAGATCGCCACCGATCACCGACACCTGAGCCACACCTCCTGTGGAGAGAAGACGCGGACGCACATTCCAGTCGGCTATTGTGCGCAGCTCCTCCTGCGATGTGGAATCTGAAGTAAGACTGACTATGAGCACCTCTCCCAAGATAGATGATTGCGGGCCAAGTGTGGGAGTGCCGATGTTGGCCGGCAGATCATCGGCCACGGTTGCCAGCTTTTCCGATACTATCTGACGGTCGATATAAATATCCGTGCCCCAATCAAACTCTACCCACACCACTGAAAATCCGTTGGTGGAAGATGATCTTACACGCCTCACACCCGTGGCTCCATTCATAGCCGTCTCTATCGGGAATGTCACCAGTTGCTCCACCTCTTCAGCTGCCATACCATTTGCCTCGGTCATCACAACCACGGTAGGTGCATTGAGATCAGGAAATACGTCTACCTCTGTGTTGTGGGCTGTGTAGAAACCCGCCACCACAAGCACAACGGCCGCTACCATTATGAGCAACCTGTTTTGCAATGAGAATCTAATTATTCTGTCAAGCATCGCCTCTTCTCTTAGTGGTTATGGTTATGAGCGGGAATTGCAGCCTTTGCAGAAGCAAGTTTCACATGTATGGCACCTTCCGTGACTACATTCTCACCCTGTATAAGACCGGATAAAATCTCTACAAACTCTCCGTCGGTCGGGCCAAGCTTCACCTCACGTTTCATATAGCCCTCATCGTCAACCTGTATGTAGACGAAATTCACACCCTGTTCCTCTGTAAGCGCAGTCAACGGAACGGTGATTACATTGTCACGTTTCGCTCCTATAAGATAAACCTCTACAAAACTTCCGGGCATGACACCTCCGGTGTTGTTAAACTCGAATGTGACCGGTATGAACGATCCGGAAGCTGAAGCAGTCTGGGCCGAAGCCACCAGACGCCCGTCGAGATCTTGAAGATTGTAAACATTCTCACTATATGACGGACGGAATTTAGCTCCTGAAATTGAACCTACACGCCCATAATCGCGCTCCGACACATCTGCTCTGAGGAACAGACGACGATTCTGAGTGAGGCGCATCACCGGCTGCCCCACCTCGACGAAGTCGCCATCTCTCACAAGACACTCCTTGATGTATCCTCCCGTCGGCGTGGTGACTGCCACTCCCGAAGCAGAAGGCTTACCACCTGTGGCCTCGTATGCCAACTTGGCCCGCTCATATTCAGCCTTCGCTGTCTCGTAATCTTTTTCGGTTATCAGATTGTCGGCTTTAAGTTTCTCAGATCTTTCAAAGTCTGATTTTGCCTGCATAAAAGCTATCTCGTTTCTACGGGCAGTCTCGCCTTCGGGCAGTTTGGCCGAGGAGACTGTCATAACGGCTGAGCCTTTACTTACCGGCATACCTTCGGCATATCCCTTTTTCATTGATACTATGCCGGATGCAGGCGCTACAACTGTAGATTCATCGCCGGTGGCTGTCAGGATACGACCACCGCATTTCATCACTGAGCTGAATTCTCCGGGAGTAACGGGGGTGACGACCACACCCGCTGCCTTTGCCTGAACAGGAGTAAGAATTATCTCGTCCGGATTGTGTTCCTCCTCCTCTTCCGTCTCCTCTCCCTCATGATGCACATGGCCCTCCTTGTGCGAATGGGCCGGTGTATGTTCATGTTCATGGTTATGGTCGTGACCGTCGTGGTCATCGTGTCCTTCGTGGGCTGAGTGTGAACCACATCCGGAAAGGAGCAGCATCACCGCGGTTAGTATTGAAAAACGTGTTTTATTCATTATTATTAATTTTTTGCAAAAATAACCACAATATATTGCAACTGGGTTGCATTATAGTAAGGATATATTGTAGCAGCAGGTTTGCCAGCGGCAAATCCGATCTGCACTATGCCTTCCGGCATGACTGAATATTCAACAGTTTTTATTAATTTTGCATCATGTTACAATCATATAATTCTACTCTTCTTGAAAACGCTGTGTCTGAACTCTCCAAGCTCCCGGGCATCGGGAGAAAGACGGCTTTACGTTTAGCGCTACACCTTCTCAGGCGTGAGGAACATGAAGCTGTCTCATTAGGACAGTCAATCATCGATATGCGGAAAAATATCAATTACTGCCGCCGCTGCCACAATATCAGCGAAGAGGAGGTTTGTCCTATTTGCAACGACAGTCGCAGGAATTCATCCATAGTATGCGTAGTGGAGAATGTGAAGGATGTGATCACTATAGAATCGACACGCCAACATTCCGGACTTTATCATGTGTTGGGAGGCCTTATTTCTCCTCTTGACGGCGTAAGTCCTGCTGATCTGGAGATAGAGAGCCTCGTAAAAAGAGTGACTGAAGAGAATCTTGAGGAGATAATTCTCGCATTGAGCCCCACCATCGAGGGCGACACCACAAATTTCTATATCTACCGCAAACTGTCGGATCTTCCGGTGAGAGTCACTATGTTGGCACGCGGATTGAGCATAGGAAACGAACTGGAATATACCGATGAGCTTACATTGGGTAAATCCATACAGAACCGTGTGCTCTTCTCCTCCTCTTTCGCTAAACAATAACCGGTTATGAGTATGAATTTTAGCGAAAGGAATATAAGATTGCGGGCGGTGGAGCCGTGTGATGCGGATTTCATGTATGAAATCGAAAACGATGCCTCGGCCTGGAGATATTCCGACACCGTGGCACCATTATCCCGACGTATATTGCGTCAGTATGCCCTTGATTATGATGCCGATCCATTTAGCGCCCGTCAACTGCGGCTTATAGTTTCAGTGTGTCGTGATGATTCTTGGATGCCTGCCGGTTTGGTTGATCTATATGAGATCGACCCGGTTCACAGGCGCGCTTTCGTAGGGATCTATATTCTCCGGGATTTCAGAAATATGGGCGTTGCGGGCACAGCTCTCGTAATTTTGGAAAAATATGCCTCTGAAGTGCTGAATCTAAGATTGCTCGCTGCTAAAGTGGAAAGCGACAACCATATCTCTTTGACTCTGTTCGAGCGATGCGGGTTTTCAAAAGTAGCCACCTTGCCTGATTGGTTTATTCATAAAGATGATTCATCATCAGATATGATAATAATGACGAAAAGGCTCAACCATTAATCGGTTGAGCCTTTTCGTCATTATCTAATGCTCTAATTAAGCGAAGGATCTTGCGGCACATTCAACCAGCTTCTGAAGTCTCCGTCAAGAAGCCCTACCTCCCGGCGCCAATAACGGTTGCCTCTCCCCTTGAGGAGACGTTCCGTATCGGGTCCCGCATTTCCCCTCACAGCCCATATATGACGGGCAATCTCTCCCTGAAGTTGTCCGGCAGTCCAGCCGCTATAGCCCAAGAAGAACCGTATCTTACCATCCACCTCACCACCCTCCATCAGATAAGAGTAGACATCCTCGATGCTTCCTCCCACGTAGATGCCGGGGATCAATTCCGATGAACCTTTGAATAAATCCCCCAGCGTGTGGAGCATAAACAGTCTCGACTGATCCACAGGACCGCCGCTGAACACCGGTATCTCACGCTCAATCCCCATATCAGGGATGAGTTGATTAAGACTTACCGACAGCTTCTTATTGAGCACAAGACCCAGATGACCCTGGTTTTTATCCACATCCAAAATCATCACCACCGCCCTGCTGAATATGTCGCCTTTCATCAGAGGCTCGGCAATCAGCAGACTTCCGCAACAAAGATCAGATTTAAATTCGTGATTATAAAGATATTTATTTAGATCCATAATGATTTTCAAAATTTTGATATTTTTGCCTCCTACAATGCAAAGCTCTGTGTTTTTTACCTATTAAAGATGCACTTTCAACTTCGCAAATTCAAGGCATAGTTTTCGAGATCCATTCAAACCGACAGAATAGAACCTCTCCAAAGAATAGCGCCCAATATAGCATGCTTCTTAATTATAACACCTCAATCTCACTTTTATTTATTAATATCTGGCTATATTATCGGAAATTCTCACTAACTTTGCAGAGAAAGCATCTTTATGACTGAAGAGGTATAAACTTTTTATTTGCTTGAACCAAGACAGTTTTTCATAAGTGATTTTGTTCGGAGAGAGATTTTTACGAACCAATTCATTGATGGTATATGAAAATAACTATGAAAGATGATCCGGTTTGGGCAAAGAGATTTTCGCTTGTTGAAAAACAAATAAAAAATCGACAAGTGAGTAAAAAGTTTAGACTTCCTCATTTTGAATTCTGTCAGCGATATGAAAGTATTGAAGTTTGGAGGCACCTCCGTAGGCACTGTCGAAAGCCTGCGTAGTGTAAAAAATATAGTCGAATCCAATCCGACGCCTCAGATTGTGGTGGTTTCGGCTTTGGGAGGTCTTACCGATCGTCTTATCGCCACGGCTCGTAAAGCGGCCGCCGGTGATGAGACTTATCGCGACGACATTACCGCGTTCTCGGAGCGCCATCGCCTTATAATCGAGGAGATGGTGCCACCTGAAAAGCGCAACGACACCATGCAAGCAGTTGAAGATCTTATTTCGGCTCTCGCACGCAATTATGACGGAGTATTTCTTCTTCGAGATCTTCCCGGCCATATACTTGACGTAATCGTAAGTTTCGGCGAGAGAATGTCGTCAATCATAGTCACCGATATGATTGACGGGGCTGTGCGCTTCGATTCACTCAAATTTGTAAAAACCGAAAACTGGTATTCAAAGAATATTGCCGATCAGAAACTTACCGCAAGTCTTATACAGAAGACATTCAAAGGTTTCAATGGTGTAGCCATTGTTCCGGGATTTATATCTACCGACAGATCTACAGGAGCCATCACCAACTTAGGCCGTGGAGGGAGCGATTTCACAGCAGCTCTGATAGCGGCGGCTCTTGATGCCTCCATTCTGGAAATATGGACAGACGTAGACGGATTCATGAGTGCCGATCCCAGAATCATTCCGGATGCCCGGGTGATGCCCGCCATGTCGTTTATAGAGAGTATGGAGCTATGCTCATTCGGTGCAAAAGTGATTTATCCTCCGACAATCTATCCGGTATTCCACAAGAACATACCCATCAAGATTCTCAACACATTCAACCCCACCGCTCCCGGTACGCTTATCACTGATCGACACGAAGATAAGGACGTAGGGATAAAAGGCATCTCCTCAATTAAGGGTATTACTCTTTTCAACACATCTATAGCCGACATGCGCGGCTCAAGGCCACTGCGCTCTCGCGCTCTGAATGTGCTCGCAAAGAGGGGTGTCACCGTTTTACAAGCCACCCGTGAAGAAACCGAACCGGTTTTGAGTTTCGCCGTGTCGTCGGCTGATGCCGACACGGTGCAGACTCTTCTATTATCGGAATTCGCACCCGAGCTCTCCAAAGGTGTTGTAAAATCTATCCGTAGAAAAGAGGGGCTCGCTGTAGTAGCCGTAGTCGGCGAGGGTATGCGGGAACGTTCCCGCCTGGCTCCGCGGATCCTCAACAGCCTCAACCGTGATTCCATATCTGTAGAAAGTCATACGCATAAAGCTTCGGCCACTACCCTATCATTCGTAATCGATGAAGAATCAGTGGGCCGTGCCTTACGCATTATCCACAGTCTGCTTTTCTAATTCACACTTTTGCTCCTGCAGATTGTTATTATTATAGAAGTCTGTCCAAGCTTCTTTTTAATCTCAGAGCATGGAGTATGTGGAACTGATTAACGCTGAAGTTGCCTCTACATTTTATCTGTCTGGATTTGGAGGCCTTAACAGCTGACTTCCAGCTCAAGGATGTAGTTTGTTTGACAACTTCATTGTTCTGAGAATCATCAATGGACAGACAAAACCCAAAAGAGAGAATTATGGAAATAAAAAATGCAAAATACGAGATAAGTAACGCAAAAGTGGAGCAATGTCCGGCCACCGATGTGCCTGAATATGCCTTCATCGGACGTTCCAATGTTGGCAAATCCTCACTGATTAATATGCTCACTAAAAGGAAGGGTCTTGCAAAAACTTCTCAAAAGCCAGGCAAGACACTTCTTATAAATCATTTCCGCATAAATGACGGGGCATTTTATATCGTCGATCTTCCCGGCTATGGCTATGCCCAGCGTGGAAAGGATCAGAGAGAGGAATTCCGTCGTATCATTGACCGGTATATTCTCGAACGTGCCCAAATGACGCTGCTGTTTGTGCTCATTGATATTCGCCACGAACCTCAGAAGATCGATCTTGAATTTTTGGAATGGCTTGGAGAAAATCAAGTGCCGTTTGCAATTGTGTTTACTAAAGCTGACAAACTCGGACCTAACGCCGGGCTTGCACATGTAGAAGCCTATAAAAAGGAACTCCTCAAGCATTGGGAAGAACTTCCACCGGTGTTTGTCACATCTTCCGAGAAATCAACCGGACGGGACGAGATACTCAATTATATTGAGGAGATAAACAGGCAGGTATTGCTCGATAAGAAAAACGGCAAATCGGATACCCTTCTTGAAGCTGCCTCCGAGACGTCTGAAAATGTCTGAAGAAAATACTACCTGACTCATGAATATAAAACAACTAATAAACGGCGACAGCAGAATTTCCGAAATAGTGCGGTTTGCAATGGTCGGAGGTGTGGCCACACTGTTGCAATATGGCATTTATGTGGTGTTTGTGCACGCCGTATTCCATGGAAGCAAAGCCGTGGTAGCCACATTGATAAGTTATGCCATAAGTTTTGTGGTCAACTTTTTCCTGTCAAGCTACTTCACTTTCCATAAGCAACCAAATGCCAAACGTGGAATTGGCTTCACATTGAGCCATTTGGTCAATATGGGTTTACAGACAGGTCTTGTAGCGATTTTCAAAGGAATCGTAGGGCCTACTCTTGCATTGCTGCCGGCTTTGGCAATCTGCATACCGGTGAATTATCTTCTGGTGAGATTCGCTTTCACCAGCAAGATATTCAAAAGCAGCAGTGAGAAAACAAACGAGAACAAAGTTAAAACAGATATTTAACATGAAAAAAATTGCAATGGCATCAGACCATGCCGCCTACGAACTAAAGGAGATTATCAAGCCATATCTACTTGAAAAAGGTTACGAAGTTGAGGATTTCGGCACTCACTCCGCCGATTCATGCGACTATGCTGATTTCGGACATCCCGCCGCTTATGCCGTAGAGAAAGGAGAATGTGATTTCGGAGTAGGAATGTGTGGCTCTGGTCAGGGTATGCAGATCACTCTCAATAAACATCAAGGAATACGTGCAGCCCTTTGCTGGCTACCAGAACTCGCAGCTCTCGCCCGTCAGCACAATGATGCTAATTTCCTTGTCCTTCCGGCCCGCTTCATCAGTGTGGAAATGGCAAAGAAAATAGTCGACGCATACCTTGAATCCGACTTTGAAGGTGGACGTCATCAAAGACGTGTGGCAAAGATTCCTCTTGAAGGCGAGGTTATGTAAATGAGATATCGATAATTTCACTTGCAACTAAGAATTTAAATCTTACTTTTGAGTAAAATCATATGGAATTTGAGATTGCATTGAAAGGATTGCGTTTCTATGCCAGGCATGGTGTGATGGAACAGGAAACCCGCATAGGCAATGAATTCATTGTTGATGTGAGGGTTCGTATCCCCTATTCCGAGTCAATTCTTGCCGACAATTTAGCGGATACCATATCATATGCCGAGATCTACAGTATTGTTGAAGAGGAGATGCAGAAGCCCCGTAAGCTTCTTGAGACAGTGGCTGCCACTATTCGTGAGCGACTTTCAGCCACTTGGCCTCAAATTTTTAGAGGAAGCATAAGTATCTGCAAATCAACACCTCCAATCTCAAAAATAACCGGCAGCTCAGAAGTGACATTATTTTTTTAAAACATAATTGCAAAAAAATTTGGTCATTTCGCAGATAATAACTAACTTTGCACTCGCAATCGGGAATCAAAGATTGTTGCGAAATGAATGGTTCGTTAGCTCAACTGAATAGAGCATCTGACTACGGATCAGAAGGTTGCAGGTTTGAATCCTGCACGAATCACCATCATCGAGAATTTTAACATTCTCAAATAAAACATTATTGGTTCGTTAGCTCAACTGAATAGAGCATCTGACTACGGATCAGAAGGTTGCA
>CAZEOI010000068.1:0-20636 GCA_964513775.1 uncultured Sangeribacter sp. | reverse complement strand
GATAGTGGGAAGATAGTTACGGTTCCAGGAGTCAGGAGATGTGGCAAGAGTTCAAAAATGGAGATGGTAATCAATGACCTTCTTTCCAAGGGTGTGGATAGAAAAAGATTTTTATGGATAGGCTTTGATGATGAACGTCTTGTCACTATAAATTCTACTGAATTAAACCAGATAGTCGAGGCATATCAGGAAATGTATCCGGATATAGATATGTCGTCCGTTTATATGTTTTTTGATGAGATTCAGCTTATTGATGGCTGGGAGTATTTTGTTATGCGGCTTTATAAGCATTATACTAAAAATATATACATAAGTGGCAGCAATGCATCCATGCTTAGCTCTGAACTAAAGTCGGCCTTAAGGGGTTGGCCTTTAGAGGAAGAAACAATGCCGTTATCATTTAAGGAATATTGTGATTTCAAAGATATTAAAACGGACAGTTGGCTGGAATCCGATCTGGCAAAACTGCGCAATGCTTTTATTGCATATAATTCCGACGGTGGTTTCCCCGAGGTGGTGCTTACAGAAAATCCCCTGCATAAGGCCAAGATTCTTCAGACTTATTTCGATACTATGCTCCTGAAAGACTTGGTTGAACATTATGGAATCTCCAACATAGAGGTGATGCGCTATTTCCTGAAGCGAATTATGGTGAACCTTACAAAGCCTACGTCGGTCAGGGCTATACATGGAGACATAAAGTCAAGAGGGCTAAAAGTCAGCAAAGATGCTCTATATGACTGGGCTAATTACGCTTGTGACGTTTTTATGTTTATAGGTATTTCCAACTATAGCAGATCCTTGCAGAAATCTGCAAGTTCCCAACCGAAGTATTACTGTATTGACAATGGCCTTCGCGACGCGGTATTGCTCCCACAAAGCGACGATGAAGGAAAGAAACTTGAAAATACAGTTTTTCTGCAGCTTTATCGGCATCGCACTCCAATTGACCGTATTTTTTATTATCAAGGAAAAGGAGAATGCGATTTCGTTGTGCAAAGAGGTGTAGATGTCATCAGTTTAATTCAAGTTACATGGGATATGAGTAACGAGGAGACTCGCAGCCGTGAGATAAATGGAATAGTTGAGGCTTCAAAAGCCATAGGATGTAAGAATCTATATATTATTACCTATGATTCTGCTGAGGAAATCAATATTGACAAAGATACTGTCATTCATGTCCTTCCCGTCTGGAGATGGCTTTTGGATATTTAGCACAGCAGCCGAGCAGTAGCTACGATTGTTAGAGTCGATTATTTGATCCCTGTCAGTATCCCGACGGCATATCTGTCTGCTCATAGTCATACCGAAGTGGATGGCAGATACGTAAGGCGACCTATATTCTGGGAAGTAGATCTGACCGGAGACAGATTACGCGTGATACGAAAACTTTAAGAGTATGTTTGGATTTATTTAAACTCTAATATGTCAGCCCATCGAATTTGCGAATAATAAATTTGATTGGCTGACAAGGTTAGAATTCAATATTGTCTATTTTTGTGAAATTCGATATGAAAAAAAGCTATTATATTTTTCTGATGGTGCTGTTAGGGTTGCTCTGCGGCTTCGGTCCCTTTGTAACGGATATGTATCTGCCAACCCTACCGTCTATGACTAAGGTTTTCCATACTACACCATCCATGGTACAGCTCGGACTCACAATGAGTATGCTTGGGCTTGCATTCGGTCAGCTGTTTTTTGGACCTGTCAGCGACAGATACGGACGAAAGAAAATTCTGGTTTCTTCCTTGATCCTTTTTGTGGTTGCGACCGTTGGAATAATTTTCTCAAAAAACATAGACTTCTTCAACGTCTGCCGATTTATCCAAGGTCTCGGAGGCGCGGGTGCGATTGTTTTGTCACGGTCTGTGGCTACTGATTGTTTCTCTGGAAGAGAATTAGCAAAGTCAATGGCACTTATCGGAGCTGTCAATGGGATTGCGCCGGTTTCAGCTCCGGTTATCGGCGGATTGGTGGGCGAATCAATCGGTTGGCAAGGAATATTCTGGATATTGTTAGGTTTAGGATTGGCTTTGATGCTTTGCACTGTATGGTTAAGGGAATCACTTCCCGAGGATAAACGGATTAAAGAGGGCGCAAGTCAACTGATACGTAGTTTCACAAGCCTCTTCAAAGTCAAGTCTTTTGTAATATATGTCATTTTATCCGGTTTTGCCAACGGTGTCCTTTTTTCGTATATCTCGTCAGCGTCTTTCGTAATTCAGAACCATTTCGGATATTCAGAACTGATCTTCTCCCTCATATTCGCGGTCAACTCTATTGGAATCGGAGCAGGTTCGGCAATCGCGATAAAGTTTAGAAACCTGCGAAAGGCTGCACTTACAGGCAGCATAATCATGTTGGCGTGCGGAGTGTTGCAATATGCGGGAAACATTATTTTCGATAGTTTTATCTCGTACGAACTTACCATGCTGCTGATTGTACTGGGACTTGGACTCGTTTTTTCATCGTCCACAACTTTGGCAATGGACGAGGGGCGACAGTCACCGGGATCAGCTTCCGCAATTTTCGGAGCGGTTGGCTTTCTCTTCGGTGGAATAGTGTCTCCTTTGGTAGGTATCGGTGAAATAATTCAGACATCATCCATGCTCATCATAATCTGTGCGGCAATATGTGTCGTATTATCCGGTGTCAGCGTGCGACGCGACAATAGGTAATTTTTAATAATAAATCCAAGTTATGTAAAAAAAATTATTAACTTTGTGTCGTGGGGTGAGGTAGGAGTTCGAGGCATTTGTTTCGATTTATATAGTTCCGCAGTGTAAGCATCCCCAAAAAATATGAATAAATACCTGAAGTTCCTGAATTTTATTATCTTGATATGTTCGTCCTTCTGCTGTTATCCACAGAAGGATAATAAGTTTACGGGTTCATTATCAGGAGGATTATACCTCAATAACGAACAGGCTTGGATAATTGAACCTTCGTTTTCGTGGGATTTCTACGATTATATTGGAGTAGGGCTCGGTATGGAATTTACGAGTCAATACAACCAACCGGACAGAACTACAGTTATTGAAGGTCGCGAAGCCGAACTTGTCAATAATGAGCGTAACATAGGTTGGATTATATTCAAGCCACACGTTATATTCAGATCGCCGGCAGTTTGGAAAAGCTTAGATAATTATATGCAGCTATGGTTTCAGGCAGAACCGGGCATCAGTCTTGCTTGTCCATTCCGCAACTCGCTGACATATGAAATAAAGGAGCTTCAAGGTGGAGTATCCCATACCGTTGATTACAGACGCTTCTCCAATAAAGACCTCCAATGGTTTTATTGGAATGTGAGGGCATCCGTTAACTTTTCCATAGATCGTTTCATAATCGGTGCCGGCTATTGTATCTCAAATCTTGATTACTATTCCGGGCGAAGGAACGTCACATTAGCCAATGGACAAAAGTTCTATGTTCCTAAGAAGGAATTGAGTCAAAGTATATTTGTTTCAATAGGCTATATGTTATAATCAGATAATCCCATAGGACTGTTGATCACTATTCTCGTATAACTGAGGGATAGCATTCTCCCGAGGGGCGAGGTTTACTTGCCATGCCTATTTCCATATTTCCGCTCAAAAATATCGAAGTGCTCCTCGCCCCATTTGAGCATCTGGTCAATGATCGGGATCAGTGATAGTCCGAGTTCGGAGATAGTATATTCAGAGCGTGGTGGAAGTTCGGGAAATATTGTCTTCTTGATGAGTCCGTCTTCAACCATCTCTTTGAGTTGGATGTCAAGCACTCGCGGCGCGGCTTCCGGCAGACATTTATGTATTTCGCTTGGTCGTAGGGGTCGTCCATCTCTAAGTTCATCAAGGATACAGGATTTCCATTTTGATTCTATAAGGCTCATCGTTAGCCTTAGCGGACAGTCAAGATCCACAGGAATTTTCTTTTCGTATGCCATTCTTTCAAATTTTTTCAGATAGTCCACAAAGTTAATCAATAACTTCCTAATTACCATATACCGAAAAATTATTCGGTATATGAATAATTTTTCGGTACTTGATTTATAAATATTACTATTGTAACTTTGTGGTCAGAAAATCAAATAAATACAACAAAAAGTATGCGAAACGAAATCAAGGAATACAATGCTGTGGCAAAAGCCGCGGAGAAGTTTGTTAAGAGTGTTGCCGAGGGCAACAGCGAATACGCTAAGACATTATTTACCGACGACGCTGTGTTGTTTGGTATCTTAAATGGCACGGTAGAACGCGGTTCGATTGAGCAGTTTTATCATAATGTGGATACTGTTGGTGCAGGGTCTGAGTTCAAAGCTCGTATCGACGTGCTTGCTGTTGAAGAGACCGTAGCTGTTGTGCGTGTGCTCGAAGAAGGGTGGGGAGGTAGCATCGACTTCACCGATTTCCTTCTTTTGCTTAAACTTGATGGCGAGTGGAAATGTGTGGCTAAGGCTTATAACCAAAACTCCAATACTATTAAGAAATGAAGATTACAGTTATCACAGGAAGTCCTCGCAAAAACGGCAATACATTTGCGATGGTAGATGCATTCTTTCTGTAAGTCGAAATAATTGTTGAGGCCAGATAACGGCCTATGCCATACCTCAGCTTGCCTGCTTTTGAAATGAACGATGGATCGATTGCCATAGCAATGTCATCATCGAAGCCAAAACAATCCCGCGCCATGCCTATGTTAACTTTCATCCAGTCCACTGATGTCTTGAAATTTGAGGCAAAAGTCTTGGCCGTGCGACCGTCGTAGCGAGACAGCCGGAGAAAATTGACTTTTTCAGGGATTACGATTATACCGGCAACCTTGACATTCTATACTTTGTTTATTTATCAGTAAAAGTTCTTAAGCTAAAACAGAAAGTCCTGAGACTAAAACGGGAAGAACATTCTATGGTAAAATTATTAGAACGTCAGAAAGTCAACAGCCACTTCGGACATTTGCCGGGAAGTGGCACTATTGAGCGCTGCTCGATGAGTAGCGATATATTGGGAGTAAAAAAAGATTTCTCCGTCTATCTTCCGGCAGGTTATGAAGATAGCATTCAATCCTATCCGGTGTTGTATTTGTTGCATCCGGGAGGAGGCACACATGATATCTGGATAAGTAGGGGAGATCTGCCACAGATTGCCGATGATGCCATTCGCTCGGGAATGGCTTTGCCTATGATTATCGTTATGCCGGATGCGAGCGGAATAGATGAGCATCATCTTGGTAAACATTTGGGCTACTTCAATGTGGCGGATTGGAATTATGAAACCTATTTTCACAAAGAGCTGATACCCTTGATTGATGCCATATACCGCACGATTGCCGACAAGAAACACCGTGCCATCACTGGAGCTTCAATGGGTGGGGAAGCGGCCGTAGCTTATGCACAGCAACACCAGGATATTTATGGAGCAGTATGTTCTTTGAGTGGAATACTCGGTCATCCTGAGCAAAGCCAGCTTGCAAGTTCTGATAAGGATTATGCCGAATCCCTGATCAAGAATAATCCATTGGCGTTTGTAGAAAATGCAACTCCTGAAGATATAGAAAAACTAAAGAGTATAAGATGGTATGCGGATTGTGGCGACAATGATTTCTTTTATGAGGGCAACACAGAGTTTTTCCTCGCCATGAAGAAACATGGAGTTCCCATAGACTATCGTATGCGCAGTGGTGTGCATGGTTGGTATTACTGGGTTACCGGACTCGCGCCAATACTTAGCTTTATCTCAATCGGATTTGCTGATTGAAAAATTCCATTATGATTCTATAAGGCTTATCTTCAGCCTTAGCGAGCAGTCAAGATCCAAGAGTATTTTCTTTTTGTATGCCATCGTTTCGATTTTTGTATCGAATCCAAATTCGGTGAAAAAGAGTTCATAGATATGTCCATACTTGTTAAAGATAACTCAGACTGGAAAATCGTAATTAAAGTCTATCAAAGAAATAAGATAGACCGTACATAACATTGTATATGACGGTCGAAATTTTTGGAAAACAAGCGGGGCAACTCCATAATGAGGTTGCTCCGCTCTGTACATACATTTGAGCTGTAACAGTGCCCCGGGCGAAGGAACGTCACATTAGCCAATGGACAAAAATTCTATGTCCCTAAGAAGAAATTGAATCAAAAGCAGTTTGATTACTTTGGCGGTATCGCCTCATGTTATTGTGTCAGGTGCGATATTAAGCTACAAGCGGAGAAGGGAAGACAATAATATATTATCGGATTATCGTTATTATAGACAGGTAGCTACTTAATTTACCCGGGATTACAAAAGAGATATGGATAACGATAAGATTATAATTCGTGGTGCTAAGGTTCATAACCTTAAGAATATAGATGTGGATATCCCCCTCGGCAAGATAGTTGGCGTGGCCGGAGTTTCCGGTTCCGGCAAATCGTCGCTGGCTTTGGGTGTACTATACGCTGAAGGTTCGAGAAGGTATCTTGAAGCACTCTCCACTTATACGAGAAGACGGATCACTCAATCTGCAAGGGCAGATGTTGAGGAGATCCTGCATGTGCCGGCGGCTGTGGCGTTGCACCAGCGTCCGGGAGTGCCGGGTGTGAGGAGCACTTTCGGTACGGGCACGGAACTTCTCAACAGTCTGCGACTCATGTTCTCCCGGCTCGCAAGCCATCGTTGTCCCAATTGCGGACACTATCACAAACCCTCTCTTGATGTAGCGGCAGAAAAGGAACTTGTATGCGAAAATTGTGGCACGAGATTCTTCGGACCGGGTGCCGAGGATCTTGCATTCAACAGCACCGGGGCATGTGAGAAGTGTGGAGGCACGGGTGTAGTAATGACTGTCGACCGGTCTACCCTTGTGCCGGATGAGACACTCTCTATCGATGAAGGTGCTGTGGCTCCCTGGAACAGCCTGATGTGGTCGCTGATGACCGATGTGTGCAGGGCTATGGGCGTCAGGACCGACGTGCCCTTCAATCAGCTTACCGCCAAGGAGCGTGATATAGTATTCAACGGCCCGGCAGTTAAGAAAACAATTCTTTATAAAGCCAAAAAGAGCGAGACTGCCGGAGAACTTGACTTTACATACTATAATGCAGTCTACACGGTTGAAAACGCACTTTCGAAAGTGACTGATGAAAAGGGGATGAAGCGGGTGGAGAAGTTTCTGAAAAGCGAAGTATGTCCCTGTTGCCACGGCACCCGGTTGTCGGAGGCGGCACGTGTTCCACGCATTGCCGGAATAGGTCTTGACGTAGCCACTTCGAAGACTCTCTCAGATGCCATTGAATGGGTGAGAATGGTGCCCGCGACACTCCCGGATGAGATGAAACAGATGGCTCGGAACATCGGGGAGTCTTTCCTGCTTACGGCCCGTCGGCTTGTGGATCTCGGGTTGGGCTATCTGAGCCTTGACCGGGCTTCGGCGACTCTTTCCACCGGTGAACGTCAGCGTATGCAGCTTGCGAGAGTGGTGCGCAACCGCACTACGGGTATTCTCTATGTGCTTGATGAACCCTCGATCGGTCTGCACCCTGCAAATATAAACGGATTGAAAGGCGTTATGCACGATTTGATAGCTGACGGCAATTCCATAGTGCTTGTGGATCATGACACCCAGATTCTGCGGGATGCAGACTGGTTGGTGGAGCTTGGTCCGGGAGCGGGCGCAAATGGTGGACGGATCGTAGCGGAAGGAACCATAGCTGAAATTGAGCATAATCCCGATTCAAGAATAGGAGAGTTTCTGTCAGGGAAAGGGGAACATAGGATAAGACCTCTGATTCCGGCCGACAAGATGTTTGAGGAGGGGAGCATAGAAATGACCACGACAGCGATTCATACCGTAAAACCGCTTGAAATAAGAGTGCCGAAGGGTAGGCTCACTGTGGTGACAGGTGTTTCAGGTTCCGGCAAAACCACAATGGTGCTTGAGAGTCTTGTTCCCGCTCTTCAGGCTGCCATAGATGATAAGCCGTTGCCGGAACATGTGGTGTCGGTAAACGCCCCGGGTATAAAGCATGTGAAACTTATTGATTCCACCCCTATCGGAGCCAATGTAAGGTCAACCGTGGCCACCTACGCCAATATTCATGATGAATTGCGGAAGATTTTCGGACGTTCTCCGGAGGCCAAGGCCCTGAAACTTAAGGCCGGTGATTTCTCATACAATACGGGTAGCCTGCGTTGTCCCGTGTGCGACGGCACAGGCACCGTGAGCCTTGACGTTCAGTTCCTTCCGGATGTTGACATTCCTTGCCCAGAATGCAAGGGCTCAAGGTATGGCAAAAGAGCATGGGCAGTGAAGATTCCGGCAGCCTCAGGCCATGATGTGTCGCTTCCCGAACTCATGGACGATGATGTGGAGGTGGCGAAAGAGGAGTGCTCGGCACATAAAAGTGTGGCATCCCGACTTACAACCCTCGATAATCTCGGTCTCGGTTATCTCACGCTCGGAGAGGCTACCCCCAGTTTATCGGGCGGGGAGGCTCAACGATTAAAACTGGCCACCGAGATGGGTAGGGAGCAGAACGACACATTGTTCGTATTCGATGAGCCCACAATAGGACTTCATCCGCTTGATGTGATAAAACTCATCGAGGTGTTCCAGAAGCTTATAGACCTTGGAGCAACCGTTATCGTGATAGAGCATGACCTCGACTTGATCCGTAATGCGGACTATATCATCGATATGGGTCCGGGTGGGGGAGAGTCGGGTGGCACCGTGGTGGCCCACGGAACTCCGGAAGAGGTGGCCGGAAGTGCAGAGAGTGTCACCGGTAGATTTTTAAGATAGTAAAGAATCTCCGGCTGAATCCGATTACGCTTTGCTGCTATGCAAAGCATTCTTGTTTGCAAACTATTCTTGAAGCGGTCACTGTAGTGTTTCCGATAAAATGGAGTGCAAGAAAGTAGAAGTGGAAATATTTGATTAACTTTGCTATCTGAAACCCGTAATGCTTCTGGATAGCTCAATCCGGAAATAACCTAATATAATTGAGATGAAAAAAATATTTCTTGGAATAACCGGAATATTACTATCGTGCACCTCTGTATTTGCCCGTTATTACGACCATGAGAATCCTGTGGCCAATCCAAATGCTACGGTGGTTTGTGGTAATGCACGCTTCACTGTTCTCACTCCCGAACTTGTAAGAATGGAATGGAGTGCCAATGGACAGTTTGAGGATAATAAGACCCTTACGTTTGTAAACAGGAATCTGCCTGTGCCTAATTTTTCAAAATCAGTTTCAAAATCAGGCACCACAATTAAGACAGAATCTCTCAACATCCGTTATCGCAACGATGGGAAGCCTTTCGATGAAAAAAATCTCGAAATCACAATGAAGCTTAATGGCAAGAATGTGAAGTGGACACCCGGAATGGATAATGTGGGGAATCTCAGAGGCACTAACCGAACCCTTGATGGTGCGAAATCGAAGAAGCCGAGTGAGGTGGAACCTGGGCTATTATCACGCGACGGTTGGGCTATTGTGGATGATTCTTCCAATATCCTTTTAAGCCCTGACGATTCTCATTGGGAGGAATGGGTTGAGACGCGTCCCGAGGGGGAACGTCAGGACCTTTACTTCTTCGGATATGGTCATGACTATAAGAAAGCACTTGATGATTATCAGAAAGTGGCAGGAAAAGCTATGCTCCCTCCGAAATATACTCTTGGATATTGGTGGAGTCGTTATTGGCAATATTCTGACGATGAGTTGCAAGACATTGTGGATAAATTTCACTCCTACGATATTCCGATAGATGTGCTGATTGTGGATATGGACTGGCATGATACGTATGGTCTGCGACGAAACGATCCCAAAAAGGATGAATACGGGCAGCGAATAGGGTGGACGGGCTACACTTGGCAGAAAGAACTCTTTCCTTCCCCCTCAAACTTTCTTGAATGGGTGAAGCGCTCAAATCTTAAGACCGCCCTCAATCTTCATCCGGCTTCAGGAATACAACCTTATGAGGAATGTTATGATGCTTTTACAAAGGCATATGGTTGGGATAAACCGGGAGAATCGGTACCTTTTAAAATTGATGATCCCAAATGGGCTGATGCATATTTCAACATTGTGCTTTCTCCGATGGAGAAGACGGGGGTGAATTTTTGGTGGCTTGATTGGCAGCAGTGGCTCGAATCAAAATTTACACCCGGATTGAGCAATACTTTCTGGCTCAACCATACTTTTTTTCATCATGCCAGAGAGAATGGCGAAGATGTTTCCGGCAGTAACAAACGCCCCTTTATATATCATCGGTGGGGAGGTTTGGGGTCTCATCGTTATCCCCTGGGATTCTCCGGTGATACTAAAACTGCCTGGGAGACATTGGCCTTTCTTCCATGGTTCACTTCAACAGCATCTAACGTAAACTATGGCTACTGGGGCCACGATATAGGAGGACATCAGTTTGAGAAAGATGTGAAGGAGACAGATCCGGAAATCTACTTACGTTGGCTTCAATACGGAGTTTTCACTCCTATTTTCAAGACTCACTCATCTAAGGATAATCGCATAGTGCGTTATCCTTGGGCATTCCCTAAGCATCAGTTTATGATGCGCGATGCCATTCAGTTGCGTTATGCTTTGGCTCCGTATATCTATAATGCGGCACGCGAGAATTATGACACAGGAGTTGGAATGAGTCGCCCGATGTATTATGAATATCCTGAAATGGAGAAGGCATATAATTCGCCGGAACAGTTCTTCTTTGGCCCCGATATTATCGCCACTGCTGTGGCTGCTCCGATTGACAGCATCACCGGTCTGGCACCTCGCAAGATGTGGTTTCCGGCAGGGGAATGGTTTGATTTCTCTACCGGCAATCTATATAGGGGTGATGCGGAATATGACCTTTCCTACACCCTTGATGAGAATCCATTCTTTGTGCGTAGTGGAGCTATCCTACCTATGAATTCCAAGAAAGTGCGTTCTCTTCAGGTGCCTTGCGACACACTTGTGCTCACATTTATACCTGGTGAAAAGGGAACTCTGCGTCATTATGAAGATGATGGAGAAACTGAGGCATATTTCGACACATTTGCTGTCACCAATGTAGACCGTTCGCTCAAAGGCAATGACATATGCGTGAAGATAGGTAAGCGCGATGGCACCTATAACAATGCTCCCGACCATCGTTCCTACGAGTTGCGTTTTCCTGCCACCATGCCTCCGGCGAAAGTGATTGTAGATGGTAAAGAGTATCCCTATGCCCGTTTCCCGGAACCCGGCACTTGGAGCTACGAGGGTATGTCGCTTCAGCCTGTGGTGTATACATCATCTCTTCCGGTGGATAGGGATATTGATGTCACCCTTGTGTATGGTGATACGGCTCCTTATTCAGAGAAACTTTATGGCAAACAGGGATTGTTCCGTCGTTTCCGTAATCTCACTCCGGAATTCAAAGAGGAGCAGTGTAACAATGGAGAGAGCATGCAGATGTTGCCGGAGGGTTATCTTAGCGCTTCGCAATGTGCCAACTTCATACTTGAGAATCCCACGGAGATTACTACTTATCTCAATGCTTTTGATGAGGCAATGCGCAATCTTCCAACTGTAATGGATGAACACAAATATTCATCAATAAACTTTAAGAATCGTGTGCTAAAACAAACAGGCCACTGATTCAAACAAACATAATCATCTCTGACTGTAGGCAGAGATATTCAATTATTTTGCCGGCAAGAATGATGAGTTTTCTGATTCGTCATTACAAGATTAGAATTTTGCGAAAGACAGGTCTGCTTTTAATCCAGATCTGTCTTTTTGCATAAATGGTGGCAGAGGATTATTGTGGTTGTCGGATGCTTGTTAAATTCAGTATAACCTTGGAATATTTGGTTTTAATGCGTATCAGCGTTTGTGATGGCAAGAAAATTACAAAGCATTTGTTGGCCATTCCTTGTAATAATGCTCTCCGGATGGAATTGTAAGCCGAAGATGGGGTGGGTGAGATGTCTGAACGACATTATATTCCCATCTTCATCTCTCGAAGTTACGATAAGCGAATTATCTTTGGGGAGGGTTGATTCATCAATTACCCATGAATGGTATCTTCCGACCGTGGCTTCTCCATTGCTGCAGAATCCTATAATCGGGTCAAAGGTGTCAACGTCATGTAGTGTAGAACTATGTCCGTGACGGGGAGAATCGAGATGTAGCAGCTTGCTTCCGAATGTCTCAGCGATTGCCTGACATCCGAGGCAGATTCCCAATATAGGATGGGTGTATATGCAGTGTCTGATTACTTGAAGTAGGTTGCCCGCTTCAGATGGTATGCCCGGTCCCGGCGATAGGATAATGGCATCGTAAAGTCTGGCTTGATAAGATGTTATTCTATCGTTTTTTACCACATCCCATTCCAGAAATGGATGGTCTTTACGGCACCTCTGCAAAAGGCCTACGATATTGTAGACAAACGAGTCGTAATTATCTATCAGAAGAATTTTCATCGCATTTATTTGAATTCTTATGCAAAGTTACATATTTTTGCATTGAAGTTAAGAAGTAGTTTAAACTTCTTAGCTCAACTTCACGATATTTGATTCAAACCAAGAGCTTGATGAATCTGATTACATATGACGAATTAAGAACGCGAATGAACAGTCTCGGACAAGCAGGCATTCCATTCGTGTGGGTGGTGGATTACGCTTGTGAAAAATGCATTATCCTTGACCGTCCCTTCGAGTCGTTTAATATAATTTGGGAGATAAACGGTGTTGGTAACGCCCCACATCACGAAAATACTGGTCAGTCCCCTTCTATTGATATTGTAAAAAGTATTGAATTTGGGAAATATAGCCGGATGTTCTCCACCTTGCGTAAAGGATTGTTGAGGGGAGATTCATTCCTTGCCAACCTTACGGCACCGACGGAGGTGAAGTGTGACGCTTCTTTATATGATGTTTTCCATCATTCACATGCTCCCTTCAAGTTGCTAATCCCTAATCAATTCGTATGCTTCTCTCCCGAACCGTTTGTAAAGATTTCCAACAGTTATATATCCGCTTTCCCGATGAAAGGCACTATTGATGCGTCGCTTCCTGATGCGGAGCGGGTGCTTCTTGAGAATTATAAGGAGACCTGCGAGCATTATACTATAGTTGATTTGATGCGCAATGACATCAATATGGTGGCGGAAGATGTGGAGGTTGTACGTCTACGCTATGTGGAACGTATCGTTACGAGCACACGCGAGATATTGCAGACAAGTTCCGAGATTAGAGGAAAAATTTTGAAAGAGAAACAGATGAGGATGGGCGACATAATTCTGCCGTTGCTCCCTGCAGGAAGTATTTCAGGCGCTCCCAAACCGGCAACTGTTGACCTGATTTCCAAGTCGGAGATTGCACCAAGGGGATGGTATACCGGGGTGTTTGGATATTTTGATGGCATAGAGATGCAATCGGCGGTGATGATAAGATGCCTTCAGCGCGGAGATGATGGAAAACTTTATTTCCATAGTGGAGGTGGTGTGACAATCAACAGTGATTGCCAAGAGGAGTATGATGAGTTGCTCACCAAAGTGTATCTTACCAAATAAAGTTAATTCCAAATTAGAAGTTATTGCTTATGAGATTTATTGAAACTATAAGGTTGGAGAATGGCAGATTTCATCTGCTTGAGCTTCATCAGCAACGTCTGGAGACAACCGTAAGGGAGATATATGGCCACAACCTTATAGTGCCAGACATAAAAACTGCATTCAGCGAGATAGGAAATATCCCCGCATCCGGAATTTATAAGTGTAGAGTTGTCTACGATACGGAGATTCGAGAAATTGAGATACTACCATACACACCACGCACAGTGCGGAGCCTTAGGGTGGTAGATGCAGAGATCGACTACCATCTGAAAAGTTGCGACCGTGATGCTCTTTCGGCACTTGCATCTCAGAAAGAGGAGTGTGATGAGGTAATCATTATGCGCGATGGATTAGTGACCGACACCTCATATACCAACCTTGTGTTTCATGGAAAAGATGGATTGTATACTCCTGGCGCCCCTCTCTTGAAAGGGGTGATGCGTAGGCATCTCATGCAAACGGGAATCTTGACTGAGATTGACATTCATCGTGAGGATATGATGGAGGGCAACCGATTAGGAATAACGGGTGTATCGCTTATAAATGCCATGTTGCCTTTAGGTGCGACAGCAATTATTCCTATTGAAAAAATACAATATTGAGAAGATATCTTGATAGATTTTTAAGAATGGAACATAAAAATATTGAGGTCAGAGGGGCACGTGTCCATAATCTCAAGAATATGGATGTAGATATTCCCCTCGGTGAAATCGTGGGGATTGAACATGACCTTGACGTAATCCGCAATGCCGATTATATTGTCGACATGGGTCCGGGCGGAGGCAACGATGGCGGAATAATAATAGCCACAGATACGCCCGTTGATATCCACAAGTCGGCCGAGAGTGTCACTGCCAAATATATCTGAATCCACACCAAGGTGAAGATTGGGCTACTTCATTTCATTCATTTCAACGGAGGCATTGTTGTGGGCTTCTGGTTAATTTGCTAAATTTGCAGAGAGAATAGGGAAGTGGTCTAAAACTTTTCGCTGAGATTTTTTCAAACTTTTTGTGGCATAGAAAAGGTTTAGACAACTTCGGATAAATTATAAAAAAATGATAGGGAAAAAAGAGATCATCATGGTTACCGGTGGCCAGCGTTCCGGAAAGAGCCTGTTTGCCGAGCAACTTACACTCGACAGGTCGGCTCAACCGGTGTATATTGCCACTGCTGAAGCCCGCGATGAGGAATTTCTTGACAGAGTGCGTCGCCACCGCGCACGGCGTGGCGACAACTGGACCACCATTGAGGCCCAGACAGATTTGTGGCGTCATGATGTGTCGGGGAGGCAGGTGCTCGTGGATTGCGTGACCATGCTCGCGACCAACTATTTCTTTGCGTCAGGAGAGAATATTGACAAAGCTCTTGAAGCAATACGCGATGACATTGACAGGCTCACCACTCAAGACGCATCGTTTGTCTTCGTCACCAATGAGATCGGTCTTGGAGGCATTAGCGGCAATAAGTTGCAGCGAGCATTCACAGATCTGCTTGGGTTTGTAAATAAATACCTTGCAGAGAAAGCGGATACAGTATATTTTATGGTTTCCGGCATACCTATGAAAATCAAATCATCCTATAAATGAGAAATTTCGATATCAAAACTCCCGATAAGGGATTGCAGCCCGCTCTGCAGGATAAAATAGACAACCTTACCAAACCCAAGGGTTCGCTCGGTATGCTTGAGACCCTTGCAATGCAGATAGGACTCATTCAGCAGACTCTCTCTCCAAAATTGTCGCGTCCTCACAATGTGCTCTTTGCCGCCGACCACGGCATTATCGATGAGGGGGTGAGTGTGTCGCCAAAGGAGGTGACATGGCAACAGTTGAGCCATTTCAGTCATGGAGGTGCCGGGATCAACTTTCTCTGCAATCAGCATGGTTTTAAACTGGTATTGGTAGATGCAGGTGTTGATTACGATATCCCCGCCGGTCGCGGCATCATAGATATGAAGGTGCGTAAAGGTACAGATAATTTTCTTTACGGCCCGGCAATGACTTTGGAGGAACTTGATCTCTGCATAGAGCGTGGTGACTCTGTGGTGAGGGATATCCATGCATCAGGATGCAACATCATCAGTTTCGGCGAGATGGGTAGCGGCAACACTTCTCCCTCCTCAATGTGGATGCATCTTTTCACCGGCATACCGATTGATAAGTGCATAGGAGCCGGGGCAGGCTTATCCGGATCCGGTGTGAGCCATAAACTTGATGTGCTCACGCGAGCGTTGGCCAACTACAGTGGAGGCGACAGCGTAGTTGAGAAAATGGCATGGTTCGGCGGTTTCGAACTTGCCATGGCAGTGGGGGGTATGCTGCAAGCTGCCGAACTCGGTATGGTGATTATCGTGGATGGATTCATCATGACAAGTTGTATGTTGGCGGCCTCAAAACTCTATCCGGCCGTGATGGATTATGCCGTGTTTGGCCATCAGGGAGATGAATCGGGCCATAAGCTTATGCTTGAGGCGATGGGGGCCGCGCCCTTGTTGCGTCTTGGTCTGAGACTTGGGGAGGGTTCCGGTGCCGTATGTGCATATCCTATCATTGAGTCGGCGGTGAGGATGATCAATGAGATGGACTCTTTCGAGAAAGTTAGGGTCACTAAATATTTCTGAGCAAGATGAAACGCTATTTGGCAGCTCTGATGTTTTTCACGCGTCTGCCTCTCCATAAAGTTGTGAGTGTGCCGGCTGATTATTTCAAGCGGGTGGTGGAGCTATGGCCATTCGTCGGCTGGGTCACCGGAGGTTTTACGGCTCTGCTTCTATTTGCGAGTGCCGCTATCTTCCCATTTACTGTGGCCGTATTGATTGCGCTCGCAGGTAGGGTGATTCTCACGGGAGCTCTGCATGAGGATGGACTTGCCGATTTTTGCGACGGTTTTGGTGGAGGCACAACGCGCGATAAGGTGCTTGCCATCATGAAGGATTCGCATATAGGTACTTATGGTGTGCTCGGACTTATTCTTTATTTCCTCATCATTGTGGCAACCTGGTCGTCTGTTCCTATTGAGCTATTATGCGTCTCCATTATAGCAGGCGATTGCTGGTCGAAATTCTGTGCTTCACAGATAATCGAGTTCCTGCCCTATGCACGCAAAGTTGAGGAGTCGAAAAGTGGCACAATATATAATCAGTTCAGTGTTTCGTCGTTTTTGTTGGCTGCTGTAGGAGGGTTGCTTCCGTGTGTGCTGCTTCCTATGGAGATGTGGATAGCCAATCTTGCCCCTATGGCTGTAGTAACGCTCCTTATATTGCTAATGAAAAAGCGGATAAAGGGCTACACCGGAGATTGCTGTGGAGCCACGTTCTTGCTCTGCGAACTTTCTTTCTACCTCAGCATATCTGCATTATACAAATGTTGGTAAATGTAATTATGTAGTACCATCTTGTACCATAAGCTTGATTTGATATTATGGAAATTACAATGATACGCCACACTTCAGTGGCTGTGCCCAAAGGCGTCTGTTACGGACAATCGGACGTAGCGTTGGCTCCAACATTCGAAGAGGAAGCGGCAGTTGTGAAGGATTGTCTTCATGACTGTCGCTTCGATGCTGTTTACTGTAGTCCTCTGTCTCGTTGCCGACTGCTTGCCGACTATTGCGGCTATGGGGATGCCATATGGGATGCTCGACTGATGGAGATGAATTTCGGCGAGTGGGAGATGTTGCGCTTTGACGAGATTGTTGATCCACGCCTTCAGGATTGGTATGCCGATTATATAAATACGCGAGTGCCGGGAGGAGAATCTTTCCGTGATCAGCAGGAGAGGGTTAAGTCATTCCTTAGCGAGATGGCAACTTCCGGCTTGGATAAAATCGGGGTGTTCACCCACGGTGGTGTAATAATGCAAACGATGCTTCTCACCGGTATGGCAACAACCGACAACGTATTCTCCATGCAGCCTCCGTATGGAGCTGTTGTTCGTTTTGATATCAGAGGTCTCTCATTTAAATCCCAACCCAACTCCAACTCTTAATCAAATACGCAATCCAAGAGGGGAAGATATTAGACAGATGCTTTCATATAGAAATAGTGTATAGAAATAGCGTAGGTATAGCTCTTTCTTGGTATTTACCATTGTAATATAATCATAGATATCTCTATTTATAAAGTTATACTTTGAAAATTTTAAAGTTGTACTTTTAATTTTGCAAAGATGCAATATATTTTGACTTATTTGACTTAAGGGTCAAATTATATGGGTCTTTGAAAGCGTACTGGGCAAGATCCGACTGATAATCTGGTAAGGTTCGTGAAAAATTTGTGATGGCACTACCTACGGCATTCATATAGCCGCTGTTTATTTTTGAGACCATAACATCCCGGCTCCACCCGTTACGGGTCGTTTCAAGGATATAGAAAGCACGTTGTGCACTGCTCTTGATTTTTGGAAGCATGGAGATATGATGATACCAGCTTATGGTTGTCAGAGGAACATCCGCGTAATCCTTTCCGTCCGCCAATTCTGCAAGTGGCACTTGCAGAATTACTTTAACAATTATTACTCCCTGTCTGATACGATAATTGACTAAATGCGTCTCTGTCATACACTGAATCATAACAATCTAAGGATAAGTTAGTTAATATAGGTAAAAGTGTTTCTGATAATACAAGTGGGCGAGGAAACTAACCAACGGAAAGTAAACTAATTACAAAACTATTAAGTTCTTAGTTGCGTGTTTTCGTCACCACGGTAATAATTACTGTGGTGATAAAGTATGAGATTTCATAATAGGATAAAGGAAATAAATATCCTCATGAAAATGTAGTAATATTACGTTTTTACGCTCATAAAAGTGTAGAGTTGCTGCATTTATATGTCCATAAAAGTGTAGGTATATTACATATATACGCTCATAAAAATGTATTTGACTTGTATTTCCAATTGATATTTAGTAAATTTGCAATTATGAAAAGATACCTCTACGATGATCTCCTAAAATGGAAGACTGCTCGGCGTCGCAAACCTCTTATGCTTTATGGTGCAAGGCAAGTGGGTAAGACGTATATTCTTAAGGAATTCGGCAGAAACGAATTTGAGTCAATGGTGTATATCAATTGTTATAAGAATTCGCAGCTGCAAACATTGATGAGTGAAGATGCGGATATAGACAGGATACTACTTGGACTATCCGCTATAGCCAATGTGAAGATAACTCCAGGCAAAACATTTATTTTCTTTGACGAAGTGCAGGATATTCCGGAGGTAGTGGCTGCCTTGAAGTATTTTTGTGAAGATGCACCCGATTTACATGTGGCTGCGGCCGGTTCCCTTTTAGGAGTGATGAATATGGAGGGTACTCCTTTTCCAACAGGAAAGGTGGAGATTATGCACCTCTATCCCATGACTTTTGATGAGTTTCTTGAGGCTGTCGGTGAAACATCGAAGGCAGACTTGTTGCGCAGGTCAGAATCCGAGACTATGGTCAATAGTCTGCTACTTGGTTACACAGATTTGCTACGGCAATATTATTTTGTAGGAGGTATGCCGGAAGCAGTACTGGAATTTGTGGAAAATAGAGATCCGGTAGCTGTCAGGGAAATACAGCGTGCCATATTGACAGCCTATGACGCAGATATCGCCAAACATGCCGGTAATAATACTCAGAAAGCCAGACTTGTTTTTGAGTCGATCAGTTCACAATTAGCACGCGAAAACAAAAAGTTCATCTTCGGAGCCCTTAAGAAAGGAGCGCGAGCTGCGGAGTATGAGCAGGCCATACAATGGCTTGTGGATGCCGGTCTTGTATATAAGGTATGTCGCGTATCCAAAGCTGCTATTCCGCTTAAATTTTATGAAGAAAAAGATATTTTTAAGCTATTCCTGCTTGATGTAGGTCTTCTGGCAGCTATGGCCGAATTGCCGGCGTCTCTAATGCTTATAGGCAATACTGTATTTACTGAATTTAAGGGTGCCTTTACTGAAAATTATGTACTTACACAGATGATTACTGTTCCCGAAACAGTAATACGCTATTATTCCAAAGAAAATTCAAGTCTTGAGATTGATTTCATAGTTCAATGTGGAGCAGAGATCATTCCGGTTGAAGTCAAGGCAGAGGAGAACGTTCGCTCAAAATCGTTACGGCAGTTTGTCACAGTCGATAATGATGGAAGTGGAATGAAGGGACTACGATTCTCCATGAAAGGATTCGAGCATCAAGATTGGATGACCTATGTCCCTTTATTTGCAATTCGCGATTATCTACTGAAAGTTCATTGACTTGAACTGAGAAAAGTGGTTCTTTCCTAATTTAGTTGAAAATTACTATACTGTTGCTTTATCTCTCAATTAACATAGGAGGATAACACAAAACCCGACACTGTGAACCGTATCAAACTGACATAATTATCTGACTTTGCCCAAGAATCAAGGCGGATTGCTTTGCCTCGGGATTCTTTAATAAAGAAATTGATTTACGGGGATTTATATAATTACGAACGTTTTGTTATATCATATTATTTCATTATCTTTGTAGTATAATATTAGCAGTATTATGAATATAGCCAACAATAGTAATAATATATTATCTGTATTAGATAGCTTTATGCTCGATAATTCTGACGATATTATGAAGCAGGTTGCCGAGAATTTCCGTAAGCGTAGAGTTGAGAAAAATATCACCCGCCAGCGCATTGCCGAGCTGTCGGGAGTGCCGCTATCAACTGTTGCACGCTTTGAACAGAATGGTCTTATTGCATTTGAGTCATTGATTAAACTTGCTATGGCACTGGGATATACTTCTGAGATAAAGGATCTCTTTTCTGTTCCAAAGTTTGACACAATGGAAGAACTCGACCTGATTCGTCAGAAAAGTAATGATAAAAGGGCTTACATTAAACGTAATAAGGTATGAAGAAGACTGAAAAGCTTAAGGTTATGTTTCATGGGCGACCTGTCGGAGTGCTTTCACTTACTCCTGATAATCGTCTGAACGTCTTTGAGTACGATAAATCGTGGCTTGCCGATGGATTCAGCATTTCGCCACTTGAGCTACCATTGAAATCTGGTGTTTTCATTGCCAAACCACAACCGTTTTATGGAAATTTCGGTGTCTTTGAAG
>CAZEOI010000067.1:14150-20752 GCA_964513775.1 uncultured Sangeribacter sp. | reverse complement strand
CATATCAAGACGCTTTTCAAGTGTTGTGGCAATATTTTTAATCATCCTGAAATCACCCTCTGAATGAGGTCTTATCGCCACTCCCTTGAAATTATCAATCTCAACGCAGTCATAGTCTGCAGCATTAAAAATTCCGTATGGAATCCTGCTTTTTACATCGTTCAGAGAGCTGAAACTTACGTTCCAGCCAAATGATTGCTGTATATATTCTTTTATGTTACCTTGATATTGCATATTTACCTCCTTGAAGTAAATATGCAAAGATAGGGTAAAATATTCAAATAAGCAAGCCATTACCAGAACTTTAATCATTTCATTCTTCATTTTCGACTAACACCTCTGTTTCGAGGTCAATTCCGAATGTTTCTTTCAATTGCAAGTAGTCAAAGCACAGGGCTTTGGGACGATTGACATTCTTCTTCTTGATCTGAACTTTCCTGCCCAAGCTCGTTCTGTTCAAGCAAGCATTTACAGAGGTATCAAACAGCTCATTATAACTGAACGGCACATCAAGTGCCGTCTCCAAAGTGCGGAATGTTGCGAGTGGTATCACCCAGTTTCCGAAAATATGGTCATGAACGGCAATATCCGCCATCTTTGCAGCCAGGTCAGATTCATGATGTTTGAACCAGTTAATTTGCGAGAATGCATCATCATACCATGACAAATCTGCAAAATTTGCGTGAATGTATCATCATAACATGACAAATCTGCAAAATTTACGTGAATGTATCATCATGATGATGCATTTTTGAAGAATCGTTTGTGATATAAAAATAACTTTATTATTTTTGCGGAGTAAAACCATTAACGCTTATGAACCTGATAGACCGCCCACTTTATATTGATCATATTGTAAATCTTCTGGATAAAGATGTGATGCTGTTTCTCATAGGTCAGCGTCGTGTGGGTAAAAGTTATTTGCTACGTCTCATGCGTGAGTGGATAATTAGCAACATTGAAGGTGCAAATGTGGTCTACATTAATAAAGAGTATGAGATAGCTGATGAAATCTCAAACCATCGCCAACTTTATCATTACGTTATAGAACGATTGTCCGAAACCGGGCGTAATTATCTGTTGATAGATGAGGTGCAGGATATCGATGAGTATGAAAAGGCTCTTCGAAGTTTGCACGCCGAACAGCGTTGTCAAATTATAGCTACCGGTTCAAATGCTCATGTATTCTCAACCGAACTGGGCACACGATTGGCCGGCAGATACATCGAAGTGCCGGTTTATAGTCTCAGCTATCGGGAATTCCTTCTTTTCCGCGGAATAGAGGATTCGGAAAGGAGTGTACTCGATTATCTGAGAGTCGGTGGCCTTCCGGCTTTGACACATTTTGATATCTCGGATGAAGGTCAGGTAAGCGATTATCTATATGGAGTCTACAACACGGTTATGCTTCGGGATATAATAACACGTGAAAACATAAGGAATCTGCGGTTTATCCATAACCTGAGCCGTTATGTGGCTGATAATATAGGGAAGCTTTTCTCCATACGCAACATCGGAAATACCCTAAAGGCCCAGGGAGAATCGGCCGCTACAGCACTTACCGGAGCATATCTTGAATTCATGAGAAATGCCTTCCTTATCAGCGAAGTGGATAGATATGACATACATGGCAAGAAACTTTTTGAGACTATAGAAAAGTATTATTTTTCTGATCATGGCATACGTAATCTTCTTTCAGGGTTCAACTTACGTGGAAGTATCGAGAAGGTGATGGAGAATGTGGTATATCTTGAGCTATTACGACGCGGATTCAAGGTGGCTGTAGGAATCCTCCGAGCCGGGGAAATAGATTTCGTTGCTACAAAATCAGATCGGGTAATTTATATTCAGGTTGCCTACTTGCTTGCATCTGACGAGACAATAGATAGAGAATTCGGAAATCTGGCTGCTATCCCTGATCATTATCCAAAATATGTGATATCAATGGACCCGGTGAGCGGTGGCTTTCCTCAGTATCCCGGAATTCAACATCTTCATCTCCGTACATTCCTTCTCACAGATATTTAAAACCATATTTAAAAACTCGCTTATGTGAGTGATATACTTATCCGGAACTCATGTTAATATCCTTTGGGAAGGCTACCTTTGGAAAGGCAGGCAGACGGTCGGGCGTTGCTTCTGCGGGTAAAAAACAGTTCTGAATGAAGTTGAATTCAAGTGCGGGAGGAATGCGGACTATTCGTAAAGATAACGTGAGGATTGATGGAATTTGCAAAATTCTTGTAAATTATGTTAGAAGTTTACATTTCGTAAACTATCTGACCCTCTATGCGTTTACAAGAATATCACAAAAGTGTGGTAGTGTTATTCATGCCTGAGCCGTCGCCTTAACGGGATGCCGATTTCTGAAGCATGAGTAAAAGAAAACATTCTATTATCCATTCATTTAAAACTTGTAATTATGAAAGACCCTATGTATCGCTTCGGTGATGCCAAAAGTGAGGCTTTTGGACAGAATGCTATGTTGAAAGTTGCTCCCGTTGAGAAGATTCCTGACGGCCCCACCACTCCGGAGGTGGCCTATGAGATGGTGAAGGACGAGACATTTGCCCAGACCCAGCCTCGTCTTAATCTTGCTACATTCGTGACCACATATATGGATCCCTGGGCCACGAAACTGATGAACGAGAATATCAACATGAATTACATTGATGAGACTGAATATCCACGTGTGGCTGTGATGTGTCAGAAATGTATCAATATAATGGCTAATCTCTGGAACACTCCCGAAACTAATAAATGGAAGACGGGTGCTCTGGCGATCGGCTCTTCGGAGGCTTGTATGCTCGGTGGCATCGCTGCCTGGAAACGTTGGATCGAGCGTCGCAAGAAAGCCGGAAAACCCTATGATAAGCCTAATTTCGTAATCTCTGCCGGTTATCAGGTGGTGTGGGAGAAATTCGCCACTCTCTGGAACATTGAGATGCGTCAGGTGCCTCTCTCTACCGAACACACCACTCTTGACATCGACGCCGCAATCAAGATGTGTGACGAGAACACTATCTGCGTCGTGGCTATCGAGGGTGTCACCTGGACCGGTCTTAACGATGATGTAGAGGCTCTTGATGCCGCTCTTGACAAGTATAATGCCGAGACCGGAAATGAGGTGTGCATCCATATCGACGCTGCCACAGGCGGCTTCATCCTCCCCTTCCTCTTCCCTGAGAAGAAATGGGACTTCCGACTCAAATGGGTGCTCTCTATCAGCACCTCAGGCCACAAGTTCGGTCTTGTATATCCCGGTCTCGGTTGGGTGATCTGGAAAGACAAGCAGTATCTCCCGGCAGATATGTCGTTTACTGTTGACTACCTCGGCGCTGAGGTGACACAGGTGGGCTTGAACTATTCCCGTCCGGCTGCCCAGATATTGGGACAATATTATCAGTTCATCCGCCTCGGATTCGAGGGCTACAAGAATATTCAGTACAATTCCATGAGCATCGCCGAATATTTCCACAAGGAGATAAGCGCTATGCCGGAGTTCCAGCCTTACTCAAATGAGGTGCCTAATCCTATAGTGACATGGCTCATGAAGCCTGAGGTACAGAAGACTGCCAAGTGGACTCTCTACGACCTCCAGGATAAGCTCTCGCAACATGGTTGGATGGTGCCTGCCTACGCTATGCCTGTCAACATCCAGAATATGGTGGTGATGAGGATTCTTTGCAAGCAGGGATTCTCGATGGATATGTGCACCGAACTTCTTGCCGATATCAAGAGTGCCGTGAAGGAGCTCAACGCGCTTGAATATCCTACTCCCACACGTATCGCCATGGAGAAGAATATCCCCCTCAAGACAAAGACATTTACACATACCGGAAAGTAAATGTGTAGGGCAAGTAGAAGCTATATAGACGTTTACTGAATTATAAAAATCATTTTAAACAGCGGCCGGAGGTTTTATCAATGGCTTCCGCCCGCTGTTTCTTTTTGTAATCCCACCTTATTTTTAAATCTATGGAAAAGACTATCTCCAAAACTCAGATAAAGGAGGCGGCGCAGGCTGCTTATGAGGCATCGAAAGATATCAAGGGTGGACTTAATGCTCATTACATACCATATCTCGCCAATATCAACCCCGATCTCTTCGGACTCAGTGTGACGCTCACCGACGGCACAACATTCAATTTCGGCGACACCGGCTATAAGTTTGGCATAGAATCGGTGTCGAAGGTGCCCACGGCTATCCTCGCCATGATCCAGCACACGCCGGAGGGGGTGCTCAAGCAGATAGGAGCCGATGCCACCGGACTTCCCTTTAACTCTATTTTCGCCATTCTTCTTGAAAACGATCATCCCTCTACCCCACTCGTGAACGCCGGCGCGATCTCCGCCTGTTCTATGGTGGCGCCTCAGGGCGATCCGGAGGGGAAATGGAAGGCTATCACTGATAATATCACCCAATTGTGTGGCTCTGCTCCGGAGCTTATCGATGAGCTTTATGAGAGCGAGACCGCTACCAACTTCAACAACCGTGCCATATCCTGGCTATTGAAAAACTATAACCGTATATATGACGATGTGGACGTGAGTCTGGATCTCTACACACGGCAATGCTCTCTTGGCATAACATCCGCTCAGCTCGCAGCTATGGGCGCCACGATCGCCAACAACGGATTGAATCCACTCACCGGGCAACAGGTGTTTGATCCGGTTATATCCCCGAAGATCACCACTATGATCGCGAGTGTGGGATTCTATCAGCACACAGGCGACTGGCTCTACACCTCCGGCATCCCGGCCAAGACCGGCGTAGGCGGTGGTGTGATGGGTGTGATGCCGGGACTCTTCGGAATCGCGGCGTTCGCTCCCCCTCTCGATGATGCCGGCAACTCGGTGAAGGCTCAGGCGGCCATAAAATGCTTCATGCAGACTCTGGGCCTCGGTATTTTTACAGGAGACAAGGTGACAATCACCGACGACTGACAGTGTGTCTCCGGTAGGTGTTAATTAATCAAAATGTTATTATCAAAATCCCTACAATTATGGCTACATCAACTTTACAGACAAAAGCCACCGTGAAGCAGGCTGCCAAAATGGGTGTGTTCACTCTTGTGATAATGAATATCGTGGCGGTGGTGTCGCTGCGTGGCCTTCCGGCCGAAGCTGAGTATGGAGTCAGTTCGGCTTTCTATTATATTCTCGCCGCAGTGGTGTTCCTTATCCCGGTGTCGCTTGTAGCGGCGGAGCTGGCCGCCATGTTCCCTTATCAGCAGGGTGGCATGTTCCGATGGGTTGGCGAGGCTTATGGCGACAAGGTAGGTTTCCTCGGAATCTGGTTGCAATGGGTGGAAAGCACGATATGGTATCCCACCGTGCTTACATTCGGTGCCGTCTCGCTCGCTTTCATAGGTATGGACCATATGTATGACACACATCTCGCCGCTAATAAATATTACACCATCGCCGTGGTGCTCGGCATCTATTGGATAGCCACTTTCATCTCGCTCAAAGGAATGGGCTGGGTAGGAAAAGTGTCGAAGATCGGCGGTATCGTCGGCACGATTATCCCGGTCATACTCCTTGTGATATGCGGGGTGGTTTATCTCGCCACGGGTGGGCAGTCGCAGATGGACTGGCACGGCAACTTCATTCCTGACTTCTCCAAGTTCGACAACATAGTGCTTGCTGTCTCCATATTCCTTTTCTATGCAGGTATGGAGATGTCGGGCATCCACGTGAGGGAGATCAAGAATCCTACGGTCAACTATCCTAAGGCCGTGATCATCGGAGCCTTGGCTACAGTGGCCATCTTTATTCTGGGCACTTATGCTTTGGGCGTGATCATTCCCGCCAAGGATATCAACCTCGTGCAGAGTCTGCTCGTGGGCTTCGACAATTATTTCAGCGTACTTCACATCAAATGGCTGTCGCCCGTGATCGCCATAGCTCTTGCTTTTGGAGTGTTGGCAGGTGTGCTCACTTGGGTAGCCGGTCCGTCGAAGGGTGTCTTCGCCGTGGGTCAGGCGGGCTATCTCCCTAAGTTCTTCCAGAAGACCAACAAGCAGGGTGTGCAGAAGAATATCCTCTACGTGCAGGGTATAATCGTCACCTTCCTCGCGTTCATAATGGTGCTGATGCCTTCCGTTCAGAGTTTCTATCAGATTCTTTCACAGCTCACCTGCATTCTCTATCTGATAGCCTATCTGCTTATGTTCGCCGCCTCTATCAAGCTTAGATATTCCATGAAGAACGCTCCACGTCCCTACCGCCTCGGAAAGACCGGAAACGGTGTGATGTGGCTCATTGCCGGTGTAGGTTTCATCGGGTCTGCCGTGGCATTTATTTTCAGCTTCTTCCCGCCGTCGCAGATTTCCATGGGTTCTACAAGCGTATGGTTTACTGTGCTTATTCTTGGCACAATCTGTTTTGTGGTGCTTCCGTTTATTATCCAGAAGTTCCGTAAGCCATCCTGGAATTCATTGGGCACTGAGTTTGTGCCGTTCCATTGGGACAATTCCGCCGAGGCTGCGCAAAACCGTCTGGAGGCTGCCGAGCAGTTTGCTTCGGAGAACAGTTCAAATCCTGATGCCGCCAAGTTTGTGGCTTATGCCAAGGAGTCGATTCCGGCTTCATCATCA
>CAZEOI010000067.1:0-14050 GCA_964513775.1 uncultured Sangeribacter sp. | reverse complement strand
ATAAAAAGATGTTTCACCGATAGGTAAGGGGCGATCTTCCCCCTTACCTATCCATTATATTTGTAAGCCATGATAAAGACCGGAAAATCTCCCATGACATTGATGACCTATCTCGCCATCATGTCGATTTCGCTTATCGTGAATCTGCCGGGCCTTGCGGTGACACCGATGCTCGGCACCCTCACCACCATCTTTCCTCACACCACACAGATTGAAAAGCAGCTGCTTACAGCCTTGCCTAATCTGCTTATCATCCCCTTTGTGCTTATGTCGGGGAAGCTCTCCCTTACACGCCATAAATTGGGTATAATCGTGGGAGGACTTGTGCTCTTCACGGCATGTGCCGTGGCCTATATGTTTGCTCCCAGCATGATGTGGCTCATTGTAGTGAGCTGTCTGCTCGGGTGTGCCGCAGGTCTTCTCATACCCTTCTCTACCGGACTCATAGCCGATACATTCTGTGGTAACTACCGGATGACTCAGATGGGTATACAGTCGGGCATCTCCAATTCGGCATTGGTGATAGCCACATTCGTGGTGGGCTGGCTCAGCCACGGCAACTGGCATCTCCCCTTCGCCGTCTATCTGGTGTGTGTTATCCCGCTCCTGCTCACTTTCTGGCTACGGGGCGTAACACAGAACAGTGTCCCCGCATCCGCCGCCGGAGCCGCCTGCACTACGGAATCGGCTGATGCAACCCCGGTGAAGCCCGGAGAAAAGATTAAGGGTGGTTTCTATATCAACAGAATATGGGCGCTCATAGGAGTGTATTTCTTTATTACATTCGCCTCCATATCCATCTCCTACTATTGCCCCTTCCTGATTGAGAAGAGAGACTGGGGCGCATCGCTCTCAGGCACGGTGACAGCCATCTATTTCCTTTTCATCCTTATGCCGGGGTATTTCCTCCCCTTCTTCGTGAAGATCCTTAAAGGCTACACCTTCTTCTGGTCGGCTGTGATGATGATGATCGGGCAGGCTCTGTTCGTGTTCTGTCCCGGTTCGGTGACAATGTGCATCGGCGCGGCTTTTGTAGGACTCGGCTATGGCATCTGCCAGCCTATACTCTACGACAAGGCCACCGATTGTGTCAACGACAGCAAGAAATCCACACAGGCACTGTCATTTGTATTGTCGGCCAATTATCTGGCCATAGTGGTGTCGCCATTCCTCATAGGATTCCTGAGAGGCATCTTCCATGTGCAGCCTGACAATACTTTCGCATTTCTCGTAAGCTTCATCCTCCTTGCCTTCTATGTGGTGATCACCTTCGTGATGCGCAAGCGTTTCGCATTCTCTGTCTCCCAAGCAGACATGTAAAAATTATAATATAAATAGAATCCCCATCCTGACCAATGGAAAGGATGGGGATTCTATTTATATTATTGAACGACATTACATTCCGGGATCGCCGGGGGCTTCTGCCCTTAGATTGGCCAGAGCCTCGCTGTCTTTTACGTGGCAACCCCACAGTCCGTAGTAGAGCATGAAGAGCTCACACACAAGTGCTATCGACCAGGTCCATTGCCATCCGCCGATGCTGTCGGCCATCAATGCCTGAAGCAAGGGAAATACAGCCCCTCCGAACACTCCCATCATGAAGATGCCTGAAGCTTTCGAAGTGTATTTCGAGAGTCCCGCCACTGCCAGAGTGAAGATGCAACCCCACATCACGGAATGTAGCAGACCTACCGAAACGAGTATCCAGAGATTGTCGAGCACCATAGCCACCAGCACTAATACCGCCGCTATCGAGGTGACGGAGATCAGCAGTTTGCGCGGTGGAATCTTCGGGAAGAAGGAGAATACGAGACGGCCTACCATCATCCCTCCCCAATAGAGGGTAGCCAGAAGGGCCGGGATGCCGAGGTTGAGACCTGCTATCTCAATATTCTCAAGGCCGAAGAAGGAGAGCTTATGGCCCGATTCTATCATCTGCATGGCATGGAGGTTGACATTCACACCCACCGAAACCTCTGTTCCGACATAGAAGAATATCGCTACCACACCAAGCGCGAGATGCCGGAAGCTCCATACGCTTCTCGGCAGTTTCTCGCCCGATTCGCTGCGCGTGCCCTTTATGTCGGGAAGATGAAGCCGAGAGGTGATGCCGGTCACCATCAGTATGATGGCTCCTATTATAAGGAAGGGCACCATGAGCTGTCCGGGCATCACCGCCTCCATGGCCACACCGGCAAAGATCACTCCTGTCACGAAGAATGGCGCTATGGTGGTGCCTATGGAGTTGATGGCGCAGACTATGTTCATGCGTTGCACCGGCTTCGTGCCCGGCAGATCGTAAGCTGCTATGTAGGGGTTGATCACCACCTGCAGAATCGCCGCCGAGGTGCCCATCAGGAATGACCCGAGCAGGAATACGAAATATCCCCATGGCACAAGGTCTTCTCCTAACGTAACTCCCGCCATGCCCCAGCGTGTGGCTATGAACGATGACAGAGAATAGAGCGCGAGACCGCCGATCATTATGAGAAGCGCACGCAGTAGGGTGGTCTTGTATCCACGGCTGTCGATCCACTTCCCTCCTAACGAACTGTTGACAAGATATCCCAAGAAAAAGAAGAAGGATATCATGGTGGTCAGTGTGTTGCGGAGGGCATGGGCATTGGAGAGGAACGCAACTTTCAAAGGTCCCTGAAACTGACCGTTGACAGTAGTCAGGAAGCCTACCACGAAATAAATAAAAGTCAGGACCACGAAGGGTCCTAACTTATTGGCTTTATGATCTGCTGTCATAGGCGTGTCAGATAATGGTTTCCAATGTGGTCATGGCTCCCTTCTCCTTGATCTCTTTCACAAACTTGAGATAAAGATCGGTGAAAGCCTTAGAATCCTTGAGTCCGGCACCCGCAAAGGCAGGAATATCAAGGAAATCAAGGGGATTGTCGGAGGCGAGGGCTTTCTCGACCGTGGTATCCATCCATGGCTCAGCCACCTCGAATTTCTCCCCCTTATCGTCGGTGTGATACTTCAGATAGTCGTAGTATGCGGCGAAAAGATAGGCCACACGGGTCATATCCTTGTTATCCTTCACCATCTTCGCGAGATTGGGGATGATATACACGGGGAATTTGGAGAGTCCGTCGAAGCAGAGACGAGCCACCTGATCGCTGACTGAGCTATTGCTGAAACGCTCTATCAGAGTCTGTTTATATTCATCAAGGTCGGTGGTGCCCGGCGCCGGCACATAGGGGGTTATGTCGATATCCATGAAGTCTTTTACAAACTTCCTTATGCGGCTGTCTTTCATAGCCTCGTCCACCTTACGGTAGCCGCTCAGGAAAGAGGGATAGGAAAGAAGGGTGTGGGAAGCGTTGAGGAGCGACAGCTTCATATTCTCATAGGGAGCCACATCGTCGGTAAACTCTACGCCTACTTCCTCCCATTTGGGGCGTCCGTTGGCGAAGTTATCTTCCACAACCCACTGGATAAAGTCTTCACAATAAACGGGTGCCTTGTCTTCGGTGCCGTTCTTGATGTTAAGACGTTCTATATCCGCCGGGGTGGTGGCCGGAGTGATACGGTCTACCATGGAATTGGGGAAGGTGACATTCTCTTCGGCCCATTTGGCGAGCGCGGGATCCTGAGCCTCGAAGAAGGTCATGAACGCCTTCCTGGCAGTGTTGCCGTTGTGCTGGAGATTGTCGCAGGTGAGTATCGTAACCTTTCCGGCACCGGCATCACGCCTCTGGCGCAATCCCTCCGCCACATAGCCGAATACCGTCTCGGGGGAAGCTGGATTGGCGAGATCCCTTTTCACTGCCTCATTGGCGAGATCGAATTCGCCTGACACTTTGTCGATGTTGTAGCCACCCTCCGTGATGGTGAGCGACACTATCTTGGTGGAGGGGTCGGCTATCTTCGCAGTCACCTTCTCCGGCTCCTTCTGTGCCCAGATCACCTCTTTCAAGGATCCAATCTCATAAGCCTCATCTTTTCCGTCGCGTCCGCACACTGTGAGTGTGTAGACGCCATCCTGATTCTTTAGTGCCTTATATAGCCTCTCGTCAGAAGGGAGAAGCATGGCTCCTGTTATAGCCCATTCCTTCTGCGAAGGGTCGAGCTTAAGCAGAGCGTCGGTGTAGAATTCCTCATGTGCGCGATGAAAATTACCTACGCCGATATGAAGGATTCCACTCGTGGTATTGTCGCGGTTATAACCAACCGGCTTTATTTTCGCATTTCCCATATTAATTTATGATTAGGTTTTAAAAATGGTTGTATATTTGGGTTTTATGTGTGTTATGTACTGAGGTTTTGTTTTTGATAATTCTATCTTAGGTTTGGATATGAATTCGGGAGTTTGTTGTAATGTGTGCCAATTTATGAGATTATTATATTTACGATTATTGCATACGGAATGCTATTATTGATTCGGTGCTTACTTATGAGCGTGAGACATATGTGTTGTACCGTATATATCCCAACATCGTATGGGATATATACGGTACAACACGGGAATTATCAAAAAGATTGATTATAAACCTTTTTTAACCTTAAACAAGTAGCTATCTGAGCGACTGTATGGTTGCTTTAAGGGAATCTCGCTGAGCCTGCGACGTGCCGAATTCAATCTGGCGAACGATCCCCTCTTTGTCGACTATTATTGTCATGGGATATCCTTTCCCTGTCTTATTAGGCCAAAGCAAAAATTGACGGTCGCCTACAAAGTGAATCCAATTGAATCCGGCTTTCTCCAAGGCCGGACGGGCTGTGTCGGCATCTTCCCATGTGGCGGAGAAGAACATAACATCGGGCATCTCGTTTTTCCATTCCGACAACTCCGGCATCTCGGCACGACAAGGCCCGCAACTTACCTGCCATAGATTCACCACCATCGGTTTGCCGACACAGTCGGCGTTTGTCCATACCTTACCGTCAATATCGGTCTGTGTGAATTCCGGAAACTTATCACCTGTTTTGATTAATGTGGCCGTCCTTGCAAGGCTGTCGATTGTCTCGATATCTTTCTGGCGACTTAGAAGGTAGTCGGCATTCGGTATGGAATCTTTGCATATGGCTGTGGCTATATGCTCCGGGGTGAGACGCGAGCCGAGGCTTATTCCCCGGACGATATACTCATCAGATAAATCTATGGGATAGTTTTTGACACCCTTGAGACCTTTGGGATACTTATCAAAGAAATAACCTTGTATAACGTAGAGGTGCTTTCTTTTGGATAGGGATTTTGTAGCTGTAGCCTTGTTTTCAGATTTTGACTGAGGCGTGGAAGAGGTATTGGCAGGCATGTAAAGCGGCGCAAGAAGCGATGCAAGGGTAAAAATGGTAGTGGTTGCTTTCATATCGTTCCGATTTAGCGTGAATATCCATCTTCACCTCTCGATAAAAGGTGAAACGGTTTGAGTGATGGCTGATTACAAAGGTATGCACTAAAAGTTGAAAAAACAAAAAAAGAACCATGAAAAAAGAGATATTAAACCATTGTCTTGTAAAATGGTTATAATCTATGAGAAGTGGATTTGTATCTGCTTTTCCAATATCTGCCGAAATTACGGAATCATGTGTGCTTTTTTCCGGATTTTAAAAAGATATACTGATTGTCAAGAGATCGGCGGTGTTGAACAATTTAGGTATAAATTAACGAAAAAGGTGATATTATTATGAAAATTCTGAAGAAGTTTACATTTGTGTTCTTATCAGTGGCCATGCTTTTCGGTGCCACAGGTTGTGGAATGAATAAGACCGGTAAAGGCGCTCTCATCGGCGGTGGTGGCGGTGCCGGATTAGGTGCCGGTATCGGTGCCCTCATCGGCGGTGGTAAAGGCGCAGGCATCGGTGCGGCAATCGGTGCTGCCGTAGGTGCAGGCGCGGGCGCTCTCATCGGCAACAAGATGGATAAACAGCAGAAAGAACTTGAGGCTGAGCTTGCAAATCAGGCTAAGGTGGAGCAGGTGACAGACTCAACCACCGGCTTACGTGCCATCAAAGTCACTTTCGACGGAGGCATCCTCTTCCAGACAGGCAAATATAACCTCAACGAGCAGGCTAAGACCGATCTTAACAAGTTTGCCCAGAGCCTTATCAATAACCCCAATACAGACGTAAGCATCGTAGGCTTCACCGACAACACCGGTAGCTTCGCTGTAAATGAGAAGCTTTCCAACCAGCGTGCCAACGCAGTGCGCGATTATCTTATTGCCGATGGTGTAAATCCCAACCGTCTTACAGCTGTAGGCGTACCGATGGCCGATTACGTTGCTTCCAACGACACTCCCGAAGGCCGTGCCCTCAACCGCCGTGTCGAGATCCACATCTTTGCTAATGAGCAGATGATCAAGGAGGCTGAAGCTCAGGCACAGTCTCAGGCCATGGCTTATTGACAGAGGCACTGACTGAATGGTCAATTTGTAAAAATTATGATATTTTAATTCCGCCCGGACTTCATATCCGGGCGGAATTTTTGTAATATTAAAGGTTTTGTGTGGAATGTAAATGGTTTTTGAAAAGGGAGTTTTGAAAGGTCGGTTTTTTTATCTACTTTTGTATTGCAACTTTTCTTCAGCAGTTGGCCTATGATGATTGCTGATATTTACTTATAAATATTGACCTGACAGATGAAATTTATACATGAAACCCTTCTTGCGTTGGCTATTTGCTCTCCATTTGCAGCCGACGCCTGCACAAACTATATAGCCGGAAAGAGGGCTACCACCGATGGCTCTGTGATGGTGACTTATGCCGATGATTCATTCACCCGTTTCGGCGACCTTCATCATTCTCCACGTGCCAGACATGCTCCCGGATCCATGCGTAAGGTGATCGACTGGGGCGACAATAGCTACCGTGGCGAAATCCCGCAGGTGGGTGAGACCTATAATGTGGTGGGAAATATGAATGAGCATCAGCTCGTGATAGGGGAGACCACATGGGGTGGACATAAGGAACTGGAGGATACAACCGGAAATTCCATACTCGATTACGGATCTCTCATATACATTACTCTCGAACGCTGCAAGACGGCGCGTGAGGCTATCAAGACAATGGGTGAGCTCGTCGATAAGTATGGCTATGCAAGCAGCGGCGAGACTTTCTCCATAGCCGATAAGAACGAGGCCTGGATCATGGAGATGATCGGCAAAGGTTCTTCCGAGAAGGGAGCGCTGTGGATAGCTGTGCGTATTCCTGACGATGCCATCGCCGCACATGCCAATGAGCCGCGCATCCGTAAGGTGGACTACAAGGATAAGGAGAATGTGATCTATTCAAAAGATCTTATAAAGTGGGCACGTAAACATGGCTATTTCTCAGGCAAAGATGAGGATTTCTCTTTTGCCGATGCTTTCGAAGAGCATACTGCCGCCAAACGTCGCTCGTGTGATGCCCGCGTGTGGACATTCCTGCGCCGTTTCGCCTCTCCCGAGGAGGATGAGAAGTGGTTCAAGTGGGTGAATAATGAAAGCGACGAGCCTATGCCGCTCTATATAATTCCTGACCGCAAGCTCTCGCTAAACGATATGAAGCAGCGTATGCGCGACCATTATGAGGACACTCCTTACGATATGACCAGGGAGAATGATCCGGGTACATATCCCTACAAGGCTCCTTACCGCAACCGCCCGATGCGTTATGAGGTAGATGGCCACACATATGGCCATGAGCGTCCTGTGGCAACTCAGCAGACGGCCTGGAGCTTCGTGAGCCAGAGCCGTGCCGATTTGCCGGATCCTGTGGGTGGGGTATTGTGGTTTGGCACCGACGATGCCAATACCACCGTCTATATGCCTTTCTATTGCTCGATGACGGAGGTGCCTTTCGAGGTGCGTCCCGGCAACGGAGATCTCTATACCTTCACGCCCGAGGCCAATTTCTGGGTCAATAACTGGGTGGCCAATCAGGCTTACGGAAAGTATGACGTTATGATCGATGATATCCGTAAGGTGCAGGGTGGTCTTGAAGATAAGTTCACCGGATCGAGAGAGGCAGTTGAGACTGAGTTGTTGAAGATGTATAATTCAGGCGATATGGCTGGAGTTGAGAAAGCCGTGAATGCGGAGGGTGCCGCCATAGCTAAGGAGGCTACAGAGGCTTATCGTAATTTAGCTCAGTTTCTGCTTGTAAGATATATTGACGGAGCCAAGAAGAAACTTGACGAGAATGGCAATTTCGCCCGTAATCCTCATGGCAAACCACTCTCGCCCGATTCTCCCGGCTATCCTGAGGAATTTTATAAGCAGATAGTCACCAAGACCGGCAATCACTATCTTTTGAAATAATTTATGGCAAAGATTTATGAAAATCTCACCCGGCTCATCGGAAACACTCCGTTGCTTGAGGTGAAAAAAATTGAGGAGACGGAGGGTCTGAAAGCCCGGCTACTCGTGAAAATAGAGTCGTTCAATCCCGGAGGCAGTGTGAAAGACCGCATCGCATTGGCAATGATAGAGGATGCCGAGAAGAGGGGCATCCTGAAGCCGGGAGGACTCATAATAGAGCCTACCAGCGGCAACACCGGCATCGGTTTGGCATGGGTGGCTACTGTGAAGGGCTACAAGCTGATTCTGACCATGCCAGAGACGATGAGTCTCGAACGCCGGAATCTTCTCAAGGCATTGGGTGCAAATCTTGTGCTCACTTCCGGCAAAGAGGGTATGAAAGGGGCCATACGTAAAGCAGAGGAGCTGCGCGATGAGAATCCCGGCTCGGTGATATTGCAACAGTTTGAGAATCCTGCCAATCCTGAGAAGCACCGTCTCACCACCGGCGAGGAGATATGGCGCGACACGGATGGCGATGTGGATATATTTGTGGCCGGAGTCGGCACCGGTGGCACTCTCAGTGGCACGGCAGAGGCTCTGAAAAACCATAAACCCACGGTGAAGGCTGTGGCTGTGGAGCCGGCCACCTCTCCTGTGATCTCAGGTGGCGCTGCCGGCCCTCACAAGATTCAGGGTATCGGAGCCGGTTTCATTCCCGGCAACCTCAATATGGAGATTATCGACGAGGTTGTGGCTGTGGCCGACAACGATGCTATAAAGGGATCGCGGATGCTCGCGGAGAAGGAGGGTCTCCTCGCAGGCATCTCTTCCGGAGCCGCACTCTGGGCAGCCATAGCCGAGGCCAAGAAGGAGGAGAATGTGGGCAAGACCATAGTGGCTCTCCTGCCCGACACCGGCGAGCGTTATCTCTCCACCGTGCTCTACGCTTTCGACGAATATCCCGTGTGAGGATTTCGATTCAAACGTCTTGATAATTCTTAAATATCTTGATATCTATACGTCTTGATAACCGGCAATAAAAACAGCCGGGCCCTCGCGGTCCGGCTGTTTTTATTGGTAATAGCGATTTTTTATAAAAACCTTTTGATTACGTGTCGTTACGAGTGTTTTTCGCAATTTGGATGTTTGATTTTGAAGTTAGGGAATTCTCAGAGTCTCGTCTGATTTTGCCACATATGCCGAGTCTGAGTTTCCGTTATCTTTTTTCTTTTTTGCAGAGGATTTTGTTTTCTTGGAAGCCGTCTTGCGGTTTTTCTGTTGCTCTTTCTGAAGAGCTTGTTTCTGCAGGGCGAGCTGGCGTCGTTGTTCGGCGAGTTGCTTGCGCTGTTCCTCCAATTTCAGACGTTGAAGATCGAGTTGCTTACGCTGCTCGGCCAATGCCAAACGTTGCTCGGCCAAAGACTGCTTTGTTGATTTAAGCTCCTCTCTGTAGCCCTCCATATCGGAAGAACTCGATTCAGAATTGATACTCACCGAAGTGCCCGATGTAGAGAAGTTGTTGGTGGAGACTGATCCTCCAGAAGAGGTAGATTGCTTGAAACGTCCCCCTTTTCCGGATATTTTCACCACGCCGCCGCTTGAAGCGCTTGCCTCAACCAGACCTGTGAAATTGATCTTGCTTAATGTGATCTTTGCGCCACTGCTCACTTCGGCATCAAGAGTGGTGCCGGAGATGTTTGAAACTTTGACAGAGGAGGCGCTCGAACTTTCGATGTCCGCCTTGACGGTTGTTGCATTGTCGATTGTCACATTTGAAGCGCTTGATGTGTCGATATCCAGATCGCCTTTCATGCCGGTCACTTTCAGGGATGCCGCGCTCGACACCTCGGCATCAAGTTCAGAGCATGTGAGCTGCATGATTGTGACACTGGAGGCTGAAGAGAGCTCCATCTTCACCGGTGACTGCATCTTCAGCGAGCCGTTGATAATAAGTGCGGCGGCCGATGACATATTAATCTTGTTGAGCGAGGGACTTTGAACAGTCACAACTGTCTCGCCGACGTTTTTGTTTCTGTTGAGCGAACGGTCATAATATAGTTGCAGACAATTGTTTTTTACCTCTACTTTGAGGTATTTCTCCAAATCCTGACTTACGGTAACTTTTGCAGTGCCTGTAGCCGAGCCTTGTGAATATATCACCTTAATTCCCGAGCTTGCCGATATTTTTGAGAAATCGGCTATCTTTACTGTCTTTTCCACACTTTTGGTAGCCGCGCAAAGGCTGAAGGGGAGAAAGGTAATCGCTGTGAGCAAAATGCATAGAAGCAGGGCTTTCAGCGGAGTTGCGGAATGATTCTGAAATGATGTCATAGTTAATAGGTTGTTAAATAGGTTGTCGGTTGGTTTTAATGGGTGATAAGAATCATGATGAATGCTCCGGCTGCCATTGAGACTGCCGCTGTGAAGAGGAGAGTGATCTCGGGATATAGGTTTCTGATGATTCTCATGATGCTTATTTTTAAATGGTGATCTCCCTGTTTTGAGGGGTTTCTGTTATAATGACACAGTATCGAAATATTTGTGACAACTTTTTGCAAAAAAAATTAAAATTCCGTAGAAATCCCTTTTGCAACTTCATCTGAGGAGATTAATCCGGTCATAGTAAAAAAGATCATCCCTGTTTCAGTAGGGAATCTGAAACAGGGATGATTATAGATTTATTTTTCTTACAGACTTATCACACGTTGAAGCGGAAGTGCATTATGTCGCCGTCGTTGACCACATACTCCTTACCCTCCACCGACATCTTGCCGGCCTCTTTCACGGCATTCTCAGAACCGAGATTCACGAAATCGTCATATTTGATCACCTCAGCGCGAATGAAGCCCTTCTCGAAGTCGGTGTGGATGATTCCGGCCGCCTGCGGAGCCTTGGTGCCACGCAGGAAGGTCCAGGCACGCACCTCATCCGCTCCGGCGGTGAAGTATGTCTGGAGGTCAAGCAGATTGTAAGCCGCACGTATCAGTCGGCTCACGCCACTCTCCTTAAGACCGATCTCCTCAAGAAACTCCGCACGTTCCTCCGGGGTCTCCAATTCGGCGATGTCGCTCTCAGTGGCGGCTGCCACAATCATTATGCCGGCATCATCATCCTTGAGAGCCTCTTTCACCTGCTCCACATATTTGTTGCCGCTCACGGCTGAGGCATCGTCGACGTTGCAGACATAGAGCACCGGCTTGTTGGTGAGAAGGAAAAGATCGCGGGCGAATTTCTGCTCATCCTTGGTCTCGAATTTCACGCTACGCGCGGGTTTCCCCTCCTCAAGAGCAGCCTTGTAAGCCTGAAGCACATCCGCCTGCAGACGAGCTGTCTTGTCGCCGCCGGTCTGAGCCGCCTTAAGGGTCTTGGCGAGGCGTGCATCCACAGTCTCCAGATCCTTTAGCTGAAGCTCGTAGTTGATGATCTCCATGTCGCGCACCGGATCTACCGACCCGTCGACATGTGTGATATTGTCGTCGTCAAAGCAACGGAGCACGTGGAGGATGGCATCTGTCTCACGAATATTTGCGAGAAACTTGTTGCCCAGACCCTCACCTTTGGAGGCGCCCTTCACGAGACCTGCGATATCTACTATCTCCACTGTGGCGGGCACCACGCTGCGGGGATTGCACATCTCCACCAATTTATTGAGGCGCTCATCGGGCACGGTAATCATGCCCACATTTGGTTCGATGGTGCAGAAAGGGAAATTGGCCGACTGAGCCTTGGCGTTGCTCAGACAGTTGAATAGGGTGGATTTGCCCACGTTCGGCAGACCCACTATGCCGCATTTTAATGACATTCTTATTTCGTTTTATAGATTTTCTGCAAAATTAATAAAAATCACACACTTGGTCAAATATAAAAATCACCCGGCTTTGCCGTTTCGACAGAGCCGGGTGGAGCTGATTATCAGGGCACGTTGCTTGTGCGCGTGTAGATATATGTCACAATCTGGCCGGTGCGGTCATCTTTCCATTGTAGCCAGAGAGAGCGGTTGCCATCAGTAAACCAGTAGGCCATCGTTGATGCCGACCCATCTTCATATTGCACGTTGATCTGGTAGTTGGTGGTGTTGGAATTGGATTCCTGGCAGAAATAACCCATTCTCTCCGATTCCGGCTGACCATAGGAATAATAATAGTAACGTCCATGTCCATTGCCGTAAAACTCCATATAGTTCACTTCGTTGGCGCTCACCGGCGTGGAATTGGCCTGTGTGAGCACCCATGTGCCGTTGAGACGGGAATCATAGAAATAGTTCGAACCCCAGCCCGGAGGTGGCGAGAAGGGCCAGAAATCATCATCGGCGACGCAGGAGGTGAGCGACGTACAGCATACTATCATAAGTATTAATGCTGAAAGAGAGCGGATAAAAGTTGTCTTTTTCATAGATACAGGGATTATAGGGAATTGCATGTATGTGGAGATAATCAAAATTCTGTGAAAGAGAAGGGTAAGAGAGCCGAGACGGATGGAATCACATAAGTCTTCTCCCGGCCGTAGAGAATCACCTCCATCGGGCCGTAGAGAGTCTCATATTCGAGAAGTGCCTGACGGCAGGCTCCGCAGGGACTGATTGGCTCGGCCTGGAAATACTCCTCGTGAGAAAGGCCCTCGGGGCGGTCGAGTTTTGTCCACGCCGCTATGGCTATCTTCTTCATAGCCATGCCCGGATTTGCCGACGATGCATGGTAGGCCGCTGTGCGCTCCGCGCATAGACTCGACGGATAAGCTGCGTTCTCCTGATTTGAGCCGGTGGCGATGCTTCCGTCGGCCATGCGTATGGCCGCGCCTACATGAAATTTGGAGTAGGGTGCATAGGAACGGCGAGTGGCCTCTTTTGCAGCCTCCACGAGTGCTCTGTCGTCGTCGGAAAGTTCATCGAGACGATACTCTTTTATGAGGGTAGTAATCTTGAATTCTTTCATAGCCGGATATGAATTTGTGAAAACAATGAAATATCCGGATTTTGAAATTATCAGTTAATTCTGTAATTTTGGGGCCGGATTTTTACTAATAACAATGAAACTCCCGTTTTTTATTGCAACCCTCCTCTTTTTATTTGCAGGAATCCTTCCCGGAAAGGGTTCTAATCCATATGAGGAATACATAGAGCGTTATTGCGACTTGGCTGTAGAGCATCAGGAGCAATATGGCATCCCTGCATCCATCACCCTTGCGCAAGGTTTGCTTGAGAGTGCGGCAGGACGCAGCCGACTTGCCGCCGAGGGCAACAACCACTTCGGCATTAAATGTCATAAGGAATGGAAAGGGAAGACGATGCTTCGCGATGATGACGCTCCCAACGAATGTTTCCGTGTCTATCACACTCCTGAGGAGAGCTTCGACGACCATGCCAAGTTCTTGCGTCGCACCCGCTATCAGAAGCTTTTCAGCCTTGACATCACCGACTATAAGAGTTGGGCCAAGGGGTTACGCGAATGCGGATATGCCACGGATCCCAACTACGCCGCACGCCTCATCACCATCATCGAGCGTTATTCCCTTTATAGCTATGACACTGAGGATGGCCGCGACCCGGAGGAGATAGCTGCTTTCATACATCAGATGCTCGTGACGAGCCATCCTGTGCGTCGTTCGCGGGGGTTGCATTATGTGGTGGCTGTTCCCGGCGACACATATGCCACTATAGCCAAGGAATTCAATATATCGGCCAAGAAACTGATGGGCTACAACGATGCGCACCGCGACGGTGAGATAAAAGCCTGGGAGGAGGTCTACTTGGAGGATAAGTTGGAGGAGGCTCCTTCCGGAATCACTGTGGTGACGATAGGAGAGGGGGAGAGCATCCA
>CAZEOI010000066.1:0-20765 GCA_964513775.1 uncultured Sangeribacter sp. | reverse complement strand
GCAAGTTTTGATGATGCCTATAACCTCTATAAATTTGACTCTGAACTCAGGAAGATGATTTGCTCTGAGATGGAGAAAATTGAAATTTCCATCAGGACACAGCTGTCTTTGATAATGGGAGACGAGTCTGGTATATATTGGTTTGAAGACGCTACAAATTTCAGGGATGCCAATCGTCATACCGGATTATTATCAAGTCTGGAGGCAGAATTGCGCCGAAGTGATGATTATGCAATCGTTGATTTTCAACGAAAGTATTCAAATGTCTTTCCGCCAAGCTGGATGACATTTGAAGTAAGTTCATTCGGTACCTTGTCAATGATGTATCGCTGGCTTAAAGCCGGTCATGCGCGTAGAAAAGTAGCGAGATTTTATGGCCTTACTGATACAATTATGGAGTCGTGGCTCCACGCAATAGTTTATGTTCGCAATATATGCGCCCATCACAGCAGGTTATGGAACCGCAGGTTAAGTATAAACGCACTCGTTCCCCGCAGGACTCATCTGCCATTTATAGATATTCCGGCTGATACAAAGCGTGTGTACTATATTATGTCAATTCTGCTGTATTTTCTTCAGGCGGTCAATCCTCAGAACACGTTTGCTGCTCGTTTTAGGTCTTTACTTGGTAAATATCCCAATATAGATGTATCAGCGATGGGTTTCCCAAGTGACTGGCAAGATGAGAAACTGTGGCAGTAAAAATTCTTTTAGTTGTATGAACTTATCGGCTCACAAGAATGACCCGATAAATGACCTGATAAATGACCCGATAAATTTACTCTCGGAAGTTGAGAAGAATGTACTTCAGATTGTCAGGAAGCATCCGGGTATAAGTCGAATAAATATTATTCCTATTACCGGTAAAAGTGAGGCAACCGTTAAAAGAGCCTTGAAAGCTTTGGGCGACATGGGCTTCGTAGAATATCGCGGATCCAATAAGACCGGAGGTTATTTCAACCTTTGAAGCCTTTGATTGCCGATTGGAAATTTTTAACGCTGGAAATAGGGGAAAATCAGAATATTATTGTAAACTTCAGATTGCAGATGTACGAAGAACATTGAAAAGTCCGGGTGTGCAAGAAGGGAATTAACCGATATGATTGATACTATTACCAAAAACGTCCGTCCCGCACTCAATGGTCAGACATTTATTGACGACAAAGAACTCGCCGAACGCCTCTCGCTCCATCGTCGAACCCTCCATAACTTCCGCAACGACAACATACTCCCCTAATACAAAATCGGAGGCAAAGTAATCTACGACGAAGCCGAAATCGAATCATGGATCAACTCCAACTATCATCCGAGGTACTGATTTGCGATACGAAAATGAGAGAATATTTTGCAATGTGAAAATTTCTAATTACATTTGCAAATAACATCAAAGAATTATTCCATGTCCACAAACAGTATAGATACAGAAATTGAGCGTATAAATAGGCTGAAAGTAGTTTTAGTTGAGCAGAACCGCACAGGCAAATGGCTTGCCGAACAATTAGGCAAGAACGAGGCCACCGTCTCCCGGTGGTGCTCTAACGCCTCCCAACCATCCCTCGAAATGCTCGTCAAAATCGCCTCTATCCTCAAAGTTGACCCCCGCACCCTCCTTAACGGTGGAAATATCTATTGATTATGGCAAAGAAAGCAACAAATAAAAAAGAGAGTCTTCCGATGGAAGAGATGCTCTGGAAAGCGTGTGATGCTTTGCGCGGTTCTATTGAGCCGAGCGAATATAAGCACGTTGTTTTATCTCTGATATTTTTGAAATATGCTGGCTTTCACTTTGATAAACGCCGACAGGAGATAATTGCTGACGGCTTGGAGGACTTTGTTGACAGTGTAGAGTTCTATGCTGCCAAGAATGTGTTTTATCTGCCGGAAACTTCCCGCTGGTCATATCTGAAAGAAAATGCAAAGCAACCGGATATTGCCTCAAAGGTCGACAAGGCACTCGCCGACATAGAAAAAGAAAACAAGCCTTTGCAGGGTGCGTTGCCTAACAATTACTATAGTTCTTTGGGCATAGAAACGGAAAAGCTCGGTTCGCTTCTTGATAAAATAGATGGTTTTGACGATATACTTGACTCGGCTGATGGTAATGACATCATCGGGCGCGTTTATGAATATTTCCTTTCAAAGTTTGCAATAAAGGATGGAAAAGGTAAGGGCGAATTCTATACGCCTAAGACTATCGTCAATCTAATTGCTGAAATGATTGAGCCTTACGAGGGGAAAATCTATGACCCCTGTTGTGGTTCAGGCGGTATGTTCGTGCAATCTTTGAAGTTTGTTGAGAGTCATAACGGTAATCGACGCAAAGTGTCGGTTTATGGTCAGGAATTTACGAAGACCACTTTCAAACTGGCGAAAATGAATCTTGCAATCCGTGGTATCGCCTCCGACCTTGGCGAGTATGCGGCCAACACTTTTACCGATGACCGCCACAAAGATCTAAAGGCTGACTTTATAATGGCAAATCCACCATTTAATCAGAAGGATTGGAGAGCGGATAATCAGCTTACTGACGATCCTCGGTGGATGGGCTATGATACACCTCCAACATCAAACGCCAACTATGGTTGGATTCTTAATATGGTCAGCAAATTGTCGGCTAACGGTGTTGCCGGATTTATTCTTGCCAACGGTGCGTTGAGTGCCGATGGTGTGGAGGGAGCAATCCGCCGAAAGATGATTGAAAACGACCTTGTTGAGGCTATCGTAATTCTGCCCCGCAATCTATTCTATTCAACAGATATTTCTGTTACGCTATGGATCCTGAATAAGAATAAAAAGGCTCGTATTGTAAGCCGTAATGGGCACGAAATACATTATCGTCACCGGGAGGGCGAAATTCTATTTATCGATATGCGTCAGATGGGCGAGCCTTTTGAGAAGAAGTATGTTCGATTCAATGATGATAACATTCAGAAGGTTGCAAACACTTACCACAACTGGCAACGTGAAGGAGCGTCACAATCTTATTCCGATATACCCGAATTCTGTAAATCGGTATCCTTGAACGAAAAAGGCGGTATAAAGGATAAAGACTTCTCCCTTGTTCCATCAAAATACATTGAGTTTATCAACCGAGACGAAATCGTTGACTATGATACCCGAATGCAGGAATTGCAAAGTGAACTGTCCGACATACTTCGCGCCGAAGCGGAAAGCCGTGCTGCCGTTCTTAACGTTTTCAAATCACTAGGCTATGAAATCGAATTATAAGCGGCTTGGCGACTTAATAAATACAGTATCTGTAAAAAATACGGACATGATAACGGATGATTTACGTGGTGTAAATTATCAGAAGTATTTCATGCCATCTGTAGCCAATACTATTGGTGTTGACTTATCAGGTTATAAGGTCATTAAGAACGGACAATTTGCTTGTAATTTGATGCACGTTGGTCGAGACGAATGTTTACCGATTGCTCTGCATCGGGATGAGAAGCCTATAATTGTCTCACCTGCATACTTCTCTTTTGAAGTTAAAGATGAATCAGTGATTCTTTCTGAATTTCTCTTCTTGTGGTTCAAACGTGCAGAATTTGATAGAGAAGCTTGTTTCTACACAGATGCAGACGTGAGACAAGGACTTATAAAATCATCGTTCTTAGATATGAAAATTCCTGTTCCTCCTATAGAGGAGCAGCGAAAGATTGTGGCAGAGTATCAGGCTGTAGAACGACGGATTGAAAACAACCGCCGTTTAATAGCTACGCTTGAAGCCACAGCACAAACTATCTACCGCAAAATGTTCGTCGACAACATCGACCCCGAAAACCTCCCCCACGGCTGGAGAGAAGGTGTTATTGGTGATATTGGAGTAGTTATTACAGGTAAAACGCCATCTTCTGGATGTCCAGAAGATTTTGGCGATGACATTGATTTTATAACTCCGGGAGAGTTTAAGAATGATGATATTTTCTATTCAAGGCCAACTCGTAAATTATCTAAAGTAGGAGTAAATAAATTAAAATCCAAGCTGATTCCTCAATTTAGTTTGTCCATTACTTGTATTGGTTCAGACATGGGCAAAGTGCGAATTTGCAAAAATGAGTGTATAAGCAATCAGCAGATAAATTCAATTATTACACATTCAAAAATCGATGTCCCACATCTGTTCTATACCCTACGTGGAATGAAGAATGAGCTTCAGCAATTAGCTGTCGGGAGTTCCACTATGCCGATGCTGAGTAAATCTGAATTTGAGAATATCAATATGCTACTCCCCTCAGAAAAGGAACTGGAAAAGTTTTATAACTTCGCGTCTCCAATATTAGACTACTGTTTTTCTCTTGAAAATGAGATTGACGTATTAAATTCCGTATTATCAATATTACTAAATAAACTCTCCAAATAGTTATGGCAGAAGAAAAAGAAAACCAAGTAGTAGGCTTAGTGAAAGCATCCTCTAATGTATTGTGCCAGTTTTATCAAGATTTGGCACAACCGAGTGTGAAAGCTATGGGACAAGCATTGGCAACCGTTTTTGAGTTGTGTCCAAACTCTCTACTATCAATAAAACTTTGGACGGAGAAACGAAAACTAAATTTTGCAAAACGTTTAAACGAATACAAAGATAAGTTAGAACAGATTCCAGAGGAAAAGCGCGTCGAAGTTGATACTCAAATAGGAACCCCCATTGTAGAAAAGCTAACATATACAACTAATGATGAAATTGCAGACTTATTTACCACTCTATTAGCGAATGCTTCAAATAAAGATTTTGCAAATAGAATTCATCCTGCTTTTGTTCATATTGTTTCTGATTTGTGTCCGGATGAGGCAATGATCATCCAATATATTTACCATCAAAAGAAGATCTGCTTTGTAAAACACATAGATTATTTATTTGGTGTCTTTGATTCACTTGGAAAGAACGTCAATTTATCAGCTCCGCTGAATAAGGATATGTATTATTCACATCTTATTTCTCTTGGAATTATGGAAGAAAATAGGCGCTCATTTACAGAATTTAGTCCATCTATATCTTCCATTAATGAGGAGTATGAAAGGATTGAAGGAGAGGCTCAGAAATTCATAGACAGTAATAATGCTTACATAAAAGATGCAACTGTAGGTGAAGCTTGTACATTCCTAAAAGATTTTAAGGATATTAAAGTTTATAACAGGGGCTACTACAGTTTAACTCAATTTGGTGAATTTTTTGCAAAAGCATGTATCAGTAATGAATAATTTCAACGAGGCGCAATTAGAGCAGGCATTTGTCGAACTTTTCAAAAAGGAGGGCTATGACTATGTGCATGGCGGGAATATCGTTAGGGATGCTCGCGATGTGATTCTCTATGATGATTTGCGTAAGTTTTTGCGCGAAAATCACAAGGAAGAGGGAATTACTGAGGATGAAATCAACCGTGCGATTGCCAAGATTGAGACATCGGAAGGGGGCGGCGTTTATGCCGAGAATGTGGAGGCTCTGAGTATGATTCAGCGTGGATTCCCATTGCGCCGTACTGACCCGAATTTGCCGGATATTTATATAAATCTGATAAACTATGAGAATGTCGATAAAAACATCTTCAAGTTTGTCAATCAGATTGCTATTGACGGCGACCACCTCCGCATTCCTGATGGAATTGTATTTGTAAACGGGTTGCCATTAGTTGTGTTGGAATTCAAAAATGCGATTAAACAGAACACAACTATTGAGAACGCATATAAACAGCTGACCAAGCGTTACCGTAAAGACATACCCCGATTATTCCGTTACAATGCGTTTGTAGTCATCAGCGATGGCGTAAACAACAAAATGGGCTCGCTCTTTGCTCCTTACGATTTTTTCTATGGCTGGAACAAGGCGGAGGCTACCGATTCGATTCTTGACGGTGCGTTTGATTCAATGTTCACGATGATGCACGGTCTATTTCGCAAAGACAGACTGATTGACGTTGTACATAACTTTATTTTCTTGCCTGATACGCCCAAACACGAAGATAAAATCGTGTGCCGCTATCCGCAATATTTTGCCACTACTGCGCTATATAATAACATTCTTAGACATTCAAAACTTAACCCTGACGGAGACGGCAAGGGTGGTACGTATTTTGGTGCAACGGGGTGCGGAAAGAGCTATACGATGCTGTTTCTCGCACAGCAGCTTATGCGCTCCAAACAATTGAGCAGTCCCACGATTGTCCTGATAACTGACAGAACAGACCTTGATAATCAATTAGCAAAAACATTCTTAAACGCGACAAAATTCATCGGGGACAAAACCATAGTTCAGGCTGATAGCCGGGAGGCCCTCGGAGAATTGCTCCGCGGACGTACAGCCGGAGGTGTATTTCTGACTACCATTCAGAAATTTGAGGAAGGAACAGGACTATTGAGCGACCGCGCCAATATAATATGTATCTCCGATGAGGCTCACCGCTCGCAGGCAGGTCTCGGAATGAAGACAACTGTAACGGATAATGGCGTTAAAAAGAAATATGGTTTTGCCAAGTATTTGCGTGATTCCCTACCGAATGCCACATACGTGGGATTCACAGGGACACCGCTTGACAATACCCTTGATGTGTTCGGTCCGATTATTGACCGATATACTATGACAGAGGCAGTTGCCGATGAGATTACTCGTAAAATCGTTTATGAAGGGCGTGCGGCAAAAGTGATGATTGACTCGGCAAAAGTCAAGGAGATAGAAAAGTATTACGAGCAGTGCCGTCAGGAAGGCGCAAGCGAGTATCAGATAGAGGAAAGCAAAAAGGTGATGACGAGAATGGATAAGATTCTCAATGACCCTGATTTGCTTGCCAATATTGCCGCCGATATTGTTGAGCATTACGAAAAGCGCGTTGAGGAAGGCTCTACAGTCTTAGGTAAGGCGATGATTGTGTGCAGTTCACGTGAAATTGCGTGGAATCTTTATCAGGCTATTGCAAAACTACGCCCCGAGTGGACCGAAGTCAAGGAATGTGTTGAAAGCGAAACTCTCACTGAAAAAGAACGCAAGGAAATAAAACCTATGCCCCGCATGGCAATGGTTATTACCCGAAATAAGGATGAAGATAGCGATGAGCTGTACAACTTGTTAGGGAACGATGAATATCGCAAAACTCTTGACAAACAGTTTAAGGCTGAAAAAAGTAATTTCAAGATTGCTATTGTCGTCGATATGTGGATAACCGGTTTTGACGTTCCGAGTCTTGACACGATGTATTGCTTCAAACCTTTGCAGATGCACACCCTGATTCAGACCATATCGCGTGTAAACCGAGTATATCCCGGTAAAGAGAAGGGTCTTGTCGTGGACTATCTCGGCATCAAACGACAGATGAACGAGGCACTGCATCAATATGGAGGTAATGGTGATGTGGATGGCCCGGATTTAGAAACTATCGACGAAGCAGTCAAAGTGGTTAAGGATGAACTTGACGTTATTCGCCGAATGTTCAACCGCTTTGATTGGTCTAATTATTTTACAGGCACACCGCTCCAACAACTTGATGTGTTACAAAAAGCAGCAGAGTATATTCAGCAGACTAAGGAGTTGGAAACGCGCTTTATGCGTCATGTCAAGAAGTTGAAAGGTGCATACGATATCTGTTGCAATTCCGACAATCTGACAACAGATGAAGATAACGACATCCATTTCTTTTTTGCTGTACGCAGCATTATCACGAAACTAATTCGAGGGAATGCCCCGGATACCGTTAAGATGAATAAACGCGTGGCTGATATGCTGAAGGATGTGCTGATTTCTGATTCTGTTGAAGAAATAGCCAAAATAGGAGTAACAGCGGATGATGAAATAGATCTATTGTCGTCAGATTATATGAAACGGCTTGACCAAATTCCGTATAAGAATACAAAAGTCAAGCTGATGGAACAACTACTTAAGCAAGTGATTGAATCGCTTAGCAAAGTCAACAAGCAGAAAGGTGTGGATTTCACTAAACGGCTTGAAGATATTGTCAAGAAGTATAATGACCGCTCGGATGATGCAGCCCTCGCTAACGATGTTATAGATGATGTCGTTGGTGAAATGGTTAGATTGATGGAAGAAGTCGTTGAAGAAAGAACTGCCGGTGACTCAATAGGTCTTTCAATTGAGGAAAAAGCATTCTTTGACATATTGAAATCGGTTGCCGAGAAATACGGGTTTATCGACAATTTCCATGATGACAAGCTGACCGAACTCGCAAAATCTATAAAAACAATGGTTGAGGAGCAATGTGACGTAGAAGATTGGCTGAATCGTCCCGATTTACGGGCGACACTTAAAATGAACGTCATAGTCCTCCTTGCTCGTGCAGGCTATCCACCCAAAATCCGTGATGAGGTTTTCAAAGAAATTCTTGATCAAGCCGAAAACTTCAAACCTCATGCTACGCCACGTCCATATTCTACAGATAACGATAATTCTATTTCAATTGCAGCAGAACCATGAATAGGATAATTTGTATTTTCAAGTATGACAATAACTTCTGACGATATATATGACCTGCTTCGGCAGGGCGAGAACATTTCTGTTGAGATGAAAAAATGTTCGGATAAGTTGCCTCGCTCGGTGTGGGAAACGTATTCTGCGTTTGCTAACTCGCGCGGTGGGGTAATCCTTCTTGGTGTGACCGAACACAAGGATAGCCCTGCTGATAGCCGGTTTGAGATTACCGGTGTATCTGATCCTGAGAAAATCGAGACTGATTTTTTCAATATTTTGAATAACCGTCAGAAGGTAAGCCGAAATATTCTATTTGACAGCGATTTTCGCCCTATTGAGATTGAGGGGAAAATTGTGATTTATATATCCGTCCCGGAAGCAGATTATCATAAGAAGCCAATCTACATCAATGATGACATTGTGGATGGTTCTTATAGACGTAGTCATGAAGGTGATCGGCGACTCAATCGTGAGGAGTTGGCAATGATGCTTCGCGATAGTACAGATGACATTGATAGTCAGATTCTGGAGCATTATGTAATGGAAGATATAGATGAGGAAACTCTACGTGGATATCGTCAGGTTTTTGACACCGCCAATCCCGGACATGCTTATAAGAATCTTGACAACAAGGAGTTTCTCTATCGAATGGGCGGTTATGACTATGACCGCCACAGAGAAATAGAAGGGTTGACTATTGCCGGACTAATAATGTTCGGTAAGGGTACTCCTATTGAAAAGCGTTTCCCCTTATTCCGAATGGACTATCTCGATTTGATTGGTATAAAGCCGGGTGGCGATCTGAAATGGAATGACCGTCTGACTTACGATGGACGTTGGGAGAACAATCTCTATAATTTCGTCACAATGGCAATGCGTAAACTTCTGTTCACTCTTCCTTCAGAGGGGCGCATAGTTGGTGAAGCCCGCCGTGACGGAGGTCCATTATACGACGGTATTAGAGAAGCAATTATAAATTCAGCAACCTATTCGGACTTTCAGACAGAAGGAGTATTACGAATTGACCGCCGCGACAATGAAATTGTTCTTAGAAATCCGGGATTACTTAGAATTTCCGCTGACCGCATATATAACGGCGACTTTACACATGCCCGAAACCGGAATATCCAAAAGATGTTCCGTATGATTGGTTACGGTGACAATATCGGCTCCGGATTCCAGAAAATACTGGCCGCATGGAATACGCTCGGATACTTACGTCCCGATCTCAAGGAACTTGACGATGTCAAGGAGGTGTGGCTTTCATTGCCTCTTGTTAGAACAAGTAAGAGAGACGAAGGGACAAGTAAAACGGATTCAACTGTAAATTCAACTGTTGCTTCAACATTAGAGTCTAAAAAACTCATAGAAGGACAAGTAAACTACGATATAGGGCAAGCAAATGGCAATAAAGGACAAGTAAATAATGATTTGGGACAAGTAAATCCGGAGCAGGGACAAGAAAACGAGATTTTGGGGACAGTAAAAAAACAAGAGAATTTGTCTGACAAGCAAAAGGAGATATTAATCTATCTTCTAAAGAATCCCTCAGAAAGTTTAAAAAATTGCTCTGATACGACCGGAGCCTCTGCCAAATCAATTCGATACACTTTCAAAAAAGTAAGCAGTTGGCTGGATATTCACCACGAAGGTCCTGATAAAACCGGAATGTGGATTTTTGAACTTATCAAAAAAGACTAAATTGTAAAACGCTGGTTGAGAACGTTAAAAGAGCGGAGTATTTTGGCAGGTTTATGAATAATCGCTATTTTTGCAGTATCATACCGTATGGCGAAGAACATTGATATCTGACGGTGTAAGAATCGTTCAGACACACTCAAAGAAACAGTATCAAATATCAGAACATGCTCTGCTTGAACAGCGTAAGAAGCACGACATAAACAAAAAAGGTCAGGTTGAGTCTTGACATTACACGTTACATGATAAACGATTATACCACCTTAGAGGTGGTATAATCGTTTATTGGTGGTATGTTTACTAAAACTTCTATTTGTATCACTTTTTTGGTGGTATATTTGCATATAAGTAGTACATTTTGTATCTTTGCAACAAATTATCGGATATGACGCAACTCAATAATCTTTACACTCAATGGGTAGCTGTTCAGCCGCTTTCATCTGATGATGAAAAGCGACTGAAGCGCAAGTTTATGCTTGACTTCAACTACAATAGCAATCATATTGAGGGTAATACGCTCACATACGGGCAGACTGAAGTTCTGCTTCTTCTCGGTGAGGTCATTGGCTCGGCAAAGATGAAAGATCTTGAGGAAATGAAAGCTCATAATATTTGTCTAAATATGGTTGAGCAAGAGGCCCTAACAGATGAGCCTCTGACTGAAACTTTCATCCGTCAGGTACATAAGGTTATGTTACGTGAAGATTATAAGGTATATCGACAGTTACCCGGAGGAGAAACAACAAGTTATACCGTTCACGCCGGAAGATACAAAACATGTCCTAATTCGGTTATTACACCTACAGGTGAACGGTTTGAATATGCCTCACCAGACGAAACTCCAGCCTTGATGACAGATCTGGTTTATTGGTATAACGAAGCTGCTAAAGATGGTTCAATGTCTCCCATTCAACTTGCGGCATTGTTTCATTACCGTTATATTCGTATTCACCCTTTTGAAGATGGCAATGGACGTATCGCTCGACTGATGGTCAACTTTATTTTACGTCGCCACAAATGGCCGATGATGGTTATCCGTAGTAAAAATAAGAAAGCCTATCTGAATGCATTGGCACTTGCAGATTCTTCTGTTGGTCAGATTCCAGCAGACGGTGCACATGCATCACTTAAATCCATTACCCCATTTGTAGAATATATGGAGAAAGCATTATCAGGTGATATTTCTGCTATGCTTGAATTTCTATCAGGTGACAGAGAAACAATGTGGTGGTATGAAGGTGAAGTTATACGCTTCTCTACGACTACCCCCGGACGGATTCTTCGTGTCCTTCAATCAGACCCTAATGCATCCCTATCGACCATATCCACAATCCTCGGAATAAGCCGCTCCGCAATCCAAAAGCAAGTCGACAACCTCGCTGAAAAAGAGTATATCTCCCGCCCCGAAGGCAAAAAACGTGGTTGGATAGTAAATGCGCGAAACTTTCAACTGTCTCGCCCTGAAAACATTTGACTCCTAAAAGAGTCAAATGATGATAAAAATTCAAAGCCTGCCGAGGCAAAAACGTCAGAAGATCCGCGAGGAGGTTCTCCGACGTTATGCGGAGACAGACCGCAGTTACAGTGAGATCGCCGAAGAATTATGAGGCATAATTCCTCAGATGATCAAGTAAACCCCCTTTTTGTATGGAGTATTTATATTTGCACTGTGATTGAGCCTCGCATCCTCAATCGAACGTGACCCTCTACTTCCAGGGGAGTCTCCGAGGGGACGACGTGAATCGTGACGCTCTGTTTACCCTCGGTGTCGAGAAACGAGAGCAGGTCGTCGGAGCCGGCCACCATCTCAAGGTTGGCACGGTTGCCGTCCCACGGTATATCGAATATTCTTATGCGAGCGGACCTCTTATCAATTTAGATTGCATATCGGACATTCTGTTGATAATCAATTTATTAAAATATGATTTTTTTAGATTGCATATCTATGGAGGCAAAGGCATGGCATTTTATGTTGAATTTATTACTAATTTTGCGGCACGGATAACCGTGTCTTCGGCTCACCTGCGGCAGCGTGAAAAACTATCCTCCCGGCAACGGGGAAACGGTTACCGGGTTCTCAAATAGTGCTACTAATACAAAATCATATGTCAGGAAAAACATTAAAATTTTTATTGGCGACATTGCTTTCAATGTGCATGCTCGGTGCACACGCCATTGATCGACCGGATGTCAGGACCCCTGAGAACAGGGTCGTCTACAGCGTATACCTCAGGAATTACACAAATCCTGAGGCCTCAGGCACATTCAATGACTTAAGGAAAGATCTCCCGAGATTGAAGGATCTCGGAATCGACGTCATTCACCTGCTGCCGTTTTATGAAATGGGAGTCGAACACGCCAAAGGCTCCCCCTACTGTATAAAGGATTACACCAAAGTAGACCCCCGCTACGGTACATCCGAGGATCTCAAGGCCCTCATCGGCGATATCCATGCCAACGGGATGGAGATATGGTTCGACTGGGTCGGCAACCACACGGCCTACGATCATCCCTGGGTGAAGCAACATCCCGACTGGTATACCGAACGCCAGGATTTTGATGATGTCAGGTCAGTCAACAGTTCAAACCCCGAACTCCGCAAGGCGATGGCGGAAGCCATGAGATTTCTGGTCGATGAATATGGCATCGACGGCTACCGCTGCGACTTCGCCCACGCTCCAGGTCTTGATTTCTGGACAGATATCATCGGCATGGTCGACCCCGAACATAAACTCTATTGGCTCGCTGAGGGAGATGAAGGTGGAATCGCCAACAACTGGGTCAGAGGGGAAGGGGGACCCTTCGATTCACGCTATGGCTGGACCTATTCGGAGTTTATGTATAAGGATGAATTCGACCGCAAGGACCAGACAGATGCCAAAGACCTGAATAAAGCCCTGTTTCACCTGGGCTATCCCACTGACCGCGCCACATTCTTAGCCTACATAGGGTCTCACGATATCTTCCAGGGGATGAAGCCGCAGGTGTCCGCCAATACCCAGGACTTCATCTATGGCGACAACCTGAAACCCTTTACCGTCATGACGATGCTTGCCCCGGGAGTGCCTATGGTCTATATGGGCCAGGAAATCAACTATTCCAAGGAGGGGGGTGTCGGCATCATGACCGACAACGAGGCAATCGATTGGACGAAAGTTGACGAGGATTATCTCGCGCTCGTAAAGAAGCTGATCAATCTGCGTCACACGGAGCCCGCCCTACGGACTCTTGAGGGTATCCTTATCAATCATCCGACGGATAATGACTCCGTATATGCCTTCGAACGCAGAAACGGCGACCAATCCGTGATAGGCATAGTCAATATGTCATATAATCCTCAGACATTCAAAATCACATCCAAGGCTATCCCTCAAAACGTATATACCGACATCTTCGGCAATACCGCGACAGGCACCACACTTGACGCTGTGCTCAGTATTCCCGCAAAAGGATATTCCGTTTACATCAAGGATGATGCCCCGCTCATCGCCGAACCTTACCGTATCACTCTACGTCTGCCCGCCGGCACCGGCAACGAATCCAATCCCTCTCTTGACATCTTCACCAAAGACCCTCTTGAAATCGGAGGAGAAATCATGATAGCGGAAGATTTGGAAATGAAACCTGTGGCAGGTAAAGCGGGAGAATATAGCGCCGAAGTGCCCTATCTGCCTGAATTCGGCTACTCCCTGCGTTTTAAAAACGTAGCCGGTGGAAATAACGAACTCCTCACAATCTACTCCGACTCACCGGAAGACGCAATCTACGAGCTTTCCGAAGACGACAACCGGATAGTCAGGAAATAACCCCATATCGTCCATGACTCCCGGGTTCCGGGAGATATCCAATAAATAATCGGCCACTCACAGACTTATGAGTGGCCGATTACTATATTTACAGGAATCACAAGGAATTAAGTAAGTTTGAGAACTTATTTAACATCAGGTTCTTACCATATGGCGGATGACGCGGCGTATCCTGCTCCATTTCGGGAATATTGCGAATGGTCTTACAGAACTGTAACTCAACATTATCACCGCCAGCGAACAGAGTGCGATGCCAAGCAGCAATCCAAATATCTCCTTCATAGAGACAATCAATGCCTGCGTCTGCACCATTCCGTACAACTGACCGAGCGGCGCGAAGATAATATCAGGATTGGTGTTGGAGACGCCGGCCCCGAGAAGTGTGGCGTTTTTAGCCATCGTATGCCTCAACAACTCCCCTATCACTGCCGGCCCGAAGGTAGCACCCATAACAGCGCCGGTGAAACCATTGATCGTCAAAGCCTGCGGAAATACCTGAAAAGGCAATCCGCTCTGCACGATCGATGTCAGGTAAACTATAGAGATAATGACAGCTGCCGCCCCTCTGAAGAAAAGGGGAATGAAGAGCATCTCCTTCTCCACGCCATAGTCAATAAAGAAATAGAAATATGCCAGATAGACAATTGCCAGAGCGAAGGCTATGGCGGTCATGGTATTATATCTCCATTTTCGCAACGCGAATGTGAAATAGGTAAAAGCGCATCCCACGACGATACCCCCGAAGACATACCAGTTGAGATCTATGAGGTTGGTTTCATCAAATCCGAGTATATTCACGGCGTAGGTATGCTCAAAGACGTGTTCAGTCGCAATCAGCGTGAAGAAAACGATATATACCACGGTAGCCCGCAGGACATTACGGTTCTTCATCGCCTGAAAGCTGATATATGGATGATGGAGAAACGATGCCCTCCATAGATTCAACAATAGACAAGCGACACCGATCAGCGCGGCGCCCCGGATTTCCGTCGCATCCCACCAGTCGAAATAGTTGCCATATACGCAAATGAACGTGAAGCACATCATAAAGCCGGCCCAAAGCATAGCGCCGATCCAATCGATGCCGAGCAACGGGATGAACATCGGAGCCCTTACGGGCTTCACAAGAATCATCACCATTATCATCATCAAGATGAGCAGTCCCATCATAATCCAGTGCATATACTCCCATTGGGAGAAAAATGCCGTATATATCGTGGCGATGCCGCTGAGCTGGATGACGCTGTCTACGATTATATACACATAACAGAAGAATATGGCCATATCGCGAACCGGCGTGAGCCAAAGCTGAATGGTGGAATTACACGCGAACGTAGCCTGCATTCTGAACCATCCCGCCACAAAACAGGTGATGACGAGCAACGGCACGGATGTCGTATAGGCGCATATGATATTGGCCGCGATAAGCACGATTGCCGATACAAGCAGCTGGGAACGTGTGGAGAATCGGAACTTTATCCTGAACATCACGGCGAAGTTGATGGCCAGGCCTATCAAAGAGGCGTAACCCGCCATAAGAATATCCTCCTGCATGAGCGCTGTCGTGCCGACCATATCTGAAGCGGCGGCCAGATAAAGCCCGCCGGAAAACTGCACTATCAGGACAAAGAATATAAACAGATACGGTTTTAACCGTCGGGGCACATAGTCCGGGACATCCGGTATGTCAAACGGCCCCTGTGGTGCGTGCCAATCCGCCATGTCAGTACTTCACGCTACATTCCACATTCATACCGGCACGCAGCTTCGACATATCTGCGGGATTATTACCGTCGCCGAACTCGATTCTGACCGGCACACGCTGACGCACCTTGACGAAATTACCCGCCGAATTATCCTGCGGCAGGAGCGACAGAGCGGCTCCTGTGGCGGTGGAGATCGATTTGACGACGCCCCGGAATGTCACGTCGGGAATAGCATCCACCTTAATCTCCACCTCGCTCCCTTCGGCGATATGCTGAAGCTGAGTTTCCTTATAATTGGCGGTGACCCATACATCCACGGAATCAACCAGATCAAGCAGGGTCTGACCGGGTTGCACGAGCTGGCCCACCTGTATCTCCTTGCGGGAGGTATAACCGTCGCATGGGGCGGTAATCACGGTATAGCTGAGATTCAATTCAGCCGTTTCAAGCAATGCCTTCGCGAGCTCGATACCGGCCTCGGATTGTGATATGCGCTGACGGTTGATATCCACCACCGTCGAGGATGCCGAACGCTGGCGCGACAACATCTCATAGCGGGCTTTCTTAGCCTCATAATCGGTTTTTACGCCGTCATACTGCTGACGTGTCACTGCATCCTGAGCCAGAAGTTTCTCATAACGCGCGAGATCCGTAGCAGCCATTTCCATAAGCACCTTAGCCTCATCGATCGAGGCCTCGCTGACAGCCACGTTGGCCGAAGCCGAAGCCACGGAGCGATCCGCCACATCCCTTCCGGCCATTGCGTTCTGATAATCCGCCCGCGCCCGCGCCACGTTCAGACGCAGGTCAGCATCATCTATTATCACGAGGGTATCACCCTTTTTCACAGGCTCATATTCATTGAAGCGAATTTCTTTGATATAACCCTGTACGCGGCTGTTGACAGGCACAATCTGCTGACAGACCTGCGCGTTGTCGGTAAACTCGACATTGCCAAGGTGAATGAAGCGTGAGCCAACCCATATGGCGGCTACGGCGATTACTGCTAATGTTATGATATAGGATAATATCTTTTTGCTACGGTGTTTCATATCAATCCGGTTGTAAACAGAAGTTTGTAGTAATAATATATGATATTGATACGGGCATTTACGAGCTGTTGCTCTGCTTCGAGTTTTGAATTGGCCGCATCGAGCATATCGGTAATCAAGGCCATATCAGCCGAATAGCGCGTCAAGGTGGTGCGATAGTTTCGCTCAGCGAGTTCGACGCTTTTGTTTTGGGTTCTCAATTCCTCATAGGCTTCAAGATACCTCACATGGTCGGCATTGACAGCGAGCGCCAGTTCCTCTCTGGCTGCATCGAGTTGCTCGACGGCATACTGCGTGGCGATTCGGCTTTTGGCCAGGGATTTATTCGTTTTGTAGAGCGATGAGAGATTATAGTTGACGCCGATTCCCACATACCAGTAACTTAAGTTACGGTTGATCGGAGGCACCTCCACAAGTATAGGGCCGTCAAGGCTCCAGGCGGCCTGAAGGCCTATCTTGGGCAGACGTTCCGACCGCACGAGAGACTCAGCCTTCCGGCTCATATCCACTCCTGACCGTGCGAGGCTCAAGGAGGGGGAGTTTTCCTCCGCCTCGGTAAGCCACCACGACGCTGTCTCCCTCGGAAGCGATTTTTCAAGGATAGTCGTGTCCGGCATTATTACCGTGCCTTCAGGAAGTCCGGCGATCGTGACGAGATTCGTATTGAGGATATTGATCGTATTATTGATTTTTACGAGTTGCAATTCAAGATTCGACACAAGCAATTCATATCTCGTGATATCGTTTTGCAGAGCCGTCCCCTGCTCATATCTCGCCCTCATCTCTTGAAGCACCCTTTCGGCTGCATCTATGTTGCTTTCCACGACGCGCCGCAAGTTATCATACTTATATATATCGAGATAAAATCCCGTCAGTTGAAAACGGATATTATCGCGACGGAAATCAGCGGCATAACGACTGGCCGTGGATTTCAACTCGGCGAGTTCGATGGAACTCGTGATCGCGCCACCGGCATAGAGAGGTTGCGTGATGTTGACAGACAAAGCGTTGCCGAAATGGGGAATCGGGGCTTTCTCGTAATCGCTGAAGTTACGTTTGGCTGTAAATCCATCCCCTATGTAACTTAATGACATTGTGGCGGAGATGTCGGGCAAGCGTCCGGAGCGTGCGACGCTTACCTCATGTTCAGCCTCAGTAATGGCTGTGTACGACGGACGCAGCTGCCTGCTATTGGTTTCGGCTGTCTCGAATATCTCCTCAAGGGTAATGACCGACTGTCCGTAAGCACACACTCCACCGCTCGACAGGAGTATTGACAACAGTCCTGTGAGCAATCGTAGATTGTTCATAATGAAATTGCTGTAATTTTGCTGATGAAAGTGATTATCTCAGTATAAATCACTGAGACGGGCCGATTTACATTAAGCCCTGACCGGAGCGGTGCTTTTCCAATTTTCAAGATATCCCCAGTTTATCACCCTCGGGGATAACGTTTCATTTTTTCCTGATGTTCGGTTCATTTATGGGCAACTCTTTGTGAATTGCACTGCAAAATTACTAAAAATTGTTGAAATGTAGCGAAAAATCCCCCCTGCTACCCAAAATTTTTAAAAGAGAAAATCGGGTCGATGGCATTTGACGCCACCGACCCGATTACACTCTTTCTATAATATGCCGGTTTCAGCAATTTCCTCTGTTGGAGCGGCTATTATCCTATCCGACAGATGCTTACTTGCAGTCGCAACCGCAACCCAGCTGCTCCTTGACGCTCTTCTTGAATGCCTCGAACTGCGGGGCGAATTCAGCGAAGAGTGCATTGTCGGAGTTTTTCTTGATCACATGATGCATGAAACGCATGGCGAGCACAAACTCCTTGGCATGTTTATCCTTGGCGAAGCCAAGCGATTTGGCACGCTCCACCATAGCGGCGATATCATGATGACCGCCGAAATTGAAGTTGAGCACCTCGGCCATCTTTCCATCCTTGGCCTCTACCATGTTGACATAGTAGGATCTCTTTTCTTTTTCCATAATACAAATTGTCTTTTAAAGGTTTCATATGAAAAGCTCACGCAGACCACATGTCTTCGATCACCTTTCAATTATATAACGACAACCTGCAATCTATGGATTATTAACAAAATCTAAGGTATCCAATAAAAAGCTAATTCACCTCCACGTGTCGACCGGCGATCGGCTCAACGATACGTCTGATTGTGGCGGCCGCCTCGCGACGCGCCCTCTCTACGGTGCCGTCCCTGTATAACGATTTACGCACCCGCTCAAGCCCGCGCCGTTTCACCATATTCTCCTCTTCCGGGGTCAGACGCCCGCTTCCGAACAACGTCAGGCTATGGGTATCGACCACCCTCCAGGCTCCGGGGGAGGCAGCCTCCAGAAGTTCGATCCTTTCGCGGGGAAGATGTATGCGGAGAGTGTCGGCGTCTTCCTCCTCCGCGACTCTCAGCTGCGCGGGAAGTCCCTCCACATCGAACAATATACGCCCCTGCAACTTCCATATGGCGAAGATCACTTTCCCATGGAGCGTGTCGAGCAGCGTCTCCTCCCTGTAGATTTCCATACCGCATAAATCAGCCACCTCACGGAGATCGACCATCCGCGCCGGAGCGACATCTATTTTCTCCGAGTTCTCCCCTCCCCTTCGGGCATCCCATATCATCCACACTACGAAACCCGCTATAATTATGACGGCAGTCAGCAACAGCAACCGCCATATCTTTATAAATCCTTTCATTTCCTATCCTTATATATGCTCAATGGTTCGCTGAACTCCACTCTATATCCCCTTGACTCCCCGAGAGCCGTAAACCAGGCGCGGGCCTTACGCCCCGCAGTTTCCCGGAGCTGACGCACATACTCCGGATTCCCTTTCATTTCTTTAGCGAAATCGGCGTCGGCAATCTCCTTCAGTTCAGCCCTCTCGCGAGAGTCGGGACGACTTCGGAAGATGCCGATATTCTCATATTCCTTGCGAAGCTCAGCCGAACGCCCGGCCACCTCCACCTCCACCGGCGGGAGTGTCAGCGTGATTATCCCCTTCTCCTCATCTACCTTCACATCCTCCTCTTCGAGCTCATCGAGATCCACATATGCCCTGAGCCATATATCATAGGAATAGGCGGCCACCCGACTTCCGACCTTGTACCAGGCAGTGCGCTCCGTGGTCACGGTCTTCGTCAGTTTCAAACTGCCGAACTCCAGTTTTCCGGCGCGCTTTGCCTCCTGATAGAAGTCGCCTGCCGCAGATACACGGGCCACCTCCTGCGGAGCCGCCCTTTCCGCCTCATCCCTGCGGCACCCGGCTGAAAACAGCAGAGCGACAAGCAATATTTCAATCCATTTTATCCTCATAAGTAGCTGGTCAAATTAAACGCATATTATACGCTCTGGCGATTTTGAGTCGATTTGGCCGCGGAGCGAAGGAGCGATGCGGGCATCGTGACTGAGCGACAAGGCCAAAGCGGCCAAAATCGCCAAGCGGAGGATATGCGAGATTCTATCATTGAAATGAAACTTTATTATTTCGTTTTAATTTGAACAGCTACTTAAGCCTTCACATCGTAAATTATGTCAGGATCATCAGACCGGAGTCAGCACTCTGGCCATCAATTGTCGCTCCGAAGCGGCATCCGGCCCGAAGCGGACACGCACCTTCTGACCATCGGGCGACACATCCGTCACCACCCCTTCACCGAAAAACTTATGTGTCACCCGGTCACCCTTTCTGAACGGACACACCGGAAGCTGATCCGGCTGCGCCAAATCCATGGTGTCGGGTTCGCGTATACCGATTTCGGCATTGATCGCACGCACGAGCGAGAGACTGCCCTCCCATAGCGTGCGGTCGATCTTTCCTTCATGCAACAGCAGATTCTGCGGAATCTCGGCGAGAAAGCGTGATGGATATTTATCGGCCGATGTCTGGAAATTCCATCCCTCGCTTTCGCTCAGATATAGCCGACGCTCCGCACGGGTGACAGCCACATACATCAGCCTCCGCTCCTCCTCAAGGGCGGCAAGACGGCGTTCTCTAAGAGCCCGATGACTCGGGAAAATCCCCTCCGACAGCCCGCTGACAAACACAACCGGAAATTCCAGTCCCTTAGCC
>CAZEOI010000065.1:0-20772 GCA_964513775.1 uncultured Sangeribacter sp. | reverse complement strand
CAAGCAGATTCGAACTGCTGTGAACGGTTTTGCAGACCGGTACCTAACCACTCGGACATGGCACCATTATTTTTTCAGGACTCTCTTTCTGTCCCTTTGCGAGTGCAAAATTAGATAAAAAAAAGCAATCCACCAAATATTTTCGCTGAAAAATTTAACGAAATTTTTCATATAGCTATATTTCAGCAGAATAGCGTGCAATTTTTCTACCATCTGTAAGCTCCGGATTTGCCTTCGGCATGGCTACAGTTCAATTTTTCTTTTTAAACTTGGAGTAAATTTTCACGCCCTCGCGCTTCATGGCCGACACATCATCCGGATTTGCAGGATTGATATTATACTTACTCAAGGGGGGCACCACTACTTTTGTGCCCGGTTTTATACGGTCGGGATGACCAAGTATAGCCTGATTCTCTTTGTAGATCACCGGCCACAGATTATAGTTCCCATAATGCTCTTGCGCCATGGTGGTGAGATAGCGGGTGGTGGAAACTGTGTCATATACAGGTTGCCCCGAGGGAGTCGCCGTAGATTTCGACTCATCCGACAGCCGGGTCGTAACATCTGACGGACGGGTCGGCACGTCTGATGTATCCGCCATATAAGCTGAGTCACCCTCCTCAGGAGAGGAAAGCGTATCAGGAGTCACAACAGGAAGAGCTTGCGGTGCTTCAACTCGATTATCAACAACCTCCCGTCCGCCACTCATAGGGGCGTCAAAGTGGTCAGACCTGATATAACCATACTTCATGCCGGCTATAAATAAAATCACCACTACCGCAGCCGCTGTCAGGAAGCCTACTAAAAAGCCTCTCACGAAACGTCCCCCTCTTCGGCGTCTGTCTGAATCAGCGCCAGAGGAATCAGCGTCGGAGGAATCGGATTCCTCATACCATTCGCCGGATTCATCCGAGTCTGACTCTTCTGCTTCCGGTTTATTGGGATTTACCTCTTCAATGTCTGCCTCGCCTAAATCTGGTTTAATTGAATCGATTATTTCAGACGACAATCCAGCCGTCTCCGGATCATCCGAATTGGAAATGCCTGCATTAGAGTCAATCTTACCTTTCGGATCCTCAGCCACCAATTTATTGTAAGAAGTCTCTCCATCCTCCTGGGCTGCAGATTCTGTTATTTCGTTTGAATCCGTAGCATCCTCTGATTGTGAAGGAGTCTTGACTTCAAAATTCTGTCTACCCTGCTGCGGCGATGAAAAAGAGATAATAATCGGTTCTCCTCGTGCCGGTTCCTCCTCGCGCCACTCCTTTGCAACATCGGTATTCTCATCGGCTGCTTTAGAATTGCCATCTGGAAATTCAGAGGTGACTTCCGGGACGTTTTTCTCATCCAAGCCACCTGCTTCGGACATATTGGTATCACGACGGATAATATTGAAGTCACACTGAGAGAAATCAGGATAATCATCCGAAGCCTCGGAATCATCTTCTTCCTCCTGCAAAGCCTCGTCAATATCTTGGTAATCCTCTGAATCAGTATCATCCGGATCAAGCATCAGTTCATCCGTAGGCAGGTCGTCCGCCACCTCCTCAGCCTCAAAAGCCTCAAAGGGTGTGTTTACGAGTGAGGCAAGTTCCTTGCATGGCACAAAGATCACGCGACGGTGAGCCGGGATCTCTATATCATCACCGGATGCCACATCCACACTCTTACGAGTTTCAATATCTACAATTTTAAATGTCCCGAGTCCCTTGATCCTGACATTTTCGCCGTCAGCCAAAGTGTCGCAGATAAGCGAGAGAAGCTCCTTGATAAACTTCTCACATAGCTCTCCGGGCTGCCCGGTAGTCAACGCCACCATAGCGGCAATAGTGGATGCAGAAATCTTATTCTCCATTGTTGACACGTTGTTTAAGTGTTGAAGAAGGTTTGAATGTCAGTACAATTTTAGGAGGCACAAGCAGACGTTTCCCCGAAGCCGGGTGCACCGCCACTCTCTCCAGTCTCCTGTGGGTCTCAAAATTACCGAAACCTTGCAGGGTCACGGTGTCGCCCTCCATAGCGCAGTCGCCGAGGCATTTTGCCAATCCCTCAATGAGAGTATTGACCGTGGTTGGCGGTGCATTAAGTTTCTTGGCTAATTTATCTATAAGCGTCTTACTATCCATAATCTCCAAATTTCAACAAAAGTAACAAAAAATTCATTACCAACCCTCATGTTTCACCACTTTTTGCAAAATCATATGCTATTCTGAAAAATTCCAATATTTTCAAAATAAAGAAAGGCATCTATTTTAATTCAATTAGGTAAAAAAAAAGAGTATTATTAAAAATATGCTTGCATAAATGTACTTTGTTACATAATTTTGTAATTGTGTTTTAAGAAATTGGAGTCATTGCCTAAACATTTAATTTATCCAGTATCTTTTGATATTGCTCATAGTTTAATTATCATCAATAGAGATGTTAATAAACGAAACGGTCAATCTCTTCATATTTTCTTTTCACTGAGATGAAAAACCTATCACTTTTCATTTATACCTTTGAATCATGCACATACAGATATTCACGATTCTATTGACTTTAATCCTCCTCACCGGATGCCATAAAGAAAATGATTCTCGTCTTGATATGTGGGAGGAGACCCTATCCTACTCACCGGATTCCATAAGGATGATAATTGAATCAACCGATGTTACCACATTTTCTACAGATTACGATCGTGCTAGATATCCACTCCTATTAATGATGGCAAGGGATAAATGTTATTTGCCATTGAAGCCCGATTCTGCCTTGAAAAATGCTGCCGAGTATTTTCATAATAAGAAAGACCTTTTAAACGAAATAAAGGCTCGCTATTACGCAGGTCTTGCTGAGCGTCACATTTCCAACTACCAGCAAGCTTTGTGGGAAACTCTAAATGCTATTGACCGGGCTCATGAGGCCGCCGATACATTCTGGATGGGGCGAACTCATGATCTCGCATTTGAAATATATTTAGCAACCTATGATCCTTATAATGCAGCAATTGAAGCTGATCTGGCTGCTATATTCTTTAAACAGGCTGGAGCTGTGTCCTTTCACCGATATGCTCTATTGGAAAAAGCACAAGCATTAAATATGTCGGTACACGATAATGGAATGCCCATAGGAGAGGGCAACCATCTTCTTGACAGTCTTAAAACCATAGCTATTAAGGAATTAGACTCTACTTTGGTAGCTGGCACACTATATCATCTATTTCTTTATAGTTATGAATTGAAAGATTACAACCTTGCTCATTGTCGCTTGGATTCCATCAGAGAATTCTCACATGATTCCACCTATATTAACAATCTATTGCCGTCAATAATATCCATGAGTATTGAGGAGGGTAAAGACGTTGAAAGTCTTCTAAAACTATATAAAACAAAAGAGTGTAATAAATACGATTCTATTTCTTATCTGAATAATCGTATGAAATTAGCCGCAGCTCGACAAGAATGGAAATCGGCCTATCTTTACTCAGATTCTTTAATGAGACATTATGATGCTTTAGTAGGAGCAAAGAGCTTCAAATCAATTGACAATATCAAAGAATCTTACAACAAACGCATTATCAGTCAAAAGCTTCAAGAGAACAAAGAACTAAAATACATCAGGAATTTCATAATAATTCTCTCGATATCAATTTTTCTATGCGCTATAGGAGGAGCAATTTATATACGGCTTCAAAATAAACGTAAAGAAATGAAAATAATGACTGAAATCTATGAGATTGCAGAGGAAAACCAAAAATTGAAAGATCAAGTTGACAATCAAGAAAGAATGACGCAAGAAAAAGAAGCTATCTATAACTTGATGCAGATACATGAGAAGAATCTTTCTGGAGAAATTGAAGCCCTCAAAAGACAAATTGCTCTTCAGGAACATAATTTGACGAAAGAAAATCTTTCACTGATGAAGAAACTGACACTTCAGGAGAACATGCTTACTGACCAAGACAAGTTACATAAAACTGAGATTGCCAACAAAGACAAACAACATAAAGCTGAGATTTCTGAAAAAGAAAAAAGTTATGAAGATAGTTTGAAAATGCTAAAAGAACAATACACAAGCGATACAAGGAACTTTATAAAAAATCGCTCCCTTCTTTTAGGCAATAAGATTGACACATTATGTAATCTGGCTATGGAATATTTTGATACCTCATCCCCAAACCAGACTCAAAGGAATGAAATATATAATCGCGTAGTAAAGCAACTGAAAGTATTGAAGAGTAAAAAATTCCCAAAAGAACTCCAACAACAGATCAATGAGATGCACGACCAGATACTGACTCGAATGCTTGAGCAAGTGAAGAATATTCGCCCAGAAGACACTTCTTGGATTGCAATGTTAATTGCAGGCCTTCAACCAAGAACAATCTGCTTCCTGCTTGACTTTAAGCTCCACTCATTTTATACAAAGCGCCTTCGGGTACGCAATTATATCGCTGATTCAGATGCTGCGGATAAAGAAGAATTCCTTCAGTTCTTCCCATGACTAATAAATCCTGTCTGGACTCCTTTCCTGTGCGAAAAATATTGACAAAATAATTTACATAAGCTCAATTCTCTAATCCTTATTACACTGATATAGAGGATATTAGTAAAGTGTAAACTTCTTAGCTATTTGACACATTCTAATCATCTTATTTACAAATATTTATACACCACACTGTCAACTATTTTATTATAAATAATTTAGTCATTTTTATATTATTTAGAGTAATTTTGCAAAAAAAGATAAACTATGAAATTACTTTTTATCACTTTTCTATACGCACTATGTCTCTACGGGAACATTAATGCTGAGAATCAGATTCCTGCCTCTGCCTATCAACCAGACATAATCAATCAACACACTGATACACTGAAGACCGCCACGAAATCAGCTGACGACAAGACTACAATGCTGAATGAAGTGGTGGTGGAATCTGCATCACGTAAAAAAATCCCTAATGGAATAGCCTTCTTTCCATCGAAAAGAGAGAAGAATCTTGCCACCGATGCCACGAATCTAATTGAGATGATGGCTCTCACCGAACTTCCTTATGATTATAGAAATAATGCTGTCACCACCGCTAACGGAGCGCCTGTAGTTTATTTTATAGATGGACAAGAGGCAACCATGAAGGATCTTAAAGCTCTGAATCCAAAAGATGTTGACAGAATTGAATATTTTCCCATGCCCGTGTCGGGAGATTTTATTGGTAAAAAAAATGTAGTGAACTATGTGATGAAGAAGTACCTCTCCGGTGGCTTCACGCGTATCTATGCACAACAGCATCTTGACGGAAGCTTCGGTGACTATGCCCTCTCTTCAAGGCTCGTCTACAAAAAAGTGACGTTCGACGGATACTTCGACGGAAGTTATACCAATACCAACCGCTCCGGCTCTCTCACCACTAACACTTACAAAGATTTCACTTACAATTCAACTTTTTACGACAACTTAAAAGAGACAATCGACGCACGCCACACTCGCACTAAACATAATGATCTGGGTGCTTTCATCAAGACAAGATGGTCTCACCGTGCCATAGACCTGACAGGCACAATTGGCTGGAATTGGGGAGAAGCCCCGAATGTGATGAACAAATACGCCACGACATATTCTCCGGAAATAATCAATTCCTCTTACGTTGAATCTGAACGTTCCTCTCTTAACATAAATCCTTACGCACGTATAATCACCAAGCTAACACTCCCTCACCGACAGACATTAACCGTCAATCTTAGCGGAAGATATCGCTCCGACAGATCGGCTTATACATATTCCCCCCTTAACTTATCGTCTATTTTCAATGGCAATCGTGGTAAAAGCTGGTCTGCAATGGGAATCCTCAGCTATACAAAAATATTCAATTCCAAGAATTCCATCGGCCTCTCGGCTTATATCATAAGGAGTGTAAACGATATAAATTATAGCGGATCATACGACGGAACCAATAATTTCAAAGATATCAGCAGTTCATTATCTGCCTCTTATTCTCATTCATTCTACAAAGGCACCGACTTATCAATCTCCGCAGGTTTTGATAATGACATCCAACGGATAAATGGTGTAAAAACAACTATATGGAATCCGAATGTATCAGTTGATTTCTCCCATGCGTGGAATAATAAATCATCTTTCGAATTTTCCAGCAGTGTTTTCGAGTCCGGTTATCCTGCTTCTCTCCTTAATGATGTCACTCTTCGCACGTCTGAACTTCTTTGGAAAAGAGGCAATCCTGATCTGAAGAATAGGATATGGTGGCAGTCCTTCATTTCCAACACATGGAATTTCTCAAGTAAATTCTCAATGACATTGAATGGCCTTTATACCCACATCTTCAATAAAGACTTCGATGTATGGTATACTGAACCAGGACGTGAAGGAATAATTCAGGATGTGACGGATGATTGTGATGTAGATTGGTGGAGGGCAGGAACTAAACTTACCTATAAGCTCTTCAACAAGAAATTAGTGCTCACTGGTAGCTTCGATTATGATTTCTACAAATTCTCCGGCTTTTACCATAAAACAAATGCATATGTGAAGGGCTCCGCCTCAGCTGTTTGGTATGGCAATAAATGGTACGTTGGATTAGTGTGTGTACCGGGATCTTGGGAAGCTTATGATAACACCAATTTGGAACGATATAACAACTGGAGATATAGAGTCAACCTCGGCTATACCTATAAGAATCTGAACCTCAGGGCATCTATAGTGAATCCTTTCGGTAAAAACCTTTCTTTCAAACAGCGAGTAAATACGGAGCATTTCTCACAGCTTCTTAAAAATTATTCTTATCTTGCTGCCAACTCCTTCCAGTTTACTGCCATCTACACCATTTCATATGGCAAGAAAGTTAGTAAGGTCTATATGGAGATCACTGACCGACTCGACTCCGGAGCCTTGAAAATGGAATGACATCTCTCTCCGATAAAATGTTAAAATCAAAAGAATCAATGTTATATGTCAGACAGGTCAATATCCGCTCCGAGAGGATTGGATATTGACCAATTTTTATTTTTTTCAATTCGGATGAAATTTTTCAGCTTTCTTTGCGTCTAATATAAATAAATTACCCAAGCAGACCTCTTCCAACCAAAGACTAAGCCCACGGTATCAATAAAACAAAACCTTTAATAATCACAATATGAAACTTTTCAAGACAGCTCTCGCCTCAGTTCTCCTCATGTGTGGCTTCTCCGCATCATCTCAAGTGGTGTATAAAGTAGAAGGCAACGGTCTTAAGGAACCATCCTATCTCTTCGGCACCCACCATCTTGCCCCCGTATCAGTGGCAGGAGATTTCGGAGCCACCGATCTCTTCAACAAAGCATCTCAAGTGGTGGGAGAGATCGACATGACTCAGAATCAGATGCAGATGCAAATGGCTATGCAACCTTTTATGATGGCTCCGGCCGACAGCACCCTCTCAAAAGTGCTCCCTAAAGATGAATACGACTCTCTTAACGAATCGTTCAAGAAGTGGGCACCTATGCCAGGCCTCGATCTTGCCATGCTCGACCCGATGAAGCCTATGGTGGTCACAACTATGGTGACGGTAGGCATCACGGCTAAGGAAGTGCCCGATTTCAACCCTGCGGAGCAACTCGACACTTGGTTTCAAGCCACTGGCAAAAAGGATGGCAAGAAGATTATCCCTCTGGAAACAGCAGAACAGCAAGCTGAACTCCTCTTCAATTTCACCCCTATCGCCCTACAGGCTGAAGCTCTCACCGAGCTTCTTAATGATCCGGAAAAATCAGTGGAGAGCGCACGCAAACTCACCCAAGCCTACATGAAGCAGGATCTCGACGCTATGTTCGAGCTCAGCCGTCAGGACGATGAGCATCCGGAATTTATGGAGGCTCTCCTCGACAAACGCAATGCTGACTGGCTCACGAAGCTCCCGGCAATCTTCAACGATGGAAGCACTTTTGTGGCAGTTGGAGCTCTTCACCTTGCGGGCGATAAAGGTGTGGTGGAAGGTTTGCGTCGGCTTGGTTACACCGTAACTCCGGTGAGCAAATAATCTATAAGCCTACCGACACCCTATCCCCCAATGTCAAAAGAAGGAAAGAGGCGAATTATCTTTTACTTGATAATTCGCCTCTTTCCTTCTTTCAATATTTTTCCAATTTTCAGTATTATCTTCATGCGCCTGTAGCCGGAGTGGCGGGGGCGGCGGGGGTGGCCGGAGCTGCCGTATGCGTGCCGCCGATTGCGGGATCAGGAGCAGCGGTCTCCGGCTGAGGTGTCACCGGTTGCATAGCCGCAGGCTGCGGGAAGGCCGAGGTAGGCATCGGATAAGCCGGGTTCTCAGGCGAACCTCCATTGTTGAAGAATGGATAAGGCATACCGAACACTACATCCGGATTCTTTCCGGGGCATATATAGCCGTCGATAATGGTGTCGCGGCCGGAAGGACTCTCGTAAGTGTAGAGATGGAAACGATGAAGCATTATGGCGATGTGCTCAAACACAGAGCTCATGATAGCCTCATAAGGTATCCACTTTGAAGTAGAGGTGAAGCAATACACCTGGAAAGGAATGCCGTAAGGAGTCTGGGGAAGGGTGGTCACGAAGCAGTCGTTGCCATCACCGGTGCTTGCGATATTGGGATTGGCATCAAGCCACATCTTCAGATATGCACGGAACACACCAAGATTGGTATCGATCGATCCGTCGGCAAGACCTTCCGGATTGGCGGCATTCACCTCCTTGCCGGCTTTCTTCTGCTCTATCTTCTTGGCTATCCATTCCTGCATAAATGGAATCTTGGAGAATTCCGCAAGCAGCCTGTCGTCACACGGCACTACACTGTCGGCATCGATCATATAAGAACGCTGTATACGACGTGTGTTGCTGAGCTGCATTGTGCGATAGTTTGTGAAACCGTTGCTCACCAATAGATTCGGCGGAACGGTTGTGGTGGTCTTATCCCAGTTGAGCACCTTCACGGCTGTGAGCGAAACTTCGGTCACTGTGCCGTTGGCATCCCCTATCTTGATCCAGTCGCCTACATGGAGTGAATCGTTTTCCGACAATTCCACACCGGCCACAACTCCAAGTATGCTGTCTTTGAAAATCAACATAAGTACGGCTGCGAAAGCACCGAGACCTGCAAGCAACGAGCCGGGCGATTTGTCTACAAGGATTGCAATGACTATGATGACGCAAATTATCCATACCGCCCCTTTCACAAGCTGTGCTATGCCGTTGAGCGGGAGCTTACGCTTGTTGGCGCGTTCATTGACATGCCGCCATATCACGTTGACTATAAGAATACAGGAACTTGCTATTATAAAGCAGATATACATCCACGTCAGTTTTGTGAGCCAGGAGGCAAGAGTAGCACGCCCGTTGAGTGTGAATTCTATAAAGATCAAAAACACGATCGCCGGGATTATTCTTGCCGTTTTTGTAAAGAATTTTTCATCGCGGAGATAGCCGTACACCACCGAGTGAAGGCGGCTGCCGATATGGTTCATCAGAAAAACCACAATCCATTTGACTACATATCCTACGCCGATTGCCAAAAGAAAGACAATCGCACCGTAAAGAATTGTGAACATCGTGGAATTGCCCTCCATACCAATTGATGACAAAATAAAGTCAACCAACTTCATAAGAACACGGGCGATAGCGTATGTGCTCTCCTGTGCTGGTTCCGAGAGATCTACCTTCGGCATTGTTGTCAATGCGTCATGTGCTGCTTCGTGTGGAATCATAGTTATGATGTTATTTTTTTGATCCGGAAGATATCTTGCCGGAAAGTTAATATTATTTGTTTGCCATTTTAATAACCGAATCTTGAGAATCCTTTTCTTCACTGTTCGGCTTATGATAAACGTCCGAACAGTGACCTCTCCTCCTGTAATTAAGGCAAGAGACAACAACCACCTGAAAGCTCAGACGCCTTTATATAATAGATACAAAATTTTGCTAAATAATGTTCACTCACCTCTTCGAATGTCACGCCCTATTAAACATATATCTCATTTACTTTATCCGGATTCAGTCAGCCTTCCGAGGCTTCATCTCTGCAGCCTGCGATAAACTTCAATTCAGTTCTTCTTGATCAGATTGGTCAAAACCTCTTTTTACCGTAATATTTTGATTTTAGCGGTATTAATATGGCGTTAAAGCTTTTTAACATTTATAAATTGCCAAAATTGCACACGGAAAAAGCCGTTGTGCAAGGTGTTCAAAAATATGTTGTAAAACATAAAATCGCCATATCTCTTTGATTTTTCATAAGTTAAGACATTCAATTTCCATACTTGTAAAAATTTTTACAAAAAATAACGAAATAATATTAGGAATCAATCTTTTAAAGTTGTAACTTTGAGCATCAAGGTAAGAGAAACCTTAAAATATCTTTAGCAAGTATGGAGCAAACATTAGTCATATTGAAACCTTCATGTGTAGCCCGTGGCCTCATGGGCGAAGTGATTGGCAGAATCGAGAAAAAAGGCATCACCGTCATTGCGATGAAGATGATGAAGCTTGACATCAACATCCTTCGTGAGCATTACGCTCATCTTGCCGACAAGCCTTTCTTTCCCGGCCTTGCCGCTTCAATGATGGCAACTCCGGTGGTTTGCATGGTGCTGAAAGGTATTGATGTGGTTACTGTATTCCGTGAGATGGTCGGCGCCACCAACGGACGCAAAGCCGCCCCGGGCACTCTTCGTGGCGATCTCTGCATGAGCAATCAAGCCAACATAGTTCATGCTTCCGATTCTGTCGAGAATGCCAAAATCGAGATTGCACGTTTCTTCCGCCCTGAAGAGATTTGCGACTATACTCCCGAGAATCTCTCTTTCCTCTACGCCGACGACGAACTCTGAAAAATTAACCATATGACCCCTCTGTCGGGTCAACGACTGAACAGCGCCTCCCGGCGGGACCCGCTGTCACTCCAAAAATGAACATAATAAGATGATTTTTTTAAAGAAATTAACTGCGCTTACTCTTTTTTCTGCTCTCACTCTCTGTGGGGCTGTGGCTCAAACCATAACCAGCAAATCTCCCCACTCTGATGCCCACAAGCAGCTTCTGGCTAATCAGGCCAAAACCAAAGACCAGATCCGCCTCGTGGAAAAGAACACTTTCATCGACCTCATCGATGATATTGAGCCCGAACCGGATATCTACACCGAGGGCTGGAACAGCAAGGCAGTAAACCCGTTTAAGGAATCAGAGGTGCCTGACTCCAAACTTATCGATGTCACCGGCTATTTCATGCCTGTCCCCGGACATGTGACTTCAAACTATGGCTACCGCGCACGCTTCGGAAGAATGCACAAGGGTATCGACCTTGCAATCAAGAGCAATGATACTATATATGCTGCTTTCGATGGCAAAGTGCGTCTCACAAACTATGAGGCCAAAGGCTACGGCAACTATGTAATCATTCGCCATCCAAATGGCCTTGAGACTGTATATGGTCACCTCAACAAACATCTCGTGAAACCCGATCAGGTTGTGAAAGCTGGCGATCCTATCGGTCTTGGCGGAAGCACCGGCAGAAGCACCGGTCCTCACCTCCATTTCGAAACCCGATTCATGGGTTATGCGATAAATCCCTCTGCAATCTTCGACTTTGCAAATCACACAACCCATACCGACCAGTACATGTTTGATAAGAAAACATATACCAAGGCTCGTAACTATGCTCCCGCCTCCACTCTTGCAAAGGCCGAAAAGGAGAACCCCTATCGTGCAGGATCGGCTGAGAGAAACACATATACTGTACGCAAAGGCGATACTCTCTCTTCCATCGCCAAGGCCTACGGAGTTTCAACCACCACTCTCAGAAAACTCAACTCCATGCAGAGTTCTGATGTAATCAAGATCGGTCAGGTGCTCAAGCTCAAATAACAAGTAGTCTCCCCATACGCCTCTCCCCCCTCTCCCCCTTCCACAAAAATTTCTCCCCGACATCCCCACACAAAACTATAATCATCTTATTAGACTATAAATTCATCAACAACCTCATGACAGAGAGCAGGGAGGGCCGATCGGCCCTCCCTGCTCTCTGTCATGAGGTTGTTGATTTGGTTACTGAGGCCTTACTGATGATCAATTCAGAGCTGATTGATGATATGCACTGCAGTGACGCCATAAAGGGCTGCCGTCTCTGTGCGCAGACGACTTTCACCAAACGTTACCGGCAAAAATCCTGCACTCACTGCCAATTCCACCTCTTCCGGTGAGAAATCACCCTCCGGACCGATCATGATGGTTACAGGCTCTCCCGCTTTACACTCTTTCACAAATTCCCTGCGCGGATAGACACTGTCGCAATAACCCATGAAAAGACCCTCTTTATCTCTACAATCAGATATAAACCGACTGAAATCTACAATTTCAGTGATTTCGGGAAGCACCCCTTTCAAGCTCTGCTTCATCGCTGAGATCATAACCTTCTGAAGCCGCTCTATCTTGATCACCTTACGCTCACTGTGTCGGCAACGCAGAAGCACTACCCGGTCAACCCCTATCTCCACAACTTTCTCAAGCATCCATTCCATCCTGTCAGACAGTTTGGTCGGTGCCACGGCGAGTGTGATCGGCGCTCCCCAATGGTTGGGTACATCCTCCCGGCTGATGATCTCCACATGAGTATGCTTAGGATGCGCCTCCACAATACGGCATTGGAAACGGTGGCCTTTCCCATCTGTGACGGTGATATCATCCCCCTCCTTCATCCTGAGCACTCTGCAGCAGTGAGCCGAATCTGACTCCGGGAGCTTACCTGTGGTCTCGATATCCGGAGCATAGAACATTATCATTACCTTAATATTTTTAGTTTAGTATATGCTACAAATCAATATATCAGTTTTCCTTCTCTAAGGAAACTTTTCACACCCGACCTTAATAGGATGGTATGATAATTTACGCCCTCTCCGCATATCCATATCGAGCGGAGAGGGCGTTGCAATTATTATTTCTTATACTGAGGATCAGGAGTTACAAAACCCGATGAACCCTGACCAATCTCCTCCGCCCGTTTCTGTCCTATCGTAGGATTGGCATGTCTGTCTTTAAAAATAAACGCGAATAGCACTCCCACTACCAATGCGTAGCCGGCGAAACAATACCACGAAAGTTTCCATCCCTCCATCTGTGCCTCGGCTGTAGTCTGTGAAAACACCAGATGGTTCACCACAGCCTGCGCACAGAGCGTTCCCACCGACGCACCGATACCGTTGGTCATAATCATAAAAAGACCTTGGGCGCTGCTGCGAATCTCCGGACGAGTCTGCTGATCCACATAAAGAGAACCTGACACATTGAAGAAGTCGAACGCTATGCCGTAGACAATCATTGAAAGGATAAAGAGCCATACGCCGCTTCCGGGGTTGCCAAGACCGAAGAATCCGAAGCGGAGCACCCACGCGAACATCGCCATAAGCATAACGCCCTTTATGCCGAAGCGCTTCAGACACATTGGAATCAAAAGAATACAAAGGGTCTCGCTCAGCTGTGATAGTGAGATAAGAAGGTTGGCATTTTTGGTGAAATAGTTGTCGGCATATTCCGCCACTCCGCTGAAACTGGTGATGAATACATTACCATAGCTATTGGTGATCTGCAATGACACACCGAGAAGCATACTGAAGATGAAGAATATAGCCATCTTACGGCTCTTGAAGAGCACAAAGGCATCAAGGCCAAGCGATTCGGCCAGAGACTTCGCCTTCCCCTTGTTGACGGGGCAAGCCGGCATAGCGAGCGAATAGAGAGCTAATATCAAGCCGAATGCCGCTGATGTAAAGAGCTGGGCATAGGTTGACTGGAAGCCTGTGAAGTTCACAAAGAGCATGGCGCAGATAAAACCAACAGTTCCGAACACTCTGATCGGAGGAAAGTGACGCACCGTGTCGAGGCCGGCCTTTGAGAGCGCGGAATAAGCCACGGAATTGGCCAAGCTTATAGTGGGCATATAGAATGCCACGGAACAAGTGTAAAGCGCGAATAACGGTCCGAACTGCACTCCACTGCCCTCGCCGGCACAATACAGACCGGCCGCTATCATGAAGCAGGCAGCCACAAGCTGACAGAGTGAAAGCATCTTCTGCGCCGGAATCCAACGGTCGGCCACAATGCCGATAATTCCCGGCATGATCAGTGATACAAAGCCTTGCACTGTATAGAACCAGCCTATCTTCTCACTGAGTCCTACGGTTGATAGATAATTTCCTAAAGATATAAGGTAAGAACCCCATACTGCAAACTCAAGGAAGTTGAGTAGAGAGAGTTTGGTTTTCAATAATTGCTGTGCTGTCATCTTATGGATTTTTAAGGTTTAATGCAAAGTTAATAAAAAACAATTTCACTCTTCGCATCAACCGGAATGTTTTTTATCCGGCATAGCACTTTTACATATAACCCCCCGTTATTCCCTATCAATGAATTCAGCCCTATGTCTTATTCTCACACATGAACTGTCACACAAGGCAAGATGCTCTCTCACAAGCATGTTTTTCCATTCTCTCACTATCGCCTCGTCACAATTGCAATAATCGGCCAAAGCATCATCCTCCCCCCTGATCACGATCTCGTCGGCTGTTGGCTCTGTCATGACGCTCACAAGAAGGCGCATCTTGTTCTGAATATCTCCATGGCAGTATTTCACGGTTGCATCCACAGGTCTTTGAGCACGCAATGAGAGATAATTGAAGAAATTGAGAATATAGATTCTATCTGAATTAAGCAGATTGAGATATTGCGCCTTGCTAAACTCCATGATGCTCGTCTTTGTCTTTGCCACAGCCTTGTAAGGATAACCCGTAGCCATACCGAACAGGCGGTCGGCACCAAGCACCTTGCCGAAACCGGTCTTCTCTTCCAGAGTTATATCCACTCCCTTGAGAGGATGTATAAGACTGATTTCTCCTGAAATCACAAATTTCACCATATTCACAGGCTCCCCGATATCAGCGAGCGTATCGCCTATATTATAGTTATGAAAACCTATATGGGTTTTCTCTAAGAAAAGCGACACCTGATCCTTACTCACTCCCTTGAAAAGGGGGAGGTCCATGATCATTTCATACATTGATTTCATACCGGCTGTGTTTTATGCTGTCAAAGGTTAGGAAATGCCAAACGCGACGCATCCTTAACATTCTAACGTTATATCTACTGAAGTTGTTTAAACTTGAACACATAAAAAAATACGGCCAGCATCAGATGCTGACCGTATGATGTAGCGGGATCGAGAATTGAACTCGAGACCTCCGGGTTATGAATCCGACGCTCTAACCAACTGAGCTATCCCGCCATCAGAACTATATCGTTCCGTTTTGCGAGTGCAAAGTTATACATAATTTATCATTCCACCAAATTTTATTGCAAATATTTTTAAAAAATTTCTTATCTTATTGATTTCCAGCCCCTATTTCCACCTCCAAAATCAACCTTTTCACTCCCCTTTTTCCACTTTCAGTCTCTACAATGTAATTATAAGCATTCTCTTTGCGCTGTCAGGCATTATTTTTACCCCTCTCCTTTATACGGAATCTTAACAAGAACTTCAACTTATCCAAGATACTTATCTCTTCATTTCTTTAATGATTGGAAAAATTATATTAATTTTGCAAGAGAAGTGGTCAAACTTTCCATAAGAGGAACTTGCAATCCCACGGGGAGCTTTGACAACTTCACTTATTCATTAAATGAGAACTCGCAAATTGAGAAATATATTCACATCAAAATTTCTACGCTCCTTCACTTTAGGCGCGGCAGCTATAATATCTCTCCTCGGAGCTTCATCCTGCTTCACCGGAGTGGAGAGCACAAAGAAGATCACCCTGTCAAAGGAAGATAAGAAAGCTATCTTGCCATCCGATGAAGATCTCTTTTTTCAACCCGTAGCCGGAACTCCCGTGACACAATGGGAGATCGGACGCCCCTTTATCGCCGCCGATAACAAAGCTCTTATGATCTTCGAACAACAAGGCCTGCCCCTTGATATGGATGAAGTGGGGCTTGGCGGAAAAAAATTAACTTTCGCCGGAGCTGATCAGCGCATTGCTCCCGACGGCTCCCACTCGCTGGTGCTTTTATTCAGAGATGGTGATAACCTATATAGATATAATACAGAAAAAAATGTAAATGTAGCCGCGGAGGAGCTTCATAGCGACCAGGTGCCTATGCTTATAGACTGCGCCATGATCGATTCCGCACGAAAGTTGCTCAATGGCAAACGTCTGTGGACTCGTTCCCCTTTATGGTATGATTCCGTTGGCAACCGCATTCCGGGGCGTAAGTTTGTTCCGGTGACAATCAATTCTGTCGAGTCGGGCAACCTGGTGTTTCCCGTAAAACTCGGATTCAAGACAGATGATGGAGAGCAAGCCTGGGCTTTCATGAACTTCGGCAACTCTGCCACCGAGAGCAGAGCCTTCGCCAATCTGTTTTACCTCAACGATTATCGCAAGAATTTCCCCGCCATCACCGATGAGGTATGGAATCTAATATGCGAAGGGAAAATAGCAACCGGCATGTCGAAACTCGAATGTAAGCTATCGCTCGGAAATCCATCTGAAGTTGACGCCGGCCACGACTATAGCCAGACTCTTGACCTCTGGCATTATCCCGACGGTGCTATATTATGGTTTGAAGATGGAGTCCTCACCAGATTCCGCAGATAATTCCCCAACTTCAAAAATAATCTCCAAAAATACTCTGACAATGTGTGAAGAAACTTCTCGGGCATCATTTTTGCCAAACGATAAGGAAGACGAGAACAACACTGATATTCCTGCTGCATCTTTCTCACCGGCCGATGAGGGAGAAGAGATCCCTGCCGATACTTTCCCCACACCCTTTGTGCCGAATTTTGAAGTAGACAAAGACCTTACCCCCTACACCACCTTCGGGATCAAGGCCAAGGCGCGTCTCTTTTCGGAATATTCCTCTGTAAAAGAACTCACCATTATCTCCCGCTCTCCGGAATATCTTGAAAACGAAGTGCTTCACATTGGCGGAGGCAGCAATCTCCTGTTTCTTCATGATTTCGACGGGCTTGTGCTACATTCCGGCATAAAAGGTATCCGGAGGTATGACAAGAATGAAGACACCGTCTATGCCATTGTTGGCGCAGGTGAGAAATGGACAGACTTCGTGGATTGGTGTGTAGATGAAGGATTGGCCGGAGTGGAGAATCTCGCGGGGATACCCGGAGAGGTCGGTGCAGCTCCGGTACAGAATGTCGGTGCCTATGGAGTGGAGGCAAAGGATGTGATATACAGTGTGGAGTGTTTCGATCTCGTTTCGCGCCGCCTCGTCACATTCAAGAACGATGAATGTGGCTTCTCCTACCGCGACAGTAGATTTAAACATGAATGGAAGGGTCGTTACTTTGTGATCAGGGTCAGCTTCAAGCTTACCCCCTCCGAAGTGGCCGGAAATCTCGAATACGGTCCATTAGCCACACTCGAAGAGCGGCTTGGACAAAAACCGAGCATCCGGCAAGTGGCTGAAGAGGTGAAACGCATACGCGACGCCAAGCTCCCTGATCCTGAAATAATAGGCAGTGCCGGCAGTTTCTTCAAAAATCCGGTGGTCAACAAATATTTCTTCAAGGAGCAGATGCAGGCACTCGACCCCAATATAAAGCATTTTGATATCCTGGATAAGGATGGCAAGCCCGATGAACATTTTGTGAAGGTGCCGGCTGGCTGGCTGATAGAACACTGTGGACTGAAAGGGAAAACTATCGGAGGAGCCTATGTCTATCCCGACAACTGCCTTGTAATTGCCAACAAGGGAAATGCCTCAGCCGACGATGTGCGCAAACTCGCAGATTTCATCATAGATGAGGTAAGAAGACGATATGCTGTAATACTACATCCGGAAGTAAATTATATCGACACGGAGATCGAAGTAACCATCCTCGGCAGCGGCACGTCAAAAGGTGTGCCTGAGGTAGCGTGCGATTGTCGTGTGTGCCGATCCCACTCACCATTCGACAAACGGCTTCGCGCATCAGCCCTTGTAAAAACCCACGGAATGAACCTTCTCATCGATGCCTCTCCCGACTTCCGCTATCAGGCACTCCGGGAGAATATCCTCGACCTTGATGCGGTGCTCCTCACCCACAGCCATTATGACCATGTGGGCGGTATCGACGATCTCCGCCCGTTCTGTGCCTACCATAACATCCCTATCTATTTGAAGGAGGATGTAAACCGCGACCTTCATAAACGCCTCGACTATTGCTTCAGGCCGGTGCCATATCCGGGCGTGCCGACTTTCGACATGCACGAGATCAGTGATCAACCATTCTTTATAAACGGTCTTAAGGTAATCCCGATTCATGTGATGCACGGCCAATTGCCCATTCTTGGCTACCGTATCGGTGATTTCGCTTACATTACAGATGCCAAAACGATATCCGACGATGAACTTGAGAAGCTACGTGGATTGAAGGTGCTTGTGATAAATGCCTTGCGCTACACGCGAGAGCACTTCGCACATATGACCGTGGAGGAATCCATAGCTCTTATAGAGCGGATCAAACCGAAAGAGGCATATCTCACCCATTTCAATCATGAGATAGGACTCCACAGTGAACTTGAACATAATTTTCCTCCTCACATCCATCCATGTTATGACGGATTAAGGTTGTTCATAAGATAAATTCATCCGGGATTTCAAAGCTTACGATAATATAGCGGCGGCGAGTGATGATGTCATCACTCGCCGTCGCTATATTATCGTCCAAATCTTATATTGCTGATTCCTTCATACGCTCCGCATTCTCCGCTATCGTGAGACGGTCTATACATTCCTGAATATCCCCATCCATGAAGGCCGCCAGATTATAGATGGTGTAATTGATGCGATGATCTGTCATTCGGCCTTGCGGGAAATTATATGTACGGATCTTCGCCGACCTGTCACCTGTCGACACTAAAGTCTTTCTGCGCTGTGCGATGTCGGCAAGATACTTCTCTCGTTCACGGCTATATATATAGGTACGCAGGCGCGAGAGAGCACGCTCCTTATTCTTGGGCTGGTCTCGTGTCTCGGTACATTCGATGAGAATCTCATCCTCCTCTCCCGTCACCGGATTCTTCCACATATAACGCAGTCGCACGCCCGACTCCACTTTATTTACGTTCTGACCTCCGGCACCACCGGAGCGGAATGTATCCCACTTTATAGCACCCTCCTGTATCTCCACATCAAACTCTTCCGCCTCCGGAAGCACCGCCACGGTAGCGGCTGATGTGTGTACACGCCCCTGTGTCTCCGTAGCGGGCACCCTCTGCACACGATGCACACCGCTCTCATACTTCATCACGCCATAGACATCATCGCCTATCAGGTTGAAGCAAATTTCCTTATATCCTCCTGAAGCACCCGGGCTCGTGGATGTCACCTCCAACTGCCACCCCTTGCGTTCGGCAAACTTCTGATACATTCTGAAAAGGTCACCGGCAAAAAGAGCCGCCTCGTCGCCGCCAGTTCCCCCTCTTATCTCCACAACAGCATTCTTGGCATCTTCAGGATCAGCGGGCACGAGCAGCATCTTTATCTCCTCCTCCACTTTGGGAATTGCATCCAAATCACTGTCGAGCTGTTCCCTGGCCATAGCCCGCATCTCTTCGTCATCCTCCTCGGCAATCATGGCCTTCGCCTCCTCCACTCCGGCAAGAAGCTCTCGGTAACGCCTGGCGGCGTCAAGGAGTCGCTCAAGCTCTCGATACTCCTTGGTGAGCTTCACGTAGCGCTTGCGATCTGCTATCACCTCAGGATCGGTTATGAAGGTGGCCACCTCCTCAAAACGGAGGTCGAGGCCGTCAAGTCTCTTTAATAAGGGATTCTCTTCCATTTTTTGCAACATCTTGGTGCCCGGATTGGCTCCGTGGCCACGTCTTAATTGTTATTTTATGCAAAATTACAAAATTACATTGAAAATAATTGTAGATGAGAGAAAAAAGTAGTAACTTTGCACCCGCTTGCCAGAGATGCGTCCTGCCGGGGCCATCCATGGAGAGCATCGGGGCGGAGAAATCAGCTCCAAATATTATTAACCCTTTATCAATATACCGGCAAGTTTTATTATGGCAACAAAAATCAGATTGCAGCGTCATGGCCGTAAAGGCTACGCTTACTATCCTATTGTAGTCGCCGATAGCAGGGCACCACGAGATGGTAAATTTATTGAAAGGATAGGTTCTTATAATCCGAACACTAATCCTGCTACAATAAGTTTAGACTTCGACCGTGCTTTGTATTGGGTGGAAGTTGGTGCTCAGCCCACCGACACAGTTCGTTCTATCCTCTCTAAGGAGGGTGTTCTTCTCATGAAGCATCTCCGTGGCGGCGTTAAGAAAGGCGCTTTCTCTATGGAGGAGGCTCAGAGCCGTTTCGATGCTTGGAAAGCAGGCCGTGACAAAGAGGCTGAGGCTGCTCAGGCAAAGAGCGCAGCTAAGGCTGCCGATGAGGCTAAGGCTCGTCTCGAAGCTGAGATGGAGAAGAATCGCGTAAAGGGCGAGGCTGTAGCTAAGAAGAAAGCTGAGAAGCTCGCTGCTGAAGAGGCTGCCGCTAAAGCAGCTCTCGAAGCTGAAAACGCTGATGCTGAAGCAGCTGAAGCAGCTGAGTAATTTTTCTGCCAATTTTTTGGCTCAAAAATTTGCACGATTCAAAATTAATGCCTAACTTTGCATCGTCAAAACAAAAAGACATCGGGCGACACCGCTTCTCTCCCGATGTTTAATGGCCGATTAGTGTAGCGGTTAGCACGCCACCCTCTCACGGTGGAGACTCGGG
>CAZEOI010000064.1:1238-21183 GCA_964513775.1 uncultured Sangeribacter sp. | reverse complement strand
AATCTTCAAGGCATAGCAGCTCTCGTCAAGGGTTTGCCAGTTGAGGAGGTGATATCACGACTTGAGGGAATCAAATGTAGGGATAAGGCCACCTCTTGTCCGGATCAGTTGGCATTGGCTTTAAAAGCTACCTTAATTAAAGAATAACTACCATTTTTACAATTAAAGAATAACTACCATTTTTACCTGAGCAGCTTACTATGCCGGATATTTTTTCGTTTATAGATTAACATATAATAAATGACATGATTACTATAGAAAATAAAGAATTCGGAGGCGAGCGTCCACTTTTTGCATCAAAAGGATTGCGCCTTATTGACGTGACAATTCATGCCGGAGAGTCAGCTCTAAAAGAATGTGCTGATATAGAGGCGATCAAATGTAGATTTGAGGGTAAATATCCATTCTGGCATGTCGACAGATTTCTTGTAAAAGATTGCCTTTTCACAGAAGGGGCGAGAGCCGCTCTGTGGTATTCAAACCATCTGGTTATGCAGGATACCCTTGTGGAGGCCCCGAAGATGTTTCGTGAGATGAGCCACCTGTCACTTCAGAATGTACAAATCCCCCATGCCCATGAGACAATGTGGCATTGCAAGGATATTAAACTTCGCAATGTCACCACAGCAGAAGCTGACTATATTTTCATGCACTGTGATGATATAGATATTGATGGATATACCCAACAGGGTAATTATTCTTTTCAGTACTGCAAGAATGTGGTGATCCGCAACGCTCATATCGACTCAAAGGATGCTTTCTGGAACACAGAGGATGTCACTGTCTATGATTCTGAGTTAAACGGTGAATATCTCGGATGGCATTCCAAAAGACTCAGACTTGTGAATTGCAAGATTTCAGGCACTCAGCCTTTGTGTTACTGTCAGGATCTGATATTGGAGAATTGTGAGATCGCTCCGGATGGAGATCTTGCTTTTGAGGAGAGCGTTCTCAATGCAACGATCAATTCAGTAGTGACATCCGTAAAGAATCCAACAAGCGGAACCATCCGGGCCAAAGGGTATGGAGAGATAATATTAGATGAAAATATCAAGTCGCCTGCCAATTGCAAAATAGAAATTATAGATGAAGACTAATCAATGGTTTGATAACGCACCTGATCGTAGAGGCAGCGGTTCTTATAAATGGGATTCTGCTGAAGATGGACAGGTGATTCCATTGTGGGTGGCCGACATGGATTTCCGGACGGCCCCCATAGTGGTGGAGGCATTGAAGCGTAGGGTAGAGCATGGCATATTCGGCTATACATTAGTAGAAGAAGATTATTATCAAGCTCTTCAAAATTGGTTCAGCTCACGTCATGGCTACACGATAAGACGGGAAAATGTGATCTACACTTCCGGAGTGGTGCCTGCTATTTCGGCAATTATAAAGGCACTTGCCAAACCGGGCGATGGTGTGATAGTGCAAACTCCGGTGTATAATTGTTTTTTCTCATCCATTAGAAATAATGGTTGCAGAATTGAGGAGGCTCCTTTAAAAAGAGTTGATGGGGCACCCGGACTCTTTACATACGAGATGGATTTCGAACTTCTTGAAGAGAAAGCGTCTCTTCCGGATGTGAAACTGATGCTCCTGTGTAATCCTCACAATCCTGCCGGACGCGCCTGGAGTCGTGAAGAACTAAGCAGAGTGGCAGAAATATGCCGACGACATAATGTGACAGTTGTGAGCGATGAGATTCATTGTGAGCTTACAATGCCCGGCTACGAATATACACCTTATGGCACTATTGATAATAATGCAATAGTTTCTCTCAGTCCATCCAAGGCATTTAATACAGCCGGATTGCAGATAGCCAATATAGTAAGTCCCAATCTTGAAATCCGACAACTTGTAGACAAAGCAATCAATATTAATGAGGTGTGTGACGTCAACCCCTTCGGCCCCATAGCGCTCAAAGCATCCTACTCAAAAGAGGGAGAGGAATGGCTTGATGCGCTTCGTCACTATCTTGAAGAGAACTATCAGCTTCTGCTCAATATTTTTCAAGAGACACTGCCAGAATGTGAGGTAACCAAACTTGAGGCCACCTATCTCCCGTGGATAGATGTGAGAAAATTAAATCTAAATTCCACAGTGATCGAGGAGAGGATGATGGAAGAGGCCAAAGTATGGGTAAACTCTGGAGATATGTACGGAAAAGATGGTTATATCCGTATTAATATAGCGTGTCCTCGCAAAAGACTGGCAGAAGGTCTCAAGCGTGTGGCAGATTGGTTAAGAGCAGAATTCGATAAGCAATCCGATCCATCAGGAGTTGTTTAGACTTCGGCTTCTTAGGATAAAAATATGTTGGAACTTATACAATCCGGCAGGCCACTAAGTTTCCGTCAGCGACTGACGCTGACGGCCAAGCTTTCGTGGCCTGCCATTATGGCTCAGCTATCGAGCATATTGATGCAATATATCGATGCTGCGATGGTAGGACGTCTTGGAGCTGATGATTCAGCCGCAGTTGGACTGGTGTCTACCAGTCTCTGGCTTTTCTGGGGAATCTGTTCAGCCGCTACAACCGGTTTCTCAGTTCAGATTGCCCACCGGATGGGAGCCGCCGACACAATGACAGCCAGAAAAATATTTCGCCAAGGAATATTGATGTCTACGTTATTTGGTTTGTTTATGGGAGTTGTAGGACTCTCGATTGCAGGCTATCTTCCACATTGGCTCGGTGGCAAAGGTGAGATCTGTGGAAAGGCAACATTATATTTTTCAGTGTTTGTAGCCGCTCTGCCACTCCTGACTCTTAACTATCTCGGAAGTGGCGCCTTAAGAGCATCTGGGAATATGCTGGTGCCCGGAGGACTTAACGTAATGATGTGCATTCTTGATGTATTCTTCAATATGCTTTTGATTTTCCCGACAAGAGATGTGGCTTTATTCGGCACTGTCATCACACTTCCCGGTGCGGGATTAGGAGTGCTTGGAGCTGCATTGGGCACAGTAGCGGCCGAAATTGTGACAGCAGGAGCTATATTATGGTATGCTTGTTGCAGACAGAAAGGTCTTGCGCTGAAGGGAGAGAAGGGATCTTTCAAACCCACAGGCCAAGTAATGAGAAACGCATTTAAAGTGGCTGCCCCCATGACGCTGGAACACGCTGTGATTTGCGGTGCACAGATAATGGTGACAGTTATTGTGGCTCCATTGGGTGTGATGGCAATAGCGGCCAATTCATTTGCTGTGACAGCGGAAGCCTTATGCTATATGCCAGGCTATGGTATTGCTGATGCCGCCACAACCCTTACCGGCCAAAGTTACGGCGCGAAGCGGAAAGATCTTGCCAAGAAATTCGGCTATCTTACCGTGGGACTCGGAATGGTTGTAATGTCGGTCATGGGTGTTATCTTATGGTTAGGTGCGCCTCCGGTAATGGAGCTTCTAACTCCGGTAAAAGAGATTCAGATGCTTGGCATTTCCGCACTTCGTATAGAAGCTTGGGCAGAGCCGATGTTTGCGGCTTCCATAGTGGCATACGGTGTCATGGTAGGAGTGGGCGACACTGTTTGGCCGGCAATAATGAATTTCTCAAGCATTTGGCTTGTAAGAGTGCCGTTGGCAGCTCTCATGGTTGGTTCAATGGGTCTTGACGGCGTGTGGTTGGCCATGTGTATAGAGTTGTGTTTCAGAGGTGGAATATTCCTTTGGCGTTTGATCAGTGGAGCATGGCTCAGACATGGACTCAAGACCGATGATGCGAAAGAGATTGAGTTGAATACAGATACTGAGCATCCGGAAGAGTTGCCGCCGAGCTATTGACATCAATTAAAACCGTTGGAAATAAAAATTATGAAGAGGTTTGGCAGATTCATACTGAAATTTTTATTAAATTTGCGAAATGAACAGCCAAGCACATGGCATAATCGAACAAATTACATATATGACAGAGATCATTGAAGAAGGCACCGTCAACGAAGGTGGCCTTAACTTTGTGGTACAGGAGAGAGTAAACGATCTTGCTGCCGGCTAGAACGGGGGACGCTTAAGGACCCGTTTCCCGCCGGAACCCAACGGCTATCTCCACATCGGACACGCAAAAGCCTTTATCATGGACTTCGGAGCAGCTGAGAAATTCGGCGGCACATGCAATCTGCGATTCGATGACACAAATCCTCAGAAAGAGGATATGGAATATGTCAATGCTATCAAACGTGATATCCATTGGCTCGGATATGATTGGGGCGACCGTCTTTATTATGCCTCAGATTACTTTCCCCAGCTCTATGATCTCGCTATACGTATGATCAAAGAGGGGAAAGCATATGTAGACGAACAGACCAGCGAACAGATAGCTGCCCAGAAAGGTACGCCCACCACACCCGGTGTGAACTCTCCATTCAGAGACCGACCCATCGAGGAGAATCTTGATCTCTTCCAAAGAATGAATGCGGGTGAATTCGAAGAGGGGTCGATGGTGTTGAGAGCCAAGATAGATATGGCCAACAGCAACATGCATTTCAGAGATCCTATCATGTATAGAATTATCAAGACCCCTCATTGGCGCACAGGCACAGACTGGAAAGTGTATCCGATGTATGATTTCGCACATGGTCAGAGTGACTATTTTGAGGGTGTGACCCATTCTATATGCACTTTGGAGTTTGTTCCGCATCGTCCTCTTTACGAATATTTTGTAAAAGAGCTTGCAGATGAGACCTATTGCCCTCGCCAGATTGAGTTCAACAGACTGAATCTCACTTACACAGTGATGAGCAAGAGGAAACTGCTTCAGCTTGTAAAAGAGGGTCTCGTAAACGGATGGGACGATCCTCGTATGCCCACACTCTGTGGATTACGTCGACGTGGTTACACCCCGGAGTCGATCAAAGATTTCGTAAACCGTATCGGCTACACTAAATATGAGGCATTGAACCATATTGAGTTGCTTGAACATGCGGTAAGGGAGGATCTTAACAAAACTGCTACCCGTATCAGCGCTGTTGTGAATCCCGTAAAACTGATCCTCACAAATTATCCGGAAGATAAAGAGGAGATTATTGAGATGGATAATAATCCTGAGAATCTTTCTGAGGGTAAGCATCCGATGCCTTTCTCGAAAGAGTTATGGATAGAGAGAGAGGATTTTATGGAGAATCCTCCCAAAAAATTCTTCCGTCTATCACCTGATAAGGAAGTGCGTCTCAAAGGAGCTTATATCATTAAATGTACTGGCTTCAAGAAAAACGAGAATGGTGAGATCGAGGAGATTTACGCAGAGTATGATCCTGAAACCAGAAGTGGTCTTCCCGGTAGCGACCGTAAAGTGAAAGGTACACTTCATTGGGTTTCGGCAGCTCATGCCAAGGATGTGGAGGTAAGGGATTATGACCGTCTTTTCGCTGTTGAGAATCCTTCAGCAGAAGAGGGTGATTTCCGTGAACTTCTCAATCCCAATTCTTTGACGATAAAGGAGAATGTGAAGTTAGAACCCTGGGCGGCTGAAAATGCCAAATCGGGCGACCATTTCCAGTTTACCCGCCTCGGTTATTATACAGTAGACCCTGATTCTACTTCTGAGAAACTTGTGTTTAACAAGACTATCGGATTGAAAGACACTTGGGCAAAGGAGCAGAAGAAAGTTTCCAAATAAAGATATAATTACTGAAAATTTATAAGCTTCTATCTATTATAAGATAAAGATTCAGGGATACCGACTTGATATCTCTGAGTCTTTTTCTTATATGATCAGTAGTAAATTGACAGGATCAAATACATTCATAAAATGAATAATTCGATAAAGGGCTATCTTCTTGCCGCTATTGCCGCTGCTGCTTATGGCACCAATCCTGCATTTGCCGTGCCACTTTATGAGGAGGGAATGAATCCAAATTCAGTCCTTTTGTTCAGATATCTCTTAGGGATTCCATTAGTTGGCATTATGCTTAAATTAAGAGGAATAAAACTAAGTCTACGCAAAGATGAGATTTTTCAGGTAGGTATTCTCGGGGTACTGATGGCCTTTTCATCATTAGCTCTTTTTGAAAGCTATAATTATCTGAATGCCGGAGTTGCATCGACATTACTTTTTGTCTACCCGATTCTGGTGGCAGTTCTGATGGTGTTTATCTTTCATGAACCCTTCAGAGTCTCCATAATAATTTGTCTGCTCCTGATGACTGTGGGCCTGATGCTTCTGATGAAAACCGAGGATGGAGAGACAATAAGCAGTTACGGAGTATTGTTGGTGTTGGTTTCAGCAGTGACTTATGCATTGTATATAATAATGGTCAATGTTTCAAAGACAGTTCAAAAGATTCCGACAACAAAACTTCTATTTTATGTGCTGTTATGGGGCAGTATGGTTTTCGTTGTAAAATCTTTTATAGGTACTCCACTTACCCTGCCGGAGAAGTCGGTGGAATGGCTGAATCTTTTGGCACTGGCGCTCATTCCAACTGTTGTTTCATTGTTGTGTACAACCATAGCCATTAATCTGATTGGTTCAACGCCAACCGCCATATTCGGATCACTTGAGCCGGTGTCGGCGGTTATTCTAAGTTATTATGTTTTACATCAAACTATCACAGGGCAGGAGATTGTAGGAGGGGCACTTATTGTGTTGGCAACAACTATCGTGATAGGTGGACAGACCGTAGACCGATTAATCCTTAGTGTACGTAAAATGTGGCCGAAATCAAGACACCACAGCCACTGATGTCTATCCGGATTCTTACGATCAAATCAAGATATAAATTTGGAGAAGAATGACAATATGCTTTCTTATATTCCAATGACCTAAAATATCATCTCTGAGAAGCCAGTGAGAACAAAATGAAAAGTTCAGGCAGTTTCATTGACTGATGATTATATTTTTATTAAATTTGCACAAAATCATCAACTTGAAAAACCCAAAATATATGCATCAGATAATCAGTCATTTTACAGATGACGATCTTTATAAATTCACAATGTGTTGTGCGGTGATCGACAATTATCCGCGCACACAAGTGATGTACAAATTCATCGACAGAGACAATACTGTATATCCTGAGGGATTTGCAGAGGCAGTGAGACATCAGATAAAATTGTTGGAAAATCTGGTGATTACAGAGGAGGAGATATCTTTTATGAAGCGCAGATGCAGATATATACCTGACTGGTTTTATAGCTTCTTGAAAGGTTTCCGATATGATCACCGCTGGGTGAGTGTATCGCAAGATAAAGAGGGTCATCTAAGCATCGAGTTCAAAGGATGCTGGAGCAATACAATCCTTCTCGAAGTAAAGGTATTGGCAATAGTGTCGGAACTTTACTATATGATGACGGGCCAGTCAAAAGAGCTTGATTATGCTTCCTACTATGAAAAGACGAAAAAAAAAGGGGAGAGACTTATTGAGGCCGGATGTATGTTCAGTGATTTCGGAACCCGTCGCAGAGCATCATTTGAAGCTCAAGACACAGTTGTGAGGGCATTGAAAGATAGTTGTGAGTCAAGTTGTGGCAAAGGCCGTTTCACCGGCACAAGTAACGTTTACTTAGCTATGAAATACGATCTCACACCAATCGGGACTATGGCTCATGAGCTTATTTGTGCGATTGCCGGTATGTATGGTCCTCAGATGTCGAATTATCTCGCGATGAAGACATGGTCGAGCACATACAGAGGCGCACTGGGGACATTCCTTTATGACACTTATGGCTGGAGAATATTCAGTCTTAATTTTTCTGAGGATTATGCCAATATGTTTAAGGGTCTCCGAGTGGATAGCGGCGACAATTATGAGCAGCTTGAACAGATAATCGAAAAATATAGATCACTGAATATAGATCCCCGAAGTAAGCAGGTGGTGTTCAGCAACGGATTAAATGTTGATGAAGCCATTGCAATTCATGAATATGCCAAGGATAAGTGTCAACCGTCATTCGGGATCGGCACCCACTTTACCAATGATTTTCCCGGGATAAAGCCTCGGAACATCGTGATAAAGCTTCTTGCTGTTAAGATAACAGAATCCTGGCCTTTCTATTGCGAGACGTGTAAGTTGAGTGAAGATAATGGAAAGCATACAGGAAACCCTGCAGTGGTGAAACGATTTCTCGAAGCGTTACACCTTGAAGAATGATGAACTAACGGCTTTAGAAAAAAGAGATGCTTTCTACAGGTAAACTTGGTTTTTGGGGACTGACTGCATTGGTATTCGGTCTCATGGTGGGAGTAGGTATTTATAATCTTCCACAAAATATGGCTTCAGTAGCCTCTCCGGGAGCAGTGTTTCTTGCGTGGATGGTTACAGCTATAGGAATTTTGCCATTGGTAATATCTTTCAAATGGCTTAGCGACCATTATCCTCAATATAATGCCGGTGTCTACCAGTATGCACAGGCAGGATTCGGCAATTATGCCGGGTTTAATATCGCTTGGGGTTATTGGCTTTGCACAGCGTTCTCTAATGTTACATATGGTGTGATGCTCAGTGACTCATGCGGAGCTTTTTTTCCAGTGCTTCTTGAGCATGGCTGGGAGATGGTGGTGTTTGGTTCGGTGTTAATCTGGGTGATGTTTGGTATTGTTGCGAGAGGAATTAAGACTGCCAAATTCATCAACACTCTATTAGCTGTGATAAAAGTGGTGATGTTGATTTTCATAATAATAGTTTTCTATCTATTTTTTAAAATCGAACTCTTCACCGATGATGTATGGGGAGCGGGTCAGGATTTAGGCTCGCTGACTCATCAGATTAAATCTACAATGATGGTCACTCTGTTCTGTTTCTTCGGAGTGGAGGGTGCCGTAATGATGTCTGCGAGAGCAAAAAAAAGTTCAGATGTTGGCAAAGCCGGTTTTGCAGGCTTCTTTATCTCATTGATCCTTTACTTAGCGGTCTCCCTACTATGCTTCGGTCTGCTTTCAAGAAATATGCTTGCAAACCTTCCCGATCCCTCTATTGCCTATATTATGAAAGAGTCTTGCGGTGCATGGGCATATTGGTTTGTAATCAGTGCGGTGATTGTATCGTTGCTTGGTGGTTGGGTTGCATGGACGCTCGTTGTAGCCCAAGTGCCTTATGAAGCGGCGATGGTCGGTATTCTTCCCACTGTGTTCAAGAGAGTAAACAAAAAGGGAATGCCAACATTCGGACTGGTAGCATCGAGCATTGTTATGGAACTTTTCCTGATAATGGTTGCAACGGCAGATGATGCTTATCTCGCAGCCCTTCATATCACGGGTCTTATGATAATACCATGCTATTTCTTTACAGGGCTTTTCTTGATTAAGAAAGCTGATGATTTGAAGATTAGAGTAGTTGCTGTCGTCACATCAGCCTTCTGTATTTGGATGGCATATGCCGGAGGTTTAATAGCCTTTTTTCTCACATCAGTGTTTTACCTTTCAGGAATCTGGTTCTATATAAGAGCGCGAAAGGATAACGCACCCACAAGACCTCTATTTACCAAAAGAGAAAAGGTAGCCTTTATACTTTTATGTATCGCTTCCGCTATCTCGGTCTATATATTGGCGGCCACCGATATCGTTTGATGAATTAGGCATCACATTATAAGAATTGCAACGAAAAGTGGCATCCTTTATTGGGGTGCCACTTCATTTATGTCGACAATATGATTGATAAGTGCGTATATTACAAGTCCGGCAGGGGAGTGGATCCCCAACTTTGCATTAATGTTTCTACGATGAGTAGATACGGTATGAGCAGAGATACATAAGGAATCGGCAATTTCCTTTGTTGACTTACCACCTACAAGCCCCCTTATAATATCTTTTTCCCGCTGGCTAAGAAGTCCATTTCCAGTGCTATCCTTTTCTTCATAAAGTTCCTTTGATAGAATTGCTTCGTCAGACTCTTTGATCAATTTATTTTCTATCTTTTCAGCGAGAGGAATAAAGAGAAGATTTTCTACCTCAAAGTGAGATATGAGATCTTGTTCACACCTTATTATATCAAGCAATGCGGCACTGAGTCGCATATTTTCCTTTTGCTTGTAATGATAAATGAATAAATCTTTCAATTCATTAAGTTTCTCAGCCATAGATTCATGACTCACAGAATAATTCCCGATTCTGAATCCCGAATCAATATTGCCGTTGAGCAGACGCTCAACATAGTGGAAAATCACATTGTTTTCATGCTCCATATGGCGGCGCACCTCCGCTACATAATCATCAAAGAAGCGAATAAGAAGGAGAGCAACCTCATCTGTAGCCAATTGGTTTATTCCCTCGATAAGTTGAAGTCTTATTTTAGGCAATGAGACATCAAGGAAGGAGGTGTGGGCACGTTTCAGATATCCCATCAAAGAAGTCAATGAAATTGAATCCATATTATATCTGTAGCCACTTAACATATTGCTGACACATAGAAATGTGTCAACGTTAACACCATTCCCTTGGCATACCTCTTCGATAGAATTATCACCAAAACCAAAAGCTATGTCGAAGCGGCTGATTACAGGCAATAACAGTGAATTATCGCGAATGAGTTCACGCATCGTGGTTGAAGGTTGATAACCCTTATTTTTATCGATCATAGTGGAATGAATATCTTAATAGAGTTGTCTAAACGGGAAAACAAAATTAGCAATAAATTAATAATTCAGCAATACCCATTATTAATGAAAAAAAAGGTTCCAAAGATGTTTTTTACAGACTGATCTGGTGTAGGCTACAGGTTGCAATACTTAAAATTGATTATGGTAAATATAATGAAGTAAATTTGCATCATAAGTAGCTGCGGATAATTAATGTCATAATTGATATGAAATTCTACGGATGAGAATCTGCATCGGATTTGAAGGAAAAATGTATTGACATTATGACTGAAAAGCCGAGGCGGAGATCGCCGTAGAATGTAGCAGACATATGATCAATAATTGTTCGTAGCTACTTAATATGTTAATATTCTCATGGTCTTATAAGAGAATCCTTGGGATCGTTTTTCAGGTTAATAGCATCCTATTATGCTTTCAAATCGTAGTCCTATCTCATCCGTATAAGGCTTCATCAATATATCATTAAATTTTTAGACATACTTATACGCTATTTTACCGTTATATAAATGGTGTGGATCCGATAGGAGGATCATATACTCATTTCTGCGATTAAACTTTATAATGAAACTATATGGGTAGAAAAATCTACTGAGAATGTAGTATAAATCCAAGTAGATAGGATTCGCACACCAACGATATCAAAATATGAGAAACAGAAATGAAACAGATCTTAAAATTTTTAAAAGAATTAAATAAAAATAATAACAGAGAATGGTTTAACACTCATAAAGAGGAATATCTTAAGGTGAAAGCTAAAGTTGAAGCGTTGACCGAACAGCTTATCAGAGAGGTTGCGACGTTTGATCCGGAGGCTGCGTATCTCAGACCGGCAGATTGCACTTACAGGATTTATCGGGATACAAGATTTTCAGCAGATAAGACGCCTTATAAAACACATATCGGAATCTTTATCAATCCTCCCATGGGTAAGAAGAGTAATCGGATGGGATATTATCTTCATATTGAACCGGGTAACTCTCTTGTGGCAGTTGGTACCGTCTGCTTGTCCTCTAAGACAATTGCCTCCATACGACGTTCAATCTACGATAATGTAGAGGAATATCTGGAGATAATTTCGGCCGATGATTTTAAAAAAGCCTTTCCTGAAGTAGGGGAGAACCCTGTCAAAACGGCTCCTAAAGGATATTCCAAGGATTGGCCATATATAGATCTTATAAAGCCACGTGATTTCTGTGCATCTCATCCCATTTCAGATAAAGAGATGCAAAACGCTGACTTGATTGAGAGGTGTGGCAACCTTTTCAGGATTTCAAAACCTTTCAATGATTTCATAAATTATACAATAGACAATGAAGAAGAAGCGTAAAGATATAAAAGTGAATTTTAAATAATCTCAAGATTGATATACTTAACTAATTATGATAGAACAATATGAATTCAGGCTTACAGCAAAAAGACGTGGCTGTCATCTTATCACAGGTGAGATTATGCGTCATCTTGAAGGGAAGTTGCCGGATAAAGCACTTCTCAATCTTTTTGTGAAGCACACATCTTGTGGACTTACCATTAATGAGAACGCTGACCCTGACGTAAGGAGCGATATGAATAAGATTTTTGATAAGCTTGTAAAAGAGAATGAACCCTATTACGATCACACTCTTGAGGGTGCTGACGATATGCCGGCTCATGCAAAGTCAACAATCACCGGCGTATCATTGACAATACCCATCAGCAATGGTCGTATTAATCTTGGCACTTGGCAAGGAATATATCTTTGTGAATTCAGAGACTATGGAGGGGAACGGAAAATCGTGGCTACAATCTTCAGCTAAAAATGTGGCTCCCAACTTTTCCAACAAATTAAATCTCCATCTACAGATTGACGGTTCATTAAATCGAATCCGATACAACCGGTAGATGGAGATTTTAGTTATTGACAATCTGGACCACAATAAGACGTCCCCCTTCTTCCCCTGACAAGAGAATTTTTCTTCCTTCCGTAAGCTCTACATATTCGCCTACTTTTATCTGCCGTTTTGTAGACTCAGTTACATCCCACATATCCGGAAGATGCCGGTTAATTAAAATCCATTTCCCTTTGTGAAAATGGAAGTCGCCTACAGGTTTCTTATCTTCAGATTTAATGCGTTCGTTAGGAGTAATGAAGCGATTGACATGCCATTTATATAGAGACTGTTTATCGTAGACCATCAGACGATAGTTTTCCTGTATGAACTTACCCTTCGATGGTGAGTAGTATAAATTCAATATCGGTAGCTGGCCATGATAGTCGGCACCACAGAAAGGACACTTAGGTTTTGTGGTATTATCGAATACGAACCAGTGTGCCTCACAGGCCGGATTCTGACAGGGTTGCATAAGATCTGTTGTTTTCACAAGGGCGTTTTCCCATTCATCAGCTGTAGGTCGCTTCGCAGGGTCATGAAGTCCGCTGATGAAAGCTCTGTCAAATAGTTCCTTCAGATAAGGTCCGCAAATAGTATATGGTCGCTTGTTAACATCTCCCTGAGGTAATTCAGAGGGTGCTAAGTTGGAAATGTTAGGGCGATTGCTCAAATCGGTTGGATGCTCAATGAATAATGCCTTCTCCCCCATAGATAGAGCTTCATCACGTGCCGGATCAAGATCATTCACCTTTCCGCCACGTAATGGATGCCTGTTGAGCAGATACATATATATAAGCACAGCAAGGGCATGACGGTCTGTTAGAATACTTGGCAGTCTTTTTTCCTGATCATCAAGCATAAGACCTTGTGTCTGGAGCACCTCAGGGGCAATGAAGTCGGGAGTTCCCACCACATCGGGGGGATATTTTCCCGGCACAACAAGTCCATCGCAGTCAATAATCGCTGCCGTGCCTGTTTCAGGATCCACAAGTACGTTACGGTATGAAAGGTCTGAGTGAGCCAAGCCTGCCGCATGAAGACGCCTGACTGCGCGTGCAATCTGAAGGCACATGTGGAAATGGGTGAGAAATGTGCCTTTCTCTTTAGGAGTTAGAAATTTGTTGCGAAGTTTTGCTGACGCAAACCATTTACCCTCTTTCTCCTTACCTTTAAATCGGCCATCGTTAAAGAAGAAATGTTTTTGATAAGCCGGACATACTATTCCGAGTTTGCCGTTCCATTCCACAAGCTTGGTAGGCCAGCAGAATAAATTCTGCCAATAGTCCCCGCCGGCCTGTTGGAATATTTTCTCACGATATGGGCCTACAATATTCTGAAGTCTATCCTTTGAATTCGCATCCTGAGGCTCGCGTAAGAACCCTACGACATAGCTTTTATCAGGACTGAAATATACATCCTTCATTGCACCGCTGCCGATGACTTCATCAACAAACTCTACCTTGGAGCCGTCAGAAGCAGTAAGTGTGATCGTCTTTGCCATATATTTTAGTGGAGAATTACGATTGTGCGATCATCATGATTGCCAGGACTCCAAAAATCAAGCCAGCGAAGAAGTTGTTTCTCCGCGTCATTGGATTCAAGATTAACCCCCGCAATATTATCTTCAGGAAAACCATACTGCAATTTGTCATAGAATTCAACCCATTTGTCATATGAATTGAGATTCTTCTCTGTTTCAAACATAGGATCGGAGACACCGTCTGTCATAAGAAAAAGAGCTGTGAAATCAGGCACAATTGCCATCCGAAGCCGTTTTGCCACCACCTCAGGGTCTCTGAAGATATCCTGCATGGTGAGAAAGCGGGTTTGACCGGAAAATTCACCCTCATCGGGTGTACCAAGTAGTTTGGCAGTCTTACCCGTAGTGTCTAATAAACAGAATGCTCCGTCGCCAACCCAGAATGAAGCAATAAACCAACCGAAATCAAATTTCTTACAAACAGCAAACATCAACGTAGTTGCGTAGTCTTTAAAATTTGCATCCTCCTCAGAATCTGCAAATTTCTTTATGGCACCGTGAGCCTTCACCGCTCCATTATAGATAATATCTATCACTCTACGTGTAAGCTCTGTGCGCTTTTGCTTGTTGTCGCGTTCTGCTTCATATTCAATGACCGCATTTTCAAAATCACTGTTTTCAATCAAAAGACTTTTACAATGATCTATAGCAGTGTCACAGGCTATCCGGGAGCCTTCCCGAGAATATTTTGCTGATCCGGCACCATCAGCAACAGCCATAATATACCAGTCGGATTCATCACAATGGAAAATTCCGAAATGATCATCTCGTGGCTTACCTTCCTGTGCGTGGCTTCTCCCCCTATGGCTTGCTGCAATGATATCTTTCTTAGTTGCTTCGGTGTCCTGAGTTCTGACCTTTATTAACTGACAAACATTGTCCGGTTTAAAATATCTGATATCCATATCAGTTGGAATATCCTTCCAGAGACTCCTCGGATCCGGATTGAACGCGATTGGTAGTGACAGCTCTGACTCAGGTTCACCTTTTACTGTGTTGTATCGAAGTCGCAATATAAAATCGCCGATCGATAGAGGGATACCTGTCAAGATACATTTTCCATCATCATCAATTGTAAACGACAATCCAATCTCAGTAGCACCCACAAGGCTTACTTTGGAGATCTCGTCAACCGGCAGATTAAACTCCACATGATAGGCTTTGTTTACGGTGCCGTTAGGAAGGGATAGGTGAAGACTGCGCATTTTCTCTTCAATTATAGATCGCCTGTTCATTCTTTCCTCTTTGAAAGTTGTCCACAACGAATTTATAGTCCAATCAATGAAATCATCCATATCGGAAGAGGGTACACCGGCTTTGCGTATAGATCTGTGGACTAATCTTGCAATTTCACTGATTCCGTCAAAAGTCTGTTTCCCTCTGAAAAGTGGACGTCGCTTGTTAACCATAATTCTAAATCTGAGTTAAGTATGTGTCACAAATTAATTAACAGATTTCGTGGTCATCCCATAAGATGAACTTAGAAATCAACTTAAATTGCGTTTTTAAATTACCTCGGAGAATCCGGAATAAACTTTCCGGGAGAAAGATAAACAGTGCCCGGACCTGTTATTCTCATCATACTCAGTCCCTCTCCTCCAAGCAAATTCCCAAGCGACCAATTAGACTGCATCTGATGATCTGCAATATTGAGTAATGCTATTATATGATCCTCATCCACATCGATAGTCTCACCATATTGCAGATTGATAGTAATGGGAGTGCCTTTTGTGTCAAGAAATACTGTGGAACTTCCCTGAATCTTCTGCAGGAGAAGACCCATGCCCCCTGTAAGCCCCGCAATGGAAAGCTTTGTAGTGACATTGACACGGTTGTTAGAACCAACATATACCCCACGATGGCAAATCATGGTCTCTCCGTTGAGTTTCACCGGTAACAATCCGAATTTACTACCAATCACAACTTTACGAGGTATATTTGAGACATTGAACAGTCTTAAAATAAAGAACGATTCTCCCGACAATCTTGCACCAAGAATCCTGCCGATTCCCGTGCCATTGAATGCCAACTCCTTTTCAATACCTGCCTCAAGATAAATTACACAACCCTTTTCGACATAAAACTCCTCACCGGAAAACAATGTCACTTCCAAGTGTTGAACAAATTGACCTACAAGCTTACAATTCATAGAGCAAATTATTTAAATAATGACATTTACTTCTGCCGGAGGCGGTGGTAAGGTGAAATCATCCTTCAGACCGATGCTTCTATTCCCTTCTCCGATAGTTTCGGAAATCCATTTGAAAAACTTTTTAAATGAAGTGCTGTCAAGCGTATCAAGAGAGTAAACATCCTCCGTAAGAAGTTTGAGAGGCTCAGTCTTAGCTTTCATTCCGGCGGCACACGCAATGATTCCTGCAAAATGTCGCTTTTTTATCTCCGGAATCATCTCTTCATAGAGTAGGCCATCAGATGGTTTGCCATCTGTCATTAAAAATAGAAGAGGCCTCCAATCCCCTTTCTGCTCTGGTGTGCTATGTCGGACTTCCTGATCTACCATATCACACAGAAGCTGGAGAGCCTTGCCGGTGTGCGTGGGTCCGGATTCCGGAGTGGAAATATCCGGAATCTGCAGCTCATCAAGGGGAGTGAGTGGAAGAATCTGTCTGACCTCTCGATCGAATGTTATGATGCTGATACACACTGACTCCAATGCGAAAGGATCCTGACGAAGGCTTGCAACCATCGCTTCCAATCCAACCTTTACAGATTCGATTGGTTCTCCACGCATAGAGCCAGATGTGTCAATAAGCAAATATACCGGAAGACGTCTCATTGATTTCCATTATATTACGATATTAACTTCTGGAGGGGGAGGGGGGAGTTCCCCAAGACTTGTAGCCTCTTTACCGGCTTCTTCAACTTTCATGCTCCCTGCACTTACGGATGCAGACACCCATTTGAAGAAAGCTTTTATAGTGGCGCTGTCGGCTGTATCAAGTGAGACCACACATTCAGTTATCTCTTTCAAAATATCAGTGTTGGCACCCGCTCCAGCTGCGCAAGCCACAACCATGCCCCATTTTCTCTTATTAAACTCTGCAAGTCCTTTTCTGAAATCATCAGTGGGGGCTCCGTCTGTCATGATAAACACAAGTGGTTTCCAATCACCCTTCTTCTCAGGAGTGGTCTTGGTGACTTCCTGATCAGCTCTATGGGCTAAAAGAGCAAGTGCTTCACCAAGGGCAGTTGCTCCACTTGCCTGAAGGTTTGGTTGCTGGAACGCGGATAGTTCTGTAAGAGGCACAACCTGACGGGCAGTGCTGTCAAAAGTGATTATACTGAGATAGGCGGTTTCAAGAGCATAGGGGTCTTGACGGAGTGTTGACACCAATACCTGTACTCCATTTTTTACAGCTTCTATTGGCTCGCCAAACATAGATCCTGAGCAATCAAGAAGGAGATATACCGGAAGTCTTCTCATTTTTTTACATTATTACAGTTAATATTCTTATACTTCTACTGCAAATTTAATGAAATTTTACTAACTTTAGATTCAGAAATCTATTAAACTTTTAACTTAATCGTAGATTTTTCATTGGAATTATCAACTTTTGAGGTTGTATCATCTTTTTCCATATATAGTTGCAGACAGTTTTTGCGATTGAATTTTTAATTCGAAGGATTATATTTATCGGCTCAAATTTTCAAGTGAAGAAGAAGTTGATACGTATCCTAAAGCTGAAAATGAAGATATTGGAAAAATGTGAACTCTTTCTTATTCGTAAAATTAATGTATGAAAAAGATCAATAATATTATTTTTGATTTCGACGGAACTTTGGTTGATACGGCACCACTGATAGTAAAAACCATGATTTCAACCATAGAAGAACTGAATTTACCGAAGAGAAGCGAATCGGAGTGCAAATTGACAATTGGTCTGCGACTCGAAGATGTTCCGGCCGTGTTATGGCCGGAGAAAGATAACCTTTCTCTGATCTTTGCCAATACATATCGACGTCTTTTCGATGAGTTGAAACGTCCGCTTGATGTGAAATGTTTTCCTGATGTCATCAATACTCTACGAGATTTATATAAAGCCGGAGTTCGGATGGCTATTGCGAGCAGCAGGAGTCATAAATCATTAGAGGAATACATCTCCTTATTCGAGTTAGACAAATGCTTTTGTCAGCTTGTCGGCGGTAATGATGTGGCTAATGGGAAACCCTCTCCTGAGCCTGTGTTGACAATTCTTGAACAACAAAATTGGATAGCTGACGAGACCCTTACCGTAGGAGATGCAACAGTAGACATTATGATGGGAAAAACAGCTGGAACACAAACATGTGCTGTGACTTACGGAAATGGGATATTTGAAGAACTTAAAGCAACAAATCCGGACTATTTAATTGATTCATTTGCCAATCTAAGAGATTTTATCATATAGTCGTAACAGAATCGAATATTCCAGAATTGATAAAGGAGGTGAGTCATATAAAAATTATACTCACCTCCTTTATGATTACTTATGATTATATTCGCAGAGCTTAATTGTCTATAAATATGACGCATCTGCGGGAGAGACCATCTCCTGATAAACTGTTACATCGGTTAAAATGACACCTACTTTAGTTTACTTCAAAGAGATAATCATATTTTCACTTTGATTGGCTGAGAAGCCTTACCGGAAGCCCTATAAGTCTTTCCTCCCTTAAGAACCTCTACATTCACATTGTCAAGGTTGAGAGGATACGTGCCATCTTTCTGATCAAGAGTGACAACGATATTATTACCTTCACGATGAGCCTTGAAGTTTAAGAGAGCGTAATTGCCCTCACGGAATGACCATCCATCACCTTCGTCCCAATACATTGAACCGGAAGCATTGCCTTCAGCGTCCGGACAAACTATAAGAGTGAGGGGTCCAAATGGATTCTCATTCAAATTCTGAATAACTTTTCCTGCAGGAATGATACTTCCGTCACGAACCAAGAGATCCGCCTGATATTTTCCTTTAGTATCGCCCTTTACAAGCGATAATCTTTGGTTGAAGTTGGAGGGGAGGGAAGGATTATTAGCGAACGCCGGCACTACGAGCAAGTCTGTGCCAATAAGGAAAGCCTGCTCCTCACTGCGCAATGAAGGATCTTTAGGATCCGCAAGAAAGACCGGTGCCATAACAGGTTGCCCATCTGTGTGAGCACTGCGAAAAGCAGTGTAGATATATGGAATAAGGCGATAACGGCGCTCAAGTGCCATACGTGATTCCTTCTCAACTTCTTTCCCAAATGCCCAAGGTTCCTTATCGTTGGTGTCGCAAGAGGCATGTCCACGTGAGAATGGGAAGAAAGCTCCGAAACCAATCCAATTGCCAAATAAGTCAGCTGAAGTGTCACCTGCAAATCCACCTATATCCGGTCCATTAAACGGTTGTCCGGATAGACCTAAAGTAAGCGACATGGGAACGGAAAGCTTCATGTGGTCATAGCTGGCTGCATTGTCACCGGTCCACATTGCAGCATATCGCTGACCTCCAAGTATATTAGAACGAGAGAGAATAAAAGGACGTTTATCGGGGTTAGCCGCAAGTATTCCATCACGGGAAGCTTCGACCATGAGACGTCCGAAAGCATTATGCCACATGGAATGACGTCCGGCAGGAAGAGACCCTCCGCCACGATGGAAACAACTTTCAGGGATAGTTCCACCGGGACCATCGAAAACAGAGGGTTCATTCATATCGTTCCATATGCCGTCAATTCCAGTTGCCATGAAGTCTTTATAGAGTTCACCCCACCATTTACGAGTCTCGGGACGAGTGTAATCAGGAAAAGCACAATCACCGGGCCATACCTTTCCATGAAATTCTTTGCCGTAAGCATCTTTGACAAACACATCTTGATCTTTACCGGAGGAATAGACAAAGTAATCAGGATCGACCTTAACACCGGGATCAATCATATAAACTGATTTGAACCCATTATCGTGAAGAAAATTATTCATTGCAACAGGATCCGGAAACTCATCTTTGCTTATCGTAAACACTAG
>CAZEOI010000064.1:0-1228 GCA_964513775.1 uncultured Sangeribacter sp. | reverse complement strand
GTGAAGATTATGGGTTTAATCTTCAAACTTACTTTCTAGTAGCTTTAATCCCACACGTGAGTAAATTCTAAACACACGGAATCCGTCCATATAATTTATGTCGAACCACATTACATCGCAAGGTATCTTTTTATCACGGAATGTGGATGCTACCTCACGTGCACGAGATTCAGGTACATATGAAAATCTGCACTGGTGATAACCGAGCGACCAAAGTGGAGGCATCTCGATAGTTCCTGTAAGTTCAGCAAGACCTTTTAATACTTCACGCGGAGATTCTCGATCAATTACATAAGTAGTATAAGGTGTGCCCTCGGCTGTAAACTCAATACGGTCATCAGCCGTAAGTAATTCACCCTTATGGAAAGTATCAAACAAGACACCAAAGGCAGTGCCGTCAGGTCTTACTCCCATAACCCATGGATGTGTCTGATACAGGCGGCTACCATTATCTACCAGATACATACCGGTGTCAGTGTTCCACATTTTGATTTTTTGGCCATTACGCAACAACGGACCTGTAACTTCTCCTCCGCCATATAGGCTGGTTCCCTCCGGGATAGCAACAGTAGACATTACACCCATGTCGGTGATATTATAAACGGGATTTAGAATCCAGTCGGTTGGTTTATCTGCGACGCGAGCGGGCTCATGCGACAGAATTAACATAGGTGTCACAGTGCTATCGAACTCCTCAGGCATAAAACGAACAATGCCATTGCCAACAAGCGACTCATCGACAACTTTAATACTCCTTGCAGACAAAGGGGTGAGTCCTCCCGCAAAGAGAAGAAAAGCAATAAAGATTTTTTTCATATTTGAATGTTAAGGTTGGTTTATGTTTTAGACGATTGTAGGTTCAAAATATTTAAAAACAAAAATAAGTTGATAAACTTTTTGCATAAAAGTTTATCATAAGCAACCTTAATCCAAATAAATAAACAGGGTAGGGAATTGCTCCTTCTGTTGAACCAGTCAGCTGTCTTCACGAATACATTCTTTTATTATCCTTCTTTCTTGGGATATATAAAGCGCGCCAAACCATATATGTATCTACGGAAGCCGGGACGATAGGCCAACAGACGATCAAACCATCTTAGATGAGGATTAACCATTTTAACCACATATCCCACATAAAACATGGCAAATAATGTGCCGGGCCCGACAACAGTCCATGGCCATACACCAAAGAAGTAAAAACCGGAAATAACTGCCAATACAACAAGTA
>CAZEOI010000063.1:0-21647 GCA_964513775.1 uncultured Sangeribacter sp. | reverse complement strand
TGAGGTTTATAGGCTTGTGTGAACTCGCCTCAGACACACTCAGTGAAACACTACCTTAACTTATCACTTCATCTATGGAATTATCTAAATTTTCATCACCGGCAGACAACGGATCAATTGTGGTGACCAATTGGCCTCTCTTTTACGCAGATAAGGTAAGTGTCAACCGAAATGATCTCCCTGAATCTCAAATCGGCCATCTCTCTCTAATTGACGGGAAATGGTGTCTGCATGATTATTATGACCGCCCTATCCTCAACTCCGGAGTGACACAAGAGGATCTGGAAACCCTTTACGATATATCCAGTGAACTGCTCAAAGATGTCTATTGGATTAAAAGATATGACCGTAAAGTGTATTGGAGGTTCGGTGTGCAGGCAGCAGCCATTCTCAGGGAACGTAGGGAAAATGAGGAAGAGTATAAGCGCCAACTACAACGGGATGCACTTTTCTTAAATCCTAAGAACCCGAATGATGGGTACAATCCGGAGAGAGATGATATCCATATAGTCAAGTCGGCCGATGAATGGCTTCGTATCGGCAAAAGTGAACCGGAAAGGAAAACACTCTGGCTGGATATCTGGAACGAAAAAGAGATATGTATTCTTTTCGCGGATTCAAATATCGGGAAAAGTATCTATGCTGTCCAGATGGGGTGCCATATAGCGGAGACGCACAAAGTGGTTTATTTCGACTATGAAATGGATGCACATGACTTCTCAAAAAGATTCTGCACTCCAAGCACAGAGAGATTCACCATTCCATCGAATTTCAGACGTTGCCAACCAGACAGCAGAATCTTTTTGTCAAAGGATGCGGAAAATGTCATAATGATGGATATCGAGAGAGTGGTACGGATAGAGAAACCGGAAGTGATAATAATTGACAATATCACTTTCATCAGCGCTAATTCCCAAAACTCGAAGGCAGCGTTGATATTGATGTATAAGCTTAAACTTCTCCAAAATAAGTATAATCTGGCCATTCTTGTGCTTGCCCACACTCCCAAACGGAACAACATAAATCCTATAACCCAAAATGATATGGCCGGCAGTAAGAAGCTTCTGAATTTCATAGACTCTTGCTTCACAATCGCACAGAGTGCCGTTGACCCCGGGATCCAGTATCTAAAACAGATTAAAGCACGTGGCGGCGAAATCAGATACAATACTAACAATGTCCTGCTTATGCAGCGTACATTTTCCGATGGATGGCTACATTTCGAGAGTCGCCATACCGACAGTGAATACAATCATCTGAAAGGGGCAAAGATACGTAAAAGGATGCAATTCAAGGAAAAACTAACTGAACTCTCAAATGTACCCGGTCTGTCGCAACGTGACATAGCAACCCTATTGGGCACCTCAGCATCGACCGTCAACCGTCTCCTTAAATCCTCTGCCAACACTGAAGTGCCCGATTCTTAATCGCTTTTTTAGGGAACGAGTTTGCAATTCTACCGAGGCGATGAGTGTCACGGGGCTGGAGGTGCAGTAGATGCAGGGGAAGCTGTTAGAATTCAACAATACAATAAAGTGATGTGTATGATTGATTACGGTAATCAATCATACACATCACTTTATACGATCTTATCAGTAGTTTAGTCCGCTTAATTTCCTTTTAGAGCTCAAAATCTACTCTGCGAAAAGGACTACATCCAGACAATGGAAAGCTTCTTATTAAGATAAGAGGCTCTGATGGTTATTTCACCGTGATTGCGGAGCCGGCGGAATGGGCCGACTGGAGGGGTGAGTATTGACTTTGGGCCGAGGCGATGCCAAGCGCATACTCGCCATCGCGGTCAACATAGCAGTCGTAGCTTATCACATTCACACCCTTAGGGAGATAGCCGATGAAGAAGCTTGTCTTCGTATCGCGCACTTCACGGTAAACACCCAGTCCGTCGTTGAGACTGTAGCCGGAGAGCTGGTCAGCCGGTTCAAGACAGGCGGCACGTTCGTCAATCACAGCCACATAGTCCATATCCTTCTTGCAAGTAAGCGTGAGCGTAACGCGCACTTTATCGCCCGGTTTCAGACTCCCCTTAACCTTCTCCACCTTGGTTGCACCATCGGAATCTGTCAGGAGCAGAAGCTGCTTCTCTATCTTCAGATTCTCGCAACTCTCAGCCTTCACATCGCCGATGGGGGCTACATACTGGCTTATCACCCCACCCCATGCCGGACCGTTGCCTGTGCGGACAATAGAAAGGCGGTTCCCTGAGGCCTGTTCCGGCGTGAGCTGAACAGTGATGATGCCGGTGAGCATCTCGGCTCCGGAGATATCCACAGGTTTACCGTCAAGAAGAATCTGAGGTAGATCCTGAGAATCGGTCCAGTCGGTGCCGGAGTTGAGAATAGCGGAAATCACACCGGCTGACGCAGTGGAGGCACCCCAGTCTTCAGTCTCCTTCTGAAGCACGAGCCATTGGCGCAGACCGTCGACAGCCTCTGCGGCGGGTTCAATCTCAGCGAACGCCTGAAGTGCGCGGGCAGTGGTGGTGAGTTTCGGCATACCGTCCCAACCACCTCCAAGATTATCATACCACCACCCTTTCGACTCGCTTTTGCTTGCCAACTGACGGAGAGATTCGAGAATAAGACGTGCAGTCTTCTCATAACCGGGAGTGCGGTTGAGAAGTAGAGCCGCAGTGGCCTTGTCATAGACAGAGAGATCTTTCCATTCAGAATCCACAGCCTTGACAGCGGCATTTTTCAGAGTCTTGAAACCGCCTTTGCCATCGCCCTGATCAAGCAGAGAACGAACGTAGAGATAACGAAGCATCTCTACTGTGGAGAATTTTTTGTCGCTCTTCACATAATCGTCGTAAAGCATCTTGTCGCAATAAGCCACCCCCTTTTTCACCATCGCTTCTGTGCCTTCACCCTCGCCATAAGCTTTCAGAGCGGCAATATCGGAAAGCACCACAGAGGTGATAAATTCGGAGGAACGCATCCCTTCACACCAACTCCATCCGCCATCGGGGTTCTGAAGTGATGCCAACTGATCGACGAGCGACTTCACGGCATCCTCAAGCTTACGGGAATCGAGAAGCGAAGAGAGATTCTGCATACGCATTGTCTCAGCCTGAGCATTGTTGACCCAGGGAGTATTGACAAGCGCCACAGTCTTCAGCAGCGAGTCTTTCTGCAGGTTGGAAGTGAGAGTCTCTTTTCCGGCACCATCTTTCTCTGCCATCATTTTCTCAAGCCCGGTCTTTACATTAGGGAAGCGAGTCATGATCCCCTTGGCCATGCCATCGGCATAAAGAGCACGGCTTAGAGAGAGCACACTCTTCGAGTCGGGCGTTGACAACTCCGGAAGGGCCAGCACACACTCCCACACCGGATTGGTGGAATATTTAAGTGTAACCGACGCATCCTTTCTGAATTTCGGGAGCTTGACGGAGAAGTCTTTCATATTCTCACCCAGATAGAACTGAGTGGATTCCACGACGGGGGTTGATGATGGGAGTACCGGAACAAGCGTCTGTTCGCCATCGGCAAAATCACCGGCGTAGGCGTAAGCCCTCACTCCGATAGCCGTGAGATCGGCAGGGATATTGAACTCAATATCGAAACTACGGTTGGCACCCGGGGCTGTGTCTTCGGCACCAAGATGTTTAGATGTCACTGTCTCACCGGTGAGAGGATTGAAGATTATGATCTCGCCGTGGAGGGGCTGAACATCGGGTGAATTATTGAAGAGGATAGCCGACACGTATGCCTTGTCGCCGGTGCGCAGATAACGCGGAGCATTAGCCTGAACCATCACCGGTTTTGAAGCCACAGCCTCAAGCACGGTTCCGGCCGAGAGGAGATCGTCGTTATAACCGGTGATCTGGAATTTCCAAGTGGTATTGAAATTGGGAGTAACAAACTCCACATTCACATTACCCTGACCATCGCTTAGCAGAGAAGGCATGAAGAAAGCCAACGGCATCTCCACAGGACGAGGCTCATCATTCTTTGCCGCCGGAGCTGAGCCGCTGCCTGCATCACCGGCCACTTGTTCCTCCGCAGTCTCAGCTTCTACATCTGCAACACTTCCGGTCATGGCAGCCTTCTTCATCATGGCAGCCTTAGGAGCGGCCGACATAAACACAGCGCTCTCCTCCAATGCGACTCCGTCTGCCATGTCGGCGGTCGCTGCCATTTTCATCTCATTTCTGACACCACGTAACATTACCCCATATCGGGCGGCTCCGGCAAGCGCCATGCCATAAGTCTGCAACTCCGGCATATTCGTGTCTGGCATCCTGAAAGCGGGCAATATAGAGAAGGTCGCGGAGACCATACCGCGTCTTGCAGAGGGTTTGATGAGGCGACTACTGTTATACCAACCGGAAGATCCGAGTGAGAAATTCCAATTGAAGGGGGCAATCTTATCGAGAGCCTTATTGCTCATGACAGCCATAGCAGGTATGCCGGGCTGAATCTGATCGGCCACCTTGAATGAGAATGTCCATTTCTCACGATCTCCGGCAGATATCCTGTCGCGGAAAGAGATGGTTGTCACCTCCATCTTTCGGGTAGCCTTCTCCGGCGTGAGAGTTACAGTAGCAATCTTTCCATTATGGTCATGCAGACCAGAGAATGATACCCAGCGACGACCCATACCCTGCGGAGCGGCAACATCGACGCTGATATTATCGCCATCAGCCGGAAGCCATTTCCTCTCTATGACGCGGTCTTCATCAGAAATCTGACACAGTATCCAGCTACCCTTGTAGGAACTGCCGACCTTTACGGATACGTTCGCAGCTCCATCGGGCACAGTTATCTGAGTCTGCGGCAACCACAACGGAGTTTCCAAAGGGGGACGTTTGTCACTCTCGCGCCATATGATAATATCAGATTCCGTAGCGGTGGTGTCGGAGGGGAGACGGAACTTAAATCTGTAGCTACCGGATGGCAATGAGGTGGAAGCTATTTCAAGGCAGGGACTCATAAACTTGCCTTTCAACACCTCGGCATCATTCTCACGGTTGACCACAGTGTAGTCAACTTCCTTAATCACGGGATGAGCCAATATGTCGTTTACGGGGATATCGAACTTAAGAGTCTCCTTATCGGCCTGAATCTTATCATCGGGGAAACGAGGCTGTATCGTGAAATCCTTACCCAAAGCGAAGGTCAGTGGAAGCGATGTCTGCGTCTCACCAGCCGGAGAGGTCACGGTAGCCGTCAGCGTGAATATTCCACGGTCGAAGGGGGTGTTCTTGAGATTCTCTGTGGGGAGCTCAATCACAAACTTACCATCCGGATCAGCCTGGACTGTGCCTGAGTAAGAGGCATTGTCAACCCCGGAGCGCCACCAACGCCACCACTGATGCCAATCAACGGTGAACTTAACCTCTGATGAGCCGAGCGACATTCCGGAATAGGTCTTCACCTCACCGTTGAATTTCACAGGCTCACCTGGAGCATAGGTATTTTCCTTTGCTTCGGATAGGGTTACAATGAATGTAGGCGACTTATATTCGGCCACCTGAAAACCTTGCGAGCTGAAATCACCATCATTGCCCGGCTCCCCTACTCCTATACTATAATATCCCAACAGTCCTGTAGTCGGAATCTCAAAATTACCAGAGAGACGTCCGTAGTTATCGGTGGCGACAGTGAGGGTATCCACTACATTCCAGTTGGCGTCGCGCAACATGACACGAAGAGAGGTGTTTTTGAGAAGAGTGTTCTCATGCCCCTTGCTACTCCAGGCGGTGACAGAAAAGCCTACCTTCTCGCCGGGTTTATATACTGAGAGGTCGGTTAATATGCGTGCATTCTTCTGAACGGACTCCTCTTGAGAATTATAATATATCCTGCCGGAATACCACATTACACTGTTACCTTTGGAAGCACGGATATCGGAATAATTGTCGATTGAAGCTACGGAGCCATCCTTATCCGTCACAGCTGTCTTGATTACCTGCTTGGGATTGTTTTGGGAATAAAACTTCACGGCAGCACCCTGCAGAGGACGTTGCGATGCAGCATCCACTACATATACCCTGCCCGAACCTTTCTCCTTACTATTAGCGGAGAGCAGGATAGAGATGTCAGACACATTTATCAGCGACATAGACCATCTCACCTGATTCTTCCATTTTGCAGAGAGCTTCGGCGTCTCGGAGGGTATCGCCACATAGAATCCGGGGGTGAGAGCCGGCAATGTGAAATCGGCAGAGGTAGTAAAGGGAACGCTTCCCTCCAGATCTACTTTCACAGCCTTAACAAATGTGGCTTTGCCAGGGAAATTCTTGAAATTAAGGGAACCATTGTCGACACTGCTTTCGGGCACACTATATAATAATACATAAGCCGTATTCATATTGTCGGCCGAGAGAGTGCCCTTCACCGGTTGTGACGACACCACGACCGAGGGGAGCGTAACGTTGGCCTGCTTACGGGTGAGATCGGCCAAATGATACCTTACCGACTGGACAAAATCAGATTTAGGGAAGCGTTGAAGATAATCCTGCAATAGAGTGTATAGCTTTCGCTTATGGTCACTGCCAAATTCTGAAGAGATATTCGACCGTGAAGCGGATATATTATAATAATCGTCGATAAGCCAACCTGATTCGGGAGAGTCTTTCATCTTTTCAATCCAACCAAGCAACAGATCGTCGCGTTGAGGGAGAGAGCTGATGGTAGAGGCTTTCAACTTAACGGCCCATGCTGTGGCGGCGGGAGAAGTATTGGCGGTGATTGAGGAATAGAGATCATCGACAAGCTCATTTCTCTTTGCTGAACATGCCTCCGATACATTACCGGGGTTGCCGACTGTAGCGCCAAAGAATGGTATAACCTCACTTGCAGAGGCTGTAGCGAATGATGAAAGCAACGACTCACAATTGGCCACCATAAAATCGTAGACCGACATCTCAGACTTCTCGGCAAAACTGCAGTTAGTGAGAATTGAGGAGATAGCCGAGATGGGAGTGGCCTTAGCCGCCGCAGGATCACCGGTGGCTTTATCAACCAATTGAAGCACCCTCTTCGCAAAGAGATCGCGACTCCATTCCATAGGATTTTCCGGGAATGAATCGAGGGGAAGGGTGCGACTGTTGAATTGCCACGGGCTCGTGAGATAGAGCTGACTATACATTCTTGCCTCTATAAGGGCAGCAAGACCGGAATAAGGAGGGGCAAGCAGCTCGGAAATAGAATCGAGGAGCGCCACGTTACTATTGAATGAGTCGGCCGACACAGAATTCCGGGCAGCAATAATCTGAATGGCGCCCCGGAGAGCACCGGGCGCGTCATTTTCAGCCAACGCCTTTTTCAGCATAGAATCAGCGTTGTTCTCCACCTTCTCCGGAAAAGCAAAATCCGGAGAGAGATCGTTTTTCTGTGCATTTGCATCCATAGGAATTGAAAATAGAGTAAAAAACAAAAAGGCTGTCGATGCGACAGCCCTTTTGAGATATGAATACATTTTCTTCATAACCCGATAATTATTTGCCGCCTTTCTTTCCGCGCTTCTGACGCATCTCGTCAATTTTCTTGCGGAATTCCATCTCGGCCTCTTTCATTTTAAATATCTGTTTCTGCGACAGAATCTTAGCGAATCTGTCGTCGTAACTTTTCTCAATTTCGGCATCCTGGGCTTTCGCCTTAGTCATGGCATCGGTGACAGCCTGATAGTCGGCCTCCGTAGCATCCTTGTTATTTTTTAGAGCGCGCTCCATCTTCCAAGCATCGCGCATAACCTCGTTACGCTTGTCGCTCATCTCGTTGTAGAGATCAACGAAAGCGCTCTTCTGATCCTCTTTCAGATCAATTTCCTGAGCGATGAATTTGATTTTGAACTCACGGAGCTCTCTCCTCATATCATCGCCTTTCTTACCGTTATGCTTCTGGGCGAAAGAGACAGAACTACACCCCAGAAGAAGAGCAAGAATTAAAAGTAAATGTTTTGCCATAGCAATTTAAATCACGCAATCAAAATAACAATATTAATATTCTCAGAGGCTCGCATACTGTGGTTTGAATGTGTAGCCGAAATCTGCCTCAAATTCTTCAATCGAGCCATATTCCTGGGTCACCTCTTGTTCGAGCAGATAGTCGGTGACAGGGGTGAATCTATGATAGCTATCCTCAGGCTCAGACGCAACCACCTTGGCAAGGGCAGCCGGAGGATTGTCAAGATTAAGGGATTCAGAAGTTGTCACTGTATGGAACACCTTCATCATCAACCATATGCCTGCAAACATAGCTGCAAGGTAAACATAAGGCTTCACCTTCTGCCAAAGCGACAGATCCACCTTGCGAGGAGCTTCGGGATAAGGGGGCAGCGTCTCCATTATCTTGAGGTTAAGTTCCTCAAAATAACCGTCAGGCACCCTGAAACCGGGGTCAGTGCCGTATTTATCTTTAAGTTGGTCTTCGTGTCGCATGTTAAATCTTTTCTTAATTGACATAGGGATGTGGAGGAGGTTTAATCCGGAAGCAGGAAATCTTTACGTTTTCTTTATTTTATACTCGCGATCCTTAATTAAAAGGATAAATCAAAAATTAAAAGGGTAAATCGAAAGGTGCAACCGGGTATCGCTATGTCTGGTTTGAGAGAAGTGAGTAATCACGATTTCAATTGAGCGGTCAGACCACCTGATCGCCGAGAAGGGCTTCCGAGACCTTCTTCACAGCATGGTGGTAGCTTGCTTTCAAGGCACCTACCGAAGTGCCGAGAATTTCAGACATCTCCTCATATTTCATTTCATCGAAATATTTCATGTTGAAAACGAGTTTCTGCTTTTCCGGCAGTTTGGCGATAGCAGCCAGAAGTTCTTTCTTGAGGGCATCACCATCAAAAAATGAATCGGCCTCCAAATTATTGAGCAGAAATGAATCGGCGTCCTCATCGCTGATCTTGAGACGTTGTTTCTCCTTATTAATGAAATTGATGGATTCGTTGACAGCTATCTTAAAGAGCCAAGTCGAGAGTTTCGCGTCGCCTCTGAAATTCTGAAGATTATTCCATGCCTTAAGAAACACGTTCTGCACGAGGTCGTTGGCATCGTCATGGTTCAAGACCATTTTCCGTATCTGCCAGTAGACGGGCTGTGAATATGTCTTCAACAGGACATTGAAAGCTGCCGATGCAGTTTTCGGATCCTGAAGTTGCTTCACGAGCTCATTTTCATCGATTGGTGGTTTATATGCCATCTGTCTTTCTCTGCTGTTTTACAAGCCTGATGAAAAGCGGAAGTTTTCTATTTCAGGTTTACTTGATGAAAAATAACTAAGATTCTGTCCCCGTCGCAACAGACATGAGGGATCAGAAAGAGTTGTGGAATCAAAATTAATAAAGTTATTTCACTTTGTGATGGTTTAACGCAAGGTTATAACTTAATTTAACATACAAAAATCAATATAAACATCTTTTTTCACATCCTCCGATTCAGCTGATGCAAGTTTCACTCCATAATCAGTTGCAGTCTTGGAAAGCCATGGGAATTGAAACGAAAGTAAAGAGATCTTTAAGTATTTAAATAGCTACAAACAATAAACAAATGTTTTGTCACTTATGTTATAAACATACCGATAGTCATCACTTCTTCCGAGAAGCAATCAATCCACTGTAAAACCAATCTAAAATTAAGCCGGTATGAAATTAAGACATTTACTTCCCGCCCTCAGCGTTATTATCCTGTCGTTTATCTCGACAACCACGGCGTCTGCCCAATATTACGAGATAGCCAACCGGCTTCCACAGTTATTGAGTCCCGCCATATCAGGTTCAGGCAACTATAAGGGCTTCATAGAGGCTGCCTATGAGAAGACCATCGGCAACAAGGACGCTGATTTCGCGGAATTCAGCACTTCGCAGGGCTACCAATATGGCTCACTGTTTTTCATGGGTGTAGGTTTGGGAGTTGATGTCTTGTTCGCTCATCCCGACAACGAATGGGGCCAGGGGTGGAATCCCGACTCCGGATTCAACACGAATCACTCGTCGACCCAGACAGCCGCCATGATGCCACTATTCACCGACTTCCGTCTCGCTTTCGGAAGTGGCATACAATTTTTCATAGACCTTAAGATTGGCTGTTCGTTCCTCTTGGGGAAACGCTACATAGAGATCGGCAACGGCTACCTCACCAACCAACAGTATTTCTATCTTCGTCCGGCTGTAGGCTTGAGAATCCCCACAAGCACCACTCATCCCAAGCAAGCTGTATGTATAGGTGTGACCTACAAGCTTCTCACTTCCAACTATTGGAATTCCTGGTCGCGCGACATCACACTGAATTCCCTGGGTGCCACGATCGCATTCGAATGGTAGTTCGGAGGGGTGAATGTAAAGGTAGTTTCTTAGCAATTTGAATTTTTTCGGGATTGGATTTGCATAATCCGAAGAATTGTATTAACTTTGCATTCAGAAATGCGCACGTGGCGTAATGGTAGCCGCGCCAGACTTAGGATCTGGTGTCGAGAGACGTGGGGGTTCGAGTCCCTTCGTGCGCACCATAGCGGACTGAAAACCAATTATTTGTTTTCAGTCCGCTAATTGTATTTCAAAAATACTTAATACCGTAACACTATGCCGCGAGCTATAATATATTCACTCTTGGTGGCGTTAAGCCTTATTCAATCCTCAGCATCCGCACAGACACAAACCATAACTCTTGAGAAATATCGAGAGGCTGAGACCACAACCGGAAATCCGGAATCTGAACTTTATGACGAGGATGAATTCTGCAACATATTGCGACAGGCACTTGCTTCAGACATACTCGGAGAAGCCGACAAGATGAGAGCGGAATACCGTCTGGAGATAGCCGCAAAAAATCGTCCCGGCACTCCGGCAGCCGATTTCAAATTTGAAAGCCGCGATGGAAAAACAGAATCATTACACACTTTGCAAACCGACAAACCGATTCTTCTCCTTTTCTATGACCCGGACTGCGACCACTGCATGCAGACCATAGCGGATCTGAAAAAAAGGGGGATCTCCGGAATGGCTGATGTGGTGGCCATATACGCCGAGGAAGACCGCCAAAGATGGGAGGAAACCGCCGAAGCCCTACCCCAAGAATGGACCGTAGGCTACGCACTCGATCCCATACAAGATGACGAGACTTACGTGTTTCTCTCCTCCCCTACTGTGTATCTGCTCGATAGGGATAAGAAAGTGTTATTGAAAGACACCAACATCGCCACGGTGGAGAAAAAACTACGGTAGAAAACTACAATCAAAAAAATTTGTCACTGAGTCTTTTTTTTCTTAACTTTACGAAAAATTCCACTAATTTGAGTCATGGCCGAAGATTTTGACATCATAGACAACGATAATATCAACCCCGACAACGAGGAACCGCAGAATCCCGACAAGGATGATGCCATGGAAACCACACTGCCCGAGGCACACTCACCGAACGGGGAAAATACGCCGTCGGCAGAGCCTGTGGGGAAGCGCACCGTATTGTCAGGTATGTTCCGCGACTGGTATCTGGAATACGCAAGTTACGTTATCCTCGAACGAGCCGTACCCCATATCGAGGATGGCCTAAAACCTGTGCAGCGACGCATACTCCACTCAATGCAGACCCTTGACGACGGCCGCTTCAACAAAGTGGCGAATATCGTGGGCAACACCATGCAGTATCACCCCCACGGCGACGCTTCCATAGGGGATGCTTTGGTGCAGCTCGGCCAAAAGGAACTGCTTATCGACACTCAGGGAAACTGGGGAAATATCCTCACCGGCGACTCTGCGGCTGCCCCCCGATATATAGAGGCCCGTCTCTCGGAATTCGCACTTGAAACGGTATTCAGTCCCAAGATTACGGAGTGGACCCTCTCTTACGACGGACGTAAGAAGGAACCGGTGACGCTGCCTGTGAAATTCCCTCTTCTGCTCGCACAAGGTGTAGAGGGTATCGCCGTGGGTCTTTCGTCAAAGATTCTTCCTCATAATTTTAATGAAATATGCGACGCCGCGATCGCCACCCTGAAAGGGGAGGAGGTGCATCTGCTACCCGACTTCCAGACAGGTGGACTTCTTGACGCATCACGCTACAACGACGGAGCCCGCGGCGGTAGCGTAAAGGTGAGAGCCAAGATAGAAAAGATCGACAACAAGACTCTCGCCATAACCGAGATACCTTTCGGGAAGACCACCTCCACCCTCATCACCTCCATTCTCTCGGCCATGGAGAAGGGGAAAATAAAGATCAGGAAAGTGGACGACAACACATCGGCTACCGCCGAGATTCTCGTGCATCTGATTCCGGGCACATCTTCCGACAAGGCTATCGACGCCCTCTACGCATTCACCGACTGCGAGGTGAGCATCTCACCGAACTGCTGCGTGATAGTAGACCGTAAGCCGAGATTCCTCTCTGTGACAGAACTGCTGCGCTATTCCGTGGAGCATACACAGCATCTTCTACGTAGTGAGCTGGAGATAAAACTTGCGGAGACACATGAGACGCGCCTTTACTGCTCGCTTGAGAAGATATTCATAGAGGAACGTATTTATAAGGATAAGGAGGTGGAGGAGGCCCACGATATGGATGCAGCCATCGCACATGTGGACAAACGCCTCGAACCATTCAAAAAAGACTTCTTCCGCGAGGTGACACGTGACGATCTCGTGCGTCTGTGGGAGATCAAGATGGGACGCATACTCAAATTCAATTCCGAGAAGGCCAACGAACGCATAGCAAATCTGCAGAAGGATATAGATAGGCTCCAATTCGACCTCGACCATATGACGGAATACACCACAGCGTGGTATCGCCATCTAAAAGAGAAATATGGAGATGCCTTCCCCCGCCACACCACCATACGCGGCTTCGATTCGATCGAGGCGGCCAAAGTGGCAGAGGCCAACAAGCGCCTATATTTCGACAAGGCGGGAGGATTCTTAGGCACGGCTTTGAAAGAGAATGAATTCCTCTTCACATGCTCAGACATAGACGATATACTCATCATATATAAAGATGGCACCTATAAGCTGGTGAAGGTGCAGGATAAGCTCTATGTAGGAAAGAAGATTATCCATATCGGTCTTTTCAAGAAGGGTGACAAGCGCACCATCTACAACGTGATATACAGGAACGGAGGCAAGGATGCCTATTCATATAAGAAGCGATTCTTCATCACCGGACTCACCCGTGAGAAGGAGTATAATCTCACGAAAGGGCTTCCGGGGTCAAGAGTGGAATGGCTTACCTGTAATCCCAACGGAGAGGCTGAGATCGTGAAGGTGCAGCTGAAGGATGAACCGAACGAGACCGGCAGGCGTCCACGTGCCAAGGAAGTGATGGTGAACTTCGCGGAACTCGACATCAAGGGTAAGGAATCACTCGGCAACCTCGTGACCAAATATCAGATTGACGACGTGCGACTCGTGGAGAAGGGATCGAGCACACTCGGAGGCCGTGAAGTGTGGTTCGACCGTGATGTGCTTCGTCTTAACTACGACGGTCGCGGCGAGAGTCTCGGAGTGTTCCAAGGGGAAGACCAAGTGCTCATAATCACCAAGACCGGAGAGTTTTTCACCTCCTCATATTCCGATTCAAACCATTACGACGATAATATACTCCTGATTGAGAAATTCGATCCACACAAGGTGTGGACCCTCGCTCTCAACGACGCCTCCCTCGGATTCCCCTATCTGAAGCGCTTCACATTCGAACCGTCGGCCAAGCCACAGCGGTTTGTGGGAACAGATGCGGCCTCGTCGATAATACTGCTTACCGACACCTACTATCCTCGCCTCGAAGTGACGTTCGGCGGGAACGATGCAGTGCGTCCCGCGTTGGAGATAGACGCGGAGGAATTCATAGCAGTAAAGAGTTTCAAGGCAAAGGGTAAACGTATCTCCACATTCACGATTGATAAGATCACCGAGCTTGAGCCACTACGTTTCCCACCCGAACCGGAGCCTGAGACGGAACCAGATGCAGAGAGCCTGCCGGATGAACAGGAGGAGGAAAGCATAAACCCTAAGGTGGTGCAGGGTGATCTCTTCGCTCTCGATGAGATCGAAAGCAAAACTGACAACCCTGCCGAAGCCGACGACACCTCATTGCCAAATCAATGAAAAATAAGATCATAAAGATATTCCTTGCGGGGGCCGGTATGATGCTGTCGGCCCCTACCCTATACGCGGGATTGCCTGCAGAGGAGGACGAGGAGAGAGGGAATATTCAAACCGAAAGCTATCAGTCGCGTCCGGTGACCGGAATCTATTCGTTAGAGATCGGATCTCGCGATGTGTTGGCCACATATCTTTCAACCCTCCATTACACAGGCAGATCCACCGGCCTCTCGGGGTCGTGGTGCAAGGCTATGCCCTTCTCTCCTGAAAAAGCGTTGATGCACTTCGACACCCGTTTCTCTTTCTCCAGTCTGCATAATCCGGCGCATACAGCCACCATGATCGGTCTCTACGGCTCCTTCAACTGGGGCATGTCGTGGCGTCACCGACTTCCGGAGGAATTTCAGTTGACCTTAGGTGGCACCGTAGGAATCGAAGGGGGTGCATATTACTTATTGCGCAACGGCAACAATCCTGTGGAAGCCATCGCCAACACCGGATTGGCCATACGCGGAAGTCTGAGCAGGCCGATAAAAATAGGTAGACTCCCTATTCTGCTACGTGATGAGGTGTCGCTACCCTTCTTCGGCGTCTTCTTCTCTCCCGAATATGGCGAGACCTACTACGAAATATATTTAGGCAACCACAAGGGTCTCGCACATGCAGGATGGTGGGGCAACAATTTCCGTATCGACAATCTCCTTTCGGCCACACTCGACTTCGGACGTACGTCGATGACAATCGGCTACCGCTACGAAGCCTACACGCAGTGGGCCTGTCAGCTGAATACGAAGATACATACCCATTCATTTGTAATCGGAGTGGTGCCCGGAGGGATCGGACTCAAAAAACGAAAGCCTCACATTCCCGCCTCCACTGTATATTCCCTGTATTGAAGTTGTTTAAACTTCATTAACCGCTGAATCAAGACAGAGAGGGGGTAAAGCATTATGATTGCAAATATCCGTAATAAGCTCTCCGTAATAAGCCGGAACCCTGAAGAGAAATATTCAAAACCAATCAGATAAGTGAAACATAAATTACTGACATATATCACAGTGCTGATTATGGCGACGGGCTTCGGCAGCTGCCATGATGAGCCTGACTACAGCAATGACATCTACGGCAATTTCGATGCTCTCTGGGATATTGTCGACAAACGCTATTGCTTCTTCCGTGAAAAGGATCTCGACTGGGAGGAGATAGGCCGGACCTACCGAAGCCAGATCACACCCAAGACCAATTCCCTCGAACTCTTCTTCATCTGCGCGGCCATGCTCGACGAGCTGAAGGATGGCCACGTCAACCTCTCGTCGCGCTATGATACGAGTTACTACCGTAAATGGTGGACCGATTATCCTCAGGACTTCAATATGCGCACGTTGGAGGAGTATTATCTTGAATTCGATTGGCTTTCAACTTCCGGAATAATGTATAAGCAACTTCCCGGAGAGATCGCATATATCTATTTTCCGTCGTTCGCCACACCGGTGAGTGATGTGGCACTCGACTATATCCTGGCAATTCTCCACAATAGCCGAGGCCTGATAATAGATATCCGAGACAACGGAGGAGGTATGCTTACAAATGTGGGCACATTCGTAAGCCGTTTCATCAACGAGAAGATCACGGGGGGATATATGATACATAAGACAGGCCCGGGCCACAGTGATTTCTCCGAACCCTATCCAATAGAATATGAGCCGGCTAAAGATTATCGCGTAAAATGGGATGGGCCGATCGTGCTTCTCACCAATCGTTCATGCTTCTCTGCGGCCAACGACTTTACAGCGGTGATGAAATCGCTGCCGCAGGTGAAGGTGGTGGGCGCACGCACAGGTGGAGGTGGAGGTCTACCCTTTTCCTCAGAATTGCCTATAGGCTGGGCTGTGAGATTCTCGGCTTGTCCGCTGATGAACAGCGAAATGGAATGTACGGAATTCGGCATAGACCCATCGCCGGGGTGTGAGGTTCATGCAAAAGAAGAGGACCTCGCCCTTGGAAAAGACGCGATCCTCGATTTTGCAATAGAGATGCTAAAGGATTATCCCCTTCCCGAAGGAGAGGAAAAGGAGAATTGAAAAAGCCGCTATTCCTGTGCGTAAGCAAGGATTGTCGGGCTTTTTACATCTACTCCATATTCACCGGCGAAACGCAGTATCGCGCGAGCCAGCTTCGGCTTCAGATCCTCAGGACAGTATCTGAAGTAAGCCTCCGCGGCTCTTACGTGTGCGGCATCCGGCATAGGGTATTCCCTGCGTTCGGGAAGTCCATAAAGGCTGTCGGGGAGCTCCTTGCGCTCCTCTTCATTCAATACATCGCTCATAACAACATTGTTTTTATATTACGCCATGACTTATGACGTCAATATTATAACAATCAGCGGTAGATAAGGGTTGAGAAGGGAAGGGAATCCGGGCGGATGAAGGGAAGTCGGACGGATTAAGGGAAGTCGGGCGGATGAGGAGGTGCCGGTGAGTTGGAGGAAGCCGAGCGGTTGAGGAGGAACCGGACGGCTGAAGGGAAACATCAGACCGCACGGAAGAAACCATAAACCTAAACTTAACCTCAAAATATATCTATTATCGTAAAGGTAATATAAATTATATCTATTATCGCAAAGGTAATATCTTAAAGGTAAATTAAATATAAACTGTAATGTGGACATTTAATCCAATTCTTAAATCTCTGATATGGGGTGGCGAGAAGATAGCCCCCTATAAAGGAATCGAAACCGAACAAACCAACATCGGCGAGAGCTGGGAGATCTCAGGCGTAGAGGGTTCTGAATCTGTAGTGGCAGATGGCGCCGACAAAGGTCTCACCCTCAGTCAGCTCCTTCATAAATATGGAGCATCGCTCTTAGGGAAGAAAAACTATCAGAAATATGGCGACAGTTTCCCTCTTCTGATAAAATTCATCGACGCAAAACAGGATCTCTCCGTGCAAGTACACCCCGATGATGAACTCGCCCGGAAGAGAGGATCTCAGTTTGGCAAGACAGAGATGTGGTATGTGCTCGGCGCCGAGAAAGATGCCGTGCTCGCCAACGGGTTCAACCGTGAAGTGAAGCCTGAGGAATACGAGGGTCTGGTAGAGAGTGGAGAGATAATGGATGTGCTCAACTTCAACCCCATCAAAGAGGGTGACACCTTCTATATCCCGGCCGGCAGAGTACACGCAATCGGCAAAGGAGCGTTTGTGGCTGAGATTCAGGAAACTTCCGACATCACTTATCGTCTCTATGACTACAAGCGTAAGGATGCCAACGGCAACGAGCGTCAGCTGCACACCAAAGAAGCTTTCGACGCAATCAACTTCAACGACACCGAGGGAAAGGCTGTAGACTACACCGTACATGCAGATCTGCCGGTGAATCTCGTCACCTCACCCTTCTTCACCACCAATCTATGGAAGATAGATCACGAAGTGATGCGTGATTATTCAGAATGGGACACGTTTGTGGCCCTCATATGCACCAAAGGGAGCGCAACGCTCTCAGCCGACGGAGAGAGCCGCAAAATCAAAGAGGGAGAATCGGTGCTTATCCCCGCTTCCTGTGCAGGAGTGACGATCACACCCGACGGCGTATTCGAGGCACTGGAGACCTATATCAAATAAAAACCTATACTTATCTCCTGAAATTTCTCTAATTTGAGCCTGCATACAGGTAAAAATACTGAATTTTAGGGGTAGAGAGTGGGAAATTAGCAAATTTCTGTGTAAATTTGCACGTTTAAACCACCTATAGGGGAGTCGCAACCTATTGCGGCCCCCCTGTGCGTGGCTTTAAACCACTGAAAAAGATCTCAAATTATAGTTTGACAAAATATGTATAGAGACAAGACATGCGGCGAGTTGCGACTCTCAGATGCTGGCAAGGAAGTGAAGATTGCCGGCTGGGTGCAGCGTGCACGCAAAATGGGCGGCATGACATTCGTGGACGTACGCGACCGCTATGGAATCACACAGGTGGTGTTCGACTCCGACCATGAGGACAACAGCCTCTTCAATGCGGCTAATGCATTGGGCAGGGAGTATGTAGTGCAGGTGACCGGCAAAGTAGCTGAGCGCACAAGCAAAAACAAGAATATCCCCACAGGAGAGATAGAGATTATCGCTGATGGGCTCAAGGTGCTCAACAAGAGTGATATTCCACCCTTCACGATAGAGGATAATACAGACGGTGGCGACGACCTCCGCATGAAGTTCCGCTATCTTGACCTCCGCCGCCCCAACGTAAGGAAGAATCTTGAACTTCGTCACAAGATGGCTTTCGAGATCCGCCGTTATCTTGACTCTAAAGGCTTCCTGGAGATAGAGACACCTATCCTCGTGAAGTCAACCCCCGAGGGTGCGCGCGACTTCGTTGTGCCCTCACGTATGAATCCGGGAGAATTCTACGCACTTCCCCAGAGCCCTCAGCTCTTCAAGCAGCTGCTCATGGTGAGTGGATTCGACCGTTATTTCCAGATTGCAAAATGCTTCCGCGATGAAGACCTTCGTGCCGATCGCCAGCCGGAGTTCACCCAGATAGACTGTGAGATGAGCTTCGTGGAGCAGGAGGATGTGATCGACATGTTCGAGGGTCTTGTGAAGCATATCTTCAAATATGTGAAGGGAATCGATTTCACAGATCCTTTCCCCCGCATGACATGGAACGACGCAATGCGTCTCTATGGCAGCGACAAACCCGACATCCGCTTCGGCATGCCTTTCGTGGAGCTTACCGACCTTGTGAAAGGTCACGGCTTCTCTGTAGTAGACGACGCCGAACTAACCGTAGGTATCAACGCCAAAGGTTGTGCGGGCTACACCCGTAAGCAGATAGATGAACTCACTGAGTTCGTGAAACGTCCTCAGGTTGGCGCCAAGGGCCTGATGTGGGTAAAGGTTGAGCCCGATGGCTCATTCAAGAGCTCGGTAGGCAAATTCTTCCCGGCAGAGGAGCTTCAGAAATGGGCGGAGCGCATGGAGGCAGAACCGGGCGACCTTATGCTCGTGATGAGCGGAGACGCCATGAAGACCCGCAAACAACTCTGCGAGCTTCGTCTTGAGATGGGCAATCGTCTCGGTCTGCGCGACAAGAACGTATTCGCTCCTCTTTGGGTGATTGACTTCCCCCTATTCGAGTGGGATGAGGAGACACAGCGGTATTACGCCATGCACCACCCGTTCACCTCGCCCAATCCCGATGATATCGACAAACTCCGCACCGACACAGGCAATGTGCGCGCTACTGCCTACGACATAATCGTAAACGGCACAGAGCTTGGCGGCGGTTCAATCCGTATACATGATCCGGAACTCCAGAACGAGATGTTTGAGCTTCTCGGTTTCACACCGGAAAAAGCGAAAGAACAGTTCGGATTCCTCATGAACGCATTCAAGTATGGCGCTCCTCCTCACGGAGGTCTCGCTCTTGGCTTCGACCGCTTCGTGTCGATCCTCGCCGGCCTCGACACCATCCGCGACGTGATCGCCTTCCCAAAAAACAATTCGGGTCGCGACGTGATGAACGAGTGCCCCTCTCCCATCGATCCTGCCCAGCTTGACGAGCTTGACCTTATGCTCAAGCCCACAGAGGATTAAAGGGACTCCATCTCAAACAAAGGAATAATCCCTCTTACCCGGGGATTATTCCGGCTTTCCTCGAAATAAACTTTCCTCGAAACCAAACAGGATAATATGCTTAAAGTCAAAGACATTGCAAAGGCAATTGAAGATTTCGCCCCAAAGCGGCTACAGGAGAACTACGACAACACAGGGCTTCAGGTAGGGAATCCCGAAATGGAAGTGTCGGCTGTGTTGCTTTGCCTTGATATTACAGAAGAGGTGCTCTCCGAAGCCATCGAACGCCACTGCAATCTCATCGTGTGTCATCATCCCCTACTCTTCAAGGGGCTCAAGGAGGTGACCGGGCGCACCGCCACGGAAAGAATAGTGATCCGCGCCATACGTGAGAACATAGCCATCTACTCGGCCCACACCAATCTTGATTCAGCATGGGAGGGTGTAAGCCATGAGATAGCCCATGTGTTGCATCTCCACAATCTGCAGGTGCTTGATCCGAAGGAGGGTTACACCGATGTCGGTATGGGAGTGGTAGGAGATATCCAACCCACTCCGAAACTTGAGTTCCTGCGGAAGATCAAAGATGCCTTCAAAGTCAAGAGTCTCCGCTATTCAGGACAGAGCCCACAATTGGTGGTGAGAAAAGTGGCCGTATGCGGCGGCTCGGGCGCGTCGCTCATCCGCGACGCCATAGCAGCGGGAGCGGATCTGATAGTGACCGGCGATGTGAAGTATCACGATTTCTCCACATATGGTCTTGACATCATCATAGCCGATATCGGTCATTATGAGAGCGAGCTCTGCACCAAAGAGCTATTCTCACGCATCATCAGGAGCATCTATCCCGATTGCGTGACCTATTTCGCAGAAAGCGAGACAAATCCTGTAAGATATATGTAATTCAAAAAGTCAAAATAAGCCTATGGCAACCGACAAAAAAACAGATAAGGAACGTAGCGTGGAGGAGCGACTACAGAGCCTCTATCAGCTTCAGACCTACCTTTCCGAAATCGATCGTATCAAGATTCTGCGCGGCGAACTTCCTAATGAGGTGAAAGACCTTGAAGATGAAATCGTGCGCTATCAGACACGTATCCAGAAATATAAGGATGAGATTGAGGAGCTCCGCAAATTGGTGGAGGCCAAGAAAGCCGACATCGAGATGCGTCGCGAGAAGATTGCGAAATATGAGGAGCAGATCAACAATGTGCGCAACAACCGCGAATTTGCCTTCCTTGAGAAAGAGAAGGAATTCGAGGGTCTTGAGATAGAGCTCGCTGAAAAGAATATCAATGAGGCCCTTAACAAGCAGGAACAGAAAGCTGCCGAAATCCGTCACACCGAGGAGGAACTCGCCGACAACGAGCATATCCTCGTGGAGAAGAAGAAGGAGCTTGATGAGATCGTTTCCGAAACCCGTGTAGAGGAGGAGAACATACGTGCTAAAGCCAAGGAGCTCGAAAGCAAAATCGACGACTATACATTAGCAGCTTTCAAGCGTATCCGCAAGAATGCCCGGAACGGCCTCGGCATCGTAACCGTGCAGCGTAGCGCATGCGGCGGATGCTTCAACCGTATCCCGCCTCAGCGTCAGCTTGAGATCAAGATGCACAAGAAAGTGCTTGTATGCGAATACTGTGGCCGTATCATGGTTGACGGCGCCCTCGTAGGCGTGGAGCAACAGGTGGTAGAGACTCCGGCTAAACCGAAGCGTAAACTAAAATCCGCTTCAAACTGATATTGAAGTCATCTCAATTCCTCCTGGAAGAAGTTCTGTCAACTTCTTCCAGGTGGATTCAAAAAAATTTTCACCAAATGTTATAAAAGGGCGTCATTCCGATAAGGAGTGACGTTTTTTTTGTAAGTCACCTTATATTTTTTACAAATTTTTACTTGTTTATGAAAAAAAATTAATAAATTTGCCATATAGGATTTTGATAATGATGATCAATAAGAAGCTACGAACAATTAATGATCATATGTCTGCTACATTCTACGGCGATCTCCGCCTCGGCTTT
>CAZEOI010000062.1:0-21979 GCA_964513775.1 uncultured Sangeribacter sp. | reverse complement strand
ACCTGTGAGCTGAGCGGCCGACCACCCATGTTTCTCGATACCCACAAGGGTGTCGTAAAGATTTACTTTATCGTAAAGATAGTCGAAACATCCGTAATCAAGGAAGGGGCGATACAGACCCACGTCGTAGATCTCGCCGATAAAGATCAGATGGGGATACACAGCCTTCACCTGCGGGATAGCCCAGTGCCAGAATGGAAGGGGTACCATGAAAACCATATCGCAACGGAACCCGTCTACACCCTTTGATGCCCAGAACTTCAGGATGTGCAACATCTTATTCCAAGTGTCGGGCACAGGATTGAAATGATCGGAATGATCATTATAGTCGTGACCATAGTTGAGTTTTACGGTTTCATACCAGTCGTTGACTCCACAGAAAGCTGTGAAACAGTCGTTGCCGGTGGCTTTTGCCGGAAATTCTACATAAGGATGATCTCCCTCCGCACCGAGATTGAAATCGGGATAGAACTGTTGGTTGGAGATGTAATAATAATTGTTGTCGCGTGCAAAGTTCATCCGGGTGTCGTCGTTAGCTCCGAAATCGCTCACTCCCTTGGGAGCGGCGTCGGAATGATATACACGGGCCGTATGGTTTGGCACAAAGTCAATTATCACCTTCATCTGCTCACGGTGGATCCGCTTCACCAGATTTACAAACTCCCGCATCCTGTCGGGCACGGATTCCGCGAGTGCCGGATCTATGTCGTAATAATCCTTTATGGCGTAGGGAGAACCTGCCTCACCCTTCACAACGTTCGGATTGTCGGGAGTGATGCCGAACTTTGAGAAATCCGTTTTTGTGGCGTGCTCTATCACTCCTGTAAGCCACAGACAGTTAACTCCTAATTCTTTGATGCTGCGGATCACGTGGGAGTTGATATCGTTAAGCTTTCCGCTGCCATTTTGAGAGAGAGTGCCCCAAGGCACACAGTTGCCGTTGGCGTTTGTGAAGATTCGCGGGAATAATTGATAAATGATCAGTTTCTCCGTTGCTTTGCTCATAATGAAGCTTTTTATTTTATGTATGTGTCACAAATTAATTAATATATTCCTTGTCGCCCTCTAAGGCGATCTTTGAAACCGCTTTTCAGTTATAATAGAACCCTATTACGCCTTCAAAACGGTCTCAAATCTCATCCTTATATGTCACCAATCAATTATATCATTAATTTATGTCACATACATAAGCATGTTATTTTTAACTTTTTCTGTTTTCCACCAACGATGCCAGCACCTTGCAGGCCGCCTCATAACCCGAGGCTACTCCATGCCGTATGCTTTTGAGATCAAAAGTCTTCACACCTGCCATTTTATCTATATTGATGACATGGTCACACAGACGAAGATCTTGGGCGGTGTTGGATTTCGACATCAGATGATAGGAGCGATAGGCAATATCGATTATCGAGGAGGTATAGTTCTCTCCTCCTCTTTGAAACGGGCTGCAATTGCTGCCATAGAGTGTGGTGCAATAATCCCTGATGGCCCATGCGGGAAGATTCCTGAGCACTCCGCCATCTACATAATTCACTCCTTTGATCTTGACAGGATGGAATATTATGGGTATGCTGCATGATGCTATCACACGCGGCACTATCTCACCCTTGCCCCACCCTACCGACTTGGCATGGTCAAAATCGGTGGCACAGATTATGGTGGGAATCTTCATATCCTCAAGATTCTTTACAGGCAGCCAGCTCTCAAGAAGCTTCCCGAATCTGTCGAGCTTCATAAAGCCTTTCTTGGGGATAGCCCATTCTGTGAAATCACCGAAACTCGAAGCCTCCGTGAAACAGGTGACAATTTCATCCACCGACAGGCCGGATCCATATAATGAGGCTGCGATCGATCCCGCAGAGACTCCGGCAAGGACATCCGGCTTGATGCCGAAATGTTCGAATGCTTTCAGCACACCGAGATGGGCGAAGCCTTTCGCACCACCTCCACTCATGGCGATACCGACCGTGCTTTCCTGCCGGATACCTAATCTCTCAAGAAAACCATCAATTTTAAAAACCATCTTTTTTGCCTGTTTACTCCTGAAGATATTTTTATCCAAAAGCTGCTACCGCTTCTGATTTTCTGCAAATATAGGCATTTTTTCAGTCTCCGGGAATTTTTTCTTCGCTTTTTTTATCTTCTTGCTTATCCCTCTTCTTACGAAAGCGGCTAAAGGGATTGTCAAACTCCTTACGGTAGATGATTCCGAGCCCCTGCGTGGTGAGAGCCTGACGCAGATAGTAGTTCTGGTCGTTGAAATGATTGTAGGCTTTCAAACGAAGATTTCCTCCGCGTCGCAAAAGATATTCGATGTCAAAATCTCCCACGAATGTGGTCTGGGAGGTCGACTTATCACGATAGCCGAAATTTCCGTTGATGAGCAAGCGGTTGTTGAGCAGGCGCGATGACAATGCCACATCTACCTCTATATCTGAGAAATCACCCTTGTCGCTTCGGAATGAGGGGGCAAGTGAGAATTTGTCGGTCAGCTGTCCGAACATGTTAGACAATTGTGACGAGAGAGTGGAGGAAGCCATGGAGGCGAACTCTCCGCCATTACTGGAGTTGCCCATATACTCCGGCGTGGAGAAACGGTTGAGAGCGAGGAGGTAGATAATCTGCCGGCTCATCATGTCGTCGGTGGAGATTATACTCTTCACCTTTCTCTCCACATCCTGCGTCAGGGTAGGCAATTCTATGTCAAACGATATGTCGGGATGAGTCATAGGGCCATCCACCATCAACATCGCGTCAACCGGCACATTTGTGCGAGCCAGATCACGGTCAGTGGAGAAACTTTTGTCGAGATCCGAGAGGTTGGTGTTCACCCGGTAGCTTGCCGTAATGTCAAGGTCAGCGTTCATCGGATCGCCGTTAAACGCTATGCTGCTACCCTGGCGGATTCTGAAATCCCGCAGAATAAGATCTTGCAGTGAGAATCTATAGTTTCCCTCCTCAAGTGTATATTTGCCGAACATCTGCATCTGGTCTGCCTCGGAGTCATAGTCTATCTGGATATTGCCATTGCCTCTTGCCGTGATTTTATCGCCCGCCACCGGGTCCATCACAAGTGTCATCAATGTGGATGGCGTCACACTTGCCCTTACATCCATACTAAATCTTGAGGGGGTGTCTTCCTCCACAGTCACCTTCTTGCGGAATGTGCTGAGTATATCCTCCACAGTGTCTTGACGTAGCTTCTCAGCCTCCTCCTTACGGCGGTCGCTGAAGGTTAGGAAAGAATAATCCTGAGCCGCTTGAGTTTCATTCAGTGCGAAGGTAAATGCTGAATTGCCGGTCAGACCCATGTCGACAGATATCCTCACCTGTCCCGGTTCTCCCCTCACCACCGCTCCGCCGTTTCCGTAAAACACACCATACCAATCGGGATTGATAGCCTGGTTCGTATCGAAACAGAGCAGGTGGCGGGCATCAGTAACCCGGAATGTAAACCTTGCATCGTGGAAGAAATTATGTGAGAGATCGCCCGACAGGATCGCGGAGTTGCCATGACGGTCATACAGGCGGAATGATGGTATGATGATCTTACCCGGATCTATTTTCACGGAATCTGCCCCGTGATATTCTACGTTCGTATAGCTGAGACGCATGGCGATGGTGTCGGCATAGAGGCGCCCCATAAGGTCGATATCCTTGAACGTACCGTAAAGTTTCGCTTTGCCTGAAGCCTTGCCGGCGACATTGGATGCGAAATTCGACATAAATGGCTGAAGGAATTCGATTGGAATCCGCTGAGCATCCAGATCAAAGGAAAGTGAGTCTTTTCCAAGCCATATACCACCGTCGATGGCTGTGGGCAGCCCCTCCCGGCTCTTGATATCGGCAGCTATGGCTATCTGCTTGGCGGAATGATTCCAACCGCTTCTGAACTGAGCATCGCCGAGTATGGCCCCGTTGTAGCTAAGATTCTCAATCCTCAAGCTGTCGGTGTTGGCGACCGGATCTTTACTGAATGCTCCCGAGGCGGTAACGCTTCCGCTGGCACTCCCGCCGAATGTCACATATCTTATATTGAGCAGATCAAAAATATAACCTACATCTATCGAAGCAAGCTTCACGCGTATGGAGTCGAGTGGAGAAGATGAGGCCATGCCATCTATCTTTACAAATTGATTGTCATGCCAGATACGAAGTCCATCCACTGCGAGAGCTTTGTCGCGGTAAGAGATGGCAGACCTGTCTATGTTCCAGCGTGCCGGACCGAAATCAAACACAGATGGCTTCAACACAAGATCCACCTCCGGACTTAAGGATGTCTGGTTCTTGCTGAGAGCCGCCTCCAACGACACTTCTCCCTTGAAGGATCCGGTCTCAGGAGTGGCCCACATCACATCTGTGAATATGTTGTCATCCTGTCCGTAGACCTGAAAATCCACCCTTAGCTCACCTCGTCGCACAGGGAGCACCGATCCTCCCTTCAGATTGAGTGTGCCCGACTCTCCGTCAAGTGCAATTTCCACCCCGATATCCCTCAAAAGTTTATTCTTACCCTGTTGAAGATATGGTGCTTCTATCTGAAGGGTAGCGAGATTGCTCGTGGCATCGATAGTGCCCTGCACAGGCACACCGACAAGAAACCGCACCGGAAGATTCAGGAATTCCGGGAGCGTATTGTCGGGAGCGATTTGAAAGTTGAAGCTTACATCCGAGCTGAATCCCTCCTTCTCTTCCGGAGAGGCCACGATGGATGGCAACACTTTCGACATCATGCTCTTGATCTCTGAAGCCAAGTGTGCGAACTTGAAGTTTCCTCTCACCGAGCCGGAGAGCCAGTCGCTGTTAAGGGTAATCATGCGTCCGATAGTGTCAAGCTCCGACTGAAGTATGAATCGGTCAAGAGTCAACAACGGTTTTCGGGGATGAGTCAACGACATGTCAAGAAGACGAATCTCTCCGGCCGCATTATCCACATTATTACCTGTGAGATCCGCGTCTATCCTGCCGCTAAGGGCATACCCGCGATATTTTTCAGGCAATAGGGAAGCAATATCAGAATTAAGGTTGCGGATATCAGCATGGAGCTCACCCCTCGAATCTATACCGTCAAGCGTGACATCTGTGTCTAAAGATAGATCTGCCACGTCATTGTCTGATTCGAGATTGAGTTTTACAACCTTTCCCGATTTCTCAACATTTATATATATATCAGTCAACAGATTCCCTCTGAGCTCAATACCTTTGATCTCCGCAGTGGCCTCTCCATTAATCTCCTTTCCGGCCAGAGTGCCCTCCAAGCGTAAGTCCCCGGTAAAAGTTCCAACTGTATTGTTGTCGGCAAGTTTGCCGACGTTGACTTCATCAGCCTCCACATCGGCCTTAAACGACCCTGATTTATGTAATAGCCCGGTCGCGGAAGCCTTCACTTCAATGTCGCCACATTCGGTCGAGACGTGCAGGTCGGCCGACAGATCATCTTTAAACGGGGAAATCTCCCCTTTTGCCTCAAGCTCAAAATCTCCGAGATCATCCAGAATCCTGCGAAGTGTGGGGGAGATTGAGGAGAACCGTTCAAGAATCGTCTTAATCTCATTATGAGAGGCCTTCAGATCAATATCTCCGACCTCTACCTTGAGTTTCTCCTTATCACGAAGATTATCGGCACGACCTTTCACAGTCAAATTCACGCCATTACCTTCTGTGGATAAATACAGATTCAGATCACGCAGCCGCGTCAGGTTGCCCTCAGCATACATTTCTACAGCCACCGGCTCGGGAAAGAGGGCCATCTCCGGCACAAGCCAGCTCAGATCAGAGGGAGACACATGTGAGTTCTTGATCTTCAGCTGATGTGTGCCCTGCGACAAAGCATTATTGATATCTTTAAATCCGTCATAATCCAGGCGCAAATTATCAAGCTGTAATTCCGACGAAGGGAGCTGTAACAGAAAATCATCCAACGTCAGGTAGTTGGCCGTCACATGGCTGCGGAAAGCCAACTTCTCCACGTCAAGACCACCTGAAAGTTTGAAAGAGAGACGCCGGAGATCTATGATAAAATCATCGTTGGCAATTCGGGGTAGCGTCAGATCCGCTTTCAGATCCCACATGCGAAGATGATTGAAATCGGTTTTTCCGGCTTTAGCAACCCGAGGAATCCACCAGCGTTCAAACGACACAGCGCTACGGCGTATCACCACATTACGCAGTGCAAGATCAAACTTTGTGGGTGGTTTATTCTTCTCTTTTGGTTTGAAGGCATCGATTATAAAGGCTATATTCATAAGAGAATCGGGCGATTCCTGATAAATCCGTGCGTCAAGACCGATTATCTCACCATACGTGAGCACAATCTCCCGGTCTCTGAGAAGAGTCCAGATGCTGATGCCGGCACCCACTGTCTCGGCTGCCACACACCGTGCCCCCTCTCGGTCGAACACCTCCAACTCCCTAACCACCACCTCATTGAATGGATGGATAATAATACTCCCTATTTTAACATCAGTGTCAAGAAAGGTGGATAGCTCACTTTCCACACGGTTTCTCACCGCATTCTGGAAAGCGGGCACTGTCAACATTACATACAGCACAAGGTACACCACAGCCAGAAATATAACCGTGGAGAAAAGGATTCCTCTAATAGCTTTATATATTGTCTTCAGAAAATGCATATTCACATAATCCCGCCCGGTGATAACACACCATAAGCGCGATTTAAATGATTTTTACGAAATCATCATGCAAAATTAATCAAAATATGCAATATAACGTCAATCTTAAATCCAAGATTTCCACTTTTATCAAGCGCGGCCCGGTCTCAACTGTTTTTTTACCACTTTTTATGGGGAGCTGTTTTGCCTATTCCATCAAAATTGATTAACTTTGTATTCTAAGTAGACCCTCACCTATTGCCGGCACAGAAGCCGAGCTGATAGACGTCGGCACCACAACGGCATCAAATTCCGACCAACCCGGAAATAATCTTCCGGAAGAGGAACCGGAGGGCTCTACCCATATTAACATTACACCTATGAGCGTAATCATACTTGGAATAGAATCGTCGTGCGACGATACTTCCGCCGCAGTAATATCCGACGGACTTCTTCTCAGCAACGTCATCGCAAGCCAGAAAGTGCATGAGGCTTACGGTGGTGTTGTGCCGGAGCTCGCGTCGAGAGCCCACCAGCAAAACATCGTGCCGGTAGTGAGCGAGGCGCTCCGTCAGGCAGGGGTCGACAAAAAAGATCTGTCGGCCATAGCTTTCACCAGAGGGCCGGGACTTCTCGGTTCTTTACTCGTGGGCACATCTTTTGCCAAGGGTATGGCGATAGGGCTTGACATACCTCTGGTCGATGTAAACCATCTCCATGCCCATGTGCTGTCGCATTTCATACGCAAAGAGGCTGAAGACGTTGTGCCTGAGTTTCCTTTCATGTGCTTGCTTATCTCCGGCGGCAACTCTCAGATTGTAGTGGCCCGAAGTCCGGAAGATATGGAGATTGTAGGCAAAACCATCGACGATGCAGCTGGGGAAGCATTCGACAAATGTGCCAAGGTTATGGGTCTCCCTTACCCCGGGGGTCCGCATATCGACCGGCTCGCCGCCCAGGGCAATCCAAAGGCCTTCCGCTTCAGTCGGCCTCATGTAGATGGTCTTGACTATTCCTTCAGCGGGCTCAAGACCTCATTCCTCTATACACTGCGCGACGGACTTAAGGATGATCCCGAATTTATCGAGAAAAACAAAGCCGATCTCGCAGCTTCATTACAGTCGACCATAATCAGAATACTTCTTGACAAGCTTGACAAGGCTCTCAAGATCTATCCTGTGAAGCACGTTGCCATAGGCGGCGGAGTCTCAGCCAACTCCGGAGTGAGAGAGGCGGTGGCACGCTTCTGCAAAGAGAGAGGAGTGGCAGCCTGGATACCTGAGCGTGCTTTCACCACCGACAACGCGGCCATGGTGGCTGAAGCAGGTTATTTCAAATATCTCGACAAGAAATTCTGCGATCTCTCCCTTCCCCCTTACTCAAGGGTGACAGTATAAAATCAATCCTCAGATCAGCCCATCCCATGACAAATCAACATTCAGATAAGAATAAGAAGAAAAACACTCCTCCTGTGCATACGGAGACACGTCACACCGTAATCTACGGTTACACCAAACAGGAACTCTCGAAAGTGATGAAACATTTCGAGGCACAACTCCCTGAGTTTGTAAAGATCTCGATTGAGACGGATCATCTTGTGACACGCATTACCCTCACAGGAGTTGATTCCGGCGTGGAGCTCCTACGCTTCAAAATGAACCGTTATCATCAAGACCTCAACACAATCTTCGCGGAGGAGATGGTGGCTATGGAGGACAAGACAGTGGCCCAGGTGCTCGGAGAACTTCTAAGCGAACGTGAGCTCACAGTTGCATGCGCCGAGAGCTGCACAGGCGGCAACATCGCGCATCGCATAGTGCAGGTGCCCGGATCCTCCTCCTATTTCTTAGGGAGCGTTGTGAGTTATTCCAACGAAGTGAAGACAGAGGTGCTTGGCGTGCCTTATAGCGACATCTCCAGCCACGGCGCTGTGAGCCGGGAAGTGGCCGAAGCGATGGCGAAAGGCTCAGCCAAGCTTATGCGCTCCGACTGCGCGATCGCCACCACGGGAATCGCCGGCCCGGACGGAGGCACAAAATACAAACCTGTGGGCACAGTCTGGATTGCCGTGAAATATGGCGAACAGGTTGTGAGCGAATGTCTCCATTTCCAAGGCGACCGCAACACGGTGATAGAGAGTGCCACCAATCACGGGATGGTGATGCTCATCAATCTTCTGCGCAACAGCTATGTAATGCAGGATGATGTGAACGATGACTGAAATAATTCAGAAAAATATTTGCAGTTTTATCGAAAATTTACTAACTTTGCACCCGGTTTGTGGCACATCCTTTAAAATCGCCAATCTGATGCGCCTGGCGATGATATGAGAACTGAGATGGCGGCCATGAGCCTTAAGCATTTTTTATTATATTAAGAAATACAACAGCCATGTCAAAAGTTTGTCAGATTTCGGGCAAAAAACCTTCGGTGGGCAACAACGTTTCCCACTCAAAGCGTCGCACCAAACGCAAATTCAATGTCAACCTTCACAAAAAGAAATTCTATTGGGTTGAACAGGATATGTGGATCGAGCTCACAGTTTCAGCTCACGCTCTCCGCACAATCAACAAGATCGGCCTCAACGCCGCTCTTAAGAAAGCCGAGAAGGAAGGCATTCTCGACTTCAAAGATATCAACATCGTTTCTTTTTAATCAGAATTTCTAACTATGGCAAAGAAAGCTAAAGGCAATAGAGTGCAGGTAATACTTGAGTGCACCGAACACAAAGCCAGCGGTATGCCCGGTATGTCAAGATACATCACTACAAAAAACCGCAAGAACACTACAGGACGTATGGAGTTGAAGAAATACAACCCCATCCTGAAAAGAATGACCATCCACAAAGAAATTAAATAAGCACTGAACCATGGCAAAGAAAACCGTCGCGTCTCTTCAGAAAGGTGAAGGCCGCACATTCAGCAAAGTTATCAAAATGGAGAAATCTCCCAAGACTGGCGCTTATGTCTTCAAAGAGGAGATGGTACCCAACGAGGCTGTTCAGGCAGCTCTCAAATAATTCGAAAGAGTCTCGAATTTTCCAAATTTATATAAATCAGGCCGATGATTACAAGATCGTCGGCCTGATTCCTTTTTATCATAAGTGATGATTCTCTATCATAAGTGAGGTTCATCCTAATAAGTTTCTCCATAATAGGTGGGTCTATCTATAATGAGAGAGCTTACTTATAATAAGTCTCTCTATAATGAGAAAGTATTTCTATAATGAGTGAGGTTCGTTACAAAGGTTCGAAATTTGATTAGATCGTACTATCCCGAGAATCTTTCGCACATAAAAAAAATACTGCCCTTCGCTTTCGGAATGCTTGGGGCAGTATTCAACTAATATAAAATGAAGAATTAGATTGCTGATCGTATTACTCCTCTTTCTGAGTTTACCACAAAATCGACTATCTCATCACGATACTTGGTCTTGGGAAGCGTTTCCTCGATAAGACGCACTGCATTAGTGACATTAAGATCACTGAGATAAAGAATACGGTAAATCTCATTGATTGCCATGATATCTTCATTGCTGAAGCCATTCCGATGCAAACCCACAGTGTTGAGACCCACATAAGAGATCGGCTCACGAGCGGCCTTCACATAGGGCGGAATATCCTTATTGATCAGGGCACCACCCTGAACCATTATGTTACGGCCAAGATGACAGAACTGATGCACGAGAGTGCCACCACCGATCACAGCGCAATCATCCACCACTACCTCACCGGCAAGCTGGCAGGCGTTTGACATTATGACACGGTTGCCAAGTTTACAGTCATGAGCCACATGGTTATAAGCCATGATAAGGCAGTTTTCGCCCACAACCGTTTTACCCTTGGATGCAGTGCCTCTGTTCACAGTCACACACTCCCTGAGGACAGTACCGTCGCCGATATAGGCATAAGTAGTCTCTCCTCGGAACTTGAGATCCTGTGGCACACCTGATATAACCGCACCGGGGAAAATCTTTACCCCTGAGCCTATACGGGCTCCCGGAAATATCGTGACATTTCCTGCTATCTCACAGTTATCGCCTATCTCGACATCATCATAAATATTGGAAAAGTTACCAATCTTTACATTGTTTCCTATTTTTGCGTCAGGATGGACGTAATACATATTACTCATAGCTATTCTGAATGAGGAGAGATTATTTATTTTTGATTATCTGAGCCATAAACTCCGCCTCACACACAATCTTATCGCCGACAAAAGCATATCCTTTCACCACAGCACATCCTCTGCGAATCTCTGTCATAAGGCTTACATTGAGAAGAAGCGTTGCTCCGGGCACTACTTTCTGACGGAACTTTACATTATCTATCTTGAGGAAATAGGTGCTGTATTTCTCCGGATCCTCAAGATAATTGAGCACAAGCACTCCGGCAGCCTGCGCCATAGCCTCCACCTGAAGCACTCCCGGCATAACCGGCTCCGAGGGGAAATGACCCGGGAAGAAGGGCTCATTAACCGTGACATTCTTCACTGCCACGCAATGCTTCTTGTCAATTTCTATAATCTTGTCGATAAGAAGGAAGGGATAGCGATGGGGAAGAAGCTTGCGTATGCCATTCACATCTATTATAGGCTCTGTGTTGGGATTATAGTAGGGCGACTGAATCTCAGTGTGGCGCACCTCTTTTCTCACCATACGGGTAAACTTGTTGTTGACCGTATGTCCGGGACGCACAGCCACTACCCTACCTTTCAATGGACGGCCTATAAGAGCTATATCGCCAACCACATCCATGAGCTTATGGCGTGCCGGCTCGTTGTCCCACTGCAATGGCTTCGGATTGATATAACCGAGATGAGAGAGATTCATATGCTCCACTCCCACAAGATCACATATCTCGTCAATCTTTTCCTGCTCTATCGGCTCATCATAAATAACGATCGCATTATCGAGATCGCCACCCTTTATGAGTCCATAGTTGAGAAGCTGCTGAATCTCGCGCACGAATACGAATGTGCGTGCGCTTGCCACCTCATCTTTGAAATCCGCTATCTCATCAAGCATAGCAAACTGATTGGGGAGCACCTTCGAGTTATATTCCACCATCACCTCTACGCTGAAATGATCGTCGGGATAGATAGTGATTGTAGAGCCGCTCGCCTCATCTTTGAAGCGCATCTTCTCCTTAATTACATAAAAGTCTTTGTCTGACTTCTGTTCCTCAAGACCTACCTCATTGAGTTTATTCACATACTCAATCGCACTGCCGTCGAGAATAGGCATTTCCGGACCGTCAACCTCGATAAGACAGTTGTCGACTCCAGCGGCATAAAGCGCGGCCATGGCATGCTCAATGGTGCTGATTCTTACGTCACCTTTTCCGATTACTGTGCCACGGGTAGTTTCAACCACATTTTCAGCAAGCGCATCTACCACGGGCTGGCCTTCGAGATCAACTCTCTTGAACTTATATCCGAAGTTCTCCGGAGCAGGCTGGAATGTAGCCGTAATATTCAATCCGGAATGGAGTCCTTTCCCACTCACTGAGAAAGGAGCTTTCAAAGTCAGTTGTTTCATTTCTTGATGTTGTTAAATTCTGAGAATAGCTTGCCGAGGTTCTTGATATAAACCTGATTCTTGGCAAACTGCCGGAAATCCACCGCCGGATAGCCTATAAGACGTTTGTTATCGCCTATGCTATTCGGAATGCCTGATTGGGCGCCTATCTCATTATAGTCGCCAACCGTTATATGTCCGGCAAATCCACACTGGCCACCCACCATATTATGGTTGCCAATGTGTACAGACCCTGCTATGCCTGTCTGCGAGGCAAATACATTATCCTCTCCTATCGTCACGTTATGGGCCACCTGAATGAGATTGTCAAGCTTTGTGCCTCTGCCCACAGATGTCTGGCCGAATGTCGCACGGTCAACCGTCGTGTTTGCTCCGATCTCAACATCATCGGCAATAACCACGATTCCCATCTGCGGAATCTTCTCGTAATGGCCATCCTTGGGTGCGAATCCGAAGCCATCGGCACCGATCACAGCCCCGGAATGGATAATGCAACGCGATCCGATCCGGCAACCCTCATAGATCTTCACTCCAGAGCGAATCACCGTATCATCGCCAATCACCACGCCGTCGCCAACGTATGCCTGAGGATATATCTTCACATTGCGTCCCAAGCTCACACCTTTACCTATATAGGCGAACGCTCCGATATATGCACCCTCGGGAACCGTCACACCCTCTGATATAAATGAGGGATTCTCGATTCCGATGGGACGCGGACGTGCGGCATCAACCATTCTCATAAGAGCCGCAAGCGCAGCGTATGGTTCGTCAACCCTGATAAGGGTGGCGGTGAACTCTCCCTGCGGATCAAAATCCTTTCCCACAAGCACCGCTGTTGCCTTGGTGTCGTGGATATAATGCGCGTATTTAGGATTTGCAATAAAAGAGAGGTCGCCTTCCTTGGCCTCCTCTATCTTAGCAAATCCTGTAATCACGGCAGCCGGATCCCCTTCCACCGTTCCTCCTGTAAGGGCCGCGAGACCCTGAGGTGTAATCTCCATATCTGGTCAGAAATTATAAGTCAGGATAAATTTTCTGCAAATATCGTGATTTTTTTGTTAACAGCCATAATATTCATCTAATAACTTACACCGAGGGGGGCTTTTTTTTATTATTTTATTTTTTTCTTGATTGGATAAATAATATTTGCTACTTTTGCACAAAATTGCCGTGATAGGTATCCGGCATTCAAATTAACTTCAAACCATAAATACCTTCAGACATGAAAATTTCTCATATCGAGCATATCGGCATAGCAGTGCCCGATCTTGCCAAGGCTATCGAATACTATGAAAACGTACTCGGCCTGAAATGCTACAAACAGGAAGTTGTAGCCGACCAGAAAGTCACCACGGCTTTCTTTAAGGTGGGCGATACCAAAATAGAGCTTCTCGAAGCCACTTCACCCGACAGCACAATCGCTAAATTCATAGAGAAGAATGGTGGCCGCGGCGGTATGCACCATCTCGCATTCTGCGTAGAAGACGGTGTGGCTGAAGCCCTTGCCGAAGTTGAAGAGAAAGGTCTCAAGGTTATCGACAAGGCTCCCAGAGCCGGTGCCGACGGCCTGCAAATCGCTTTCCTGCACCCGAAATCCACAGAAGCCGTGCTCACTGAGCTCTGCGAGGATCCGGCTGCAAAATAATCCACACAACGTTGTCATAGTCAGCGACTACGGTGTGAAGGAATTTCACTTACCATAAACTTATCAGACTTTTTATGAGCAATCAGCAAGAAAAAATCCACGAGCTCATTGAGAAACGTGCGGAGGCAAGACTTGGCGGCGGCGAAAAAGCTATCGAAAAGCAGCACGCCAAAGGTAAATACACAGCCCGCGAACGTATTGCCCAGCTTCTCGACGAGGGCAGCTTCGAAGAGCTCGATATGTTTGTCACACACCGATGCAGCAACTTCGGTATGGACAAGAAACATACTCTCGGCGATGGCGTTGTCACAGGCTTCGGCACCATCGAGGGACGTCTTGTTTATCTCTTCGCACAAGACTTCACCGTCAATGCCGGTTCACTCTCCGAGACTATGGCTCTCAAGATCTGCAAAGTGATGGATCTTGCCATGAAGATGGGAGCTCCCGTAATCGGCCTGAACGACTCGGGTGGCGCACGTATTCAGGAGGGTATCAACGCCCTCGCAGGCTACTCCGAGATCTTCCAGCGCAACATCCTCGCTTCCGGTGTGATTCCGCAGATATCCGCGATCCTCGGCCCCTGCGCCGGTGGTGCCGTATATAGCCCTGCCCTCACCGACTTCACAATCATGGCCAAAGGAATCTCTTATATGTTCCTTACAGGTCCGGCAGTTGTGAAGACCGTTACAGGTGAAGATGTGACCCAGGAACAGCTTGGCGGTGCATCGGTCCACTCATCAAAGAGCGGTGTAACCCACTTTGCAGCTGAGAACGGCGAGGAGGCACTCCAGATTATCCGTAAACTCATCAGCTACATCCCTCAGAACAATCTTGAGGAGACTCCCCTCGTGGCTTGCAATGATCCCATCGACCGTCTTGAAGACAAACTCAACGAGATCATCCCCGAGAGCGCAAAGCAGAGCTATGATATGTATGACGTGATCGGAGCTGTGATCGATAATGGAGAATTCCTTGAGGTGCAGCGCGATTATGCAAAGAATATCATCTGCGGTTTCGCTCGCTTCAACGGCCAGTCTGTCGGTGTAGTAGCCAACCAGCCCAAAGTGCTCGCCGGCGTGCTCGACTCCAACGCGTCACGTAAGGCAGCAAGATTCGTGCGCTTCTGCGATGCTTTCAATATCCCCCTTGTAACTCTCGTAGACGTTCCGGGCTTCCTTCCCGGCACAGGTCAGGAATACAATGGCGTGATCCTTCACGGTGCCAAACTCCTCTATGCTTACGGAGAGGCCACCGTGCCCAAGGTGACTGTTACTCTCCGCAAGAGCTACGGCGGCTCACACATCGTGATGAGCTGCAAGCAGCTCCGTGGCGACATCAACTATGCATGGCCCACCGCAGAGATCGCCGTAATGGGTGCCGAGGGCGCTGTAAGCGTGCTCTATGCCAAGGAGGTGAAGGCAGCCGAAGATCCTGAAGCTGTTAAGAAAGAGAAGCAGGAGGAATACAGCAAGCTCTTTGCCAATCCTTATCAGGCAGCCAAGTATGGCTATATTGATGATGTCATCGAGCCCCGCAACACTCGCTTCCGCATAATACGTGCTCTTCAGATGCTCGCCACCAAGAAGCTTCAGAATCCTCCGAAGAAACACGGCAATATTCCTTTATAAACCTCATCTATACCACTGTCATGTATAAAATGATTAAAAAATCCTTCCTGACAGCGGTCTTATCTCTAACCATCGCGGGTGGCGCTTATGCCGCTGTTCCCGCGATGGTTCAGAATGATGAGCCAAAATCGGAAGTCACCGTCAACGCCGAATGGGAAGAGACCGTGGTTGTAGTCGAAGATAATCAGGAAGCCCCCCTTCCGGAAAGTGAGATAGCCCGCAAGATGACACAGGCTGAAAAAGCCCACAATGCGGCTGTCAACGACTCGTGGGGAGGAGCGATCACTATCATCGCAATGTGCATAGTGATCTCTGCACTCGTAGTGCTTTCTCTTCTTTTCCTCGGCTTCGGGAAAATCTCCCAGTCTCTTATCGCACGTAACAAACGTCAGTCACAAGCCATTAAATCTGATGCTGCAGAAGAACATCATGCCGTAGACTCAGGCGATGTAATTGCCGCCATAGCAGCCGCCCTTTCCGAGCACTTCGGTGAAGACCACGATATGGAAGATACCATTCTCACCATCAGAAAGCTTCAGAAAGCTTACTCACCCTGGAGCTCAAAAATCTATCACTTGCGCCAAGTGCCGGAACATCGTCGCAACATCCCGGGGCAAGCGTCACTATAACCTTATAAACACATCCCCCAAATCATGAAATTGAAGGAATATAAATATAAAATCAACGGCACCAAGTTCAATGTGAAGGTTGGCGAGGTCAACGACAACAAGGTGCATGTAGAGGTCAACGGAGTGCCATACGACGTTGAACTCGACAAGATCCCCAATGCAAAGACAAGCGTGTCGGCGCCTGTGAAGAGCCCTCAGAAAGCTCCCCGCACGGAGTCAGGTGAAAAGATCATCGCTAAGCCCGCTATAGAATCGGCCGGCTCATTCACAGTGACCGCTCCCCTCCCGGGCACCCTCATGAGCCTCAGTGTAAAAGTTGGCGATACAGTAAATCCGGGCGACACTGTATGTGTGCTCGAAGCAATGAAAATGGAGAACGACATCCATGCCACTCACGGCGGAGTTGTCAAGAAGATCCTTGCCAGTGTAGGCGATGCCATAGCACAAGACGGACCTATCATGATTCTCGAATAATCAACCTTGAAGCTTATCCGTAAATCATGATTTTAGCAGAGTCTACTTTCACTTTCGGTGAATTCATGAGACAGACGGTCGAGACCTTCTGGCAATTCACCGGCTTCTATAATTGCGAATGGGAAAATCTCGTGATGTTGGCAGTAGGCTGCTTCTTCGTATGGCTTGCCATCAAGAAGAACTTCGAGCCTCTGTTGCTTGTTCCCATCGGCTTTGGTATGCTTATCGGCAACATCCCTTTCCAGGCCGGAATGGAGATCGGCATCTATGAGCCCGGCTCAGTGCTCAATATCCTCTACAACGGTGTGGAGAGAGGATGGTATCCCCCTCTGATCTTCCTCGGCATAGGCGCGATGACCGATTTCTCAGCTCTTCTCGCCAATCCGAAACTTATGATCATCGGCGCTTGCGCGCAGTTTGGTATTTTCGGTGCCTATATGTTGGCTCTTCTTTGTGGCTTTGATCCCCTGTCAGCCGGCTGTGTGGCAATCATCGGTGGTGCCGACGGTCCTACAGCTATCTTCACCACATCCAAGCTTAATCCCAATCTGCTCGGTGCGGTGGCAGTGTCCGCTTATTCTTACATGGCTCTCATTCCGCTGATCCAGCCCCCATTGATGCGCCTCTTCACAACTCAGAAGGAGCGTCTTATCAAGATGAAGCCTACTCGCGTGGTAAGTCAGAACGAGAAGATCATCTTCCCCATCGTAGGTCTTCTTCTCACCTGTTTCGTTGTGCCCTCAGGCATACCTCTGCTCGGCATGCTCTTCTTCGGCAATCTCCTTCGTGAGAGCGGCGTGACCACTCGCCTCGCCAAGACAGCAAGCAACGCTATGACAGACATCGTGACCATCCTTTTGGGTCTTACTGTCGGTGCGTCGACTCAGGCTGACAAATTCCTCACTGTTGATACACTCCTTATCTTCGGCCTCGGTTTCCTCGCATTCATCATCGCCTCTTCAGCCGGTGTGCTTTCGGTGAAACTGTTCAACCTTTTCCTTGCCAAAGATAAGAAGATCAATCCGCTCATCGGTAATGCCGGTGTATCTGCCGTGCCGATGGCTGCACGTATCTCGAACAATCTCGGTCTTGAATACGACCCCACCAACTATCTTCTCATGCACGCCATGGGTCCCAACGTAGCCGGTGTGATCGGTTCTGCAGTCGCTGCAGGTGTACTCCTCAGCTTCCTCGGTTGATAAATCATTAAGGAAAACAATATCAGGGGTGCCTCTCTTATAGGGAGGCACCCTTTTTTCGGGTGATATCTTACATCATTTTTGGAGACTGAAAGGGTTCTATTATACTAATTAAACGATTTCTCAGTTCGCCATAGAGAGGGCCCCGGAACATATTATCAATATGCAGCACATAATGAGTTGTGGATCATTGATCTACAACCCATTATCAGCAGCGGATAATAAATACAAAAAAATTTTGAGAAATTAGATGAACTTAACCACCAACTGTTTGTTTTATTTTTAGAGTTACAAGCTTCCCGACTCCTCACAGGCAACCAAACTCTAATCCACTCCTCAATGCAACCTATCATGCTTCATCCTGTCCACTATGATAACAGATAATGTGATTAAGGAGATCTACAAGAAATTCGGGAAACCTCATAAGAATGAAGAGGAACTGAATCTTGATTATTTCCTACCGATGCTAAATAAAAATCATGCCATCACCCGCGATGGTATGGAGATAATAATTGAAGACCTTGACGAATTCAATCCTTTCAGAAGGTTTCTTGTAAGAGGAATCAACGCAGTGCTCGAATTCGACAAGATGGTAGCTTTCGTATTCCGCAACCATATCCTGTTTTTGGGGAAAGAAGATAATCAGCTTCGTGTCCACATAAAACCGGAGAAGCCTAAATCATTCTTTGGCCGTCTTTTCGGACGTTGAATGTAAACCTTAAATCACTCAATACGAAATACCTTTTCATCTTCAAACAATCTAAATATTATCGTTCAACTAATCAATCAAATCCGACAACCTAATCAAACAACAACCCCCCAAAAATACTTCAATCTTAAATTTCCAAAACTTGTAAAGCACCATCCATACCGGGCCTAAAACCAAATACCCAATATCGACACCCCTCCCCCCTCAATTCTTGATCTCAACAATTTTTCTTAATTCCGCAACCGTCGATATTAACCCCATATCTTTATTTCTTCACCAGCTTTTTTCTTATAATTCTCTTAACCTTGTGTCAGAGTTTCCCATTCTGACTAAATAACGTTGTGCAAAATCATTGATATATTTAAATAATGTCGGAATACGACATCCGTTAATCTACACATAAAAAGAGAATTCAAGAGACTTTAAAGCCAATAGAAGTTGAGACGCACTTCGCTTCCGCAACACATCCTTTGTCAAATTATACGACATCTCTCATTTTTTTTTAAAATAATTGCAAAATAATTTTGTCTCAATAGATAATTGCATTAAATTCGCAAAAAATTAGACAATCCAACCGCATACGGCTTTTGCTCTTTTAAACTACATTGATTTTTCCTCATGAGGGCAGCCAATACGGATAATACTTCAGAAGTAAATTTTTAAGAGTATTTTCTTATGGTATATAAGTTTAAACTTGTTAGCGATGAGGTCAGCAATTTCTCTCGAGAAATAGAGATCGATGCAAGCTCATCTTTTCTCCAGCTTCGCAATGCCATCCTCGACAGCGTGGATTATTCCAAGGATGACATCGACTCATTCTTCCTCTGTGACGACGAATGGAACCGTGAGGAAGAAATTACACTTGAAGATATGGGAAGCTCAAGCGACCAGGACATCTGGTTGATGGAAGACACCCCTCTCAACGAACTTATTGAGGATGATGGTCAGAAACTCGTTTTCGTGTTTGACTATCTCACAGAGCGTTCTTTCTTTATGGAAATGAAAGAATCCCTTCCGGGACGCACTCTTAGCGAACCGATATGCACCATGAAGCGAGGCAAAGCTCCGGTGCAGTATGTTGATATGGAAGAATTTGACGATAAGATAGATCAGGCTGCAAAGAAAGCTGCCGCCACAATGGCTGAAGACCTTGATATCGATGAATTCTACGGTGATACAGACTTCAACGATGATGAATTAGGGAGCGGATTTGACGATCTTTCTCTAAACTAATCCCCCCTACTACCTATTCTACCGTTATAATAAGCAAAAAGGTGATATAAAAACGAACGGGAGATGATTCGAATCATCTCCCGTTCGTTTTTATCGTTTGCGGATTGCGCTAATTATGTTTTAAGTTGCTTATTTAATGATGTCATAACGACGGAACACCTTCTCTATGGCCTCAATGGAACGTGCCACCTGTTCTTTGGTGTGCGTAGCCATAAGAGAATAGCGGATAAGTGTATCCTGAGGAGCCACAGCCGGAGTAACAACAGGGTTGACAAAAACTCCCTCGTCAAGAAGATCCTTGGTGACATGGAAAGTCTTGTAATCATCACGGATAAACAGAGGGATGATCGGAGTGGAAGTATGTCCGATCTCGCATCCGAGCTTACGGAACTCGTCGAGAGCATAATTAGTGATCTCCCAAAGATGAGCCTGACGCTCCGGCTCAGAAATCATGATGTCAAGAGCAGCATTTACCGCTGCGGTTGATGCCGGAGTTATGCTCGCTGTGAATATATATGAGCGGCAGTGGTGACGGAGGAAATTGGTTACTACTTTGTCGGTTGCTATGAAACCACCGAGAGATGCGAACGATTTGCTGAATGTACCCATAATAAGGTCAACATCGTCAGACACCCCGTAATGGTTGCAGACACCGCGGCCACCCTCACCGAATACGCCGATGCCATGAGCCTCATCCACCATGAGAGAGGCGTTGTATTTCTTGGCAAGACGTGTCATCTCCGGCAGATTTGCCACATCGCCCTCCATAGAGAAGACACTGTCAGTGACAATCAGCTTCACCTTATCGGGATCACAACTCTTAAGCACCTTCTCAAGGCTCTCCATGTCGTTGTGACGATATTTCTTATAGTTAGACAGCGAAAGACGTCGACCTTCTATAATGGATGCATGGTCTTGTTCATCAAGAATCACATAGTCTTCTCTTCCTGTGAGAGTGGAGACTACGCCAAGATTCACACCGAAGCCCGTGCTGAATAGCATTGCATCCTCTTTTCCAACATAATCGGCAAGACGAGCCTCAAGATCTTTATGGATGTCAAGCGTGCCATTGAGGAACGGCGAGCCGGCCATGCCTGTACCATATTTTTTTGTAGCTTCCACAGCAGCCTCTATTACCTTGGGATGATTTGTAAGTCCCATATAGCTGTTGGAGCCAAACATAAGAACCTTTCGGCCATTCATGGTGACCTCCGTGTTCTGCTCGCTCGAAATGGGTCTAAAATATGGATATACTCCGGCTGCCATAGCCTTCTGAGGAGCATCGTAGTGCGACAGTTTCTCTTGTAAAAGCTTCATACAGTTTAAAGTGTTTGCTTACTGAACAATCCGGGCTTCATCTCGAAACCGGCTATCACCATAGCTCCCGGATACAGTTCAGATTGCAAAGTTAACAATTTTTCAAGAAAATATGTTTTATTTTCCATGCTTTTTTACGAATACCCATCTATTTTTTTATCCATTTTTTATCGCTCTATCCATATTTACACCTCTTTAAATACCGTTCGTGTACCATCATATACCATTTTTACCATCACATCTAATCCTTTTTTACCATAATATACTATCTCCTCAACCCCCGGAATACACATTATCCGTAGTATCAGGCTTTATATTCCGCACCCCTTTTCAACAGCGCTTTTGACAAGAATATCTTCTGATTGTCACATCTGTCACACCTATGCAGACATATTTGTATAGCTATTTCAAGTAGCTAACTGTCATATTTACAAAATTTAAGGAAAATCTTTAATTTTGACTGAAACATTTAGCACGCAATTTGTTCTATAATTGAACGGCGGTTGAAAACAAGCCGCCAACTTCTGAGATAAAAATCAAAACTAATAGAAATATACAAAACTCAAAATTATAGAAATACTATGGGAAAGATAATTGGTATCGACTTGGGAACAACCAACAGCTGTGTAGCAGTAATGGAAGGTAAAGACCCTGTCGTTATTCAGAACAATGAAGGCCGTTACACGACTCCTTCAGTTGTAGCATTTGTTGACGGTGGCGAGCGTAAAGTAGGTGATCCCGCAAAACGTCAGGCCATAACAAACCCGACCCGTACAATCTACTCCATCAAACGTTTCATGGGTGAGAAATGCGGTCAGGTAGAAGACGAAATCAAGCGTATGCCTTATAAGGTGGTATGCCAGAACGATATGCCGAAGGTTGACATCGACGGCCGTGACTATACTCCACAGGAGATTTCAGCAATGATTCTTCAGAAAATGAAGAAGACTGCCGAGGATTATCTCGGTCAGGAGGTAAATGAGGCCGTGATT
>CAZEOI010000061.1:0-22777 GCA_964513775.1 uncultured Sangeribacter sp. | reverse complement strand
AGTATTATCTCAGTGTAAGACGAACAACACTTGCTAACCCTCCGGCAGATGCTTCCTGCTACACTTATTCGCTTATCAAAATATTGTCGGACAAGCTTGTGGAAGAATCCGATGTTCCGATAGATAAGTAAGTAACTTCTATAGATGAAATAAAATATCAAGAAGGTTGTTCATTCAACAAATATGCCATTGAGTCGCTGTACTATGTAAATGGCGACGGGATAATCTCATATTCCGATGGTCGTCAAGCTCCAAGCTATAAGAATGCACGCATATATCTTGAAGATGTCTTAACCAAAGAAGACCCTAACTGGATTACATTCCATCACGTTCAATATCAGGCAACCTATTCTTATGTTTTCTCTCCTCTGACTACTAAAGTCAGGCTTGTTCGAAATGAATCATCGGGGCCTGTGTTCAAGAATGTAGTGCCTGAAGACGAGTTTAGGTACCTTGTAAAAGAATTAAAAGAGAATGAGGAATTGCAATATACCCTTGTTCTCGCTAATGTTCAGAAACTTGGGCTTCAAAAATTGAATTTTACAATTCGGAAAGACTAAATCCGAATTCATCAGGGAATGTACAACTGCAGCTTGCTACCTTTGCACGGTGGAATTGGAATTTATTTGCCGATGTTAACAGTCAGAAACTTGTATAAATCGTTATAATATTGTAACTTTGTATTTAAAACAGAATAAGATATGGCAATGACTATAAATTCCTCACCAGTATTGACAGGCGAATCCGCAAAAGCATTTTATGAAGAAGCTGAACGAAACGGAAAGCTCCCGACTCCACGTTTGTCGCCTGAAAGGGAAGCGCAGTTAAGAGAGTACGACCGCAAGTGTCGGGAGTTTTATCATCAGTTATTTGGCAAACTCAATGGGTGAGAGTTCGTTATTTAAGTTGGCTTCAGAAGCAATAAGAATGCCGTTTACACAGGAGGTAGCTTCTTTCTGCGAGCCATTCTGTTGTGATGACCCCGATCTTGATGACTTCTTCAACAATATGGCGTTGTCCTACGACACTGAGATGTTGGGTAAAACATACGTATGGGTGGAGAAATCCAATCCACATAACATCATGGGAATGATTACCCTCGCAAATGACAGCGTAAAATTAAAGCTTATAGCAAAATCGGCTCTCAACAGATTACAACGAGGTGTAAGCAACAACAAACGAGGTCTGAATTATCCTGCTGTTCTCATTGGTCGTCTTGGCGTGTCATCGCAATTCCGTGGCAAAGGCATGAACATAGGCAGCCAGATGCTCGATTATATTAAAGGTTGGTTTCGTTCAGAAGATAATAAAACCGGTTGCCGTTTTATTGTCGTTGACGCTTATAACAACGAAAAGACCCTGCATTTCTATGAAAAGAATGGGTTCAAACCTTTGTATAAAACCGAACAGGAGGAACGCGCATTTTTGGAATTGAATCCGGAGGAACCATTGGAAACTCGGTTTATGTTCTTCGACCTTAAACTCAAATGATGATTAAATCTACCGATGATATCTTCATGCCTGATAATGAGGTCAATCTACCCAAGGAATTTGGTTACGGCCATATGGATGAATATATCCGCTCGGTGGAAACAAAGTTACCGATTATATAGAAACCAATAATGGTCTGAAATTAGTCAATCGTTTTAGGCATATCCTTTAAGTCTTTATTATCGAGTTTTACCCAAATGTTGCATTTTATGTGGATGTGTAAGACTTTTCTTATTTAGCAATTTTTCAATAAGAAATATGACTTCAAGTTCGTAGCTGGGCATAAACTTTCAAGTAAAGCTCAATTAGCTAATCACGTTGGGTGAAACCGAGGAATACCTTGTCAAACGCCATTTCCCGAAAGACCGCTATCAGACATTTATCACTACATATGGATTATGCAATCCTATAGCATGGAGCATAGGGCACAGTGAGCTGACTATAGATGATTTATTCACTTAGTTGAATTTTTTTTCATTGAGAGGTTAGTTTTTTGGGGAGTGAGGGGTCATATATATATGACGACTATATGTATGACGACAAAAGATGACATAACAAGGCTTTTCCGCTCACATTACGCGGCACGCTATCGGCTTTCGATGCTGATAATCCGAGACGATGATGTGACAAGGGACATTGTGCATGATGTCTTTGAAGCCCTGCTTGTTTCCGGAAAGTCTTACGTATCCCTTAGAGGAAGTTGTTTAACGTCTCAACAACTTAGAGCAGATCCATATCGTAATTAAGGATAAGACCATTAAACTTGACTGACATATGTTGCGTATCATTACATCTATAGCAGCGATCTTGACTTTTTTTATGGTCGATGCCGAGACCTTCTCATACCGTTTCAACTCCACTCCGCTTCCAAAGGCCATAAGGGAAATAATGGAAGACCATCCCGAACTTGACATAAATTTCATCTACAATGAACTTGAGACCTACAAGACAAGCATCACGGTTAAGACCAATGATGCCTACGATGCTCTGCGCCAGGTCATTGGTTTGAATCCGGTTACGGTTGTCAAGTCACATAACACTTATTATCTTGAAGCACTCCAGCATGGCAAGTATGTATATAGCGGAAGGGTAATCGGCACTGATAAGGAGCCTGTTGTAGCCGCTACCGTCATGCTGCTTGCTCCGAAAGATTCCACAGTCCTTACTTATGGCATTACCGATGATGCCGGACGTTTCTCTATTCCTTGTGACCGTCAGGGAGTCGTTGCCAAATTGTCATGTGTCGGATATAAGACAACATATTGGAAATTCGAATCCTTTAATGTGGGGACGATTCTGATGACTGAACTACCGATACAGTTGAAAACGGTGACTGTCGAGGGTGATAATGCTTCGTTGCTCTCCGACAAGAGTGTCTATCGTCCCTCACAGCGTCAAAAGAACGCATCGCAGACTGCCATTGATCTGCTCGTTAGAATGGCTGTGCCTCAACTTAACACTCGGCTCGGATCTTCAGCCGTTACAATAGCGTCTGGACAGCCGGTTGCAATATACATAGACTATGTGCCTGCAACTGAAGCGGAATTAAATATGATGAAAGTTACGGATGTAAAGACAGTGGAATATCTTGAATATCCGTCTGATCCGAGATTTCAAGGTAATCGCTTCGTCATCAATTTCAGAATGATAAAGTATGAATATGGTGGGTATGTAAAGACACTTGGGGTTGAGAATTTCATTGCCAATTCAGGATTCATACAGGCTAATGCAAAATTCGTCAAGAATAAAATGACCTACGATATAATGGGGTATGGCTATTATATGTCTAACAATCATTTTGGTGTTGATCAGATAGAGTCGTTTCATCTGCCTCAAGAAAACGGAGATATAAAAAGTTTTCAGAGAGAGACCACTACAGAAAACTCCAAATATCGTAAACAAAATTATGAGGGTAGTTTCAGAGCTCTATATTCCGGAGATAAGATCACTACCAATAGTCAGATAGCATTCGGTCTTGACCGCATGCCTCATAATGACAATGAAGGCAGGGTTGAATATACAGATTACCTTATGACAAGCGATGAATATTCCTTGGAATCAAACCATAAAGCAAAATATCTGAACTATTCAGGATATTATTTTTTCAGTCTGCCCAAAAACAGCTCTATATCCGCATCGTTAGGCTATTCCTATTCCCATACAGATCAGGGTTCAAGATATATCGAATCTCAGCTATCTAACATATATAACGCTGCCGATGACAATACACATAATGGAAATGCAGTTCTAACTTATAGTCATACATTTTCTGACAAGCATTCTTTTATGTCACACGTCAGAGGCTTCTTTGAGAATAACCGAACGAACTATAGCGGATCTGTAAATGCGTTGGATAACTCTACGACTAAATTTGAACAGATTGGTGCATCTTATAACTTTTCTTCAGCAAAACTTTCCGCTTCCTTAGGGTTCGGCTGGGACTGGTTGTCAACTCGCTTAAACGACAATATTTCCGATTCCAATTATCCATATGCTGACGCCTCTGTCAGATATGTAGCCAATAATAGAAACTCCTTGGGTGTAATATTTCATTATTCGGTGTGGCCTCCATCTTCTAACTATAAAAGTGAAAATGTCGTTCATGTCTCACCTTTTCTCTGGCATACGGGGAATGCTCTCTTAAAATCACATCGAAGTTATGATATAGGGATTAATTACACATTCATACCTTCAAATAAATTCAAAATATCCTTGTTTGCCAATTCATGGCTTGTAGGAAATCGTGCTGCTTTTGTATATGAGGCAACCACTGATGGAATCGTGCGCACTATCCAACAGCCTGTCGGAACATTCCGCCATTATAATTATGGCATAATTATTTTCACTAATGGAAATCAATAAGTTACAAAAAAACATTGTCAGAAGCATTGTTTTTTATCTCTTTTGCAAAGGTAGCGAATAACCCCAAATTATCCAAATGCAAAACCCCATAACCCCCTTAAAAATATTTCAGTGAGATTATGAAACCACCACCCAAACGCCAAAACACAAAATTGGATTTTTCAAAAAATAGTTAAGTTGAGCCCTCCCCCCCCTAATTCAATTATTAAGGATAGAGAACCCAACCTGAAAATCCCAAAAAGGGACGTATTTTTATAAGGGGAACAGTTCCTTGAAAATTTTTCCAAAAAAATTTTTAATCTCTCACGGCATCAACAATGTTAACATTGTGGCTTACCCTATAGGCCTCATACAACTTATAGTAAGGCTTCATTCCCTCTTGGATAGACCTTGATGTGCTAGATCTAACATGAGCCTCCACCTCGGCTAAATCCCAATTATGTAATTTTAAAGTGGATAGTTTATCTAGATTGGTGAGAGTTCGCCTAATCGCGGTATTATCCACTGCAAATATGGGCTGGAACATTTCAGACATAACCAACTCCAAGGGGTTAGAAGTTGAGTTCAGAACGTTAGTTATAGATAGATCCCTAATGTCTAACCACGCCCTTAATTGTTGCTGTGTCGTTGCTCTGAGTTCAAACCTTACTCTATCATCAAAATATTCTTTAAGTCGTTCAGAATCGTTTACAGACCGCAAAAACGACCTATTTACCGCTAATTCCAACTCATCACGTTTATTGTATATTGTAAGGCGTTTACGTCTCCTCGGATCATTTACAGAGTTGGAGATAACTAAGCCTCCACCTTTATAATTGGCACAGTTCCAACGATCATAATTCATAATTGATAACCTTGCTATTGATTTCACATCTTTAATGTTGTCAGCATTTGGAATGTTGCTAATTGGCACATCCTTTGTAAAATCAGCCCCTATTACAGTAGCCTCGTTAAGCACTCCATCAACATCAATATGACATATTCCAATGGAGTTAATCTTATCTAGACAGTCCCTAATATTGTCTGCGTTGATTAGTTCACCGTATCTATCACCCAATATTTTTGCTGAAAACTCTATTTTATAATTTCCATATCTGTTACTCTCCATAATAAGCAAGTGATAGGGTAAGTCGGTGTAACGGCTATCATATGACCTCTTGTTGTCTCTCCAATTACTAATTAGTTCTCTAGGCACTGCAAGTGCTAATTTGTCTAGTGTTGTCATGAATAAAAATATTTTTATTAATGTAATATTAATATTGAAGTGATTTACATATTTTGCAATAAGTATATATTACCCCAATATAGTGCAAAAATACAAATAAATTTTAAATAACCCAAGTTAAAAGATATTAAAATTTCAATAGAGAGGTTAACAATAATTCTGAAATTATATGGAACACGTCTATAATATAAGAGATTTATCATCCTGAAAAATATTAGAGATATAAGATATTAGTTATCTTCTTATTTTTTCTTTTCTCTTATTATCTCTTCTTATATATTCTTATATGTGGAATTAATTGAGTTGGAAATATACCCCAATCTTTTGTAATTCAACTATATAGACTTGGAATTAATTCAATATTCTTAACATAACCATCCACACAAAACTATCAATCTAATTAATTCCAAGATAATTTATTAATTTTCAATATATTACTAATTAATTCCAAGTTGGAATCAACCATTTAATTCCAAGCCATAAGCAATTAATTCCAAGTAACAGTGTAATTAATTCCAAGGTTTGCACTTTGTAAATTTGGGGATTATGTGTAATTTTAAGGGAAAATAACTCTGTATGGAATTTATAAGTAAGCAAATAGAGATTTGTCGTTGTGAGACAAGTGATTATACACCATTTGAACGTTTACATTATCTAAAAGGAATCTGTAAGGGTTCAAGTTGCTTTATATTTAAAATAGATGGCGTTGTGGGGGCTTTTGCCTCCTTATTGGCTCTACCCTTAAGAGGACCTACAAACGCTGTCATATTCCATCGTATTGTTATTTTAGAGCAATTTCAAGGGCTTGGCTTGTCAAGCATGATTGTGAATTTATTAGGAGGTATGTTCAAGGCTATTGGGAAAGATGTATATTTAAAGACCGATAGCACACGTATGGGAAAAATGCTTGCTAATAACATTCAGTGGAAGCCCACTCTTATGAATCGCAGAACACGCAAATTATCAAGTCAAGACCATCAGAGGTATAAAACAAGGCATCGCAGAGCCGCGTTCTCATTCCGATATGAGGGAAATATAACAGTAGGCTATGAAGCAATAACAAGACCGATTAGAGAGGTTAGAGAGGGTTATTTATTAGGCAGATTCATACCTGTGAATGTCTTTGGGTTGGCTGAGGTTATGTATCAGATTAACGATCCTGAATTTTTAAAGATGGCGTTAACACATGATTTCAAGGCTCTGTCAGATATGTATGAGGGTATTTATATAGAGAAATATCATCCTGAAAAGTTATTCACAACTGACTGCCTCATCAAGCGAAAGGAATTAAAAGGGGCTTCAAGGGAATATGTCAAAAGGCTGTTGTTCATAAATGCTGTAATTCGTATTGGCAAGCATAACGAAACAAAGGAAGCGTTGATTTACAATCTTCTAAAGGAAAATTACCAACAGCAGTTCAATCTAGGTAATGTGGAGGTGGTTAAAATTGCTCTAAAGGCCTATAATACAGACATAACTAAGTATTCCAAACTGATTGAAAAGGTTGGGTCACATTCAACTTATAGAGTAAATAGAGAGGTTGCAGACAGTATGAATATAAGTGTGAAATCAGCCAGCAATATCGCTAGAAAACAGTTGAGAGCAGATATTATTGCAAAGTTTTACCATCCTGAATTAACAGATGAAGAGAATATAAGGTATATGGCCACGAATGGGTTTAATATATCACTCTCAACGCTAAAAAGATGGCGTAAGGATAACAATTTTACAAAGTATAATAAAAGTGTCATTCCAACAACATAATAAAATAGCCTAAACAATGCCTCAACAAGAGATAAAAAGAAATTCACTCATTGAGGTACTATTAATAGGCTTCAAATACTTTCAGAATCTCTCTCAACCTCGCGATTCTCTTAGATATTGGCAAGACATAGTTAAACAAATCTTTCAGAGTGCTAACCTTAACTCCATAATCATTCAATAATACACCCTCTCTTTTCATAATCATTTCAACAATCTCCTCAAAAGTCAAATTCTCTTCTGTCACATCAACCCCCAAGAATTTAAGTACGTTTAGACCCTCTTCAATGCCATTAATGCCTCGGTTAACGTCACTTGTATTGCAAGCGTTATTTGGGTTTGTAACTTGGTTATTACGTTTAAGTGCCTTTGTTATTAGGTTTACATTATCCTCAGTAGTAGTATTAATATAGGTTGACTCTATTATTTTTTCATCGGCATGTCCGCTGATATATTTAATATCCTTGGCTTGCATCCCAAAATATCTATGCAAATTAGTTATGAGAGTATGTCTTCCCCAATGGCACGAAATACCATCATACATTATCTTTTCCTCTTTAACAACTTTTGTTCCCACTGCGTTAGAATGGATGTAGAGAGTATCTAAATTAGCCTTTTTCGCTATTTTTTTTAATCTACCATCAAAATTAGTTGGCATTTTAGAAAGGTTTGCATATTTTTCAATTAACTCAATGGTCTTAGGATATAAATTAGGATCATTCAAGGGGATATGATATGTTATTTTTGTTTTTTCACTCTTAAAAATACAATAGGTTATACCATCCAAAACTTTATAATGCTTAGCGTCTAATACGTCTAGAATGTCCTCATATCTAACAGAGGTGTAGCATGTCAATAAGAATAAATCCCTAACTACTCTCTCAGAATTGGTAACTTCAACACTTGAAAGTTTTTGTAGATCCTCAGAAGTCAAAGCAACATAGTTGTCTTTTTTCTCCTCTTGTGTTCTTGGGTCTTTTATTTTTATTATTTTTTTCTTATCAACATCAAACGACATATTGTGCTTGATTTCAGTATGTCTAAGGATAGTAAAAAAGTTGTCGAAAATGTTTTTAGCAGTGGAGGTCTGAACGCTTGTTGTAAGCCAATCCCTAAACAGATTCATGTTATTTTGGTTAATCACCTTAACTTCATCTTTCAAATTCTTAACTTTTAAGAAATCAGAAAATTTATTGATATAGGAGATTTTTTGCTTCTTTGTTTTTTCGTTTGGAGTCTCTTCAACTGCAAACTTTAACATACAAATAACGCTTTGAGGTTGCTTATTTTTCTTTGCCATTGGTGTGATTTTATTTCGAATATCTTCTATAAGGTTTAACTCATTTATAGAAGTTTCATTGTTGAGGTAGTCAAAAAAAACTTTATCTATATTTTCAGTAATCTCATATAATTTTTTTTCTGCTATCCTATGTAATAATTTATCTGACAATAGACCCTTTGAGGGATATATAACAACACCCTTATTCCAATACTCCGCTTTAACTTTTACTCGTGTACTAAGTCTTAATTTTCTATCTCCAACTTGAAAGGTAGCATATACAACTCCCCAACCCCTATTATTTATTTTAGGGATATAATAACGTAATCTCAAACCCTCATCAAATTCTGTTAAAAACATTGTCAAAATGTATGTTCAAACCTATGTTTTTTTATTGATTGATAATCAATATTTTAGGTTTTGGTTAGTAATTACACCTCAACAATGATTTTATAACTCATTGAAAATCAATAATGCAAAAAATTATATATTCAGAAAATAACAATTATGGCATGAATGCTTCAACTAACTTATTGGATGGGAAATTATACCTGTCGGGTCAACTGGCGTATCTATATGTCCATAATGGTAAGCCGTACAATATCAACCATTCAAGTTTGAGTTATTATGTACAGGCTCTGTACTATCTTGGAAATTTTAATTTTGCATTGTCTTACCAATCAGCGAATGCAACGGATAATTATGACTCAATGTCAAGTCTGTGGACACGGAATAAGGATGTTTTCGTTGTTCAAGGTGGCTGGAGCAATGGAAGATGGAATATCATTTTGAGGGCGCAAAATATTCTGCGTTGGAACTGGCGAGCATCACACGACACAATGAGCAGTACCAATTACTCTGTTGACAGATGGACGAGCAATGCATCCCGTCATGCATTTGTGCAGTTGTCTGCGACGTATACTTTCGGGTTTGGTAAGAAAATCAATCGTAACAATGATATTTCAAAACAGTCCGGAGCGTCATCAGGCATATTAAAATAAATCTGTTTTTAGGTGCTTAATACGCAGTAAATTTCATACAAAAAAACGAAGTCTATGGCATTGCTGACATAGACTTCGTTTCTTTACATAGGAATCAGTCGTTGAGGTAGTAGACGATGGAGGAGACCACACGCACTTTCTTGATGTAGGGTGTGTATTGGTCACGGTCTTCGATTGAGAATTGTCCCTGACTGGCTGTCTTGATTTTGCCAAGCTTGCTCTCGGAATCCTCGGCAAACTTATTTGCCGCCTCACGCGCATTCTTCGTTGCCTCGGCTATCATCTCCGGTTTGATGGAGTTGAGGTCGGTATATTCGTAGGTGGTCTGATACTGATAGTCGCCCGCCACAACTGCAATCCCTTGCTTCAGCAGCTCTGTCTGCCGTTCTATAAGTTTGTTTACCTTCTCTATCTGGGAAGAGGTTACAACCACCACATTTGTCACATTGTAGCGGAAGGGTATGTTCTGAGAGTTGTAGCGGTCGGCCTGCATATCGATCACTTGCGGAGGATTGACAGATATCTCCTGCTCAGAGATGCCATTTGCTTTCAGAAAATCAAGAATGGCTTTCGTGGTGGTCTCTGTCTTGGCATAAATCGTGGGGAGGTCGTTGCCTACCTCTTTGCTGACAATAGGCCAGGTGACTTTATTGGCTGTCACCTCTTTCTCGGCGAGACCTCTGACAGTCACTACTCTCTGATTGCCCGAAATGCTCGTAAGGCCACCTTTCACCATAGCGCCGAGGAGCCATAGTCCGGCTCCGATAAGAAGGGCGCAGATAATTGCTGTTGAACTGTTTTTCTGCATGATTTAAAACTTTAAGTCGGTGTTTATAATCATATAACTCCAAAAAATAGAAATTGATACATTTATATTGGGAATTTTTTTGTAATTTCGCGTAAATAATGAAAATTCCCCTGCCATACCGGATTTGCCGGCATAGAGAAGTAGAGTTGGTTTAACTTTTATTTCAAAGCAGCGTCATCGGTTGAGCAGGGGCAGAACCATATCCATCTATAGACATGATAGAGAAAATCAACCGTCTCAAAGAGGAGGTGCAGGCCGCAATTGCCGCTACCCCCGAGGCTGTGGAGGAACTCCGCATAAAATATCTTAGTAAGAAGGGTGCTGTGTCGGCACTTATGGCCGACTTCCGTAATGTGCCGGCTGAGCAGAAACGTGAAATCGGCCAGCGCATGAACGATCTCAAGAACTTCGTGACCGAGAAGATAAACTCTCTCAAAGAGCAACTTTCCGCCGGAAGCGATGCCGAGGCTGCTTCAATTGATCTTACACGCACAGCCACTCCATTTCCCGTGGGATCGCGTCATCCTCTTTCGATTGTGAAAAACGACATAATCAATATATTCGCCAACATGGGCTTCACGATCGCCGAGGGACCGGAGATTGAGGATGACTGGCATGTGTTCTCATCGCTGAATTTCCCTGCCGACCATCCGGCACGCGATATGCAGGATACGTTCTTCATCTCGCGTAATCCGGTGGATGTGTTGCTCCGCACCCATACGTCGTCGGTTCAGACGCGCGTGATGGAGAAGACCCAACCACCCATCCGTATCGTGTGTCCCGGTCGTGTTTATAGAAACGAGGCTATATCGGCGCGTGCCCATTGCTTCTTCCATCAGGTGGAGGGTCTCTATATTGACAAGAATGTGTCCTTCGCCGATCTGAAGCAGGTGCTTCTGACTTTCGCACAGAAGATGTTTGGTTCTGACACCAAGATACGTCTCCGTCCCTCTTTCTTCCCCTTCACCGAGCCCTCTGCCGAGATGGATATCAGCTGCGATATCTGTGGAGGCAAAGGGTGTGCCTTCTGCAAGGGCACAGGCTGGGTAGAGATTCTCGGTTGCGGTATGGTCGATCCGAATGTGCTCAAGTCGTGCGGAATAGATCCTGAGGTCTACAGCGGTTATGCGTTCGGCATGGGTATAGAGCGCATCACCAACCTGAAATATCGTGTGAAAGACCTGCGTATGTTCAGTGAGAACGATGTACGTTTCCTCGCTGAGTTTGAAAGCGCCCGATAAAGATGACGATCAAGGAGAGATATGCCGGAGTGCTGGGCTGGTTTGCGGAGAATATGCCCTCTCCGGAGACAGAGCTGCATTACGACAATCCTTTTCATTTGCTTCTGGCGGTGATTCTGTCGGCCCAATGCACCGACAAGCGGGTGAATATCGTGACTCCACCTCTGTTTGAGGCTTATCCCGATCCTCAGTCGCTTGCAAATGCTACGGAAGAGGAGGTATATCCTTACATAAAGAGCGTGACTTTCCCTAACAATAAGACACGCCACCTTATAAGAGCGGCTAAAGTGCTTGTCGAGGAGTTTGGGGGAGAGATGCCCTCCGACATCGACAATTTGATGAAGTTGCCCGGGGTGGGACGCAAAACGGCCAACGTTATGCTTGCCGTAGTCTGGGACAAGGCAGCCATGGCTGTCGACACCCATGTGTTCCGGGTCAGCAACCGTATCGGACTTACCAATAACTCCAAGACTCCTTTGGCTACGGAGAAAACTCTTATGAAGTATATTCCGGGAGATATAGTGCCGAAGGCGCATCATTGGCTTATACTTCACGGACGTTACGTATGCAAGGCCCGCAAGCCGGAATGTATGGAATGTGGCATTCGTGAATGGTGTAAGACATATTCAAAAAAATAAAAAGATTGAGGCTCAACCGAATCGGTTGAGCCTCAATCTTTTTATGTCCGGTGGTAATATAATCCGTGGGTTATATGTTGGAGTAGAGATATCGCTTTATGCTGCGTTTCGGAGTTTTCTCAAATTCCTTTTCCATAATCTTATATCGGTTGAGCCGGTTGTATGATTCGAGCTTGGCATTAACTTTCTTGAGATTCTCATCCATAATCTTCTCAAGTTCGTCATTGCTTATGCCGGCTTTCTGAGCCGCATCGAAATCAGGATGTATTAACGCAACGAGCTTGCCATGGTCGTCGATAACGAGCGACTCGTTTACATAAGGCATACTGTTGATGGCCTGTTCAATCTCCTCGGGATAGATGTTCTGGCCGGAGGGACCGAGAATCATAGTCTTGGAGCGTCCGTTGATGGCGATTATTCCATCGGAATCAATAGTGCCCATATCGCCCGTGTTCATCCATCCGTCATTGTTCGGCATCACTTCCTTCGTAGCTTCAGGATTTTTGTAATAACCCTGCATCACATTGTCGCCTTTGACCCAGATATTTCCCGGTATTCTCTGTGGATCCGGAGAATCGATACGCACCTCCATACGGTCCATAATTTCACCGACGGTATGAGGTTTTGATTTCTGCGGGGGAGCGTAGGTGAGGAGTGGGCCACATTCCGTCATGCCGTAGCCGACAGTGATCGGGAATTTGATTTTGTAAAGGAAGGATTCGACATCTGCGTTAAGCGGTGCGCCGCCAATGATAAGTTCCTGCACCTGTCCACCGAACACGTTTATGAGTTGCTGACGTATCTTTTCATAAATCTTAGTGTTGACGAACGGAATCTTCAGAAGGAAAGTCATCATCGGCGTCTGGATTTTCGGGAATACGTTCCCCTTGATAATTTTCTCAAGCACAAGAGGCACCGTGATTATAAGTTTGGGTCGCACCTCTGCAAAAGCTGATAAGAGCACATGAGGCGACGGAGCCTTGGTTATGAAGTTGCAGTGGCATCCCTTCACGAAAGGATGGAGCATCTCGATCACCATGCCGTAGAGATGGCCGAGGGGGAGCATATTGACAATGCCGTCGCCGGGCTTCAGGAATGTGAGATGGTCGATGCAATAGCGGATGTTGCTCCAGAGAGAACGGAAGGGGAGCATCACACCTTTGGAGGCTCCGGTGGATCCGGATGTGTAGTTTATCACGCAAAGCTCTTCCGGAGTGTCGTGATAATAGTTAAGGTCGGCCGGAGTGAAGTCTTTGGGAAATTTCTTGCCGAATTCCTCATTGATTTCGTCGTTTATGCAGGTGAGGCGTTTCGAGCGGGAGAGAGGCATACCCTTTTCAGAAAGGAAGAAGGCACCGACGAGACCGGGAAGTTCATCGGGATTCAGTTTCTTCCATATGGTGGCGTCAACGAAAAGCAGTTTCGCCTCGCTATGGTTGACGAGGGTGTGAATGTTTTCCGGTTTGAATTCATGAAGAATTGGTACGGCTACAGTGCCGGAGGTGAGACATGCTATGAAGACCACGGCCCACACTGCGGAATTCTTTCCGCATATCGCCACTTTATCGCCCGGTCGAACCCCGGCGGCTTCAAAGAGGATATGCAGCTTCTCAACATTTTCTGCCACTTCCGAGAATTTGAAACTAATGCCTCCGAGATCGGAAAGGGCCATACGCTCCCAATTGCTTTTGATAGCGTCTTCGATGATATGATTGAGGGAACGGGCGTCCCAAGCCGGTATGTTATTTACTTTAGTGTTGTCTGCCATAGTGTAAAAGCTGGTTTAAGTTTTCTTTGGAGTTGCCATTGTGGAGGAAGAACCGCAAGGTATTGCTCCGTGGAAGGTAAAATCTTTATAGAATCGTGATGCTGACAGCAAAACCGTTTATATGTTTACAGTTTGACTGTCCGGCAACTGTATATATAACAATATTTATACCTGTTTTGTTAAAATGAATATCTGTGGCCCCCGGCCGGCTTTTTACAGACCTGTAAAGAGATAAAAAAAGAGACCTGCCGTAAGACAAGTCTCTTTATCGGAATCAGTAGAATGTGTACTGTATGCTTTCGAGCGGCACTTTCCCCTCAAGGTAAACCACGTCGACACAATCGCTGCCTGTCTGGGTCACAACCATAAGATTGAGTATTTTCTTGCCATCTTTGGAGAGAGTCACCAGCACATCGTAGCGGTAATTGTCAGATTTTTTTGTGGTGAGCGTCTCCATATTCTTATCCTTCTTGATTTTGTGGATAATTTTCCAAAGCTCATCATTCTGGCCCTCGGTCTGGGTAAAGATGTTTTCGATGGAGGTGAGATCCTTGCATTGAATGGGAAGATTATTGTAGGCTTGACCTGTGCCGGAGATGTAGTTGTCGCCCCACATCTTCAGCATTGCCGGGGAAACGTAGGAATAATTGTAGGCCGGAGATGTGGATAGTGCCTCGAAATATTTTACATTCTTTTCAGCCAGGGCTGAGATTGTAAAAAAAGGCACAATCAGGAGGAGCAGGAGGCGGAAGTTGAACTTGCGGAGTGAGAGTTTCATATGAGTGGGGTTTGTTTGATAAGTTTTAAATTAGTTTATTTACACCTTCGCACCGGTAGAGGTCAGATAGATCTCATAGGGGCTGCCGCGGCATAGATCACCTCTTCAGCCAATGATGATGCTGTCTTACGGGCTTCGTAAAACACTGCGTTTACCATTTCAAGAGACTCTTTCACCTTATTCATGGTCATCGCAGTGGCCCGGTCATTAAATATTGCGGATGGAGTTCCGGCAAGTGTGGCCGGCACATCCAAGGAAAGGGTAAGACGCGGTGATAATTCAGCGGATGCCACAACAGCGGGAAGCTTTTCCGGCATGATGGAGGCAATCGGTTGCTCAGGAATTGTTTCGGTAGATTTCGCTACATTTCCCTCATTGCGCTTGGAGGAAGCGATGTGATTGTGAGATGCAGCCTTGCGTGGGAGTTTCGCAGGCGAAGCCTCGCTATTTCCGTTGGAGATGATGGAAGAGGCAGGGGAGGGAGAAATGAAAGTGTTGCTTTCCTCTTGAGAGGCAACCTCTTGCTGAGTAGCATAGACGCTCCCGGGCTCTTGAAGGCCGGATTCTGCTGTAAGCATGGAATTTTTATCCGTAGAATCGGCGGTCATGGAGGGTGAGGGTAGAGGCTGCGGGTGGGAGATATATCCGATTCCGACCGTGAGAAGAACAGCTATTGAAGCGGCTGCGGAGAACCTGACCATCAACCTGCGCATGCGGCTGCGGGCAGCGAGCCGGGAGATAGTGGAGTCAAGTCTTGATTCCAGGTCAGGAGGCACGCAGCTTTCGAGCGAGCGCAGGGAGGCTTCGGCATAATTGTCGAGAAGCTTTTGGAGCTCGGCATCGTATGGATCGGTATGTATATTTTTTTCAGTCATTATCTTTTCTAAGAGATAGCCTAATGGATAGTTATGAATGTGTGTTGCGAGAGAAGAGTTCCCGAAGTTTTTTCCTTCCTCTTGAAAGGAGCACCCTTACGTTATCGTCAGAAAATCCTGTGGCCTGTCGGATCTGAGTGTTGGAGAGGCCGCTTACGGCACTCAACATTATCACTTTCTTCTGGTTTTCCGGCAATTCCCTAAGGAGGAGGGCCACTGTCCGGAGTTGTTCGCGCTGTTCAAGGTTATCTCCGGGCGATGGCTGAGGATCTATGATTTCCGGTGGATGATCCGGATTCGCGGGACTCGCAAACCTGTTGCGGGAAGCGATATTCACCGCAATATTCCTCACTGTTACCACAGCATATGCCTCAACATTGTCGATGCCATCCATTCTCGAACGGTGTTCCCAAAGACGGGTAAATGCCTCCTGCAGACAGTCGGCCGCGTCGCTCTCGTCGCCAAGAATCGAGAGTGCGTAGGCAAACAGGCGCTTGTGAAGCGGCATTATGCGTTGTCTGAACTGTGTTTCGTCCACTGTGAGGTTTCTTCTTTTATATAACGACACAAAGCGGTGGAATATGTTACACCTAAAGCATCTTCTTAAAGTGAATAAATGTTAAAAGATGAGATTTTGGTTTGAGAATTATCTGAACAATACTTTTTACCTATTGTTATATAATTGAATGCCGGAAACAAAGAGTGTTTCCCAAGCACTAATCTCAAAACTTTGAAAAACACCAATTCAGCAAGAGTAAGAGATGTTGATTTGATTTATAGAAGTTGTATTTGAATTATAAATAACCCAATTAAAAAATTATATTATGAACACAGCCCCATTAGCAGGAATAAAAGTAGTGGACTTCACAGAGGTCCAGTCAGGTCCTTCATGTACTCAGATGCTCGCATGGCTCGGTGCCGATGTGATAAAAATCGAACGTCCGGGTGTAGGCGATGCTACACGTAAAGAGCTTCAGTTTAATCCTGATTTGCCATCTTACTACTTCCTTCAGCTCAATTCCGACAAGAAGTCGATCGCTCTTGATGCCAAGACTCCTGATGGAAAAGAGATCCTCACCAAACTTATAAAGGAGTGTGATATCTTCGTAGAGAATCTTCACCCGGGAGCAATGGATAAGCTCGGTTTCTCTTGGGAAGCCGTCCATGCCCTCAATCCTAAATGTATCTACGGTACGATCAAGGGCTTCCCGGTATCATCAAAATATAAAGATCTGAAGGCTTACGAGCCTATCGCCCAGGTAACTGCCGCCGCCGCTTCTACAACCGGCTGGTTTGATGGTCCTGATAATATCCCGACACAGAGCGGTGCCGCTCTTGGTGACTCAAATACGGGTATGCACCTTCTTATCGGTTTGCTTGCCGCTCTTCAGCAGCGTAACAACACAGGCGAGGGATGCTACGTATATCAGTCAATGCACAACGCATGTCTTAACCTCTGCCGTATCAAGACCCGTGACCAGCTCACGCTTGACAAGATCGGTTATCTGACCCAGTTCCCGCAGTATCCTAACGGTAAGTTTGGTGATTGCGTACCTCGTGCCGGAAATATCGAGGGTGGCGGTGTGCTCGGTTGGACTTACAAGTGTAAGCCTGCCGGCGACATGGACTCAGCTATCGATGCCAACAACTATGTATATGTAATTCTTCAGCGTGGTGCAAAAGATTTCGAGCTCTTCTGCCAGGCCACAGGTTTTACCGATTGGTTGACAAATCCCGATTTCAATACCGCCGATGCGCGTGACCGTCACAAACAGGAGATCTACAAACGTATAGGTGAGTGGACTGCTGACAAGACCAAGTTTGAGGTAACTGAGATTTTAGGCAAGTATGGTGTGCCTGTCGGTCCGGTTCTCTCTACCAAGGAGATAATGTCTGATGAGTCGCTCTATGATGGCAACACCCTCGTGAAGATCAACCAGGGTGGTGAGATCGGAGAGTTCGTCACTGTCGGATGTCCGTTCACAATGTCTAACTTCCAGCCTACCTATGGTCCGTGTCCTACTCTCGGCGGCAACACCGATGAGATTCTTAAGGATCTCGGTTACACAGATGAACAGATGGCTGAGTTTGCAAAGAACGGTACCACCAAACAACTTCCCGACGGAAAAATGTAATAACAGTGTAGTTTTTTGATAATTGATTCCTCCTCCGCAGTTTTGATGCGGAGGAGGAATATCAAAAATTTCACTTACATTTTTACCAATTTATTTTATTACAATTATAAAAAAACTATACTATGAACACTGACAATTCAACTGCCGCCGCCAAGGATGCTCCGAAATTTCCGGAGCAGGTGACCGGTATGTATATACTTGCCGAATCTCTCAAGCGTCTGGGCCTTATGAACGTCTATGGCCTTGTGGGTATCCCCGTCACGGAGGCTGCCTATGCCATGCAGAAGGTGGGAATGAATTTCTATGGCTTCCGTTTCGAGCAGCAGGCCGGTATGGCTGCGGCCACTTACGGCTATCTTACAAAAAAACCGGGTGTGCTACTCACGGTGTCTTCACTCGGCTTCCTCAACGGTCTTACCGCCACAACCAATGCTACGGTGAACTGCTACCCGATGATTCAGATCTCCGGAGCAAGCGATCCTACGATGGTGGATATGAACGTTGGTACATACGAACAGCTTGATCAGCTCAATACCGCCCGTCCACTCGTGAAAGCAGCGTTCCGTTGCTCATACGCAAAGGATATACCTTCAGCTGTGGCGCGTGCCTACAGAGCCGCAGTCAGCGGACGTCCCGGCGGCGTATATATCGATATGACTACTCCGGCCCTCGGTGAGGTGATGGATCGTGCCGAGGCTGAGAAACTATTTTATACTCCTGTTGATCTGGCTTCGCCTGTGGCTCCTAATCAGGCAAGTGTCGACAAGGCTGTGGAACTTCTTCTTTCTGCCAAACGTCCGGCAATCCTTCTTGGTAAAGGCGCAGCATATGCTCAGGTAGATGATAAGATCAAGACTCTTGTCGAGACCTATAAGATACCTTATCTTGCAATGTCAATGGCCAAGGGCCTTATGCCCGACAATGGTGAATACAGTGCCCTCAGCTGCCGTTCCGACATTATGGAGAAAGCCGATGTTGTGATGGTGATCGGTGCGAGAATCAACTGGATGCTCTCATTCGGTAAGGGTAAATGGAATCCGGAAGGTAAGTTTATCCAGCTTGATGTGGAACCTCAGGAGATCGACCGCAATGTTCCTATCGCCGCTCCGGTGGTAGGCGATATGGGTGAGAGCCTTGATATGATTCTTGCAGCCATGAAAGGCAAGACCATGCAGGCCGATCCGCAGTGGCTTGCTTCGCTTCAGGCCGAAACCAAGGCAAAGAATGCCAAGTTTGCAGAACGTCTTGAGAAAGCCAAGGCCGACAAACCTATGACTCACTGGAGTGCGTTGGCAGCCATCAAACCGGTGCTTGCTGAGAATCCGGATGTGATCCTCGTAAATGAGGGAGCCAATACACTTGACGATACCCGTGACACAATCGATATGGTTACACCACGTCATCGTGTAGACTGTGCTTCATGGTCAATCATGGGTATGGGTATGGGTTCATGCGTAGGCGCAGCCACTTCAGTTCCTGAAGGAAAGAGCGTTGTAGCCATCGAGGGTGATTCCGCATTCGGCTTCTCCGGTATGGATTTCGCCACTATCTGCCGTTACAAACTTCCGGTTACAGTAGTGATATTCAACAATGGCGGTATCTACAACGGAATCGGCGTAAATCCATCAGGTGGCGACGCACCGGCTCCTACCACACTTGACATCAATGCCAAGTATAACCTGATCGGTGAGGCATTCGGCGCCAAGAATTATCGTGTAGACAATATGGAGGATCTGGCTGCCGCTCTTAAAGAGGCTATAGCATCGAAGGCTCCTTGTCTGATCGATGTGCAGCTTGCGGCAGACTCCGGTAAGGAATCAGGCCATATCGGCTATCTGAATCCGGCTCCGCTAATCGACTATACTGTATAACAGCAGTGTAGACTGTTTATAGAAATTACTAATAACGGGCAAGAGAGGTTGAAGTCCTTTCAACCACCCTTGCCCTTTCTTTATCTTAATTATATTAATTATTAAAAAGTTTCTACTATGGATATATCGCACGTAATTCTATACGCCATTGTGCCGATCATAGTGGTGATGCTTGCAGGCTTCATTGCCGGCAAGAAAGGGGCTTTTTCAGGCGACGATGCCAAGAAATTCAATAAGGTAGTGCTTGATTTCGCATTGCCGGCCGCCCTGTTCGTATCAATTGTGCAAGCCTCTCGTGAGGATCTTGTGAAAGACATTAAGCTGACAATCGTGTCGACCATAGGTATCATGGCCTGTTTCATGATAGTTTATTTTGTCTTTAAGTATTGTTTTAAGAAGAACACCGGTGCCGATGCAGCCGTGTCGGCCCTTATCAGTGGCTCTCCTACAATCGGATTCCTCGGTTTTGCGGTGTTGGAGCCGATTTTCGGTACATCTCCCGCAGTGGCTCTTGTGGTTGCAATCGTAGGTATCGTTGTTAATGCCATCGGTATTCCTGTCGGACTTTCGCTGATGAACGCCTCGCTTGAGAAGCAGCAGCCCGGTTCCACCAAAAAGGAGAGTGCCTGGAAACCTGTGCTCCATGCCCTTGAGCAACCTGTGGCATGGGCGCCTATCCTGGCTGTGATCTGGGTAGTGGTCGGAATTCCTTGGCCCAAGGAACTTAGTCCGTCGTTCGATCTTATCGCCAAGGCGAATGCGTCAATGGCCGTGTTCTCAGCCGGTATCACACTTTCAGCCATCAAGATTCAGATCAACTGGCAGGCAGTGCTTGGTTCTATCATGAAGATGATCATGATGCCTGCGGTGGTATTGATCCTCGGTCTTGTTTTCAAGATGGATCCGTTGAACCTTAAGATGCTTGTTGTGGCCGCTGCTTTGCCACCGGCCTTCTCCGGAATCATTATCGCCGACGAATACAACACTTATGTAGCCACCGGTACTTCCTCGCTTACTTTGTCAGTGATCCTCTTTATCGGATTCTGTCCTCTTTGGATCTGGCTCACCGACATGGCGTTGACTCACTTCTAAATCCAAGTAATTATCGAAATATGAAAAAAGACGACTCCAAACGGAGCCGTCTTTTTTTGTAGTATCATCGGGAAACCATTCTTCGAAGAAATATCGTAGTGTCGAAAGGAAAAGACTTTTGCCAAAACGTCTTGGACGTGCCAAAAAGTAATATTTACTACCGGGAGCAGAGAGGAGTTCGATATATCGGGTTTTATCGATATAAATGCAGTCGGCGTCACGTAAAGATTTAAAATCTTGTTCTCCGATAGGGTAGTATAAAGGCTTTTCCATAGACTGGGTGGTAATTATAGCATTTTCAACCCACAAATATAGGAATATTTTACAATATCAGCAAGATAAAAGCTGACTTCAAGCAATAAGTGGTATATATATAGCCTCCGCTAATGACTTATGGCTTTTAATTAATTAAGTAGCTACGAACAATTAATGATCATATGTCTACTACATTCTACGACGATCTCCGCCTCGGCTTTTCAGTCATAATGTCAGTACATTACTCCTTCAAATCCGATGCAGATCTCATCCGTAGAATTTCGCATCCATTATGACATTAATTATCCGCAGCTACTTAAATCAATCATATTTTTATAATTAGACTATTTATATATTTTATTTATAATTTTAATAGGTTTATAAAATAAATATATTAACTTTGCAAAGTAAATTATTGAACTTTTAAAGAGCCCTCAGCGAAAATGATATTACAGAAGGTTATATTCCAGATGATTGGTGCATCGGTAGGATGGCTGATGTTTCAAACTACACCCTCAGTGAGTGCCCAAAATGTGGCATCTGATTCAGTAGCCATCTCAAAAGATCTGGAGGAGATTGTGATAACGGCTTCAGAAGTGGTGCGTGCAGGGGATAAAAACATCTATTATCCCAGCAAGACGATAAAGCGGAGTAGCGGTAACTGTGCGCGTCTGTTGGGTGCTCTCCAGATTTCAGGTCTGATAGTGAATCCGGCTACGGGCGATCTCTCGTTATCCGGTAACGGTAAGCTTGGATTACGCATTAACGGTCGTTCCGTGTCGTTGGTGGATATAGCTTCGATAGTGCCAGAGGATGTTGAAAGGGTAGAATTTATTTCAACTCCGGGGGTAAAGTATGGTGATGTGGCCGGAGTGGTGGATATTATCGTCAGGCGACGTGAAACGGGGTTCGGGGTCATGGTTAACACGCTGCAGTCGCTTAATCGCGGCTGGGGTAACTATTCCGGTGCTTTGAAATATAATAGTGGACGAAGTGAGTGGACCGTTCAATATAATTCCAATCCGATGTGGAATATGGACTGTTATAGGGATAATACAGAGGTGATACATCTGGAAGATGGCACGTTGGTGAAGCGTGAAGAAAATGGAATAAAGGCTCCTAACCGTATGGTTACGCATCATGCTTCTGTAATTTATTCCTATTCACTGCCCAAGAAATTGTTTTTAAATATACAAGGCCGCCTGATACGCAGGAATGACAAGTATTTGTCGAAGGGAGATATCTTCACCTATTGTGATGATATTTCTTTTATCGGTTTTGAAGAGGAGAGGGCACTTATTGATACGTGGCAGGGAGATATGGATGTATATTTTCACTACAATATAAATAAAAGAAATAAGGTATTTTTCAATATTGTATCCTCGTTTGGCACAGGCTGCAGTGACCGATTCTATCATACGGAGGATCTTCGGATAGAGTCTTTCATATCAAGCCGTAGCTTTCATATGTTGGGAGAGTGTATGTGGGAGGGAAAGATAGGATTCGGGTCTCTAACTGCAGGTCTACGGATTAATCATGGTTGGGAGAAGGCTGCTTATTCTGGCGTAAACGAGAGGATAAGGGAAGTTGAATATGAAGAAGAGTTGTTTGCGGAGTGGAGACATAGTGGAGATAAACTGCAATATAGCATAGGTATAGAGGGTATGGTCAATTCAATCCGTAGGCCTGACAGACAT
>CAZEOI010000060.1:0-22842 GCA_964513775.1 uncultured Sangeribacter sp. | reverse complement strand
GGCCCCAATATTCGGACGAGAATCAACTTGTCGGCCTCATACCTTCCAATTCCGAAGACCCGGAAGAGGAGGCAAATCCCGGCGTCTTCATGATATCCCTTAAATAATCTGAAAGCAATTCATTGCATCAGATGAATCTCTTCAACTCCCATACATACTGAGAAAACTCATATCTCTCTACTTCAGATTAGCATTATTTCTTGCTCTGGTTGCCTTTGCCGGATACAACCAGAGCAAGAAGAACAGTCTTGAGACGGTGCCGGAGATTGCCGGAGGCAACCATTCCATCTGGCATTACCATGGGAGATGATGGAGAATTACCGCGAGCCATATTCAATAATTCGATTGCTACAGCACGAATTATTGCATGATTTATTGCATATTATGACTAAATCAATTATCTTTGTGAAAACAAATTTCCATGGAAAAATATATCGATCCCATTTCCGATGTGGGTTTCAAACTTCTGTTTGGCAGAGAGAGTATTTCCGAACCTGTCTTGATTGATCTGCTCAACGCACTCCTTGGACACAGGGATGATTCGGACCGTATCACTTCAATCTCATACCGCAACAACGAACGAGGGGCCGACTGGAAAGACGGAAAAGGCATACGCTACGACATTCACTGCGAGACTGCCGCCGGCCACAGGTTTATCGTAGAGATGCAGAAGGCCTCCCAGCCTAAATTCACTGACCGGGCTACCTTCTATGTTGCCAGAGGCTTTACCGAACAGGGATATAAAGGGAAAGATGAGGATGATATCGGATGGGACTATTCCCTGAAACCGGTGATCGGTGTATTCATTTGCAATTTCCATGTCAAGGGTCTGGATCCGGAGCCGGTGATACGCGCCTCAGTACTTGACGAGAAATCGCTCAAACCCATCGGAATCAAATCACGTTACATATTCATACAGCTCCCTTTCTTCAGGAAAGAGGAATGGGAATGTACCGACATTGAGGACCAATGGATCTATAATATCAAAAATATGGGAATCAGACAGGAAGTGGCTTTCATGAACAACAGCGAGATTTTCAAGAGGCTCGCCCAAGTGGCAAACGTGGCAACGCTCACCCCTGCCGAACGTTGGAGCTATGATGCCGACGTAAAGAACGCGCGCGACACCCTAAACCAGATTCGAGGAGCCTATCAGGATGGTGAGGAAAAAGGCCGTGCGGAGGGTCATGCGGAGGGTCGTGCGGAAGGCCGTGTTGAAACGAAGCTTGAGATTGCACGCTCCATGCTCTCTGATGGAATCTCACCACAAAAGATTGCCAAATTCACAGGTCTATCAATTGAGGATATAGAATCCCTTAAGCACTAAACAAAAACACGTATCTTAAATTGCATATAAAAGCGACACCATAGATTATGCGGAAATTTCCGCATAATCTATGGTATCGCTTTGCTTTATGCCTTACCGGAGATACCTTTCCAAATTACAATAATATGTCAAGCTTCTGACTGCGGCTGATTTGCCTCTACCGAACCTGAAAATAAGCGCTTTGGCAGGATTATATACATCTATGTCAAAGAAATGCACAAATATCCGAGGAATCATGCCTAAATTTGAATAATTTTCATCAAATCTCATAAAGCATGAAACTGTTTATTTTCGGCACGGTTCTCTTGCTTCTTTCCTCCGGTGTTCTTTCTTCATGCACCTCCGGAGAGACCTGTTCTTTAAGACCCAGTGCTGAAATTTATACGCTTCTGACATGAAACTCTTCAAACCCACAGATATGTTGAGAAAATTCATATTCCTCTCCACCGGATTAGCATTACTTCTTGCATTGGTAGCTTTTGCCGGATACACCAGCCACAGGGGGAACAGCCTTGAGGGGATGCTTATGGCGTGTACACGTCACACACCGAATCAACGGCTCGCCACCATTGACCAGACTATTGAGGAGAATCCCCAAGAGGCCCTCATAGAACTTAAGGAAATGAATCCGGATTCCCTTGACAGCGATTCCCGCCACTTCAGAGATCTACTAATCATAAAAGCCTCCGACAAGGCATACATGAAACATACCTCCGACAGTCTTATCCTTGATGTCATGGATTATTACGAGACTCATCCCGATGCCCACTGTTATCCCGAAGCCTTATATTACGGAGGACGAGTGTACTCGGACCTCGGCGATTATCCAACAGCCCTCGAGTTTTTCCAGAAATCCATTGATGCCACTCCAGATGACAAAGACAACCTGCGATTCAAAGTCAATCTTCTCAGCCAGACTGGGCGATTGCTTGAGAAGCTTAGACTGTATAGTCAGGCTATATCTTATCTTAAGCAGGCCATCAACATATCAAGAGAGCTAAATGACAGCGTCCGTATCTTCTACGACGCGATGCTCCTGACATCTATATATAATGATTGTGATTCACTATCGCTTGCAAAAGGGAGTCAAGCAGAGGCGTTACGCTATTCCAAGGCTTTATCTGTTGAAGATCAGGCATGGCTTGACGTGGAACGCGCATCTACATTCCTTTATGAAAACAAAATTGACTCCGCCGTTTCTATTTTACGCCCGGCATTACTCAATGTAGACACCTTATGCAGAAACTATGCACTCAGCATTGCCGCACATGCATATAACCTCGCCGGTATCAAAGACACTGCCTACATCTATGCAAAGGTATTGGCGTTCCATCCAAATCCCGAGAACCGGCTCTCAGGGTTTACCACCCTGCTATCTCCTGAATTATATGATCTGATACCTAAAGACTCTCTCAGAGACTTTGAAATGGCATATACCCGTGAAATGGAAGCTTATCTCAGCAAAAACCAATCACGTGAGACCATGATTCAGAATTCCCGATATAATTACAATATTCATGTCGAGAAACGCCGGAAGGCTGAAATTGAAAAAGTAGAGACTGAAAGGAAGTTCCTTGCCTGGATAATCGCATCCCTCATTGTCATCTTTGTGCTAATCTCGAAAATTTCACAAGTCAAAGTCAGAAATAAAATTAATGAACTGAGATTGAGAGTGGCTATACAATTAGCGAAGGAGCTCAGATATAAATTGCTTCTCAAACTCGGAAACGCTGATAATTGCCCGAATCCAATTATCACAGCCACCCATTCTGATCCAAAGTCCGAAAAGGCCAAACAGTTGTTGCTGACTTTCACCCCTCAACAGGAGAAGCTGAGAAAAGAACTGCTTCAAGAGCTTTCCTCTCTTGGCAGCCTGACCTCGTCATCACCAAAAGTTGATGACGGGTTGCCTGATTCTCCCATTGTAAAAGAGCTCAGAAAGATGCTTGATTCAAAAAAAGCAATCAAGGATGATATGTGGGAAAAGATTGAGACAGCTGTATTAAGAGTTGCCCCTGAATTTAAGTCCACTCTCAATATTCTGACATTGGATAAGATGACAGATCGGGAATATCAGGTTGCTTTACTGATGCGGTGCGGCATCAAGCCAAAAGAGATCTCCAGCCTCCTATCCCGTGGAAAATCCGCCATTACCGACCGACGGAGAGCCCTGTCTCAGAAAATTTTTGGAGATAACGCTGAAAAAGGAGCACTTGACAATCTAATAGCAAGTTTATAAGATAGATACATTCTGAAAATCGTACTGAATTCTGAAAAAAAACGCCATTGATCGTACTTAAAAAGTACGAAAATGAGGCGTCTGCACCATAATCGTACTTAAAAAGGGAATATTACAACAGATACTGTCTAACTTTGCGGTCATAAAACTAATCGCAAGATACAGATATGAAAAAATTATTAATTTTAACACTGTTGTGGTTTACAATGCTCGGTGCATATGCACAAGCTGACAGCTCTGTTGCAATCCCCATGAAAGAAACCGCACCTCCTGTAAAGACAGATAAACCGAGAAAGGGAAATCGCATGCCTGCACATCAGGAGACTTGTGTCGTTGACTTCACCACCATGAACATCCGGTCAACATTATCAAACGAGATTATCTCATACGAGTTATGGGATGAGAATGGAGAGTATGCTGTGATGGTATGTATGGATGACACTGATATGGTAGGGTTCATGTGTACCTTAACGGGCAATTATCAGCTACATCTTGTAACGGCTGATACTTCATATATGGGATACATAGAACTGTGATAGGAAACCTTGCAGGATAACCTGCCAATCAAAATGAGAATTAGATTAGAATTGCTTATTTCGATTCTTTGCCTGTCGCTGTTCAGTTGTAGGGAGAATCCTCAGAAAAAGTATGAGAAAGCGGTAATGGAATTATCAGGAAAGACCATACTCTTTCCTGACTCCATGCGAACTATCTTCGGTGAGAAAGTCGAGATTCCTAACACGGAATACACCATTGTAGCCTACTATGACTCTGTTGGATGCACCGGTTGCCGTATGAATTTACCACTATGGAACGATTTTATATCTTATACCGACTCCATTTTTGGGAAAGGGAAGATCTCTCTAATTTTATTCTCAACATCCCATAAAACGGACAATATAAAATATATAGTAAATGAGACACTCTTCAAACATACGGTTATTGACGATCGTCTTGGAGTATTTAAGAAGATAAACTCGATACCTGACGATAGTAGGATGCATACATTTCTCATCAACAGTGATAAAAGGATAGTCCTAATCGGAAACCCAACCCAATCAAATGAGATGAGGACTAAGTTTCTAAATATTCTCATAACTTTTGATATTAATGATGGCGAACAAAATGAATTCGACAATATAATAGAATTTAATTTTGGTAACATAAAATCCCAGGAAGAAGTATTCCATATATTCCATATCACCAATACTTATCCTGATACTCTTTTTATAAAAGACATTTCGAGTTCCTGCGAGTGCGTCTCAGCCAATTTATCTGATATTCAAATAGCATCCGGCAAAATCTTTAATGTCGTGGTGTCTTTCAAGGATTCTATAAAAGGGGATTTTATCAGAACTGTGACATTGAAATATCAAGACTCAATACCCGAACAGATTCTTGAAATATCGGGTACTATAATCTAATTGATTAAGCACCTAAATGGCATATACAATTAAAAATCTACATTATTTAACAGTAATTTTTAATAACAACTATCTATTTAGCGGCAGAAAAATTAGAAATAAAGATAGAATTGACAAAATACTTTTAACATAACTATTCCCAGTTAAAACTGGGATATTATTAATAACAAATATATAACAAAATGAAAAGTAAACTTATGATCACTGCCTTTATGGCAGTAGTTGGAGTTTCTGGAGTTATTGGACTCAATAAATTCCATAGCTCTGAAATGGACCAACTTTCAGGTGCAAGTAGCATTGAAGCTCTCTCAACGTGCGAGTCCATTGGATGGTGGGATAATGATGGAAACTGTGTTTTGAATTCGAAAACTGGAAACTATTTCTGCAAAGATGACGATATCTTTAGTATTACCGACTGTAAACGATAATATGATATAGGCATATCATATTCAGAGATCAAAATCAGGTAAAGACCTTTCCTTATCCTATTGCTAAAAATCGGTTATATGGTTAGTCTCGAAAAGAGTAGGTCTTGACTTGGTTTTGATTTCCCACATAACTTTATTGCTAAGATTATGAAAAAAATGAATACCATACTCCGAACACTGTCAGTTCTCATCTCATTACATTTGTTAATTGCTTGTACAGGCAATGGAGTTTATACCGTTGTTAATGATGGTTTGCCGGCGTCAGACTCTACTTTGTTAGTAAAAAAAGATACTGTTATTTCAATAAACATTGGCTCTCGCATTGATCCCTTGTCCATTCAGACTCAAATGCTATCGGATAAAGGTGACACCAGGTACCTCATCGGAGATGAGAATCAAATTAATATTTTTGATATTAACAATGATACACTCCTTAATCGGATCCCGATGGAGAATGCCGGTAAAATCAACAACTATTCCGGATTCTCATATATTAATACTGACTCAATTCTGGTTTATGACTATGCTAAGAAGATACTCTCCCTCATAAACACAGATGGGAAGGTGACAAAGATGATTTCATTGCATGATAGGATGTCAGGACTTTCCCCCGAGGCTCTTAGCATCTCCCCAATTCTATATTCCGACAATAAAGTTATCATGAGCGGGATTCCTATTTCAAGTAAAACAACCCTTGAGAAATCAGACCACATCTCGGTTATGATTGATATGCAAAATGGTGAGGTCAAAACCGGTGCCTATTTTCCGGATGAATATAGGAAAGGTTATTTCGGAGGAGTGTATTACAACACAATATCACATTGTATTGACAATCAAGACAGAATTGTATATAGTTTTCCCGCATCCAACTATATTTACAGATATGATACAAATCTTAATTTCATTGACTCCCTATACATGGGAAGTCGCTATACAAAGTCAATTCCTGCAATCGAAGGTTCTTTAAAAGAAATTCTTGGGTCTAAAGAAAACCGCGAATCCTATTTCGCAAAAAATCATTCTTACGGTAAAATTATCTTTAATCCCTATGACAGTGTATATCATCGCATTGCCGCTCACCCATCCGACTCTTTTCCCAAACCTTTCTCCATAATTACTTTATCCATGGAAGGAAAGCTCCTTTCGGAAACCCCCATTTTAGCTGAATCAAACTCTCTTATCAGTTGTAATGCCTTTATCTCTCCGCTTGGCTTATTGATCCAGCAGAAAACACCGGATGAAAATGAAATTCATTTTGTTATCTATGAAATCAAACATTAAACGAGGAAACACTTCATTGCTGTTTCTCCTTCTTTTATTATTCACGGTATCCTGTAAAGAAGGCAACGTATCTCGTCAAATTTCCGAACTTTATTCCAACCGAGGAATAAAATTTGATCCTGAGACACGTGTTTGTATTATTTTACCTGAGGTAGGATGCGGAGGATGTATTGCTGAAGGCACATACTTTATCCTATCCAACAAACAATGTTTCTCTTCCAACCAAAGAAGGAATCTTGTTGTTTTCACCTCAATTAATTCAAAGAAAATGCTACTACGCAATATGGAGATAGATAGTCCCTCAGAACTTAATTGCATAATGGATACTACCAATATTTATCTACCCACTGGAAACGAAAGGATTTATCCCCTAATATTGCTTTTGGAGAAAGGCAAAATTATTGAGGCGGAATTCCAATCACCACACAACTCCGGGAATCTCTTAAACAGAATAATACTTAAATAATAGGAACTGATGAAACCCACCGGCAGTATTATAAGCATAACAATTATAGGTATATTGGGAATAATATCGTTATCCTGTGGCCGAAAAAACGCTGCCAATGAATCAGAATATCAAATTGATATTGCAGCCATCATTGACACCCCTATAGAATCATCTTTGGAACAGCTTGGCTATAAAGCCAACACAATTCGGTTGGAGACCGACAGTATGTCGCTTCTCCCGGCGGGATCCAATGTCATTGGATGTATGGCAGACAATTACTTTATAAATGGGAAAATGCTTCTGTATCGCTTTTCTTCAACAGGAAAATTTCTCAACACTATCGGACGTCTCGGCAACGGGCCAATGGAACATTCGACCCTTTACTCCGCCTCTTTCAATGCCTCCGACAGCACCATCCACCTCTACACAGGCAACAACCGTATCATCATATGGTCGATTGACGGAAGGCCATTGAAAGAGATATCTTTGCAACTGGAGCAGAATGTAACTACGGCATACGTGTTTACCAATGGATACTGGGGGGAAACAAAGCATGAGAGCAACGATAACAAAGACACGGTATGCATCGTATGGTTTGATATGGAAGGTATCCCTGTAAAGACAGAAGATTTGATCTCCATAGATAGAATGAAAGACGTATCTTATTATACAGTACCTATGATATTTCCAATGCAGGATGCATATGGCTACCTTAGCGATTATACATCCACGCTCTATAGAATCACACCGTCAGACGCAACCTCCATCCGGCAGTTTAATATGGGTAAGTATGGGATGGACATGAATAAAATCGGAGATATGGGATATCGCCAGCAAGTCAAGGAATCTACCGCCCAGATCCTTGATATCAGGTCAGGCAACGAGATGACTTATACTTTTCTAATTATAAGAAAGGGACGAGATCTTTATGGTGTCATTCTCAATAATGAGGGACAATGCTTATATTGCCAACAAATTGATGATCCGCGTAGAGAGGGTGGGATTCTGCTCTCGCGAGAATCCGGATTACGTGTTTGGCCTACATACATCAAGGACTCCACTCTTTACACTTTAGTGGCGGATGAAAATGTTTCCGATGAAGAAAATCCATCTTTACTCATTCTCACAAAAGGAAGCTGACGAATACATTTAATGGAGATAGTTAAATAGGCACATTCCAATTAACTCCATCCCACTTAGTCTGAATATGCGATTATCACCATCCTGCATAGCTTGTAAGCATCTATTTTTATTGTCGGTGTTGGACATTTCTTCAGCAACGGTGTCAGTATCAGAATAATATTTAATTATTTCATGAAACGTATTTACCATATTCCGTTATTATTTGCCATATCTCTGGTTGTCTTTGCCGGATGCAACCGCCACAAGGAGAACAGTCTTGAGACGGTGCTGGAGATGGCAGGAGGCAACAGCCGGAATCTTGAGAATGTGTTGAGGCATTTCGAGAATGACTCCGCCGGATTAGCAGCCGCAGAATTCCTTATACGCAACATGCCCATGCATGTATCGTATAGGGATACTGTGGGCCTCGGGCGCCTCAATGCCATTGTGGATTCATGCATGATGGCAAACAAATCAACCGACTGCTATGACATAAGGGAGGTTCTGCTTCCTCTTATCACTCCTGTATCTGACTACTCCGGCAGGACAATCCCTGACTTACAGTTTATTGACGACAAATCTCTCATCCGCCATATCGAGACCGCCCTGAGGATATGGAGGGAATCCCCCTGGTCCTCCCATCTTGATTTCGATGAATTCTGTGAATGGCTCCTCCCTTACAAAGTACAGGAAATCCAGCCTGTCGACGACTGGATGAACTATCTCTCGCCATATTTTGACACTCCGTTGAAAACCATCGGATACTGTGACATCTATAAAAACTCCGTGTCGCGCGCCTGTAGAATGGTGAACGAGTGCATAAAAGATTCCCTCCAGCCTAAACTGCTTATAACAAGGTTCTCTCCTGTTGTCCTCTCAATGAAGACTCGGGCAAATATCTCCATCGGAATCTGTGCCCACTATGTCGCGCTCACCACAGCCGTGATGAGAAGCAAGGGGTTGCCGGTGTGTATCGATTTCACCCCAATCTGGGGCTACCGCAATCTCGGCCATGAATGGATTGCATTGCTCGACAGAGACGGCCGGACTATCCCTTTCGACGCAATATGGTCAAACCCCGGCGATGCCCTTAAGCCTGACGAGAGGCTGGGGAAGGTATTCCGTCACACATTCGCACCAAATCGGGATATCATGGATTTGCTGGAATCCGAAAGTTTTGTGCCCGCCCCCTTCAATTCCCCGTTTATCAAGGATGTGACGGCCGACTATATCCCGAATACGGATGTGACTGTTGACCTGCCTCGGATTAATAACAAATATGTATATCTTGCTTTGTCCTCCAGAAATGATTGGACTCCTGTGGACGTCTCCAAAGTCAAGGGAGGAAAGGTCCGTTTCAAGAATGTCGGTCCCGGCAATGTATATGCAGTCCTCGTATATAATCCCAATGGCAGTCAGGAGGTTATCGGCGAGCCGTTCCTTCTTGATGGTGATGGATTCCGTCATACATTTGTTGCGGATGAGAGCGACACCTCATCGGTCACTCTCCACCGTAAATATCCGGTTCTTCCCAATGTGTTTGATGTCACCCTGCGTATGTTGGGCGGGGAGTTCCATGTGTCAGACAAGCCGGATTTCTCCACCTACAGCATAGTCCACACCATCACGGAGCCATCTGCCATAGTGCATGAGTTTAACGTGGCTGACACCATAAAGGCCGGAAGATACTGGCGATACTGTCAGAACAAGCCGGAGACATTCTGCAACATCGCAGAGATTGAATTTATTGATTCCACCGGGAACGTGATGCAGGGCTGCGTCATAGGTACCGACGGATATTCAGGAGGGAACATCAATATGACCAAGGAGGCGGTCTTCGACAAGGATCCCCTTACCATGTTTGACGCTCCACTCGGAGAGGGGTGTTGGGTCGGCATGGATTTCGGGAGGCCAGTACATCCTGCAAAGATCACATATCTCGGCCGTGGCGATGGCAACAGCATCAAGAAGGGAGATCTCTATGAGCTTTCCTACTTCAAGGATGGAGGGTGGCACAGTCTCGGCCGGAAGATAGCGACGGAGGGACACCTGAATTTTAACGGTGTGCCGAAGAATGCACTGCTGTACCTTCGTGACCTCTCCAAAGATCGGGAGGACCGTATCTTCACATATGAAAACGGCCAACAGGTGTGGAGATAAATTAGAGTTATTCATAAATTTAGATAATCACCCTATAGATATATGCACACTTCCAATCTCCAGATTTCACTGCTTGACAGGATTTACTCGCGTCTTTTCGCAAGATCTGTTCTTCTTGAAAATGATGAGAGGGTGGAAATAAGCCATGATATACTTGGGGAGTTCCGTACAGAGTGGTTATTCACACAAATGGAGCAATGGATAAACTTCCACAACCGCAATTGGATGAAGCGACTTGATAAAGCTTGTCCCGGCCTCTCTCAACAAGACCGTCAGCTGGTGATGTTGCTCTTCCTCGGATTCTCGTCAACTTCCATCGCATTTCTCACCGGCAGACCTTCGAAACAGGCAGTCCACACGGCAAGATGCAGACTTAGACAACGCTTGTCATCCATCAACAACGAATCTCTCCCCGAAATCCTTCAATTAAGGTTATAAATAATAGTGAAAAATACGATGGAGCATCAGATTCAAAATCTGATGCTCCATCGCTTTTAGGATTCGGTATATATCAGTGGCAACCACAGCCGGAGCCGCAGTCGCTCTCGCCACAGCTGTCGCCGCAGCTGCCGCCACAACCTCCGCAGCAACCTCCACCCTGGGGTTTCAGCTCCTCGGGAGTGGCCTCGCGAACTTCCTCTACCACGCCCTCATAACGTACGGTCTTGCCGGCATAAGGATGGTTGAAGTCCATTTTTATCTTGTCGCCAACTTCAGTGACGATCCCCTGCACACGATAGCCCTCGGCTGTCATCATTGGCAAGACAGCTCCAACCTTTACCTCCTCGGCAAGTTTGCCGTCGCGGAAGAAGATCTCTTTGTCGAGCACGAGCTCATAATCTGCGCTCCGTTCGCCGAAAGCGGCCACCGGGGGAAGGGTGATCTCAAACTTATCTCCCTTACCGAGACCTTTGATCACTTCTACAAGGCCGGGAACGATCTCATGGCTTACACCATAGACCATAACATCAGGCTGCTCAGGAGTTGCCTCAAACAGGAGCTGTCCGTCGGCATCATCATAGAGCTTATATGAGAAGGCCACGAATTTACCGGGACCAGCTACTTCACGAATTTCTTCTGACATAATTTCTATCTGTTTTTTAAATGTGTTGAATGTTTATTTGCGTTGAATATAATAAAGTTGCTAATGCAACTTCATTTTTGTCAATAATTGTCTTGGCAGACTTATAATGTATGGTATCAAATATCATGCCAACTTATTCCTCAGCCGGAATATCGTTGGGATTCTCGGGATGTTTGAGCTCGTATTGAGCCTGCGGCACCTCTACATTGAAATAGAAGCCTGACTGCACCTTGTCGCGAAGCCGTTTCTTTGTCTCTTCGTCAGGAGTGACAATAAGATGGTCGTAGCCGGGATCGATAAACTGGGCGTCCACAGCCTCGTAGCCTAAAAGCTGCACCATATCATATTCATGCATAGGATATATTACATACCATGCGTTTTCGATATCCTCGCCGGTGCCGGTGCTCTTGATCGCTCCCAACAGATGTTCAAGACGGTATTCCCAGATCTTGGCGCTCATATCCTTGCGTTTCTCTTTGAGCACATGCACGAGAAACGACATCTGACGTAGGTCAAAGGGATTGTCGCGGAGACTGAGTTCGGCATATTTGCGTATAGTGTCGATCTCCTCTTTTGTGTGGGTGGCTTTCAACCGCAGATCGTCGGTTACACCGGAATAGGGAGATGTGCGATATGGGTCGTAGTCTTCCTGAAACATATAACCGAGATAGAAATTCCGATACTCCTCGTTGGTCATAGTCGTATCGTTGCGGGTGTATTTTGCCATCAGCTTCGGGAAATAGAATGGACTCGCAGGATCAAGAGTCTCCTTCTTGATCTTCTCGAGATCGGGCTTCTCCACCACAATCTTTCTCTTGCTGGCGGCTTCCGTTGTCGGCACGGATGTCTGTGCCACCACACGATATGCCGGAATGGCAAGCACGGCAGCCATGACAAGTGGGATAGAGCGTTTTATTAAGGATGATATTTTCAGCATCTTGAAAATTCAGTTTAGATTAAGTATGTGTCACAAATCAATTAATATATTCCTTGTCGCCCTCTAAGGCGATCTTTGAAACAGCTTTTCAGTTATAATAGAACCCTATTACGCCTTCAAAACGGTCTCAAATCTCATCCATATATGTCACCAATCAATTATATCATTAATTTATGACACATACTATTATTCTACCCTTGGCCATATTGGTAGACGGCAAGGGTGAGCACCGCCACAACTCCGAACTGCATGACTGTGACTGCTATCGGAAATGCTTTGGCGAGGAAATATTTGAAAAAGTGGCCTGAGCCGCTGCTCACGGGCATTCCTTCGGGGGTGTTGGTGTAGAGGAGAAATCCAAAGTAGCAACCGAGTGCGGTGGCCACTATCATTATCCCATAGACCATGCTCAGGGTGGTGGCGAAAGTAAAGCCGAGCAGACCTACTGCCATCCCTGCAAGTGCTCCGATAAACATATAGCCAACTCCTTTTGTGGTGAATCGCAGAGGTTTGGCCTGCATGATTGTGGCCACGGTCACTACGATTGTAATACATAGCCACGCAAAGAGAATGGTGGAGTTGACGGGAAGCAACGGATAGCCTTCCGCCGTTGAGGCATAGCTGATCGATAGCAACGCAAGATAGGATAGGGTAGGAGCGATAACGATGCTCCGCCATATGCATGCTGACGCCGCTATAAAGAGCAGACATGATAATATGATTAATAGAGTGGCCATAGGTTTAATGTGTTATTCTCATAATGACATTAAGGGATGTCCATTATGAGAGTAAGAAATCCCCGTCAGGGGCAACGGGAGGCTATGTTATATACCTCCTATATTAATAGAAACGTCTGAGAAGGTAAAAAGTATTTACCTACACCGCCGTTTATATGTAAGGCAAATGTCGCCAACCAATCAAATCATTAGTTTATGACACTATCTTACACATATTTATGACTCCTCCTTATCGTCAGGCAAGGGAGCCTGTTTATGAGTTGACGCAGGCTCTATGGAGGGCTCAGGAGCTGCTGCCGCGGAGTGAGCATGGGCAGAGGCATTGGCATTTTGTGCTGTGGCTGTGTCTTTGTTCATTTCAGGATACACCACACGTGAATGATAGATAGTGGAGAGACGTTTCTTGAAAGTCTCCTTCACTGTCTCCACATCGCGGAATGATATAGGGGCCTCCTTTAGAAGTCCGTCGGCAATCTGTGTATCGATAATTTTATCCACGAGATTATTTATGGCTTCCGGAGTGTAATCCTTCAGGCTTCGGGAAGCAGCCTCTACGGAGTCGGCCATCATGAGTATGGCAGTCTCTTTCGACTGTGGGTTGGGTCCGGGATAGCGGAACTTCGCCTCGTCGATCACCACATCAGGATTCTCGTTGCAGGCGGTGTTGTAGAAATATTTGGCGAGTCCCTTGCCATGGTGTTCGGAAATGAATGATTTCACGAGGGTAGGGATCTTCTCCTTTGAGGCAATGGCGAGGCCATCGGTCACGTGTGAAATGATCTTGTGGGCGCTTGTCTCCGGATCGAGTCCTGCATGGGGATTCACGCCATGTTGGTTTTCGGTGAAGAAGATAGGGCTTTTCAGTTTGCCGATATCATGATATAAGGCGCCGGTACGCACGAGTGTAGTGTTGGCTCCGATGGCGCGTGCAGCCTCTGTGGCAAGAGTAGACACTTGCATGGAGTGCTGGAAAGTGCCGGGAGCATCCTCGGCGAGCTGACGCAAGAGGGGGCTGTTGATGTCGCTGAGCTCCACCAATGTCACGGTGGAGGTGAATCCGAACAGCTTCTCAATCACAAGAATGAGCACATAGGCAAATGAGAGAATCACGGAGTTGATAGCGAATGTGCCCAATATTCTCCATGAGAATCCGGAGAGATCGCCTGTGGAGATAAGGGATATTGCCGCGTAAGTGAGAGCGTAGACTATGAACGTGAAGAGAGCCGTGCGCAGGAGTTGGGAGCGTCGGCTGAGCTGGCGTATGCTGTATGTGGCTATGAGTCCTACACTCAATTCCATGAATATGAATGAGAACTGATATGTAGCCACCAACGCGGCAATCATCACTGTGGTGAGCAACGTGAAAATGGCGGTGCGGGAGTCGAAAAACACCAGGATAATGACGGGCACCGCAGCAAATGGCACAAGATAGATGCCGAAAGCGAAATATTCAAACATGATGATCGCGAAGATCACGAAAAGGGTAATGAAGGAGATGAGAAACGACATCTTCCGCATATCGGAGAAGAATCTCGACCGGTAAAGGCTCAGAAAGCCGTAGAGCAGACAGTAGACGAGGATTATGTAGAGAGCCTGGCCTATAAGGAAGTAGGTATGGCTCCGGCTATCGGCCTGACGGGTGGCCTTCATGTCGAGATATGTATTGAGGTTTGTGAAGATCTGCGGAGTTATGATCTCTCCACGGTCTACGATCCTCTGGCCTTTCTTGATCACGCCCATCGCACCGGTGACGTTAAGGTATTCCTGACTGCGATATTTATAGTCTGTCACCGTGTCGATCACAATATTCGGGATAAGGCTTATGTTGAGAGCCTTGCTGATCTCAGCCGGCATCTTGCCATGTTCATCCTCAAATTCGTGATTATAGATTGAGTCTATATATCCGAATGCGCGGGCCGGAGAGAGCATATGGGAGGCGTTGATTGTGACCACGGACTTAGCCCCCTGATTGTCGGTAGACTCCACAAGGCGCAACTGATTCTCATTCTGGGAATGTAGTTTGTCGTAGACATTGGCATCAAGCAGACCGTCGGAGTAGACCTGTTTCATGAGCATCATGAGCAGATTCTTCTCCGTGGTGGAGGCATGATGAGTGATCAGATGACTGAATCGGTCGATATTCTCCTGAGCCACATCCGGAAGACGCTTCACGAATGGGGTGAAGCGGCGGTCTATACTGTCGCGCATCTTACGTGCTGAGGCGGAGTCGCGCAAGATCGGGGTGTCGAAATCAGCCGTGAGCAAGGGATATTTCCACGGCTGGTTCTGTTCAAATGAATAGCTCTGATGATCGGCTCTCGGAAGCATGAGCAGAATCACAGTCACCGACACGAGCGCCAGAGCGAGCCGGATCATATTGTTGCGGGAAAATATTTTCTTTAACATAAGTCAGAATTGGGTTATGATGTATGGCATGGCCAACAATGTCATGATATACGCTGGGCGAATTTCACGCCTTTGATCTTCTTGAGAGAGTCACAAATAGTGTCGACGGTATCGGCACTGTCTACCTGCACGGTGATCTTGCAGTCAAACACCTCGTGGCGGGCCTCTATATTGAGACCTCTGATGTTGATGGAGAGTTTGCGGGTGAGGGTGCTTACAATTTCTTCGAGAATACCGAGTCGGTCGAGTCCCTCGGCCGAGACTGTGGCGATAAACTTATCGGCTGTGCCTCCCCACTTGGTAGCCACGAGGCGAGGCCCGAAAGCACTCTTGAGGCGCATGGCGTTGGGACAGCTCACCTTATGCACCACCACGTTCTCATCGTCGTCGACAAAACCGAGCACCTCATCGCCCGGGATCGGGGTGCAGCAGTCTTCCAATTTATAATTCGGATTATTCTCATCGGGATGCAGCACGTAGATCTTCTTGCGGTCGATCTTCTCGCGAGAGGCTTCGCCCGATTTTTTCTTGGAAACAAACGGATTCCGGAGTATCTTGCTGAAAAACGACTTGCGATCGGGGATGAGCTGTGCCATCTCCTTGGAGGTGAGATTGATGGTGTCGTTGCCAATCATGACAAACAGTTCATCCCGGTTGCGGAGGTGATAGTTGGCCACGAGCTTGGTGATTATCTCGTTGGAGGGTATGATCTCAAGCTTATCGAGGAAGTGATTGAGAATTTCACGTCCCCTCTCGATCTGGAATTTCCTGTTCTTCCGCAGGTAGGCGCGTATTTTGCTCTGGGCCTTGGCGGAATGGCAAGATTTAAGCCATTCCGGTTTCGGCTCCTGCGCGTCAGATGTGATAATCTCCACCTGGTCGCCACTTTCCAATTTGTGAGAGAGTGGCACAAGGCGGTGATTTATCTTTCCGGCCATGCAATGCATGCCGAGTTCGGAATGTATCTCGAAAGCGAGATCAAGCACGGTTGAGCCGGCCGGGAGTGTCTTCAGATCCCCTTTCGGGGTGAATACGTATATCTCAGTGGCGAAGAGGTTGAGCTTGATGGTGTCGAGGAAGTCTATGGCGTTAGGCTCGGGATTCGCGAGGATATCCTTGATCGTGTTGATCCAGGTGTCGAGTTCAGTCTCATCTTCATGCACCCCGGTCTTGTATTTCCAATGGGCGGCATAGCCCAGCTCTGCGATCTCATCCATCTTCCGCGATCTGATCTGCACCTCTATCCATTTACCCTCAGGCCCCATGGCCGTGAGATGCAGTGCGCGGTAGCCGTTGGCCTTCGGGATGCTCGTCCAGTCGCGCAGACGGTCGGGATGCACCATATGCCCGTCGGAGAAGAAAGTGTAGATCTGCCAGCACTTTATTCTTTCCAGGGCATCGTCATCATTCTCGAAGATCACCCTCACGGCATAAAGATCGTAGATCTCCTCGAAAGGCACCTTCTTGGTCTCCATCTTGTTGAATATGGAATATGCGCTCTTCACCCTTGCCTTGATCTCATATTTGAATCCGGCGGCATCGAGCTTCTCACGCACAGGCCTCACGAATTCCTCCACGATTCTCTCGCGGGCATCGGATGTCTCGGAAAGGCGTTCCTTTATCCATTCATATTTCTTGGGATGCTCATATTTGAACGCGAGGTCTTCAAGTTCCATCTTGATCTTGAAGAGGCCGAGACGATGAGCGAGAGGCGCATAGACGTATTGAGTCTCTCCAGCAATCTTCAACTGTTTCTCCGGACGCATCGACCCGAGGGTGCGCATATTGTGAAGGCGGTCGGCTATCTTTATCAGCACCACACGGATATCATTTGACATCGAGAGGAGAAGTTTCCTGAAGTTCTCTGCCTGCAGCGACGATTGAGTGCCGAAGCGTCCGCCTGAAATCTTTGTTAGCCCCTCTACGATATCTGCAATCTTCGGCCCGAAAACCGCCTCGATATCCTCACGGGTAAATTCGGTGTCTTCTATCACATCGTGCAACAGCGCTGCACAAATGGATGTGGATCCAAGTCCAAGCTCGGAAATCACGATCTTGGCCACGGCTATAGGATGCAATATATATGGCTCGCCGCTTCTGCGGCGCACCCCCTTGTGAGCCTCCTTTGCAAAACGGAAGGCTTTGTCGATTATCTCTACCTTTTTGCGGTGGTTGCTTGCCAGATATGCCTTTAGCACATCCTGATAAGCCTCTTCCACCATGCGGTCTTCCTCTTGTTCGGTCGGATGCTTAATGTCGGTCATAACGGGTGAATTTGAATGGAAGAATTATGCCGGCAAATGTCGGCAATAAAGGTTTAACGAACACAAATTTAGCTAAAAATATCGAAGTGGTCTAAACTTTCTTCAGGATTATTGAATTTTTTATGATTTTCTTGGCGTGAGGTAATCTTTGTCAGTGCCGGGCAATCTTTCTGATTGATTGTTCATATCTCATCGCCGGATGGTTGGCAGGAGGCATCTTCCCGATGGGCAGACTCTCATGGCCTTAAAAAGCAAAGAGAGCCGCTCACCTCCCGGTGGACGGCTCTCCCGCTGCCTTCGATTCCGTCGTTGCTCCACTCCTGAAGAGTGTCGCGCAAAACGACGGCTTCCGTTATCGAAGGCGGACGATAGAAATTACTAATGTATATAACCCAAAATTTAGACAATTATGTTTTTCGTGTCCAGGTATAGTTTTAAGGCCCTAAAACATATCTAAGTCATGAAAAAAAGTTTTCAGTAATTTCCGCTACTCCACAATCAGAGTTTGCACACGTGGTGTGGAGACCGGAATTTTGTATATCGTTGTTGAATTGTTCGCCGGCATTGGAGCCGACATTGAAGGACTGATAAAACATTTCAAGAATAAATTAATTGTTGCTGTAGTAAAATAATCAAGATGAAACTCCGGATTCATCAGACCCGGTTATCGTGTCGTTTCGATATAGAAACGCGGCAGATTGCGTGAATATTAGTATAAAAACGTAAAAAAAGCCTAAATCTTGATTTTTCGCGATTTAGGCTTTTTTCAGGGGGTGTCAGGGTTCAAAACCCGGATATATTCTCACGCTTCTGATGATCTGCTTCTGATGTCGCAAGAGGGGGTCAGAGACGGTGGGGGAAGTTGGCCATCACCACTGCTGCCGCTGCGGCTTCAGCGCCTTTGTTGCCGAGGCATCCTCCGGCTCGATCGAGAGCCTGCTGTTCATTGTCGACGGTAAGCACGCCAAACACCACGGGGGCTGCTCCGCGCGCGTTGAGTTCGGCGGTGCCTTGCGCTGCAATCTGGCATACATAATCGAAATGGGGAGTGTCGCCGCGTATCACACATCCGATCACGATCACAGCCTCTGTCTTGTGGCCATTGACGCGGGCGGCATCAAGAGCCACAGCCGCTGCATTCACGAGTTCAACTGTGCCAGGCACTGAGAGCGACTTGATTCTCTTCTCCTCCACACCAGCCTTCAGAAGCACGTCGATGGCTCCGTCGCGGAGGGCATGGGTGATGCGTGGATTCCAGTCAGCGGTGATCACGTAGAAGTTGCCGGTCACGTCAGGGAGTAGGGCCGGAATCTCAAGCTCGGCTCCGTTTGTATTCAATATAGTACTCATATTTAATCGGCTTTAATCGGCAGATTCATCCTTAGAAGATTGTTCGGCTGTCTCTCCGGAAGCTTCTACATTCTTTGATGATTTTTTGGAGAACTTTGATTTGGCTGCGAGAGAGATGTTTCTCAGGAATCCCTTCCATGCCGAATCATTCTGCTGATCGTTGTTGATCACTTCGATGAGAGCGAGAATGTCACGCTCCAGCTCGATGGTCTCAAGAGCCTCGGCATGAGGAAGGATAGCGTTGAGGAGACGCAGCGCGCGGGGACGCATGGCCTTCATGCGCATCATGATCTCAGCCATCTCGATGGTCATCTTCACCTCCTTGCGGGTGACTCTGCCGGTGCGTTTCTTGGAATATTTTATGGCCTCGGCATAAAATTTAAGAGATCCCTTGAGCTCTCCCGTAGATGCGAGAAGCTGGCCCACGTTACGCAGAGAGTCTACAAGCTTGTCTGTGGCAGCCACCACCCCGGCATTCACCTTCTCATAAAGCGCTCCGGCGTTGATCTGCTGCTTCACAAGGAGATCAAGCGCCTTTTTGCGGGAACGCAAGATGCGGGTGGATAGCTCCATTGCAAGGATATGGAATTTACCGAATCGGTTCTCATCGGTCTTTACAAGATTGTCGAGCACTTTGAAAAGCACGTCGAGCTCTTTCTCGCTTTGCTTATAATTCTTGAGGGCGAAATGTATCTCCGAAAGGTCGAAAAGGAGGGCTACGAGAAGAGCGCGGAATTCCGTGTTCTCGAAATCGGGAAACTCACGCATGGCCAGAAGTGCAGCAACGGTGCGCTCCATGGCATCGAGATATCTCTCTTCGGCAAGGAGCTCTCCGGCAGCCTTGCGACAGGCGAGAGCCTCGCTCAGGATGGCGAATTCTTTCGACTCTTTGTCGAATAATTCGGTCATCAGGGGTATTTCAATCTGTGTCATTATATATTTGTTTATTTTTCTGATTTAAGAGGATGACCTTCATATTCATCAAGCATCTTTCTCCAGTTTTCGGGGAGGGGACGGGAATGTCCCGTAGCGGGATCGAAGCTCACCATGATGGTCTCGCAGACAGATTTTATCTGCCCGGAATTTCTTTCACGTATCGCCTGGAGCAGTCGGAAGCTCTTGTCGTAGACAGCTGTGCAGGCCGTGAGCACCTCGATATCCTCCTCGAAATAAATCGGGGCCAGATATGCGCAGTTCACGTTGGCTATGACGGTGTCTACCTGTTTCCATTCCACTCTCTTGCCTTGCACAGCCTCGAAATAACGGGCTTTCCCGGTGTCGTAGAAAGAGAAATATACTGTATTGTTGACGTGACCAAGCACATCCACGTCGTTGAAACGTATCTGCACGGGGGTCACACTGCGGAAAAGTGATATATCCGGAAGATTGTTTGGATCCATAATCAGTTTTGTTTAGGAGCGGAGAAACGGATCTCCTCTATTATAACGCGTCCGAGGCGTAAATTTATTGCTCGGCATAGTTTCGATCTGTTCATGCTGAGTTCGTGGCGTAAGGATGCGTTGCGCACGCCCACGGTCATCACGGCATCTTTCACCGTAGGACGCATACACTGCGCGGCAAGCTCGGCACCCACTACCATGCTCCAGGCTTCCACCGCTTTATGCTCATCAAGACGATCCTGCATACAGTTGTCTTGAAACGCGAGTCGCAGCACGTCGCCTATGCTTTGTGACTGTATCCTGTCCATATCAGCGGCTGCTAAGGGGTGAAAACTCTCCGTCGGCCACATTGATCAGGGCATACGGCCCTTCGATTCCGGCCACGATGTCGTCGAGATGCTTGCGGTTGGTGTCGGTGATGAATATCTGTCCGAATGTGGAGGAGGATGTCACCTCACGCATGATATTCTCCACCCGGGCCGCGTCGAGCTTGTCGAAGATATCGTCGAGCAGGAGCAGGGGGGTCGAGCCTCCGGTGGCTTTCAGATAGTCGAATATTGCGAGCCTTAGAGCAATAGTGAAAGTCTTCACCTGTCCTTGGCTCCCGAGCTTGCGCAGGCTATAGCCGTCAAGTCCAGTCTCAAGGTCGTCGCGGTGTATTCCGGCCGAAGTATAACCCAAAGCGAGGTCCTTGGCTCTGCGTTCATTGAAAAGATCGGCAAGGCTGTGGGAATCCAGCTGACTCTTGTAGACCAGAGTGGTGGCCTCACGATCGCCGGAGAGACGTGCGTAGCAACTCTCTACCTTGGGGCCTAACATCTCGGTCCATTCCTTACGGCAGGCATGTATGAAAGCTGCAGCCTCCTCCATCCCCGACTCGATACTCTCGAAGAGGAGGGGGTCGTTCATTCCGGCACGCAACATCTTGTTGCGGCTCTCAAGAGCGCGGTTATAGCGGATGAGGGTGGAGAGATACTCCGGACGGGCCTGTGAGATTACCGTGTCCATGAGTCGGCGGCGTTCCTCACCCGGCCCACGGATTATGTTGGAGTCATCGGGAGTGACCGTCACCACGGGGTAACGTCCGATATGCTCGGAGAGGCGCTGATATTCCTTACCGTTACGCTTCAGTGTCTTTGCCTTACCCTTGGTAAAGCCGCAGGTGATGGTGTCGGTGAGAGCACAGTCTGAAAGGAAATCCCCCTTCACAAGAAGCATCTCCTCTCCATGGCGCACCAAAGCATTGTCGGTGAGCGATGTCATAGGCCGCGCCATGCTCAGGAAGTGAATCGCTTCAAGGAGATTGCTTTTCCCCATACCGTTCATCCCCAGAAGGCAGTTCACTCCCGGGGAGAAGTTGATGGTGGCGGCCGCTATATTCTTAAAATTGAGTATGTCGATATTTTTTAGAATCATTCGTCATCTTTTACACCGTAAGCGAGGTCGCCGGCATCGCCGAGACCGGGCACGATATAGCTGTGGAAGTTGATGTCGGGATCTATGGCGGCAGTCCATATGGTGGTCATGCCTGCCGGGAGCACTTCACAAAGATATTCAATTGCCTGACGGGAGGCTATCACGGATGCAATGTGCAGACGCGCCGGTGTGCCCTTCTTGAGCAGAGCGCGGTAGCCGAGTTCCATCGAGCTTCCTGTGGCGAGCATCGGATCGATGAGAATAACTGTCTTTCCATCGATGCGTGGTGTGGCCATATACTCTACAAGCACATCAAACTGATCACCCTTCTCCTTGTAGCGTCGGTAGGCACTGACGAAGGCATTCTCAGCCTTATCGAAAAACTCAAGGAAACCCTGATGGAAAGGTATTCCGGCTCTCAGGATAGTGGCGAGCACGATCTGATCGGTGATTTCATGACACATCGCATATCCGAGCGGGGTCTGCACCTTGTCTTGAGTATAGTTGAGGCGTTTCGAGATTTCATAAGCCATGATCTCTCCGATACGTTTCAGGTTGTTGCGGAAACGCAAGGGATCGTTCTGGATTGTGATGTCGCGGAGTTCTCTCATGTAACGGCTCACGAGGCTTGGCATCGTAGCGAAGTTGATGATTTCGATATCGTTCATAGTTTTAGATGGAATCGGGGAGCCTTCCGGCGGCATCATAATGCAGCCCTGCAGCGCCACAGGTGTTAAACATAATGAAGTTCAGACCACTTCTATTGAAGTTGTTTAAACTTTTTCTTTGTCTGGATTTAGACAGCTTTCGGAGGAGATT
>CAZEOI010000059.1:0-23080 GCA_964513775.1 uncultured Sangeribacter sp. | reverse complement strand
TCAGTACATTACTCCCTCAAATCCGATGCAGATCTCATCCGTAGAATTTCGCATCCATGATGACATTAATTATCCGCAGCTACTTAGTAAAATCTTGAGGATATGAGACAGATGAGAAAAGCATCGCGGCAGATTAGCGAGGAGGAGGCGTATGAGGTATTGACGAAAGCTCCATATGTCACCGTGAGCATGACAAGGGAAGATGGCACACCTTATGGAGTGCCCTTATCGCTTGTTAGAGGAGAAGGCTCTACTTTCTATTTCCATTGTGCCGATGAAGGAGAGAAGATGGATTGCCTCAGGAATAATCCTGTGGTTAGTCTTTTAGCTGTAAGTAAATGCACTCCTGCTTTCGAAGTGGAGAAGGTAAATTTCACAGAGCATTACCGTTCGGCCATTGCTGTGGGGAAGTGTGACCGGGTAGTAGATCGGGAGGAGAAGATAAAGGCATTGAGATTACTATGTGAGAGATTTCTTCCAAAATATATGGATTATTTTGATGAGGCCATTGCAAGGAGTCTTGACCGCACCACAATCATAAGGATCACTCTTACCGAATCTCCGGTTGGGAAATGCAAATCCTGAGTATTAAAGGTGGGAGTGTAACAATATCGATATTGTTACACTCCCACCTTTAATACTCTTTAATCTATAGGCTTATCACCCGGCGGCCCGTACTATTTAGTCGGCTGTCCGCACCACATGTTTGATGCTGCGGCGGATAGTGCTCCATTTCGGGAATATAGCCCAGGGTCTTACAGGTCCATATCCAACTAAAATCAGAAGAAGAGCCACCAAAGCTATGATGAGCAATAAGCCGTAGATCTCTTTCATCGACACTACAAGAGCCTGCAATTGCACCATTCCATAAAGATGGCCGAATGGGAGCAGAGTTGCCTCGGGATTAAAGTCAACAATTGACGCACCCAATAGGGCAGCATTTTTTGCTACCGTATGTCGCAATATTTCCCCAATTACTGCCGGCCCGAAAACCGCTCCCATAACTGCTCCGGTGAAACCGTTTATTGTGAGAGCCTGTGGAAAGACCGTAAAGGGGAGACCACTCTGCACGATGGAGGTAAGAAACACTATCGAGATAATCACGGATGCCATTCCCCGTGCAAAGAGGGGAATAAACAGCATCTCTTTTTCCACTCCATAATCAATTAGAAAATAGAAATATGCAAGATAGACAATAGCCAAGGTGAACGCGATGGCTGTCATGGTCTTATATGTCCATTTTCTGAGAGCGAATGTGAAATAAGTGAATCCGCATCCTATTATGATTCCAAAGAATACATACCAGTTGAGGTCAATAAGATTCGTTTCGTCAAAGCCGAGGATATTGGCGGCATACGTATGTTCAAATACATGCTCAGTGGCGAGGATTGTAAAAAACACCAGGTAAACCAAAGTAGCTCTGATAACGTTTCTATTGGTCATTGCCATGAAAGATATGTAGGGATGATGCAGGAAGGAAGCTCTCCAAAGATTAATTCCCAAGCACAGCACCATAAGAAGCGTGGCTCCTTGAATTTCAATAGCCTCCCACCAATCATAGAAATTTCCATAGACGCAGATAAATGTGAAACTCAGCATGAAAATTGACCATAGGGCAGATCCTATCCAATCTATACCTAAAAGCGGGATAAATAATGGAGCACGCACCGGCTTGAGCAGCAACACCACCATCAGAATCATCAGTGCGAGCAGCCCGATCATTATCCAATGCATATATTCCCATTGAGAAAAAAAGGCGGTGTAGATTGTTGCTATTCCACTAAGCTGAATTACACTGTCGACCACTATATAGACGTAGCAGAAGAATATAGCCATGTCGCGCACCGGGGTGAGCCATAGTTGTATCGTGGAATTACAAGCAAGGGTTGCCTGCATGCGAAACCATCCTGCCACGAAACATGTGCCAACAAGAAGTGGCACATTATCTGTGTGAGCGCATATCAAGTTGGCTATTATCAGCACTATGCCACATACAATCAGTTGGGTCCGTCCCGAGAACCGGAACTTTATGCGGAACATAACAGCGAAATTGATTGCCAGACCAATCAGAGAGGCATATCCGGCCATAAGTATATCTTCCTGCATCAATGCAGTGGTGCCAACCATGTCGGTGGCCGCAGCGAGGTAAAGACCTCCTGAAAACTGCACTATCAGAACGAAAAATATAAATAGCCAAGGCTTGAGCCTGCGTGGAATCACATTCCTGACATCGGGTATATCGAAAGGCCCCTGGGGGGCATGCCAGTCTGCCATATCAGTAAATCACACTACATTCCACATTCATACCTGCACGAAGCTTTGCCATCTCATCCTTGGGGGTGGTGGATAGGAATTCTATCCTCACCGGGATTCTTTGACGAACTTTCACGAAATTGCCGGCGGAATTATCCTGTGGCATAAGTGATAGAGATGCCCCCGTGGCAGTGGATATGGCCGTGACTTCTCCTTCAAACTTAACCCCGGGAATGGCATCGACCTTGATTTCAACTTTGCTTCCGGGTTCGATATGCTGAAGCTGTGTCTCCTTATAGTTAGCCGTTATCCAGATTTCTCCCGAATCAACAATATCAAGCAGAGTCTGACCCGGCTGCACAAGTTGTCCCACCTGAATCTCCTTGCGGGAAGTGTAGCCGTCACAGGGGGCGAGAATAACGGTATAGCTGAGGTTCAGTTCCGCAGTCTCAACCATTGTCTTGGCCAATTCAATGCCGGCTTCCGACTGGGAGATTCTTTGCCGATTGACATCAACGACACTGTTAGAAGCGCCACGCTGGCGTGTGAGCATCTGCCATCTTGCTTTCTTCGCTTCATAATCGGTTTTGACCGCATCATACTGTTGGCGTGTCACGGCATCTTTCTTAAGGAGTTGTTCATAACGCGCAAGATCGGTGGCGGCCATATCCATCAATACCTTGGCTTCGGAAATGGAAGCTTCACTTACGGCCACATTTGCAGAAGCGGAGGCTACCGAACTGTTGGCCACATCCCGGCCCGCAAGTGCATTGGCATAATCCGCCTTCGCTCTTGCAAGGTTAAGCCTCATGTCGGCATCATCTATGATAACGAGGGTGTCGCCTTTCTTTACCTGTTGATACTCTTTGAAACGTATCTCCTTTATGTAACCTTGCACCCGACTATTGACAGGAACGATCTGTTGGTTGATCTGTGCATTGTCGGTGAACTCAACATTTCCAAGATGGATAAATTTTGAGCAAACCCATATGGCAGCTCCGGCCACAACTGCTAATGATATAATATAGGAGAGAATTTTCTTGCTTCGATGGTTCATATCTGTCCTGAGATGAATAATAGTTTATAATAATAATATATAATGTCAATGCGAGCGTTTACGAGTCGCTGCTGTGCATCGAGCCGAGAGTCTGCGGCGTCGAGCATATCGGTGATCAGAGCCATACCCTCAGAGTATCTGGTGGCAGTGGTGTTGTAATTGCGATCAGCGAGTTCCACACTTTTCTGTTGCGTCTTAAGTTCCTCGTAAGCCTCAAGATAATGCACATGGTCGGCTCTCACAGCAAGGTATATATCCTCTTCGGCGGCATCGAGTTCATCGCAGGCCTTTTTGGTTGCAATCTTGCTTTTCGCCAGAGATTTGTCTGTCTTGTAAAGTGAGGAAAGATTGTAGCTTACGCCTAATCCCACATACCAATAGCTGAGGTTACGGTTGATAGGTGGAATCTCGACTAAAATAGGGCCATCCATTGTCCAGGAAGCCTGTAGACCCACTTTAGGCAGGCGTTCGGCTTTTACGAGATCTTCGGCTTTGCGACTTATATCAACACCCTTGCGTGCAAGAAGCAGCGAGGGAGCCTCTTCCCGTGCTTTTGCTTGCCAAGTGGCTTCAGTCAGGTTGGGCAGCGATCGGGCGAGTATGGCTGAATCGGGTATAATCTTTGTGTCGGCAGGAAGACCGGCTATTGTGACGAGATTGTCGTTGAGAATATGCAGAGTGTTGTCTAACTTGATGAGTTGCAGCTCAAGATTGGAGACAAGGAGTTCGTAACGTGTGATATCATTATGGAGCACCGTACCTTGTTCGTAACGTGTCTGCATCTCACTCAGCAGCTTCCGCGCTGATTGGAGATTGCTTTCCACGACTTGCCGGAGATTTGTGACCTTATAAATGTCAAGATAGAATCCGGTGAGTTGAAAACGAATATTATCTCTGCGAAGCTCAGCGGCAAATCGGGCTGCGGTGGATTTAAGCTCAGCCATTTTTATTGCATTTGTTATGGCGCCACCGGTATAGAGAGGTTGTTCCACACCGATAGATAAGCCTGTGCCAAGATGGGGAATGGGAGCTTTCTGATAGTCGGAGAAATTGCGCTTTGTAATGAAACCATCGCCAATATAGCTGAGTGATAGGGATGCGTTGATCTCCGGCAGCCGTCCGGCTTTAGCAACGTCAATCTCGTGGTCGGCCTCGGAGATGGCGGAGATTGATGGGCGCAGCTGTGTGCTATTGGCTTCAGCTGATTCAAAGATCTGCTCAAGGGTTATTACCGACTGGCTATAAGCACACGCTCCACCGCTCAGCATGGATGCACACAGCACCCCTGCGAGCAATCGAAGATTGTTCATAGTAAATGAATTGTGGAATGTTTAGTTAATGAAGTTTGAATGACTTCGATAGTTGCCGGCTTAAACCAAAAATCCTCAGTATATGATGTTGAAATAAAGTTATGATAGGGGATATGAACAAACCGGCCGAACCACCGATAGCAGGTCTATTCAGAAGGAAGCGGTGCTTTTCCAGTTTTCGAGAAATCCCCAGTTTCTGATAAAGTGGGGATGAGTTGGTTTAGTTTGATTTATATGTATCATTATGAGGCAACTCTTTGTGAATTGCGACTGCAAAGTTATAAATTTTTTTCGATAATTGAAAATCGCCTGCCATGTAGGGCCATTGGGTTGCATTATCCGCAGCTACTTTGGGATTAGATGAACATGCGAGAATACTTTAGTGTTATATTGCAAAAGATGATAAAGATATGAAACCAGAGGAATTGCTTGATTTAACCGGAATGGTGGCGCTTGTGACGGGTGCGGGTGATGGTATCGGCGCCGGATGCGCTGAAATATTGGCTGCGGCCGGGGCTAAGGTTGTTGTAAGCAACCTCACCCTTTCGAAGGCCGAGACCATTGTCGAGACCATAAAGAGTAATGGCGGAGAGGCTGTGGCTTTTGCTTGTAATGTATTGGACGATAACGATCTCGTTGCAGTGGTAGACTTTACGATAAAGACTTACGGCAAATTAAACATACTGATAAACAATGCCGGAGGTGGAGGTGGCGGTACGGAAAATCCCTTCAACATTGATCGTGCTTACGTGGAGAAGATCTACTCTATGAATGTGTTTGCTCCTTGGCGTCTATGCCAGCTTGCCACTCCCCATATGCAGAAAGCGGGGTATGGCAGCATCGTAAATATCTCATCGATGAGCAGTATAAACCATAGTCCGGGAATTGCTATTTATGCCTCTACCAAAGCGGCGCTCAATCATATGTCGGCAAACCTCGCACATGATTTCGGACCTATGGGAATAAGGATAAATTGTGTGGGACCGGGTGCGACACGCACAGCTGCTCTGGCAGGAGTCATGACCCCTGAAATTGAGGCACGGATGCTGGCTCACACACCTATCCATCGACTCGGTGAGGTGTCGGACATTGCACAGGCTGTGCTTTTCCTGGCTTCGCCGATGGCTGCGTGGATTTCCGGCCAGACTCTTATGGTGAATGGCGGAGGTGTGCAGACGCTTGACTAAAGAAAAATCTATTGAATAAGATAATTAAAGAATTTGGCTACGGCTTAAAAAATCTGGCTACGGCTTAATTTAATGTAATTTATTATGAAAAATTTCAAATCGAATGCTTGGGTGCTTCCTCAGCCGGTGCTGATCATTGGCACATATAATGAGGATGGCACGCCTAATGCCATGAACGCTGCGTGGGGTGGACAATGGGATTATCATGAATTGTTTATCTCTTTGGGCTCGCATGCTACAACTGACAATCTCAAGCGCAACGGCGTATTTACGCTTGCTTTCGCCACAGCAGAGACTATGACGGCAGCTGATTTCGTGGGAATCGTAAGCGCCAGGAAGGACCCTGCGAAGATGGAGAAGACGGGTTGGAAGTCGCAGAAAGGTGAAACGGTGGATGCTCCGGTTTTCGATTGTTTCCCTATGACTATGGAGTGTAGGGTTAAGGAGAAGATACACGAGTCGGAGACAGGCTTCTATATGGTGGCAGAGATTCTGAATATCGTATGCGATGAGAAGTATCTCGGTGAGGATGGTCGTCCTGATGTTGAGAAGATGCATCTCATTACGTTTGATCCTATCAACAACGGATATATCGAGCTCGGCTCACGAGTTGGAAATGCTTTCCGCGATGGCCTGAAGCTAAAGTAAAAGTATTTTGTTCCGGTTTTTGCCGGAAAAAGAGATAAGGGGTTGCTGAATATAATATTCGGCAACCCCTTATAACGTTACGCCGGGTTATGTTGAATTATCAATTAATTTTAATCATCGACAACTCCGCTCTCTGGAGTTACCGGGTGAAATGTAAAAATATTTGACTTGATATTGTATGATTTTTTGACACTATTGATTGATGTAATTTTATAATTGGTTTGTAATTAAGTGATTATATTTTTGGCACGCCTGTTGAATGATATAAGGGCATTATGAGAACGATTTTTACAATAATATCAATTGCAACTGCACTGACGGTTTCAGCTCAACCGCTTCCGCTTGATCAGGTGGAGGAGGTTGCAGAGATTACTTCGGCTTCAAGTGCGCCACCGCTATGGAGCATGGAACGGTGTATGGCATATGCGGCAGACCATGCCTCTTCAGTGGTGCAGGCACGTTGGGATGTGGCATCAGCCACAGCTACGCGCAACGAGGCTTTGGCCGATTTCTTCCCGTCGGTATCCGCGCAGGTGGGTGGACAGTTCAGCTGGGGCCGAAACATAGACCCTGAGACCAATACATATAAGAATGTGGCCACATTCAATAATGGTTACGGAATATACGCCTCCCTTATGCTCTTCGACGGGGGACAAACTCTCAACCGTTACCGTCAGGCGCGTAGTGAAAGGGAGCGTCAGCTCAATGCCGTGGAGATGAAACGTGACGACAGTGCGATAGCCGCCATGATGGCATATGCCGATGCCTTTTATTATCAGAACTCTATCAGGATTGCGGAAGATAGACTCCGGCAGAGCGAAGGGGTGTTGAAACTCACCAAGACGCAGGAGGAGTTGGGCATCAAGGGTGTGCCTGATGTGGTTCAGGCAGAGGCCACGGTAGCTAACGACAGATATACCTTGGTACATAATCAAAACTTGTTTACTCAGGCTATACTGACTCTTCGTTCGGCTATGAATATTCCATCTTCAGAGCCGTTGCAGATCGACACGGTTTACACTCCGGTGGTTGCTGAATACGGGGGAGAGGATGCTGAAAGTGTCTACTCCATAGCGTTGACTACAAATCCGAAAGCTATCAATGCGCGTATGCAGGTGGCCTCAAGCAAGTATGCCTATAACCTTGCAAAAGGCTATCTTATGCCCTCGTTGAGTCTTAACGCAGGAATCTCAACTTCTTATTACAAGACTCTTACCGGCGGATATACAGCTACGGCCTTCAGCGAGCAGTTTAAAAACAATAGAGGTGAATATGTATCGGCCACTCTGTCGATCCCGATCTTTTCAAACCTCAGCAGACTGTCGGGTAAGAACCGGGCGAAATATGCCTATGAACAGGCAAAAGAGCAGCTCAACGAGGAGAACAGACGACTTCATGACGAGATACTCTCTGCTGTGATTGACCGTGACGGATATGCCGCCGAGATTAACTCTCTTCAGGCCAAGACCGATGCCGATGCGGAGGCGTTCAGGCTGAATAAACGTAAGTATGAGGAGGGACTTCTGTCGCTCATTGATCTTCAACTCACGGCCAACACATATTTCTCTTCGAGAGTTGAGCTGCTACAGAAACAGATGCTTTATATTTTGAAATACAAACTCGTGGAATATTACAAAGGAAACAGACTATGGATGTGAAAATTGAAAGGCCTAAAGGGATAAGAGGTGTGAAGCCAAAGTATTGGGCTTATATAGGATGCGGCATCGTAGCTGTAGCCTTGATCATATGGCTCGCCACAACCGACATAGCCTCCACATATAAGGTGGAGAAAACAGGCCTCTCCATCGCGGAGGTGAAATCTCAGAAATTCGATGATTATGTGAGGGTTGACGGCAGAGTAGAGCCTATCAGTACGGTGCAGATAAGTCCTGAAGAGGGTGGCATAGTCATGGAAAAGGTAGTGGAGGAGGGTGCGCAAGTGCGTAAAGGGGATGTGATTGTGCGCCTCAGCAACAGCAACCTCGATCTGCAGATTCTCAACGCCGAGGCAGAATTAGCTGAGAAACAGAATATTCTGCGCAATACCCGAATCTCAATGGAGCAGGACAGGCTCAATAATAAGACGGAGCAGGCTCAACTCGAGTTGGAGGTGCAGAGAAAACGACGGGCTTACGAACAGCAGAAACGACTCTTCAATGACAATCTGATAGCGAAAGAGGAATATCTGCAGGCTAAAGAGGATTACGATCTGGCCATGCGTCGCCAGACACTCATAAACCAACGGCTTAACCAGGACAGTATCTACAGGCTTTCGCAGGTAGACCAGATGGAGGATAATCTTGCCAATATGCAGCAGAACATTCTTTTGATACGCCGACGTAAGGAACATCTTAATGTGGTGAGTCCGATAGACGGTGAATTAGGTCTTCTTGATGTGGAGCTCGGACAAAATATCAATGCCGGAGAGAAAATAGGACAGATCAACGACTTGACCAACTATAAGGTGACCGGACAGATTGATGAACATTACATTGACCGTGTGCATAAGGATCTTCTCGCTACATCGGCCCGCAATGACCGTAATATGAATATGCGTCTCCGCAAAGTGTATCCGGAGGTGAGGGAGGGTAAATTCAAGGTGGAGTTTGTCTTCACCGACAAATGCCCCGACAACATCCGCAGTGGACAGACCTGCTATCTGAGCCTTCAGCTTGGGCAACCGGTGGACGCTGTAGTGATACCGAGAGGCTCGTTCTATTCAGTCACCGGAGGGAAGTGGGTGTTTGTGCTTGATCAGAACGGTAAGAAAGCTTACCGACGAAATATTCGACTCGGGCGGCAGAATCCGGATTATTATGAGGTGCTTGAAGGTCTGGAGCCCGGGGAGAAGGTGATTGTGAACGGCTACGAATCATATGGCGATGCCACATCATTGACATTTAAAGACTAACTGATAATATATGAAATCTTATTTGAAATTTTTGAGCCGGAACAAGGCCTACGCGGCAATCGATGTTTTCGGCCTTGCGATAAGCATGATGTTTGTGGTGCTTATCGGATGCTATACCTGGCAGGAATGGCATATAGACAAGCAACATACAAAGGCCGACCGGATGTTTTATGTCGGCCTTGAAATGGATGGTGAGAAATCTATGGGGGTCCACTGGTATCTTCAAACACTTCTAAAGGATAAATTCCCTGAGATAGAGTCGTCCACCGCTATTTTTCGTAACAGCCGCTCCCTGAGGTATGACGACAAGCAGATACAGACCAACTGTTTCTTTGTGGATTCCACATTCTATGATATATTTGATTTCAAATTGATTCAGGGTGATCCGAAGAGAGTCTTGAGCGACCCTTCGAATATTGTAGTGACCCCTGAATATGCCCGTAAGGTGTGGGGCGATGAGGATCCTATGGGGAAGAGCATAGTGTTTAATGAGGATGAGGAGCCGCTTGTTGTGGCCGGAGTGATGGAGCCGATGAAGAACACGGCATTAATGACATATGACAAGCATCCGATAGATATGCTCATCAATTTTTCGATGATGAAATATGTCAATTCCTCGATGGTCTCAAAGAAAATGCAAAATGCTACGGGCTCCGACCTTCTGTTGCTTGCCAAGGAGGGTCACGATCTCACCAAGAGGGCAAAGGAATATGAGGAGGCGGTAAAACCGCATTTCTGGATACTGCAGCTTCCGGAAGACAATATAAGGCTGGAAATCTATCCTTTCAAGGGAAGCTATTTCTCGGATGTGAAATCCGATCATATGAATTCCGGCAATATAAAGCTTATCAGACTTCTCTTCGGCATAGGACTGGTGATTCTTCTCTTTGCCATCATGAACTATATCAACCTGACCGTGGCATTAGCCGGAAAGCGTGCAAAGGAGATGGCGACAAGGCGCTTGTTGGGAGATAGCCGTATGGGAATAATGTGGCGTCTGATAGGGGAGAGCACAATCCTCTGTGTGGCATCCATGCTGATCGGTATCCTCCTCGCTTTCCTGATGCAGCCTTATGCATCGTCATTGCTTAAGACACCGATCGATATCACGAGTTGCATAAACCTCACGACTATCTCCTTCCTTATCATAGTGCTCCTTATCATGAGCCTTGCATCGGGCATAATTCCGGCGGTGTTGTTGTCGTCGATGAAGCCGATAGAGGCTGTAAAGGGTGCTTTCAGGAGGAAATCAAATATGATTTTCGGCAAAGTGTTTATTGTGGTGCAGAATGTGGCTACCATCACAATGATAGCTTGCGCCATCACGATGTATCTGCAGGTAAAGCATCTTATTGAAGCTCCATTGGGATATGATCCGGAGAATGTGATCGTGCTTCCTTACCAATTCACATCCGATCATTCAAGTGACGGTAAACATTTCAAGGATGAATTACTGAAACTGTCGTGTGTGGATAAGGTGAGTTTCTCATGTGGACATCCTCACAGCCGTGGCAATAACAATACAGTGTCGTATGAAGGCCGCACTATTTCGTTCCAGAATTTCCTGTCTGACACAACGTTTATGGATCTCTTAGGCTTGAAACTGAAGAGAGATAACCATATAGCGAGTCAGGTCAAGCATTATCTGAATGACAGGTCGCTTAATGAACTTGGTCTTAAAGAGGATGCTGATTCTTATCCCGATTATGATCGGAAAATACCGATTGCGGGTATAGTGGATGATTTCATGATTGGCAATATATTAACCGATCAACATCCCGTGATAGTGGCGACGGCAACACCGTTTGAAAATTTCACTCCATGGAATGTATTGATAAAGATTCACGGTGACAAAGAGGAGGCGCTGAGGCAGGTGAGAGGAGTGTTTGAAGATATATATACATCAAATCTTTCCGATTCTGTGTTTGAAATGCCATTCCTTACTCAGCAGATAGAGGATGATTTCGATGCTGAACACCGGTTGTCGGTGATACTGACATGGTTTGCGCTGATCGCGATAATGATCTCGATGCTCGGACTTATGGCAATGAGCACATATTATGTGAGACAGCGGGCACAGGATATCGCCGTGCATAAGGTGATGGGTGGCACAAGTATGGAGGTGCTCACGAAGCTTGTACGCACGTTTATGGCGTATGTGTTGGTTGCGGCGGTTATTTCCATCCCGGTGATATATTATGTGATGAACGACTGGCTCTCGCAGTTCAGCTACCGTATAAGTGTGTATTGGTGGATCTACGTTGTCTCGGCTCTTCTTGCAGTGACCATCTGTTTCCTGTCGGTGGTGACACAATGTAGCCGCGCCGCCAATACTAATCCAATCAATTCATTAAAATAAAAAGAACAACAATGATACAGATAGAAAACCTTACAAAGACATTTCGTACTGATGAAGTGGAGACATTGGCTCTCCGAGGAACAACCCTTAATGTGGAGAAAGGGGAGTTTGTGGGTATAATGGGGCCGTCAGGCTGTGGCAAATCTACCCTGCTCAATATCCTTGGTCTTCTCGATAACCCGACAGCCGGTAAATATCTGCTCAACGGGGAGGATGTGACCGGGTTGAAGGAGAAGAACCGTACTGCTTTCCGCAAGGGTAAGATCGGTTTCGTGTTTCAGAATTTCAACCTGATCGATGAGCTTAGTATTGAAGAGAATGTGGAGCTTCCATTGAAATATCTCAATATCAAGCCCTCGGAGCGAAAGGAGAGAGTGAAGGAGGCTCTCACGAGAATGAATATATTGCATCGTGCCAAGCATTTCCCCCAGCAGTTGTCGGGCGGACAGCAGCAACGTGCTGCGATAGCCCGGGCTGTGGTGTCGAAGCCCGATCTTATACTTGCCGACGAGCCTACGGGGAATCTCGACTCGACAAACGGCAAGGAGGTGATGGAACTTCTTACGGAACTGAACCGGGAGGGGGCTACTATCGTGATGGTGACTCACTCTCAACATGATGCGGCCTACACACACCGTGTGATAAATCTTTTCGACGGTAAGGTCGTTGAGAAGACACAGTTGTAGTGATAAGTTGTTTGTTTGCTCTACACCCGATTCAGTTGAAAAGCCTGTTAAACTTTTTCAACTGAATTGGGTGTAAAACAAAAATTTGCTATTTTTGCAAATGAACGACTTTTATAATAAGTTTACACGACTTCAAAAGTATGTGTGAAAACGGATATGAAGAAACTGCTTGTAGTTGATGATAACAAGGATGTGCTGTCGGCCGTGAGAATGTTGATGGCACCGAAAGTGGATGAGGTGATCACTTCCTCCACCCCTGTGACTATACCCGAGCTTATCAGAAGACACAAGCCTCAAGTGGTGCTTCTCGATATGAATTTCCGGGCCACCGTCAACAATGGTAATGAAGGGCTTTTCTGGCTCAGTGAGATAAAGAGAATAGCGCCGGAAGTGGCTGTGGTGCTTTTTACAGCTTATGCCGATGTGGCTTTGGCAGTGGAGGGTATGAAGATAGGCGCCACTGATTTTGTAGTAAAGCCGTTTGACAATACTCATCTGTCGGAAGTTCTTCTGCAAGCATTTGGCAAAAAGGAGAAAAAGAGGGTAACTCAAGATAGTCCGCAGATGGTGTGGGGTGAATCGCCGGAGATGCAGCGATTGAAACTGCTGGTGGAGCGGGTGGCTCCCACTGATGCCAATATATTGATCACCGGGGAGAATGGCACAGGCAAGGATCTTCTCGCGAGAGAGATACACCGATTGTCAAGACGCAGCTCTGGACCTATTGAGGTGGTTGACATGGGGGCTGTGATAGAGACCCTGTTCGAGAGTGAACTCTACGGCCATGCCAAGGGTGCTTTCACGGATGCCAAGTCAGACAGGGCCGGAAAGTTTGAGACTGCCCATGGAGGTACACTTTTCCTCGATGAAATAGGGAATCTGCCTTATCATCTTCAAGCCAAACTTCTTACCGCTCTACAACAAAGGAAGATAATAAGGGTGGGCACAAATACTCCCCGTGATATTGATATCAGGCTTGTGTGTGCCACCAACCGAAATCTTCCGCAAATGGTGGCGGCCGGGGAGTTTCGTCAAGACCTTTTCTATCGAATCAATACGGTAACTATCGAGGTGCCCCCTCTGAGAGAACGTCCAGAGGATATCCCCGCATTAGTTGAGACATTTGTCAGGAAGTATGCGGCAATCTATGCAATGCCGATTCCAAAAGTTACGGATGAGGCTATGAGACGGCTTTGTGCCCAATCGTGGCCGGGAAATATCCGTCAGCTTGAGCACACGATCGAGAAGGCTCTGATTTTGTCAGATGGGTCGGTTCTTGATATTCATGACTTCGATCTTCATGACACACAAGTGGCCGCCAAGACTGAATCTACAACTCTTGAGTCGATGGAGCGCAATGCAATAACTGCAGCAATCAAACTGCATAATGGCAATATGTCGGAGGTGGCACGTCATCTCGGCATAACGCGCCAGACGCTATATAATAAACTGCGAAAATATGGCCTTTGAATTTAAAAACAGGTGGCATATTATTCCTTCAGCATGGTTGGCGATTTCAGTGGCTTTGGCTTTCTCAGCCGGGTATTTATGTTGTGCCCGGACATTGTGGTGGATAGTGTTTGCCATAGGTTCAATAATTTGTGGCATGCTGATGATCATGAGTGTTTTGCGATTGAACAAGAGGTTGCGTTATGTGGTGGAAGCTACCTTGAACGGGGACTTCTCGTATAAATTTCCTGTTAAAGATATAAGCCGGGAGGAGCGAGAAGTCAATGAGATGCTCAACAGCATGGTGGCACATTTCGAACTGCTCACAGCAGATGTGCGCAGGAGCGAGGCTTTTTTAACACGGGTGATAAATCTCACGGATATCGGTCTGGCAGTTGCCAATGCGCGTGGTGACATAATCCTGCATAATGATTCGGCGTTGCGTTTGCTTGAGCGCCCGGCACTGACACATATATGCCAGATTCCTGATTATTCTTATCGTGAAATGATGATTAAGAAAAGTGAACTGACAGTTGACGATAAGAGCTTTACCTTGTTTACTTTCAATGATCTAAGCCGTCAGATTCAAACTGCTGAGGTGGAATCGTGGGAGAAGCTTACACGTGTGCTCACTCATGAGATCATGAACTCGCTCACACCTATTCAGTCGATAGCCGAGAATATGAGCGATAAAGCTACCAGCCGGGATGGAGTGGAGGCATTTGAAACGATAGCATCAAGCAGCCGCTCGCTGATGCAGTTTGTCAAGAATTTCAGGGAGTTTACCAAGTTGCCGGAGGCTAAGATGAGGGTGCTCTATCTCAAACCTCTTTTGGAATCGTGCGTGAGGATGGGGGAGGGTTATGTAAAGGATAGGGAGGTGCGTTTCAGTCTTTTATGTTTTCCACCGGATTTAATGGTCTATACTGATGAGGCTCTCTTGAACCGAGTGTTGCTTAATATCATCAAAAATGCAGTGGAGGCAAATTCAAGTGTAGTTTCGATAGAGACAGACCTGAAAGCGGATGAATCAGTAGAGATACGTATATCAAACGATGGCGACCCAATTCCGGAAGAGGCAGTGGGGCAGATATTCACTCCGTTTTTTACCACGCGCGATTCGGGAAGTGGCATAGGACTCAGTCTGTCAAGAAGAATCATCACTCACTTGGGCGGTACGCTTACGTTGAAGACAAAGCCTGAGACGTGCTTCATCATTCGATTATAAATCTCTGTGAGCTTTGAAACAAAACTCACAGGGATTTAATTCGTTATCATATTATTCTTGATCAGTTTTAATTCTTGATCGGATTTGATTCGAAACTTGTTAAAATCTAATTCAAAGCTGAATTCAGATCTTATTCCGGAATTTTTTCTACTATTTTGTAGGCGGCGACGCTGCCCAGATCGGCTGCTTTTCGTGCATATGCGTCGGCTTTGGAAGCGTCTTTCTTTATCTCATTACTATTGCGATAGATATCGCTGAGTCGCTCATACACTACGGCCAGGGCATCTTGTGGCAGAGCAAGGTTATAGTCAACTATAGGCTGATAGCATTTCTGCACAAATTCATCACTACGTTTGAGAAATTCATTGTTGTAGCTCATGCTACCGAGATAGAAGAGCGACCATGCATCCCCCTTCTCCGCGAGTTGTTTGCGAGGTGAAAGACCCACTTTGTATCCCTCAATATAAATAGGTTCCTGCTGAAGTGCGTGACCATATTGATCATTAAAGGTGTCAGCCAGTGTAAGGGAATTACGCATAAAGGCAGTGTGAACATCATCGCCAAAACGTTGACCGCGTATTGGCAGTTTGAGATTTGATCTGGAAAAATCATTGCCGAGTTCTCCTGAGATGTAGGTCCAGAAGAAGGCATCAGGCATATTCACTTTACCATACCATTGGCGTTGGAGAGAAGCTCCATATTTATTAGTACCGTTAAGGTCGCCTGCTAAAGCTGCCTGACGGTAGTATTCAAGTGCTTTTGTGCGGTCTTTTTTCACACCTTTACCACCATCATACATCTCTCCCATGACGGTGAGGGCAGCCGGGATGTGGTTGGATCCGCCAGACTGGAAGTATTTCCAAGCCTTATCGTATTTCTTCTTGGAATTGTAGTATATGCCAAGGTAATCGGCGGCTTTCTTATCACCTGCGTTGGCGGCTGTTTCCATCATGCGTAGACCCTCGCTCTCTTTATTAGGAAACATGTATGCGGTCTGGAAATAGGTGTACATATGACCGAGTTCGGCCATGGCACGTGCATTCTTGTCGGCTACAAGCTGAAGGCATCTCGCAGCCAGTTCCGGACTCCATGCGTTGTGGTACATTGCCTTTTCAACCACCTGGTCAGCAGTTATTTTCCCTTGTGAATAGTCTTTTTTGACTGATTCATATAAATTATCTGCTTTCTGCTGCGCAGCCGGTGAAATTGTAACGTGAACATCTTCCGGTTTTATATAACCTTTTTTAGATGACATCTTACCAATCCCGAAAGCTTGAGCGGAAAAAGCGAGCGACAGAATTGAGATCAATAGTATAATCTTTCCGGTTTTCATAGTAGAATAAGTTTTATTAGTGGAATATTTTGTCTTAATATAGTTGTGATATATAAACACCGGAGATTATAATAAGGTTTCAATTTGCACTGATAAAAATAGAATTTACGACATATTCTTATGCACCATCAGCAATGGATCATTTTTTTGCAACAAACATCAAGGTTTTCTTAATCTGCCGGGAAAATCACACCGATCTGCTTGCGGATCTCGTCAAGTACCTCCGTGGTAACCAATGAATTGGAGAGTGAATTTATGGATGACTCTGTTTTACCTGATTCGATCAGGTCGATGAATTCTTTGGCCTCATAGTAATACTCATCCTTATATTCTGTGATGCTTCGATCATCTTTTGATTTATCTTTTCGTGAATGGAAGAATATTTTTCGGAAATCATGTATATCATCTATACTTATAGTGCCCTCTTCACCTTGAATCTCAGAGGGAAGGTAGGAATCTGAGATTTTGGAATAAATAATGTTGGCTTCCATATCCGGATAACGGAATGTGGCGGATCCCTGTCCGTCTGCACCGGAGGAGAGAATCAACCCTGAAGCTGAGATTTCAATAGGCTTGCCGAATAACACCACCATGGGATAAACCGTGTAGACCCCAATATCCATAATCGCTCCATTAGATAACTCCGGTCGGAAAGCATTGAGCACAATACCTTCTTTAAATTTGTCGTAGCGGGAGGAATATTGACAGTAGGAGGCGAAATAGCGTCTTACGATGCCAATTTCATGGAGATTATCCATGATATATCTGAAGTTGGGTGTGAGTGTGGTTTTCATGGCTTCCATTAACACTACACCGGTTTCACGAGCCGTTTTTATCATCTCACGTGCCTCTGACGCATTGGAAGCAAACGGTTTTTCGCACAGCACATGTTTGCCGTGTGTCATGCAGATGATTGCCTGTTCTGCATGACACATATTGGGAGTTGCGATATAGACTGCATCCACATTGGAATTCGACACCATCTCTTCGAGTGAATCAAAGGCAAGCGGAGCCTTATATTCAGCAGCGAAATTTTTGGCTTTGTTGATATCACGAGAGCAAACCGCTGTCAGATTGAAGCGACTGTCGAGCATGGCTCCATGAAGAAACCAGCGTGTTATATTGTTGGTGCCGATCACACCGAAATTAATTCTTTCCATACCTTTTAAACGTAAGGAGAGGCCTAAAGGTTTCATTTGCCCGAGACCGGCCAATGTGATGCTTTTATCCGTAAAATTCAGCATAAACTGAATCGTAGACCTCGGGAAAAACTTAATTTCGAGTCCCCACTTAAGGTTTTCTTCCAAAAAGTCACTAATTTTGCAGTTGCCAGTTGAGAGTAGGCACCATTTCCGCAATTACTACCATTTGCACTCTTCTACATTATTTATCTCAAAATTAGAAGAAGTTAGAAAGATACATTTGGATAATTGCCTTAAGATTCTTAACTTTGTTAATCACGAGTATATAAATATGTGTCACCGATCAATTACATCATTAATTTATGACATATATTTAGCCTTATAATAAATAATCTTATATATTTCATGCCACAACCTACATCTACCACCTCACAGCGTCTTGAAGTAGTTGACGCATTGCGTGGATTCGCACTGATTGCTATAGTGTTGATTCATTCTATTGAACATTATAATCTGTTTACTGAAATCACATGGGAACCCAATTGGTTGAAGCTCCTTGACGATGGAGTTATCTCTACTGTATGGTTTCTCTTTGCAGGAAAAGCTTATGCCACATTCTCATTGCTTTTCGGGTTTAGTTTCTATATCCAGATGCGCAATGCAAGGCGGAGAGGTTCGGATTTCCGACTTCGTTTTGCATGGCGAATGTTTCTGTTGGCTTGTTTCGCACAATTTCATGCATTATTCTACGATGGTGATATATTGCTCTTCTACTCTGTATGTGGCTTGATACTTATCCCGGCTTCCTCTTGGAAAAACAGAACAGTTCTCATAGTGGCCTGTATACTCCTCCTGCAACCGCTTGATTGGATTCATATGATAATAGCCTATATAAATCCAGATTATATTGACACCAGTTCACGCTTTGCCGCTTATGGCACTCAGGCAGAGGAGGCCGGTATGTATGGAAACTTATGGCAAACTATGTGTGAAAACATAAGCAACGGACAGCTTTATAGCAATCTTTGGCAGATAGAGGCAGGTCGAATCTGTCAGACACCGGCACTCTTCCTGTTGGGTATGTGGCTTGGTAGGACAGAGAAATTCATATGTAGTGCGGAATCCATTCGTTTCTGGTATCGCTTGCTTTATGCGTCAATGATTCTGTTTATTCCATTTTATACTTTGAAAACTTTAGTAGCGCCACTGTCTTCCAATCCTACTTGGCATGCCCATTGGGGTATTGCCATGGGACTTCCGGCAAATTTCATGATAATGGCAGCCTTGGTTTCAGTTTTTGTACTTTTCTGGTTTACGGCTTCTGACCATGGATATAAGTTCCAGCGATTGTCAATAGCATTTGGGAAAATGTCGCTCACCAATTACATTACCCAATCAATTTTAGGAGTAGCCATTTTCTACAATTTTGGCTTAGGCTTGTATAGGTTTACGGGAGCTACCTTGTCGCTTCTGATAGGTATTGGCATTGTAACTTTGCTCACATACACCAGTAGAGTATGGCTACGAAACCATAAGCAGGGGCCCTTGGAATATCTCTGGAAGAAACTCACCTGGATAAATTTCCGTAGTGAAACATCAACCCCTTCCGTTGCAAGATAAGTAAATCATAACGCATAATTGTGGCGCGAAACTGGCTGGTAGTTATTTATGGATTGGTAGCTTCATGCTAAAGTGCTGATGGTAGTCTTTTTTCTAATAGTAAGCCTTAATTAAATTTGAATAGTAGACTATAATTTTGAGAATCGGTCAGAAATAATTTTAATCAAGATTATTTCTGACCGATTCTTTTTATTATCAACTTTTTGTGTGAAATTATTCAATATTAATCTCCCTCTGTTATGGGTTAGTTGATGACATATAAGTTTGTGGTCTCTCAATGAACTATTGCTTTTGGTGAATTAATCGCCATACGATGTGGAGGGTTCTGCTGCCATGGATTCTTCATCGCTTTTGCCCACTTGATTATATCCTGAAGAGGTACCGCCGGTTTGCGTGATTTTAATGTAGATATTTCTCAGTGTCTCTTCCCGTTTTGCTTTTGTTTTGATGTCACATTCCCAAATTCGTATCACTTTCCACCCGGCCAATTCAAGGTCAACATTATTGGCATAGTCGCGGGCTATATTCATGGCAATCTTATGTTTCCAGAAGTACACATTAGATTTTGGCAGTCTATAATACTTGCAACCCTCATGTCCATGCCAGAAACAACCGTCAACAAACACGACAGTCTTATATTTCTTCAGGACGATATCGGGAGAACCGGGCAGTTTTCGATTGTTGACACGATAGCGCAATCCTCTGGAGAAAAGATACTTCCGAACAATCAACTCAGGCTTAGTATCCTTTCCCTTTATAGCCGCCATGCAACGGCTTCTCTCCGCTGGTGTCATAACATCCGTCATGGTAATATAACATTCGTGAATCAAGAAGGGTTAAGATATTCTTATTCAGATGGAAATATGGAAATAGCAGGATTGATAGAGATAAGCTGTTGTATAAACTCCTCACAGTGTACTGGCGATATGATGAGCGGGGTGGTACTTTTAAGTATATTTCGATCTGTAAAGGTTATTGCCAAGCGATGGGTTAAGGATGTAGCTGGTGATGAAAGAGTGCTCTTGGTGGGCCTTATCTCCTTAATCTTGCCAATGGGATAGGAGATAGGGTGGAGGAATGTATATACCACCAGTCTATCTCCGTCAATTTTGTAATAGATGCTGCAAAAAACTAATAATATAAAAGCAAACATCACAATACAAATAATAGTTGGCCATATTCCATCGTCTAAGAAGCAGGGCACAACACAACATACTGCAACGAGTCCGAGGATGAGCCATGTTGATGCGTCCCACTGTGAATTGTATTTTGTTCCACTATACTTTTTCATAATCAATTTATCCGGATTCAAGGAATGCTGTTATCGTTTGATTATGTTTTTTAGATTTCTCCTAACCATGCCTCATCGGTAGTAGTTAATACTTGTCCGTGAAACGCATCATGGATGCGTCCCAGAATATAATACTTATCGGTTTCAATGAATGAATTAAAATCCGATTTGTATAGACATCTATTGGTTCTTTTATTAGCCATAGGATATTTGGTATTACTTATGACAAAGTTAAATAAATTTTTTCAGTCAACCAGTGTATCTACTGATAAACATAAGTTAAGCTACGACAAAAGGGTATTTCTTGTCTGGTTGAGATAGAAGATTGTGAATTTGTAGAGACTGAGGTTGGTAATGCTCGTGTATTTGAAGACGGTGGGGTAGTCGTAGGGCTCTTTTGATAAGACGATGGTGAAATTGTCATCAAAAAAATGAGTAAATTTGCAGTGTAAATGCAATATTTGATATGTTGGAAAATGAAATATCTACAAGAATGAAATATGGCGAAACAGAGCGATTGATTCTTCGTTCATGGAAGCCGGATGACCTGCCTTTGTTCGCTGAGATGAATAGGGACGCTCGTGTCATGCGTTATTTCCCTTCTACCCTGACGAATGAACAAACAGAATCATTCTTCCATAGGATTCAATCGGAGTTTGAGCGGAATGGCTGGGGATTGTATGCCGTGGAATTGAAATCAAACGGAAATTTTATCGGTTATGTAGGATTGCATGAGATTGGTTTTGATTCTGATTTTACACCCGGAGTTGAGATTGGATGGCGATTGGCTGCTGATCATCACAATCAAGGGTTGGCGACAGAAGCTGCCAAGGAGGTGTTGAAGTTGGCAAAACAGAAAGGACTGCCAAGATTATATTCGTTTACTGCAAAGGTGAATACACCCTCGGAAAGAGTTATGCAAAAGATCGGGATGACAAAAGTAGGAGAGTTTGAGCATCCTAACCTATTAGCTGATTCACCTTTGCAGACACACGTGTTATATCAAATTGATCTGTAAGTAACAATGAAGAGAGTTATTGTAATTGGTTGCCCCGGGGCAGGGAAGAGTACGTTTGCCCGCAAACTGGCGGCGAAGACCGGGTTGCAATCAAGTTTATAGAATTATTGAAATAAAAATGGGAATAACTCTAACTGAGATGTCAGTATTAACAGCCTTACAAGATGGTTGATTAAGACTATTTCTTATTCGGGACGATGCATCCGGCCATTTTGACAGACGACTCCCTTTCGAGGAATATGCTATTTTATTTTAAGACAATAGGTTCGCCTATTATTGCTTCAAGCAAGAGGAATGATGGGTCAGCTGCAGCTGTTTCCCGAATCTTGTCGATTGGTTCGTGCCACGGATGGCGTGCCAAGGCATATTTAGAGTTATGAACGGAAAATACATTTTGAGCACCAAGATCGCGGATTACAGAATCCTGCTGATAGGGTAGGGTATGAATTAAGCGCCAGTCATCGTTATACTGACCATTTTCAAGTATTGCAAAATTAACTGTAGGATACCGTTGAGCGATTTCTTTATAATGTTTTCCATAACCGCTGTCGCCTCCGAGATAAACAGTGTTGGAATCTGATAGAGTAATCATATATGATGCCCAAAGTGTATTTCTGCGTTTAAAAAGACGTCCTGAGAAATGACGGGCAGGAAGACATTCTATTTTCAGCGAAGAATTTGTCGTTGTCTGGTACCAGTCAAGTTCCCGTATTTTATCCTTCCCCACTCCCCACAACTCAAGATGTTCACCTACGCCAAGCGGACATATGAAAAGTTTCACTCTATCTTTTATCTCCTTTATTGTGGCGTAATCAAGATGATCGTAATGGTCATGGGTGATAATGAGAACATCTGTTTCAGGAATATCAGATGGATGATAGAGGTCGCTTCCCGGAAAAGGTTTCATCATCAATGATACCGGAAATTCTGACGTCAACACTGGGTCGACCAATATTTTCTTTCCGTCTAAAATCATGAAGTATGATGAATGACCCAGCCATACTAATTGATTAGTAGCCATTGGAAGCTCACTGAGATTGGTCTTGATAGCTTTAATTGGGGTTGAAGGTTTCATGTCTGCAGGACGAACAAATGCCGCGTCCCAAAGTGCTCGAAGCAATCCCTTGTTGGATGTGACCTCAGGAGTATATTCAAGATTTAAAAACTGGCCGTTGCGGCAGTTGGGTGATGCAGATATGCGTTCAAGACGTTCACCGCGTGGCGACCTCCCGAAAGCAGGATGTAGCCATATCACAAGTGTGACCGTTATCACTAACACTATTAAGACTGAAATGACAATCAGAATCATTTTTCGTAATGGTTTGGTGGTCATGTTGAATAACAACTATGCAATCATTTTTCTATTGTAACGCCTGAAAAATCTAATGCATAAAAACGCCTAACACTGAGAGTTATCTGCATTAGGTGTTCTTGAATGTATTAAGTTTTATCGCTCAGTAATAATCAATAATTAGCAATATAAGGTGTTTATAACTAACTAATTATTTGCCCGATGCAGAAGAGGTTAATACGTTGACTTACAAAAGAATAGAAATCAAATCCGTACAAGCATCGTACATTTTCTATG